>CAIRYK010000084.1 GCA_903882805.1 uncultured Bacteroidota bacterium | reverse complement strand
CGGTCCTCCTGGTACTGGTAAAACTTTCCATAGCATCAGTCATGCAGTTGCTATTATTGAAGGAAAAAAAATTGATGACGTTATTAAAGAGCGTGAAAACATAACGGCACTTACAGAAGCAGTATCGGTAAAGGACAGGTATGATAAATATGTTGGAGATGGACTAATTAAGTTCTGTACATTCCATCAGAGTATGAGTTATGAGGACTTTATTGAAGGGATAAAGCCACTAAAGCCTGACGAAAATGATAACTATCTAAAGTATGATATACAGGATGGAATATTTAAGCGAATATGTGTAGATGCATCCTTTACCTTCATAACAAGCAATCAAGCATCGGAAGCTGAACGAGTGTTGGATTTTTCCGAAAAGTATGACTTGCTGGCGGATTATATTGTCGGTTTAGAGAAGCCACTACAATTAACTTCCAGAAGCGGCGGTGAAGTAGAAGCCTTTGATGTTAGCAATCAAAACAATATTTTGATAAGGCATATTGATGGAACGAAAGAATACACTGTATCAAAAGAGAGATTAGGCCGGATTGCGGAGGCATATCCAAAATTAGACGGTATTAATAGCATTAGAAAGCAGTTCAAATCAATAATCGGCGGTTGTAATTATACTGCTTATTATTCGGTATTAAAAGCGATCTATGAAGGTGGTGAGTGGCAAAATGTATCTAAGGATGAAATCACTGGCGTTACATCAGACTATGCTTATGAAGATAAAAGAGCAGCTATACGTTCATTAAAAAAAGAGGATTATAGAAAGGCCAACTCTCACCGTTATGTCTTGATTATTGATGAAATTAACCGAGGGAATGTATCTCAAGTTTTCGGAGAATTAATCACTCTGATTGAAGATGATAAGCGCTTTGGAAAAGAAGAAGCATTGACAGTGACATTACCGTATTCCGGCGATGACTTTGGTGTGCCGTCTAACCTATATATCATCGGCACAATGAATACCGCCGATAGAAGTGTAGAGGCATTAGACACTGCTTTACGGCGTCGTTTCACATTTGTTCCTATGCTGCCCGAGGAGACGAAATTAAAACCAACGTCTGATGGAATAGACCTGCCCAAAATGCTAAAAACACTTAATAGCAGATTGAAAATACTCAAAGATGCCGATCACACTATAGGTCATGCTTGGCTTATGAGCGTAACAGATGCAGATAGTCTTAGCAAGGCGTTTACCAATAAAATACTACCGTTATTACAAGAATATTTTTACAACGATTATGAAAAGCTGGGAATGTTGCTTGGAGAAAAATTCTTCAAAAAGCCAACAACGGTTGATGATAAAAGCTTTGCTAAGTTTTTTGGTAGTAGTTTATCATCTCAATATGAAAATGCCGAACAATATCAACTTGAAGATGTTGACAAATTAACCAAGGACGTATTCGTGTCGATATACCAGTAAACTAAAATGAGGAATAATCCACCGATACAAATTTTTGAGTATGGTTTCCTGAAGATTGGAGAACAGGGGTTCGACAGACCTCACTGGATGGCATTGGATAAATACAATGAAACGCATGGTGGCGGTTTTTTTAGCCTGCATCACAATGGTGTTAAGTTCAATCAATATGTTGGTGTTATACAGGTAGGTAATATAACTATTGAGATACTGCCTAAAATTGGGAAGACAGCACCGAAAGGAGAAGAAGCAAAATGGCAAAAAGTGCTTATAGATATGCTGCGTGAATGCAGTTGGATGCAGGTCTATGCGCACGAAAAGGCATCCCTGCGTTTTAAATATAACAGCATATTAGAAGCTTATCTGGAGTTGTATATCATAGAGTGCGAGAAGCTATTGAGGCTGGGACTTATCAAAAAATATCGCTTAGAAAATAGTAATTGTACTGCCCTGAAAGGTAAATTGTTGTTTGCTCAGAACATTCAAAAGAACCTTGTTCATCAAGAGCTTTTCTATACCCGGCATCAGGTGTATGATCGGGAGAATATCTATAACCAGATATTGCTAAAAGCTTTGAAACTAATACCTGTAATTAGCCAAAGTCCATTTTTGAAAGACAGGGTTTATAGTTTGTTGCTTGCGTTCCCGGAATTGCAAGACATAAAGGTAAACGAAGCCACGTTTCAGAAATTGGTATTTGACAGGAAAACAACTCCATACCGGGAAGCGATAGAAATAGCAGCCATGCTACTTCTTAACTATAGGCCAGATATAAGCAGCGGGCATAACCATGTATTGGCGATACTGTTTGATATGAATGACCTCTGGGAAGAGTACATATACCGTCAACTGGTAAAACACAAACCTGCTGATTGGCATATACGCCCACAACATTATAAACGGTTCTGGGAGTCAGGCGCAAGTAGCCATTACAAAGGAGTAAAGCCGGATGTGATTATCACCTATGAAAAACGGTGTGTGATCGTTGACACAAAATGGAAACTGCCCGATAGAAATATACCAGACGATGCCGACCTGAAACAGATGTTCGTTTATAATGAGTATTGGGAAGGCATAAACGCATTGTTGTTGTATCCCCATTTAGACTACACACCAACCCCAAAATATGAGCCGGGGACATTCATAAATAGGAAACATAGCTGCGGCGTAATGAAAACATCTGTGTTATGCGATACAGCAACATCAACAATTGTAACTTTAGACAGAAATATTGGGCAGAGATTGAACGAATATATTAAAAAAGAAATCTTTAAATGACAAATAGCCTATACCATAAGTTATTACAAGCTCTAAAACAGGCAGAAAATCATAATGGTAACATTATGGTTAAGCCGGAGGTAATACTGTGGCCTGACCCTGAGTGTCAATGGGCAGAGGTGATCCCAACTATACAGGAATCATATCCCAATCTGATAATCTATGGTAAATATAACCCCGGAAAAAAACAAGGCCCATCAATATGGTTGAAATGTATGGTTGCTAAAATGCTTCCTGAAGCAAATTGGACAGATGGTATCATTCCAATCATCTATTTGCCTGGAGTGGCAAAAAGTGATTTACGTAATGTAGAAGACGCAGGTTTAGACTTTCAGCCATTATTAGAGTATCAATATACAGGGTCTTTATTCTTACAAGAAAATGGAAAAGAATGGACAATACTAGCGTTTGCCGAAAATCCGATTAGTGGATTAGGGCTAAAGGTTTCAAAAGATAGCGCAACAAAGGATGCTCTGAAAAAATCGCTGCCTACAATATTTCAGGATGCCGAAATATTGCACGGTAAAAGTATCATAGATGCTGAGTTTTTAAATAACCAGCTATTCCCCGATATGATTCCCAACATTCTGAAATGGATGTGCAAAAGTGATTCGTATTTACACCATATGGATTTCGGCAAAAGAGAGGTCTTTAGAAACCTATGCAAATCACAGTATGATTTTGAACCGGATCATAAAAACATCAAAGCAATAGCCGAAAAATTAGGTGCGCAAAGAAACTCTTGGAAATACGTATGGCAGCTATATGCCACCGCACCGCATAAATATCCCGAAGTTGAAGACCTGCTAAGATTAGCGAAGCCTGCTGATCTTGGTACTGGTATATTTTCTTTTCCTGAAGAAAGTTGGCCGCAGGTAAATGAATTGCAGGAAGAAGAATTGGGTATAGGACTAACCAAAGCCGCCAAGCATTCTATTAAAGATGCATCAAAATCGTTGATGGCACTTGAAGAAACAAACAAAAAGAGAAGAAACTGGGTTTGGTACGAGTTGGGTAAGTCACCACTGGCCAATGCCCTGCAATACCTGGTAATGATGGCAAACAAAGCCACTGAGCCTTTTCCTTCTTCTAATATCCATGAGTTACGAGACTATTATATTGCCGATGGATTTTGGGTTGATCAGGCCATGCGAAAAGCTTATACAGTAGTTAAAACCGAAAAGGACAAATCAATTGTCAGGTCATTAATTCAGCTCATTTACCAACCTTGGTTTGAATCAATTACTAATAAATTCCAAAAGCTAGTCGAATCAAGTGCTGCAATATTTACAAACCAGCAAGCTTCTGAAGAGAGTGAGACGTTTGTTTTATTTGTGGATGCGTTTCGGTATGAATTAGCGGAAGAGTTTTGTAAACGTTTGGCAAAGTATAAATACAAAATTTCTTTAAGTGCTGGCTGGTCAGCTATTCCATCGCTCACCCCATCAGCAAAACCGAGTGTCTCCCCGATAGCAATATCAGTATCCAGGAATAGTGAAATCAAAGAGTTTAGACCTCAACTTCAAAATGGCAAGGATTTGCTTCATCCTGCTTTTAAAGAATCACTGGTGGCACATGGCTTTAAATCGGTTTCTAACGCCGGTGATATTGGTACTGATATAAAATGCTGGCAGGAAATTGGCGATATTGATAAGACGGGGCATAAAGAGCAGGCTGATATGGTTAAAAGGATTGATGAGCTTTTTGAACAGGTGCAGGAGGCTATTGATGTTGCTTTTGAAAAGGGTGTCAAAAGAATAAAGATAGTTACGGATCATGGCTGGCTATTGTTACCCGGCGGATTGCCCAAAACACAACTCAACGAGGGTTTAACCGAAACACGGTGGGGAAGATGCGCCTATATTAAGGAAAATGCCAAGACTGATTTATTACACTTGCCCTGGAGATGGAATCCTAATCTATTCATAGCGTATGCTCCCGGCATTTCATTCTTTAAGGCAAATGTGGAATATGCTCATGGTGGAATTTCCATACATGAGTGTTTGGTTCCTGAGATTTCTATAGAAAACACAAATGCCACGGTATCTAATGCAAGGATTAAGGATGTGAAATGGGTGAACCTAAAATGTGCAGTAACTACAGATGGAGCAAGTGACAATTATACTATTGACGTTCGTTCTAAATACAACGATGAGAATACGTCAATAGTAGAATCAAAAAATAAATCAATAAGAGATAATAAAGGCTCGGTGATGGTAAGTGATGATGCTGAATCGCAGGCGGCAACAGTAGTTTTAATTGACCAGAACGGCAGAATAATTGACAGAAAACCAACCACGGTAGGTGGCTAAAGAATATATCATGGAATTAGATAAGCTTGACCAGATATCAGCAAAAGCATTTGAAGGCTTTTTTGTGCGAAAGGATTTGCTTGAACATTTTCGCAAAACCTATCCCGTGCCAACTTATGTGATAGAGTTCCTGTTGGGACGCTATTGTGCAACTACCGATGAGGATGAAATAGCAGAAGGGCTTGAAATTGTTAAGCGACAGTTGCAGGACAGGACTGTCCGTCCGGGTGAAGAAGAGTATTTCAAGTCTAAAGCACGGGAAAAGGGTTCAATAAAAATCATTGACATTATTACTGCGAAGCTGGATACCGTTACCGACAGTTATGTTGCCACCTTGCCGAGCCTGCAATTGAATAAAGTACGCATCTCACCGGAGTTAGTTAATTCAAACGACAGAATGCTAACCGGTGGCTTTTATGCCGAAATTGAATTGGTGTATGATGCTGTGCTGGCACAGGAAAATGGAGGCCGACCTTTTGGCGTACTAAGCCTGCGTCCTATTCAATTGTCACAAAGAAATGTCTTAGACATACTATATACAGGACGTGAACATTTTACGAATGAAGAGTGGAAAGACTTCCTTATAAGAAGTGTTGGAATGGAACCAAATTGCTTATCAGAAAAAGCAAAGAACGTACTACTTGTAAGAATGATTCCGTTCGTAGAACGGAACTATAATATGATTGAATTGGGCCCACGTGGCACAGGTAAGTCCCATCTGTATCAGCAAATATCACCTTACTCTCATCTAGTTTCCGGGGGCAAAGCCACGGTTGCAAAGATGTTTGTAAACAATGGGCCTTCCGCAGAAAGAGGACTTGTTTGCAAGTATGATGTGGTTTGTTTTGATGAAGTTTCAGGTGTTTCCTTCGACCAAAAAGATGGAGTGAACATTATGAAGGGTTACATGGAAAGCGGTGAGTTTAGCCGGGGTAAAGAACCTATTCGTGCAGCAGGGGGAATTGTAATGGTCGGCAATTTCGATGTGGATGTAGAACACCAACAGCGAATTGGTCATTTATTCGGGCCTTTGCCTCCAGAAATGCGTGACGACACGG
Source organism: uncultured Bacteroidota bacterium (assembly GCA_903882805.1). Classification (GTDB taxonomy): domain Bacteria; phylum Bacteroidota; class Bacteroidia; order Chitinophagales; family Chitinophagaceae; genus Nemorincola. The sequence continues at coordinate 108,124 of CAIRYK010000084.1, read as the reverse complement.
CATTTATGGATCGTATTCATTCATTCGTCCCAGGTTGGGATTTTCCCAAATTGAATAAATCGTATTTCACAAACCATTTTGGCTTGGTAAGTGATTTCCTTGCAGAGTGTTGGACGAGACTACGTGATACTAGCAGAATTTCATCGGTTGTTGCCCGTATAGATTATGGCGGAGCATTGAGCGGAAGAGATACAACAGCGGTTAATAAAACCCTCAATGGTTTGCTGAAATTGATGCAGCCAAATCCCGAACTACCGATTTCTAATGAATTATTGGAATGGGCTGTTAAAATATCACTTGAATACCGCAGAAGGGTTAAGGAGCAACAAAAACGTATCGGCTCGGCTGAATTCAGAAATACGCACTTTAGTTACAAGATCGGAGATGAAGGTGTTGAAACATTTGTAACAACTCCAGAGATTCATAGTGAAAATACAATTAGTGAAGATCCGCTTCCTCCCGGCCAAATATGGGCATTAAATGCCGGTGGACAGGAGGAAACAACAGGATTGTATAAAATTGAGATAAATGTAGGCCCAGGTTCGGGAGTTAAGATATTAAACAAGCCTGCACCGCCACAATTTCAGGAATGTGTTAGGTATGCAGAGCAAAACCTTTACAGTAAGGCTAAAGAACTAGTAGGCGACAGGGAGCCTCGTTCAAACGAATTTTCTATTCAATTGCGTGCCTTTGATGCTTCCAAAAGTGGTAACGGTATGGGAATAGCCGTACTAATGGCAATGTGCAGCTCCTTGCTTGAACGTAGCACGAAAGGTGGTCTAGTTATTATCGGTCAATTGAACCTTGGCGGGTCTTTGGATTTGGTTTACAATGCAGTAAACCTTGCTGAAATTGCGGTAGAAAAGGGAGCAACTACTTTACTTATTCCATTAAACGCTCGCAAACAGTTAAATGAACTTTCGGATGAGATGATAACCAAAATAAATATCCAGTATTATACGGATTTGAAAGATTGTTTGATAAAAGCACTGTTAGATTAGTATGTTACTTAATTGCCCTTAATTGTCGTTCACTACAGTTAATTGTAACGTGACTGTAACCTATCAGGAGCATGATGTGTTTTAACTCGTTACATTAAGACAAATCGTGTTTAGAATCAATAAATCTTGCTTCTCATCTCCGGCAATAGCACACCTTCTTCATTAATCCATTCCGGCAAGCAATAGAACTTGCCTCGAACACCGTGAAGTTTATATGGTATTAACCGCCGGAATTTAATAGCCGCATTTAGCGATGGGGAAATAAACTTCTCTTTACTTGCTTTTTCATGAAGTACGGGCTCCCTGCGTAACAACAACGATATTAAATCGGCAGAGCGTAACGGTTTATTGGCATGAGCAACTATAAACACAAGTTTGCTAACCCACGTTCTGCTTTCATCGTATTTATCTTTAGGGTTTACATAGTGGTCAAGTAACAACCGCAATTTTATATTCTCATTTTCTTGCTTGTGCAATTGATCTTTTGCTTCACTCAGCTCTTTTTGCGTATCGGCAAGCTTCTTTTTTATCCTTTCAAGCTTGATTTCGAGGGATGATGGCGGATTCTGATTGTTTTTATCCATGTTGGCGATGTGTTTTCGTATCTCCGCAAACATACTTAAACGAAATCTATTACTAATCTCATTTTCCCGCTTTATTTTGGTGCTGGAATATCGGTTTAATCTAAATCCACCACGTATAATTTTTCAATTGCTTGTGTGGTTATAAATTGATATATGTATCAAATATAGAACTCACCACTTCGCTAAATTTTAGAATAATCTGCCAACATTTCATGACATGATATTTTAGTAATTCGACATTATGACAATACGAAAATTAATATACAATCATGCTATTTGAAAAAGTTTGGGATGATTTGCGGCGGTTTAGAACTATCTTAGATTTCAAAAAAGACGAAAATTTTGTCATTATTACCCACCTTTTTGGTTTACCAATTGATGTAGTAGACACATGGAACTGAATATAAAAAGCAACTCGAACAATGGAAAGCCATCAGCTACTAATGGATCAATGGACACACCCGAATGGCTCCGCTCATTTAAGGGCTGCGAGCATTACTCAGACTCTGAAGCAATGGCTGTAATTGAAAGCTTAAATATTTTTGCATCAATCCTTCTAGGGAATGCTTCACAAAAATTACATGTAATTGATAATCAATTAGTTATATCTTTACAACAAGAAGAAACGCATCAAAAACTAGCAGCATGAACACACTATCTACATTCGCACGATTCGGCAAAACAAATGATAAAATGCTTCGTCTATCCGAAGCTAAAATGGCCGTTGTTTATACAAGGGTTTCTAGCAAGGAGCAAGCTGACACAAACCTTTCTTTAGAATACCAGCGAAAAGCTATTGATGACTATGCTCAGCGTAACAACATAAGCGTTGCAGGGTATTTCGGAGGCACTTATGAAAGTGCAAAGACCGATGGTCGTAAGGAGTTTCAGCGTATGCTTGAATTTATCAAGAAGAACAAGGGTAAAATTTCCCATGTGCTTGTTTACATGCTTGACCGTTTCAGCCGCACCGGCGGGGGAGCTATAAAGCTGGCTCAGGAATTAAGGGAAAAACACGGCATAGAGGTATTTGCAGTAACTCAACCAACAGATACATCTAATCCAAGCGGCGTTTTGCAACAATCCATTCAGTTTATTTTCTCCCAATATGATAACGAGCTAAGAAAACAGCGTTCAGTAGCCGGAATGAGAGAGAAGTTCAAGAGAGGCATTTGGGTAGCAAAGCCTCCCATCGGTTATGATGTAGTCAAGATCAACGGCGTAAGAAGTATTAAGATAAATGAAATCGGCAAGAAGATTAAGAGAGCTTTCATCTGGAAAAGTGAAGGCATGAAAAATGATGAGATTCTGGATAAGCTGCGGAGTATGGGGGTACGGTTAAACAAGCAGCATCTCACAAAGCTTCTGAAAAATCCCTTTTACTGCGGCCTGCTAAGTCACAATATGCTGGAAGGGGAAATAGTTGAAGGAGAACACGAAAAGCTAATTTCAACTGAACTATTCCTGAAGGTTAATGAAATACACCAAAATAATTCAGGCTATGGCGTGTCACACAAACAGCGGCAGGAAGAAGTGCCTCTAAAGGTATTTATCCGCTGCGCTGATTGTAATGAGCCGTTTACTGGTTACATAGTGAAGGCAAGGGGCCTATGGTACTATAAATGCAGGACAACCGGATGTAAGTGTAACAAAAGCGCAAAAGACATACACAAGATGTTTATGAAATTGCTTGAAGACTACAACATTAAAGAAGAGCTGAAAGCACCCCTGATCAAAAAAATGGAATCTGTATGGAACGAGATAAATAAAGAGAGTGTTGAATTGGAACAAAGCTATAAACAGCAGCTCTCAGAGATTGACAAAAAGATCGAGAACATCGAAGAAAGCTACTATGTCACTAAGGATATGAACAAGGTAACCTACGATAAGTTCCGTTTAAAGTTTGAGGAAGAACGGAAGGACATCGTTAAAAAACTGTCGCAATTGACAACTGGCATTTCGAACCCTTTGGGTGCATTAGAAAAAGCAGTGGGCATATCCGTAGGACTCGCTACAGAGTGGGATTCCAGCAATGTTGAGCAAAAAGAAAAACTACAAAAACTGGTGTTCCCTGACGGAATTGTCTATGACAAGAAAAAAGGAGCATTTCGAACACAAAGAGTAAATTCTATATTCGAGCTAATCGCAAGCCTGTCAAGCGTTTCATGCGAAAAAGAAAAAAGACAAACAGGGGTTGAAACCTGTTTGTCTCCTTGTGTGCGGCAAAGGAGATTCGAACTCCCATGCCCGTTAAAGGCGCTACCACCTCAAAGTAGTGCGTCTACCAATTTCGCCATCGCCGCATTCCTCATTGGCTTCGAGGACTGCAAAAGTAAAAAAGAAAAATGATAATTCGCTAAACTACTGCCCTATATTTTCTGCAGTTAATTTGGGCTGGGAAGAAAATACTGTTAATGCAGCGACCAGCCCATGAGCAACCAACCCAACACAATAAGCGGCGCCGGTATCTTAGAGAAATAAAGCAGACTGAAGGTGATCATAACTACTACCAGATTACTCCACTCGAATGCCAATGCCTGATCGAAGGCTATAGACCGGAACAGTACTATGCCAGAAGCCCAGATTATTCCTACAATTGCCGAATTTATACCTTCTAACGCACGGAAAATAATAACGTGGTGTTTAAGATTTTCGTAGACAGGAAAAAGGAAAAACAGCAGTAATGTACTGGGTAAAAATACGGCTATTGTTGCTACCAGACTGCCGCCTATCTGCCATAATGGGCCATACTCGTGCATGGCCACCCCTCCTACAAACGAACATATAGAGAATACCGGTCCCGGCACAGCCTGCACCATGCCATAACCGGTGAGCAATTGCCCCGCAGTAAGGATGGGCGGCTGAGTAGATCGTTTTACAAACTGTATGAGCATAAGCGGCATTAAAGCCTGACCGCCGCCAAAAACGATTGCCCCAAAACGATAAAAATTCTCAAATAAGTTATAGATACGCGCATGTTCCCAATTGCCCGATTTTGCTAGTTCGCTTACAATACCCGCCACCACAAACAACAATGCAAATAGCCATAAATGCATCCAGTTTATTTTTTTGGGTTTCTGTATTGGCGTAGGTATACGGTTATTACTAAAGTTGCTTATGGCGCCAGAAATAACCAATAATACCGGGAAAACCCATGGTGAATTGATAAATAGTGTCGCTACAAGGCTGCCCACCATAATTGCTGCCGTTGCTACATATTTTATGCTGGTTTGCATCATACGTGCAGCAGCAAAAAACACAAACCCCACCGACATAGGCTGTATATAGTAGAACAGATTTAGCGGTATCATCTTATTGCCTTTCTGCGCTCCCGGATCGAAGTAGAAAATAATAAAAGAAAACAATGCCATGATTAGCGCTGCCGGAAATATCCATAGCAAAAGGGTGAATATTGCCAAAGGAACGCCGCCGCGTTTTAGCGCAATAAGGGTCACTGTTTGTGTACTGGATGGGCCGGGCAACATCTGGCAAAATGCGTTGTATTCCAGTAGCTCATCTTCAGTAATGTCTTTGCGTTTTTGTACAAAGGTTTTTACCATCATGCCCATGTGCCCCTGCGGACCGCCAAAAGCGGTGAACGAATAAAGAAATACCGCCTTGAGAAATGGTACGTGCCGCAACAGCATTGGCTGGTCAATTAGGACATGAAATTAAAACTAAAAATGCGAATTTATAAATTCAAAATTATCGCATGTAAAAAGTGTGGGTTTCAGCAATTAATCTATCCAGCTTCTTTTTAAGTTTTCAAGTTATTGAGTATCTTGCAGCGCAAATTATAATTCATGAACCATCTGATACTTAGCGCTTTTTACGACAACATAAACAAGAACGTAGGTCCTACCCTTATGTGGGTATTTTTTCTGCTTTGTATTCTTCAGTGGATATATGTTATGGTAAAGTACCTTAACTCTGGAGATTCTAAGAAATAAATGTCGCAACACGCCAAACATATAGCCGATATCCGTCAGGATTACCTGCTGGCAGCGCTGGATGATGAAACGGTAGGCGACGATCCCCTGCTTTTTTTCAGAAACTGGTTTGCCGAAGCAGAAGCGGCCGAGATAACGGAGATTAATGCAATGACGCTGGCTACCGCCGACGGGCAGGGCAGGCCCCATGCCCGTATTGTGTTGCTAAAAGGTCTCGATGATTTGGGGTTTGTGTTTTTTACAAATTACGATAGCGCCAAGGGCCAGGATGTAGCCGTGAATCCACAAGTTGCGCTGCTTTTTTTCTGGAAAGAACTGGAGCGGCAGGTGCGGATAGAAGGCGTAATAGAAAAGATAGACCCCGCCGAAAGCGATGCCTACTTCCATTCGCGCCCGGTAGGCAGCCGTATTGGCGCATGGTCGTCGCCACAAAGCCAGCCAATAGCGCACCGCAATGTGCTGGATGTGAACTTTGAACGCTACCAAAAAGAGTTTTCCGATATTGAAATTCCGCGCCCTCCGCATTGGGGCGGTTATCGCGTTGTGGCGTCGCGTATAGAATTTTGGCAAGGCCGCAGCAGTCGTATGCACGACCGGCTTATGTTTGAAAAGAATGCAGCAGGAAGCTGGCAACGCAGCAGGCTGGCGCCATAGTTTTGCCTTTTACCTGAGGCTACCCAACAACTTACATCCCAGATATTGTTTTTAGCTCCACGCCCGATTGAGTGCGATAAGCTTTATTGCGCAAGCATCCCAAATGTCCGTAGCAGCTAATCCATCAATTATCACTCAAATCGCTTGCCGCAACCGAAATACTTATTTTTTAGCTTTTGGGCTTTGCTGCCTGTCCCACCGTATGGCGTAGCTGAGATACATATTGAAATCGAAAATGGAATTTTTGTCGCCGCGGCCGTACCCGGCAATATATAGCGGGGCCAGATCTTTGAACGATGCGCCATTCATTAAAAACTTTCCGCGAATGTTCCAGCCGGCAAAAAAGCCTTTTACCAGCTCCACGCGCATGCCTGCCGTTATTTCTACCCACAGCGCGCCAAACGTTTTGCCGGGCGTTGTACCGCCATTGTTGCCCCACACACTGTCTATAACGGTATAAGATGCCTCGCCCCTATTGATGGCAGCTGCGCCCAGCCTGAAGCCTATGAGCATCATATCCCAGTCGGTAGGCTTATCGCGCGTCAGCACGCTCTTATTGAAGCCCACACGAACAAATTGATTGGTTGTTTTGTATTTCAGGTCGGTGTAGTTCATTTCAGATGCGCCAAAGCCAGCCTCGCATACCGCAAAATATTCGTTGTGCAGGTAGTAGTCAGCAGCTATTTCAAAAGCCGAACGGTCTTTCTGCCATATACCCATTATAGGGTGAAAAATATCTGCCCCTATGCAGAGTTGATGCCCGGCAAGGTCTTTTTTCTTCACTTTTATTTCTGTGGTGTCGGTTGCAGCGGTATCGGTTTGGGCAAAAGCCGCCGTAGCGCCGCACACCGCGCACAAACTAAAAATTAGGGTGAAAAAATACGCGCAGATGTTTCGTTTTAACGTCATTGGTTACATTGGTGTTCGTAATCTGAACAGAGTCTATATTGTTGTGGGTGGTACTCACCGTTTTTATGGTGTAAAAACAAGTATACCCACAGGCGTTCGACAGAAATTCCAGATTGCGTTGGTAGTAGAATGTCAGGGTATCGTAGCTGTATTTTAGCGAGTCGGTAGTTACCAGCCATTTACAGCTATCGGCCGCCGGCGATAAAGACAGGCTGAATAAGGAGCCGGTATTGTAAAGGGTCAGTTGTTTTACTGAATCGGGTAGGGCGCCTATTACGGCGGCTGGTAGGGCCGTATCTACTACCGTAAGCAATGTGGAGTCGGAAAAATGCACGGTTTGCATATTCATTATTGCCACTTTGGGCGTAAGGCATAGCTGACGCTCCTGGGTGCAGCTATCTGCGCCCAGGAGCGTGAACCCCGTTGCCAACAACAGGAAGTATCTATCCTTGTCAGTCATTCAGTGTGTTCAGTATTTTGTCTATCTCGCTTATCACGTTGTCCAGTTGGCGGCGCATGTTCTCCTTTTCTTCCTCATCAATATCGGTCTGTCCCAGCCTTACGCTTACCATACCGTTTTCCAGCGAAGCCAGCTTTTTACTGAGAATCTCCACGGTTTTTTCGTGTGTGGCAATAGTCGCCTTGAGGCGTTTATTCTCCGCCTCTAAAGCTGCATATTTTTTTAGCAGCATATCTACTTTTGTATTTAATTGATCCAATGCCTGCATTAGTCGCGAATTTGGGCGCTGAGTTTAGTTGTATAAGCATCTATTAGTTGTTTCATCAACTGTTCGGTGTCAGCATCTGTCAAAGTACGGTCTTGTAACTGAAAAGTGTAATTTAAGGCATAAGATTTTTTTCCTTTGCCCAGTTTTTCACTCTCAAACACATCGAACAGGCCGAATGACTGCAATGGTTCCAGTTTTAGCTGTTGTGTTATGTCTTGCACTTGCTTGTAGGTTACGGCAGTGTCTATAACTATAGCCAGGTCGCGCTGCACCGCCGGGAACTTAGGTATCTCGCTATATTTTGTTTTAGCAGCAGCCTGCGCTTTCACCCAATTGTCCCAGTGAATTTCGGCATAATATACTTCCTGCTTTATATCAAATTCGCCGAGCCTTGCTGCTGGCACGGGGCTAGCCGTGCACAAAGTCTGGTTTTTCCATTTCCACACTATCTCGCCATCTGCGCTTACTGTTGCGTCGTTTTTAATGCCGCAATACTGCAATAGGTTGCCCACTATGCCTTTTATGTAGTAAATATCTGCTTTCAGCGCTTTCTGGCTCCAGTTGGCAGTGCGCATTTGTCCGCTTATCCATATGACCAGGCGCGCTTGTTGGTAGTACTTAGCGTCGGCCTGCGCGTATATATTGCCGAATTCAAACAAGAAAAGGTTTTGGCTCTTACGATTGCAGTTGAACTGCACTACTTCCAGTCCGCCTTCCAGCATAGATGGGCGCATCACATCCAGATCTGCGCTCAGGCTGTTCACCATTTTCACCAGGTTGTCGTTGCCCGGGTAGTACTTGCTGTTTACTATCGAGTTGGTTACTATTTCTTGTGCGCCCATGCCGCACAGCAATCCGGCCATGCGCTCGCGCACTTCGCGGTCGCCCTTTATGGCAGGCTTGAGGCTAATGTTCAGCCTGTCGGGAATGGTAATGTTGTCCAGTCCGTCTATGCGCAATATTTCTTCTACAATATCTGCCGGTTGCGATACATCTGTTTTGTTCGATGGTATATACAGCGTCAGTTGTTCTTCAGTTTCTTCGGCAATGGCAAAGCCCAGCGCCAGCAACACTTCTTTTATGCTGTGTGCGGTATAGTGTTTGCCGCTCAGTTTCCATATGTAGTCGTAGGTTACAGCCACAGTTCTTTCTGGCAATGTTGCGGGATACACATCGTTTATGGTAGTGGCAATTGTGCCGCCGGCTATATCGGCAATAAGCGCTGCGGCCCTTTGCAGCGCAGGCAGTACATTGTTTATGTCTACTCCTTTCTCGAAGTGTGTAGCGGCATCGGTGCGCAGGTTGTGGCGCAGCGAGCTGCGACGAACATGCTTGGAGTCGAAATAGGCGCTTTCCAGAAATACATGTGTGGTAGCCTCTGTAATACCGCTGTCTTGTCCACCAAAAACGCCGCCCATTGCTATGGCTTCGCCTCCGCTGGTTATCATCAGGTCGTCGGCAGCAAGTTTGCGCTCTTTACCGTCAAGACCTTTAAAGATGGAGCCCTCGGGCATAAACTGTACGCCTATGGCGTTTGCAGTCAGTTTATCAGCATCAAATGCATGCAGCGGCTGCCCGTATTCGTGCAGTACATAGTTGGTAATATCTACAATGTTGTTTATGCTGCGCACGCCTATTGTTTGCAGGCGTGCTTTAAGCCATTCAGGCGACGGCCCTACATGTACATTGGTAATGCTTTGTCCGGCATAGCGCAGGCAGGCGTTGGTCGCGCCTATCGCTACGTTTATGGCTTTATGTTGGTTTTCTGCAATGGTAGTTGTATGCGTTTGTGGCAGCACAGCGGTGTGGCGTTCGCCTTTATGGTGCGTCAGGTAGGCGCACACATCCTTAGCCACGCCAATATGGCTGTTAGCATCGCTGCGGTTGGGCGTAAGTCCTATGTGTATAGCGTAGTCTGTTTGCGGAATATTAAAATATTCTTTGGCCAGCATACCCACCTCGGCGTCGGCAGGCAATATCATAATGCCTGCATGGCTTTTGCCCAGGCCTATTTCGTCCTCGGCGCATATCATACCGCTGCTTTCTTCGCCCCTGATCTTCGCTTTTTTTATCAGAAAAGGTTCGCCTTCGGTAGGATGTACGGTGGCGCCCACAGGGGCTACCACTACTTTCTGTCCGGCGGCTACATTTGGCGCGCCGCACACTATCTGCACAGGCGTAGGTCCGCCGGTGTTTACGGTTGTTACGCTTAGTTTGTCGGCATTAGGGTGTTTGGCGCAGGTAAGCACTTCGCCTATCAGCAGGCCTTCCAGACCGCCTTTAATGCTCTCTACGGGTTCTATAGCTTCTACTTCCAGCCCTATCGATGTTAGTATACCGCCAAGCTCGTTTACAGGCATTGGTTTCGGTAAATATCCGAGCAGCCATTGGTATGAAATGATCATTTCTGAAAAAATATTTGCGCAAAGATAACCCTTGATGATAGTAAAATGTAGCTACTTAAAAAAACCATTAACAAAACCATTTACCCCCATGCCGATGTGTACGCGCTGTTAATTGTGGTGCAAAACGTAAATAAATTGGGGAAAGACTCCGCTTTTTCGGAACTTTATGGGGATATGCTGTGGGTAAGCTGTGGGGCGGTGGGTTATAATTTTAAAAGACTAAACCTTTTGTAGTTCTGATTTTCCCGTTTATATTCGCTCTCCCCCGTAGATTTTAACCGTGCCTTAATGTTGCCTTAACAATTGTAGCGCAGCCATTGCGCAGCAATATTCGGGTAGGTTGATAATGATACGGAACAGTTGTTTTAGGAAATATTGATTACAGAAATACATAAGAGTACAGAAAATAATGGCAGTAAACATTAAGAAAGATTTTGGCGGAGTAAGGAAGAGTAAACCAGACATGTCTACAATGGTCTATGGTAAGGTGCCGCCGCAGTCGGTGGAGCTTGAAGAGGCAGTGCTTGGCGCGTCTATGCTGGAGAAAGATACGTTTGCACAGGTGCTTGAAATCATTCAAAGCGCCGATTGCTTTTACGTAGATGCCCACCAGAAAATTTATGCAGCTATGCGTAGGTTGTTCGATAAAGGAACGCCTGTGGATTTGCTGACGATAACGGAGGAATTAAGAAAATCGGGCGAACTGGAAATAGTAGGCGGAGCTTACTACCTCACGCGCCTTACGATGAGCGTACTGAGCAGCGCCCACGTAGAAGCGCATGCGCGCCTGGTAATGGAAAAGTTCATTCAGCGCGAGCTGATACGCATTAGCGGCAGCGTAATAAGCGATGCCTATGAAGACAGCATAGATGTGTTCGATCTGCTGGATAAGGCAGAATCGGGCCTTTATGAGATCACCGACAAGCACCTCCGCAAAAACTTTAAGAGTCTGCAGGATGTGTTGGTGTCTACAATGAACGAAATAGACGAAAACAGAAAAAAGACCGACGACATAACCGGTGTGCCATCGCTCTTTAAAGAACTGGATGCGCTAACCGGCGGCTGGCAGAAAACCGACTTGATTATCCTCGCGGCTCGTCCGGCGGTAGGTAAAACGGCGTTCACGCTAAATCTGGCCATGAATGCCGCCATGAATGTAGGCAAGCAGTTTCCGGTGGCATTGTTCTCGCTGGAAATGGGCGCAGGGCAGATAGTAAAAAGGATGCTTAGCGCCGTGACCGATGTAAGCATGGAAGCCATTACCAAGGGTAAAATGGCCGAACATGAGTTTATACAGATGTCGCAGCGCATGGGTAAGCTGGCGCAAGCAAAAATATTCATCGACGATCAGGCGGCGCTCAACATATTTGAGTTGCGTGCAAAAGCAAGAAGGCTCAAGCAGAAGCACGATATACAGATGATTCTCATAGACTACCTGCAGCTGATGCAGGCCAGTGTGGAAAAGGGTGGAAACAGGGAACAGGAAATAAGTAAAATATCGCGCGACCTTAAGGCGCTGGCAAAAGAACTGGAAGTGCCAATTATAGCGCTATCTCAGTTGAATCGTTCGGTAGAAACCCGCAAGGAATCTAAGATTCCACAGTTGAGCGATCTGCGTGAATCGGGAGCGATAGAGCAGGATGCCGATTTGGTAATGTTCCTGTACCGTCCTGAATATCATGGTATCACCAACGATGCTATGGGAGAAACCGTAGACGGAGAAACGCACATTCACATAGCCAAGCACCGTAATGGTAGCACAGGCATGGTAAAGGTGCGCTTTATAAAAGAATACCAGCGTTTTGTAGACCTCGAAGACAATCGTTTCGACCAGTTTGGCGGAGGCGGCGGTAATTCAGGCGGCGGTCCCGGTCCTCAGCCTAAAGACAATCCGCAAGCAGGCATACGCCGCGATACCAGCGATTTTGGCGGTTCTAAATTATTTATTCCCCAAACCGGCTTTCAGACCTTGCAATCGAAAGTGAACGATGGGCACTGGGACGACGACGACATGGGTGGAGCGGCGCCTATAAGGAAATTGCCGCCAACGCCAATGGATGATGCACCATGGTAGGGTAAAGGAAGTAGTAGAATACTAAATATAATTGCGGGCGCAATGCGGTAACAACAGCATTGCGCCCGCTATGTTTACGGCAGCATTTGGCGGTGTTTTTTATAATGGGTAAACCGTTGCGCAAAAGCAGATATATATTGGCACAATGCCGTAATTTTGCGTTTCATCCTAAACCTGTAGTTCAATGTTTCTTTTCAGATCTTTGGCAGTGTTGCTTACCCTTATGTTTGCCTGCCCATCGTCCACACTTTTTGCGCAAGTACCTGACTGGGTCTGGAATAAGACCAGTAACACAGGAAACGGTAGTAGCGCTACGGCAGTATCGGTTGCTAAAAATGGCGATATTATCGTTGTCGGTGATTTTAGCTCCGGTTCGCTTTCTTTTGGCGGCGATACACTATATGGCTTTAATGGTTCCGTCTTCCTCGTTCGTTTCGATGCCTCGGGCAATCTGGTGTGGTTTCGCCAAACCGGCCTCGGCAGTTGCAACCTCAAGGCAATGACTTTAGATGCTTCCGGTAATATTGCTATTACTGGTTCCTTTACCGCGCCTACGCTGCGCTTTGGCACAACTACGCTAACGCTTTCCGGTACGAAAGATGTGTTTTTGGCAAAGTTCGATAGCCTTGGTAGTCCATTATGGGCTAAGAGCGCAGCCAGCAGCGGCGGCGCCGAGGGTACGGGTATTTGTGCCGATGCATCAGGCAATATAGGCATCACCGGAAATTTTACCGATGCGGTAACGTTTGGCAGTAATAATCTTACACGCATGCCTGGTTCGCTGATAGATGTGTTTACGGTTAAATATAGCCCTTCGGGCGCTGTGTTGTGGGCTAAATCGTCGGGTAGTCCGTTAATTTACGATCATGCTGCAGGTATATGTGCAGATCCGTCGGGCAACTTCTTTATTACTGGCGACTTTCAGGGGCAGATGGGTTTTGGCGGTGGCGTAAGTATTACCACCAGTACCGAGATAGCGGTATTTTTGGCTAAATACAATGCGTCAGGAGCAATACAGTGGGCCCGTAAATTGGGCGGCACAGGCGGCGAGTCGGATGGCGCGGGCGTGGCGGCAGATAAAGATGGCAATGTATTTGTAACCGGATACTACTATTGTTATCCTGCTATGACTATAGGCTCATTTTCGTTGCCCAATAAAGGTAATATTGATGCATTCATAGCCAAATATAATGCCGCAGGTACCCCAATATGGGCAAAAAGCGGAGGAGGAAATGATCACGATATACCCAATAAGATAATTACCGACGATGCCGGCAATGCATACGTAACTGGCGACTATGCCAGCTACGATGCCAAGTTTGATACCTTCTCGCTAAAGACATCCTATGGATCGAGCAACTCTTTTTTTGTAATCAAGTACGATGGATCGGGTGGCGTGAAATGGGTAAAAACAGGTGGCAATGCCCCGTCGAACACTGTTTATACCGGTGCGCTTGCTGTAAACAACTGCAACGAAGTGTATGTAGCCGGTGTGTACACAAACATTCTTACTCTTAACCCAACTACTCCGCTTCCCTACCGCAGCTCGGGCAGTATGTTTGTAGCTAAATTGGGTAATGTGCTTACCTCAACTACCCAACCGGTATGTTTTGGAGACAAAACAGGCAGCGCAACAGCGAATATGCTGGTTGGCGCAGGGCCTTTTACTTATTTGTGGTCGTCGGGCGGCACAGCGGCAACCGAAACCGGATTGGGCGTGGGGGTGTATACGGTAACCGTAACGGATGCAAGCGGATGCATTAATCAATCGTTAGTGAATATCTCCAGTCTATCCGACATGACGGCTACGTTTACCAGCGCTGGTTTTAAGTGTAGCGGACCTTGCGCTGGCACAACTACGGCTATTCCAGCCAAGGGATTCACACCCTACAGCTACCTTTGGGACGCTAATGCGGGCGATCAGGCAATTGCTACGGCGTCCAATTTGTGCCCGGGCACCTATTATGTGCGCGTTACAGATTCTATGAATTGTGTGAAAACGTTTTCTGTAACCGCAGCGCCCAATGCATCAGCATTACCGCCGTTACCGCTCATCAATATTTCTACTGTGGATGCAGCCAGCATTGACCCGCTGATAAGCCCCTACCATGTTTATGACCTCCCCGGTACTATAGTTGCCCATCCGGATAATCCCTACAATTTTGTAAATGCCGGCAAGAATGTGCGACTGAAAGTAAAGACGATCAACAGGAGCGCGAGCGGTATTGCTTATCCCGGCGGCCAGATTGCAGCGCGCACCAATAGCCCGTTCATAACGATTACCGACACATTGGCAGGCTTCAACCCAATTGTTTACCAAGATTCCGCGTGGTCTATTGATGAACTGGAAATAAAAATAAACGAGGCTACGCCGCCGGGCACAATCGCCTATTTCGATGTGGTTATTTACAACGACGCCGCGCAATACTCCACCTGCGTTGGTATACCTGTTGCTCCGTTGGTTATTGCACACCAAAACGACACAACCGTAACCGACGATAATACCGGAAATAGCAGTGGTAATGGCAACCGCTATTGCGAGAATGGCGAAATAATAGAGTTTAAGCCGTTGCTCAACAATGTTTCGCCTCGTGCGGCAAGCTATGTGGTAAGTACTTTTGAAGACCTGGATGCCAATGCTTTTATAGATATATGGAACGGTCATAGCGGCGTATCTGGTATGGTGAACAACAGAGGGTTTTGGAATTTTACTACTGCGCCGCAAACGATAGCTCCGGGTCAGGCAGATGTAACGCCGCAACATAATTTCGTATTCGGATACTACAAAACAGCGCCATCCGATAATTTGAAATTGTATAATGTTATTACTGCTGGCATGAGGCCTATGTTGGGCGTGAATGGACGTATAGCTCCTTTCCGTTGGGCGGTTCCGTTTGAGTTTAATTCAACCCATGTGGGTGTAGACAAAGTGACATCCAATAAAGATGTTGTTATTGCGCCTAACCCCACAACCGGTCGCATTACCATATCGATACCCCCACAAACAGGCAAGTGTGTGGTAACAGATGTTACAGGAAGGGTAGTGTTAACCAAAGATTTTACAGGCTCTGTAATTGATATGGATATTAACGCCGCCGATGGTCTGTACATAGCGCAAATAACCAATGCGGCCACCGGCGCATCGGTGGTAAGGAAATTTGTAGTACAGCATTAATACCAATAAATTTAAAATTGCAGTGGCTGTTGCAGAAAACCTGCGGCAGCCATTATTTTTTGGCTAAACCGTCGAGATAGTCGAGTATTTTACTGTCGATGGAAGGATTGAACTTTCTTGCAAATAGCTTTGGCGAAGCGGTAAGCGCATCAGCATCGGCCATGGTCAGCACTTTGGGGTTTGCCTTGCCTTCGCTCCAGTCTATGTAGCGGAGGTTGTCATTCACCATATCTTTACGATGTGCGCTATTGTGCAGTATGGTCTGGAAAAACATTTCATCGGGCGCCCAGGTCAGTTCAAAAAAGCGCACGAAGCTGTTGTTTTTCTGCACAAAATCGAGAATATACTGAACATGTATCCGCGATATGGTAAACCATTGCGAACGGCCAACGGGCGTCATTCCGGCCGGAAATTTGCGGTCGGGAAGCAATTTATTCATCAATGCCTCAGCATGAAATCGGCCGGGGAAATTGAGATAAGACAAATGATATTTTGTATACCGTGTTATAGCTTCTTGCCACTCTGTTGCTACATCCAGTGTATGCATAAAGGCTTTGCCGGGCGTTCTGCTCAGTTGTTTATGTATATATTCAATGCTCTTGATGGGGTAGTCTTGTCCGCTAAGCAGGTTAATATAGTCGTATTGGCCACCCGCCATTATTTCCTTTAGTCCGTTTAGCGTTGCCTGTACTATGGTGTAATCGCCCCAGGATACTTTCACCCTGTTTTGAATAAAAATTACCCTGCCCTCTTGTGCCAAATGCCCAAATGCTGGCATATCGGTTTTTAAATCAAGGTGTACATACACGTATCCATCTGGATGCGCTATACGTTTTATTAGCCTTTCCAGTTGATCTGGGTTAGCATGAGTAAGAATTAGGTGAGCAATTTTCATTTTGTTCCTGCAGTGTTGAAACTTTGGGCAAATTAGCTATATATGCACAGTAATGCAAATAGTATCAATAAATAAAGAAGCCCTATCCGAAAACAGGAAAGGGCTTCTTTATTTATTGGATAGTTATGTTATTATTTCATAATCACCAGTTTCTGTGTTTGCAGCGCGCCATTTTGATTGAGCGTTACAAAGTAGATACCTGCAGATAGTTGTGCTACATCCATATTTACGGTATGTGCGCCTTTCTGAACAGCTACTTGTTTTACGATCATTTGCTTGCCGGTAACATCACTAACTTTAATGATTGCGCTGCCTCCGTTTTCGCTGGTGAATACAGCATTGAACGATTGGCTGGCGGGGTTAGGATACACACTAAATGTGTTGCCGGCGCCAAAGCTTACATTGCTAACCGCCGATGGCGGTGGAGCTACAGAGCCAAGCGTATTGATAGTAGTGTTGGTAAGAACAGGCGTGTTGTAATCAAAATAGATAGATGCGCGGTTTTTGAACTGAGCGCCTATTGGCAAGCCGCTCTTGGTTTTGATGGTGTAGGTGAACATACCATTGCTAGCAACCGGTTCGTTAACTTCGGCAGGCAGGTTGATGTTAGGGAACGAGAATTTAGCTACTTTTCTTGTGCCTTTTTGCTCTAAAGTGACACGACCATTGTGCGACATGTAAACAGGCATGAGCGTTGTCCAGTCCAGGTTTTCGTCCAGCGTATCCAGTACATAAATGTTCTCTGCCTGATAAGTGCCGGTGTTTTGGAAATGCACCATGTATTCAAGTACAGAATCTGTATAGTTGATCAAGCCAAGTGGGCCGGTACCTTTAGGATTTACTTCCTTAAAGTTAGGATCGTATGAACCGATAACGGTAGTAGTGAAGTAGTTTACATTGTTCCATGGAGAGTAGTCGCCTAGCCAGTTAGCCATCGGGCTCTTGTATGATACTGAATCTCTAACCACCACATTTACGCCCAAGGGAATATCGGTAGGCACAAAATAATTCTCGAGGAAGCGAGCAGTACCACCCGGAGTAAGCGCAGGGAAAAGTGTGCCTGAGTTGTAGTAGAATGATGAGCCGGCGAATACAGTTGATGGCATAAACGCAGGAGCTAACAGCTGACCATCGCTCTTATAGCTGGCCACTATGCCGTCTTCAGGTACAGTGCCATTGTTGGTGATGAGGGTAACGGTAGAATAATCGTGACCGGGAACGGGTGCGCTGTGCATATAGTTCCAGGTGGCAATGTGCATGTCGTGTATTGTGTCCATGCTGTTGGCGAAGTCTACATTCAACACGCAACCAGCGCTTGGCAGAGATGTAACAACAACATTATTGATTTGGCAAGGAGCCAGAGGATAGAACGCCTTAACGGTTTCTGTAACAGTATAGGTGCCTGCAGGAACCAAGTAAGAATAGGCGCCTGACGCATCGGTATAAGTATAGCCGCGACCGCTGATACGGATCTGGATATGTGGTATACCGTTTTCTCCGGGGTCTTGAATACAGTTGTTGTTGGTGTCGTTGAAAACAATGCCGCGGATAGTGCAATAGCAATCCGATGCCGTATCGTAACCCACTACAGCAGTGTTGCCTGCGCGGCAACCTGAGGCATCGGTAACCATAACATTGTACAAGCCCGAAGGTATGCCGCTCAGTACGCTTGTGCTACCGCCGCCGCTCCAGCTATAGGTATATGGGGCAGTGCCGCCCGATGGCGTAGCGCGCAAGCTTGCATCGGCATTGAAAATACAAGTGGCAGGCGTAGATGAAAGACCCACACTCATAGGAGAATAAGCATCGAGGAAGATAGACTTGGTGATAACACATCCCAAAGCATCTCTTACGTTTACTGAATAAACGCCGGTGGGTATACTTGATATTACGCTTCCTGTGCCGCCTGTGCTCCAGCTATAAGTGTAGGGAGCTATACCGCCCGATGGAACAATAGTAAGGCGACCAGTAGAGGTAAGGCAAAGTGGGTTAACGGCGCTGAAATCGGCAGTGATAATAGATACAGGCGGTACGGTGGCAGAGCCATTGTACACACAACCGGTGGCATCTGTTATAGAGAATGGATACTCGCCTGGAGGCAATGCCGATGCTGTATTGCCTGTTTGTACCGGATATGTGTGCCAGGTAATGGTATATGGACCAACGCCGCCTGCGGGGCTAACTGTAGCCGAACCGGTAGGGCCAGTACACAAACTGGGCGTAGTAGTGTAGGTAACAGTAATAGGTGTTGTTGCGCCTACCATAGCGCCGCCATTGCCTATGCAGCCATTAGCGTCGGTAGCTACTACGCTGTAATAGCCCGAAGGTACGCCTGTTTGGTTGGCAGTAGTAGCGCCGTTGCTCCACACAAACGAATACGGAGGCATACCGCCAGAACCGAAAGCTGCCAGCGCTCCGTCGGATGCTGTACATGTAGCTGGCGTAGGCGTAATGGGCGCAGTGATGGCGATAGCCTGATCTACAAAACCTACGCCCGTGCCATGGCAGCCTAATGCGTCGGTAACTGTAGCCCTGTAGAAATCGGTAACAAGACCGGATATAGATGGCGTGGTAGCGCCTGTGCTCCAGCGGTAGCTGAGCGGCAATACGCCGCCGCCCGAAACGCTCACTGTAGCCGAACCGTTAGTACAGTTGGCGGTAGTGGTGCTTACCGAAATAGAGAATGCAGGATAAGATACCAACTCCACATAAGCGGGATCAACTTCAGAACCGTATACGCACCCTGCGGCATCGGTGATGCGAACACCATAGTCGCCTTCTGGTACAGATATTCTTGTGCCTGTGCCCACAACAGCAAGCGTAGACATATTGTACCACTGCGAAGTATATGGAGGTGTACCACCTGTAATGGTGCTATCTGTCACCTGGCCGGGTGTAGGGCAAACGGCAGGATACGACCATAGGAAATAGCTGATAGGGTGCGCGCCGCCAAATGCAGTAACCGAATCGGAAACGCCATACACGTCGGTGGCGGTAACCGTTACCGGTCCGCCAGAATAAGAGGTAAGCGCATCTGTAAGACCTGAAACGCTGGTATGAATAATTGTTCGGCCAGTAGAGCCGAAAGTTCTCCAGGTAACGGTAAGCGGCGGAGTGAGCGGAGAGGTAAACGTTGCATTCAGCACCCCATCGTTGTTGCAGGGCGGGGTAGACACTGAAAAGGTAGCCTGCGCATGCGCCGAAACAGCCGCCGAAGCCAGAAATAAGGAGAAGAGTATCTTTTTCATACACATTGTTTTAGTCGATATTATTGACGGCTTTTGTTATTTTGATGTTAGGGATTCTGAAATAAATACATAGTTATTCGCAGCCCTAACAGCCGGTCAATTGTTCAATCGTTAAATAGAGGGTAAATATAAGCAAAATCAGATACTGTAGTTATAATTTTCTACTTTATCGCTCGCTGCAAACTATGCTTATTCCTCCGGTTTTACCAATAGGAAGCGCTGATTTATAGCGGCTATTTTGCAACTGGCATAGTTACTTCTTTTACCGAGAACATTGCAGCATATTTATCGGCCATGGCCGCAGCAGCCTTGCCGGG
Source organism: uncultured Bacteroidota bacterium (assembly GCA_903882805.1). GTDB lineage: Bacteria > Bacteroidota > Bacteroidia > Chitinophagales > Chitinophagaceae > Nemorincola. Next base: position 88,184 of record CAIRYK010000084.1, on the reverse strand, counting down.
TATTAGTATACTGTTTGTAGTTGCCAGATCGAGATTGCCGGAAAACCAAGTCGCGGCATCGGCAGCTAAAGTAATAATAGCAGAATCGCCCTTTTGCAAGCGCAAGGTATTAGGTAGCGGTAGCGTTATAGCGCGGGCAGTATTATTTGGCGGCATGTATCCGCCTATATGAAACTCGAATGCATGATGTACGGTTGTGCATACAGGCGAGCGACCCTCTATCTTGGCCATTATGTAACCGGTGTTCCATGCCCAGTACATACCCTTTGCAGGGTCCAGATCTCCTCCGTTGGCGCCATTGGTGTTATCTGCGCTATCTACACCCAGTACAAACGATAGCTGATTGTAGTCGCCAGGCGGTACGTTCAGCGTTATGCGGGCTGTTGCGGTGTCTTCGGCATCTATTAGTTTATCGGTGGTTTTGCCGCCCTTGCCGAGCCCAATGTGCGTCATGTAAAAACGGAAGCCATCTATAAATGCCGAATCGCCATGTGGCGTTAGGTAGCATTTGTCGGCGAGTCGAAGCGGCTCATTCGCAAATACAGGCTTTACCACTATAATAACAGTTGCTTGCGCCCATAACCATGCTGGGCAGAATAGGCTGCAACCAACAACGGCCATAAGTAAACGGTACAAGTTTCGCATCATTGTACAAATATAACAAGGTTAGTTTCGGTCTGGCGGCGGCGGTCTTCTGTCGCCGGGGGGCGGACCATCAGGGCGTGTGTTGTCGTCGTCATTTTGCGGTGGTGGGGCTTGCTGGTCATTTCTTGGCCCATCGGGTCGGGGTGGCTTGTTGCGATTCATGCTCCGCAACACTTCGTTTATTATGTGGTCAAATTTTTCCTTTTGCGGTTCTGTGCAGAGTGCGCGCACCAGCACAAAGTGCTGATAGGTGTTTTGTTCTATCTGTTGTTGGTTTTGTCCTATGCGGGCCAAAAGCGTGTCTGGCTTTGCGCCCGGCTTGCTTAGCAGGGCAAAAAGCTGATCTCTAAGCTCTTTCCCTTCCCGACGCAAACGTTGCGTTTCGCTACGGTGTATTTTTACTAAATCGTCGTATTGACTCACTTGTACATCATTAAGGCCTACCTCTCTTACCAATAGGTCGTGAGGTTTGTTGTTGCGGCCGCCCTCGCCCTCGCCGCGCGGTGGGGCAAACCACACTAGTCCTATCAATGCGCCATTGCACAACAACAATAGTATTGTTGCCCATTGCCATATTCGCAGTTGCTTACGATCGTCCATCGGTTAGTAATTGTAGTAGGTTGACGCTGATTGAATTTCTATTGCCAGTTCGCTGCCTGTATGTACGCTTGCTGCTAGGCTGCGTTTTTTTGCTGTCGCATATATTGCCGAGCTGATATTTACCGCCAGTAGCAAAATAGCTGCCGCAGCCCATGTTTTTATCGGGAATCTGGCTGTCGCCGTTGCAACGGTAGTGCGTTGCATAACCCGGGCATACATATCGCCGCCAGCCGAAGCACGCTTCATACCTTTTAAACTATCCATCACATCGTCCATCCACACTTCTTTCTTTGTGTCGTTTTCCATGTCGCTTATTTAGACGTTACTTATTCTTTTTTCCTTCGGTCGTAAATGCTACTAAGTTTTTTTCTCAGTCCGCCCTTCGCACGTTGCAATAAACTCTCTACCGCTTTCAGCGATATGCCCATAATCTCGGCTACTTCCTTTTGGGGTAACTCCTCTATATGTGCCAGCACAAACACTGTTTTCTGATTTTCGGGCAGGGTGTTAATGGCGGCAAATAGCGCCGCCGCCTGCTCTTTGCGTTCCAGCAATACACCCGGATGGTCGAATGCAGGCTGCGCCTCCAGCGCCTCGGTATTATCGCCGCCAAACATTCTACCCAGCAGGCTTTGTCGTTTTTGCCTGCCTGCCGCGCGCAAATGGTCAAGACTCTTATTAACTGTTATCCGGTATATCCAGGTACTTACAGACGACTTTTGGTTGAATGACAATATCGACCTGTAAACCGTAACAAACACTTCCTGCGCTATATCCTCGGCGGCGCCATGGTCTTGCACAAGGCTTATGGCAGTATTAAACACTTTATCCTGGTAGAGTTCTACCAGTTGTTTAAATGCCGCCTGATCGCCTGCCCTGAGGGCCGAAATGAGTTGGGGTGTTACCAATGTCGTTGTCTTGAGCGCCTGTAGCGCAAATAGTAGTGGTAAATTAATTATTTTTTCACTTCATCGGGCGCAAACACCGTATCTGGTATCGGCTTGTTGATTTCTATTTTAGAGTACACCACATCGCCGCCCATCATGCCCGATACCGTATGCGGTACTACCACGCCTTCCGGTAGTTTTTTAAAATTGCCGTAGTTTACCGCCATTTCCTGATCGCCATCCGGAGTTTTTATGGTTGCCACCGTGCGCACCAGGTAGTAGTTGGCGGCATCTATGTAGGCTGTTTGCACATTCTGGTATCGGTCGGTGAGTTGTAGCTTATGGCACACCGCTTTGTTTACGGTGTCTTTGCCCAGGTATTCTACTTTGCCCATGGCTGCTGTATCGGCGAGGTAGGCATTTTTAATATTTAATTTCCCCTGCGAGCCCATTACCTGATCTTCGGGCAGGGGCGTTACCTGCTCCATGCCCGGCTGAAATGGCATATACACCCAGCCTTCTTTGTTGGTTAGGATGCTATAGCCCTTCATACCCATCGCGCTGATATCTACCCGCAAACCCTTGCCCTGCACCTGCGTTTGGGTAAACAGTATTTCTGCGCCCTGTATGCTCATACTGCCGGTCATTTTCAGGGTAGATACTTTCTCCCAGTTTTTTAGCCCGCCTATAGCGTTTATGTGCTTCTGCACCACATCGGCCGCCGATTGCGCCTGCGCCGCCCAGGCAGCGCACAAAAACACTGTTGTAACTAAGCCCCTTTTAATAATTTGCATTACTGTTTTGTTTAAACCGGCAATTTAAGGGAATTAGGGGATGGGGTAGTGGTTTTTTTTGTGTGGGGAATCAATTTTATCTTGGGCAAATAGGTCAGTTAGTATGCAATGCTCATTAATGTTAAGCGGTATAAATAGAGTAGACTATTGCTCCTAGACGGGCAGGTAGTATGCGGGTAATGGGGCGTAAATAATGCCTGCACCAGCAAAGCGTCCACATACCGCACATAAATGGCCGCGCGCTATGATGTATAAGGATTATCTTTGCAGTTCTTATGCATTATGTATCAGCCGACCGTATCAGTAAGTCGTACGGAATAAAACCACTGTTTACCAATATTACATTTCACATCAGCGAAGGCGACAAAATAGCCCTGATAGCCCGCAATGGCAGCGGCAAAAGTACGCTGCTGAAAATACTGGCAGGCAAAGACACCGTAGACGATGGCACGGTATGGATACATAAAGATGTAACGGTAGCCCTGTTTGAGCAAGAACCGCAGTTTGCCGAAGAACTCTCGGCGCTCGATAATATATTTCACCTGCGCCACCCTGTGGCAGAGGCCCTGCGCAACTACGAAAAAGTACTGATAGACGGCAGCAAAGACCACGAAGCCCTGAGCGCAGCGCTGGCCCGGCTGGACGAACTGGGCGCATGGGACTTTGAAGCCAAGGTGCACCAGATACTGAGCAAGCTGAACATAGATTTTCTGGACCAGAAAATAAAAACCCTATCGGGCGGGCAGCGCAAGCGCGTAGCGCTGGCACAAACCCTTATAGATATAGGGTTTGAACACAAGCATGTGCTGCTGATAATGGATGAACCTACCAACCACCTGGATGTAACCATGGTAGAATGGCTGGAAAACTACCTGAATCAGCAAAAGGTAACGCTGCTGATGGTAACCCACGACCGCTACTTTCTGGAAGATGTGTGCGACGAGATATGGGAGCTGGACGAAGAAAAACTGTTTACCTATGAGGGCGACTACCAGACCTATCTGGAAAAGAAAGCTGCCCGTATAGAAAATACACTGGCCAATATAGATAAAGCCAAAAACCAGTTTAGAAAAGAGCTGGAATGGATGCGCAAGCAACCCCGCGCCCGCACTACGAAATCGAAAAGCAGGCAGGACAATTTTTATGAAATAGAAACTAAAGCCAAACAAAAGGTAGTAGACAGCCAGGTAGAGCTGCAAATGAAAATGAGCCGCCTGGGCGGTAAAATAGCCGAACTGAAAAAGGTGTATAAAAGCTATGGCGATAAGGTAATACTCAAGGGCTTTGACTATACATTTAAGAAAGGCGAAAGAGTGGGTATTATAGGTGAAAATGGAGCTGGTAAATCTACCTTTCTCCACATGCTTCAGGGTATAGAACCACAGGATAGCGGCAAAATAAACATAGGCGATACGGTAATTTTTGGCAATTTTTCGCAGCAGGGGCTGGTGATAAAAGAAGACATGCGCCTGATAGAGTTTGTGAAAAACATTGCTGAGAACTTTCCGCTGGCCGATGGGTCTACGCTTACTGCCTCGCAGTTTCTTACCATGTTTTTGTTTCCGCCAGAGCAGCAATATACTTACCTGTCTAAACTGAGCGGGGGCGAGAAAAAACGCCTGCAACTACTTGCAGTACTGTTTACCAACCCCAACTTTCTGATACTGGATGAACCGACCAACGACCTGGACCTGCCTACCCTATCGGTATTGGAAAACTTCCTGAGCGATTTTCCGGGTTGCCTGCTTATAGTGTCGCACGACCGCTACTTTATGGACCGACTGGTAGACCACCTGTTTGTGTTTGAGGGCGATGGTGTGGTGCGCGACTACCCCGGCAACTACAGCAACTACCGCATAGAGGAGCGCGCCAAAGAAAAAATGAAAAACGCGCCCCAAAAGGCAGAAGCCACCCCGGCTCCAAAAGCAACCGCTACCCCTGTAGCAGCAGCCCCTGTTGCCGCGCCCGACAAGAAAAAATTCTCGTTCAAAGACAAGCGCGAATACGACGGACTGGAAAAAGACATAGCCCGCCTGGAAGCAGAGAAAACCACCATCACCGAAAAAATGATGGACCCCAATCAAAACTACGACAGCATACAACAACTAAGCAACCGCATAATGGCCATAACCCAGCAACTGGAAGAAAAAGAACTCCGCTGGCTGGAGCTGAGCGAGTATATATCGTGAGGATAACAACTGATTATTATGACAAAAGCCCTTTTTGGGGCTTTTGTTGTTTTTGGGGGATACCGCAAAGCAATTAGGTATTCATACATACACCGATGCCATAGGCATCGAAGGCACTAACCTTGAAAGAGATACACCATGATTATACATTTAACATGCGATACCTACGGCATCGGCTCGGCCTACTCGGCTTGCTATAAACATTCGATGCCTACAGCATCGGGAATGCGGCAATAACTATTGCCTCTACCTTAAATTATTTTTCCCTGCTACGTAAGACGGTAATGTGGGCGCTCGCTGCAACTTGGTCTATCCACCGATGCCGTAGGCATCGCATATTTATAGCAAATCTCCGACAATTAACCGATGCTGTAGGCATCGAATGTACTAACCTTAAAAGAGATACACCATGGTTATACACATATATGCGATACCTACGGCATCGGTTCGGCCTGCTCGGGTTGCTATACACATTCGATGCCTACAGCATCGGTTATGTAGTAACAACTATGGTTCACCTATCAGAATGCGCCTAAATTATTTCCTGCTTGCAAAGTAAGTCAATGAAGGGAATTTTGTAGATTAGTATACTCTTTTATCCGCACGCTTCGGTCTGAACACCGATTTCCGGGCAACCTTAGTCCGAAGACTAAGGTCATCTGGGCGGTACCGGAATTTCAAGCATCGTTCGCTAATACGCCCTAAAGTCAAGACAGGTCTGCTTTGACTTTAGTCTGTGCAAAATAGCTTTGTAACCATCATTTGTATTTTATTACAAGTATTACCCTATATGTCGGTGTGTAGATACAATTCGGAGGACATTAATAGCTGAGTTGACCTCGTAAAGAATAATGTATGGATAGTTTTTGATGGCTTTGTAACGCACAATTTCATTTGACAAAGAAGCAGCGTAAGGATACTCTTTGATTTTTTTTGAGCGTTGTATTTACCGAACTTTCGAATTTTCGACCCAAGCCTTTTTGTTGGGTATCGTAGTAGATTATGCCATCTTGCAAATCAAGTAGTGCAGTAGGTGTGATTTTTAGCTTCAATAGCATTAGGCAAATTTCAAGGTTTTTCGAGCCTCTTCCCAATCCAAACAGTACGATGGGTCTTCCTGTATTTTTTTATGCTCTATCATCGCCGCATCTATTTGCTCTTGACTTGGATAGGTGTGATCTATCTCATTTTCAACTTTAAAGCCAAGCGATTCAGCAAGCTCAATAAAAAAAGCTATCCTGTCGTCTGGTACGTTTATTGTCAGTTGCATGTGATATTGTTTAACCCAAAGGTAAGAATATTCTGATGCGTAATGACCGAAATTCAGCGCCTGCAATGTAATTATCGCTTAGTCCTTAGCCTTCAGACTCGAGACGAAACAGGGTTTGGCCTTCAGACAGGAATGGGGAATAAATGCCCCCCAACTCATTACAATAAAATCAGCCAATATTTTTTCAACCATTACATTATTGCCTGTTTGCAACGTAAGGTGGTAAAGGAGATGCTGTCACTTGCCATTAGTGGTTACATAAACCGATGCTGTAGGCATCGCATATTTATAGCAAATCACTATATGCAATAATCCGATGCTGTAGGCATCGAATGTACTAACCTAAAAGAGATACATCATGGTATACAAACATGCGATACCTACGGCATCGGCTCGGCGTATTCGGGTATCTATACACATTCGATGCCTACAGCATCGGGAAAATAACAACAACTATTGCCTCTACCTTAAATTATTTTTTCCTGCTACCTAAGAAGGTAATGGGGGCGCTCGCTGCAACTTGGTCCATACACCGATGCTGTAGGCATCGCATATTTATAGAAAACCGCTCTGTAAAAAATCACCCGATGCTGTAGGCATCGCATGTACTAACCCTAAAAGAGATACACCTTGGTCATACAAACATGCGATACCTACGGCATCGGCTCGGCGTATTCGGGTTGCTACACACATTCGATGCCTACAGCATCGGTTGTGTGGCAATGCTATGGTTCCGTGCGACCTTGCTCCGAAGACTTAGATTATCCGGGTACTTGTTTGTACTTGGTAGCCTATAAACACTCGGCGCGCGTTGCGTAAAGATGTTTCCACTCCCTCAAAAACCAAAAGCCACTCCCGAAGAAATGGCTTTTTAAAATTCAATATCTATACTACCTCATTATTTATCCAGTGCCAGCCTGAAACCGAGTGAGCTCGATTTTGTAGTGGGTACATAAGCTGCTCTGCGGGTTACGGTTACTTCGTCGGCATTGTTTGCCCATCCTCCCCCGCGCACCACATGCGAGTTGCCGCCTGTAGGGCCGGTGGGGTTGGTTACGTCGTTCTTGCTGCCGTAGTTGCGGGCATAAAAGTCGGCTACCCACTCTTCTACGTTGCCGCTCATATCATATAGTCCCAATTCGTTGGCTCTTTTACGGCCTATGGGATGCACATGATCTTCAGAGTTGCGGGTAAACCAAGCTACTTCGCCTGGCAAACGCTGACCTGCATAGCGCTTGCCGGTCATGTATTTTATAGGCACGCGCTTGCTGTCGGCGTCTACAAACAGTTCGTTCACACCGCCGCGGGCTGTATATTCAGCGCGCTTCACCATGCGCTCCTGCACGCCGCCGCGGGCTGCATATTCCCATTCTGCTTCTGTGGGCAGACGGTAGTGTTTGCCTGTGGTGGTGTTCAGCTTTTCTATAAACGCTATGACATCGTTGTAGGTAACATTATTCACCGGGCATTCATCGCACAAAAACGTGGATGGATTGCTACCCATAACTGTTTTCCATTGCTCCTGCGTCACTTCGTAGGCCGCCATGTAGTAGTCTTTCAGCGTCACGGTATGCGCGGGCCTTCTGTCCAAAGCCTCATCGTCGGCGCCCAGATCAAAATTCCCTCCCTGTACCAATACCATATTCATATGCAGGGGCGCATCGCTCAGTTTATTGATTTTTCTTTGCGCCATTGCGGGTTGCATCAGCAACAACATCAATACGGAGGAAAAAATAGATTTCATATTGTATCCTGTTTTTTTATTTTTATTATTCCATCATTTGCACCACCTTGGTAGGTTCCATGTTGGCATTTCTTATTGCTATGTTCTGAGCTATGGTTTTTGCCAGCGCCACAAAAGCGTTTTTAGCTGCCGGTTTATCATCTATCACAGCAGGTACTCCGCTATCGCCGCCCTCGCGTATGCTCTGCACAATAGGTATTTCTCCGAGGAAAGGCAGGTCGAACTGTTCGGCCATTTTTCTTGCGCCGCCGCGCCCGAAGATATAATATTTATTGTCAGGTAGCTCTTCCGGCGTAAAATAAGCCATATTTTCAACAATTCCCAATATTGGTACATTGATTTGCGGCTGGCGGAACATCATTATTGCTTTGCGGGCATCGGCAGCGGCTACAGCCTGCGGTGTAGACACTATTACGGCGCCTGTTACCGGCACGGTTTGCACCATGGTCAGGTGCACATCGCCGGTGCCCGGCGGCAGGTCTATTATCAGGTAGTCGAGGTCTTGCCAATACACATCAGATATAAACTGCTTCAGTGCAGAGCTGGCCATTGGGCCACGCCATATCACCGGTTGCTTCTCGTCTATCAGCACGCCTATAGATATTGCTTTTATGCCATAGCGCTCCAGCGGCACTATCATTCCCTTGCCGTTTATCTCGGTCATTTTGGGGCGCTCATCGCGTATGCCCAGCATTATTGGAATAGAGGGACCGTAAATATCGGCATCCAGCAACCCTACCGACGCGCCTTCCTGCGCCAGACCAATAGCGAGGTTTACGGCAACCGTAGATTTACCCACGCCGCCCTTGCCCGACGCCACCATTATTATATTTTTCACACCGTTCAGCACAGACTTGTTGTCTTTTCTGTTGCTGTTCACATTAGCGGTCATGTTTACGGTTACTATAGCTTCTTTATCTACCAGCAACCTTATAGCATTCACACACGCTTTTTCTATCATCTCCTTCAGCGGGCAGGCGGGAGTAGTAAGCACAACGGTAAAAGATACGTTTTTACCATCTATTGCTATATCCTTTACCATGTTCAGGGTCACCAGATCCTTACCCAGATCGGGCTCCTGCACCTGACTTAAAGCTTCTATTACGGCTTCTTTAGTTATCATATAAACCTATGTTAAAGTACCCTTAGTACCCGGCAAAAGTAAGGTAAAGGCTTTTACTTTGTAATAGCGCGACGGTAGTAATTTAAAATTAGTTATCAGAAGTGACCCTGCGCTGCCAGCCGGCAGCAACATACACACCACTACTGCATAACATAAAACCATATACCGGGTAGCGCAAAACAATGTAACTTTACATAACGTATGGGGTTGAAGTGGTTTACTTACCGGTTTATTTTTGTTTGCCTGCTTTGCTTTGGCCTTACTGCTAATGCACAGGTGGGCTTCGACAACATAATACAGATAGACGGAGTAACCATGACCGCCGACAGCCTGCGCGCCGTGCCCGATGTAACGGTACTGGTACGCAACAAAAACAGGGGGGTAGAATCGGGCTACATGGGCGTATTCTCCATAGTTTGCTACAAGGGCGATACCCTCGAATTTTCGTGTATCGGTTACCGTCCCAAGCAATACGTAATTGCTAAAGACCTGCCCGGCAATCTTTACTCTATGGTGCAGCTTATGGTGCAAGACACCTTCTACTTGCCCGAAACAATTATTAAGCCGCTGCCATCGAAAGAAGAGTTTAATTACGCCTTCGAAAACTGGCATATACCAAACGACCAATACGAACTGGCGCGCCGTAACACCAATGCTTATGTACTCAGGGCGCTGTCGTACACGCTGCCCCGCGATGGCAGAGAGGCGCAGGCAAGGCTGCAACAGGAACAAGCAAGAGCCGCAGTTTACTACGGCCAGCAGCAACCTATGAACATACTGAACCCCATAGCCTGGGGGCAGTTTTTCGAAGCGTGGAAACGCGGCGACTTCCGCCGGCAAAACAATCCTTTCAGAGCATCTTATTAGAGTGGTAGTACTCGCTTTTGCACCTACCGCTGTTGTCTGCTATTGCCAGATGCAGTAATTATGCAATAAACAGTATCTAAACTGTAACTTTCAAAATTGGCGGCTTACTACTTTTACCTTCTGCATAGCAAGTGAACCTTGCAAATGAGAAAAGGTAAAAAAATAAAGCAACGCTATAAATGCCCGAGCAAACAACTGACGTAAATACCGCTAATAAAAAATTATCGCCGGCTGGAGTGTGGGGGCTGCTCAAAGACACAATTACTTGTTTCATAGACGATAATATCCTGAAACTAAGCGCTTCACTTGCCTATTACACTGTTTTTTCACTTGGTCCGTTATTGGTGTTAATTATTTCCATTTGCGGTCTGTTCTTCAAAAAAGAGGCAATAGAAGGTAAAATATATGGCGTGTTGCACGATTTCATAGGGCAGGATTCGGCAGTGCAACTACAGGAAATCATCAAAAACGCCTCACAAAGCGGTAAAAGTACCACAACAGCCATTATAGGTTTTGCAATGCTCACTATAGGCGCCACTACTGTATTTGCAGAGATTCAAGATTCAATAAATACCATTTGGGGACTAAAAGCAAAACCTAAACGTGGGTGGCTGAAATTCTTACAAAACAGATTCTTGTCCTTCTCTGTTATCATTAGTCTGGGCTTTCTATTGTTAGTTTCGCTGGCTATTACTGGTATAATAGAGGGCGTAAGCAGTAATCTACAGGCGCGGTTTCCGGAGGTAACGGTAGTAGTCTTTTACGTTTTCAATCTGCTACTCACATTTGGAATAAGTATGCTCATATTTGCGGTAATCTTTCGCGTGTTACCCGATGCCAAAATAAAGTGGAAAGATGTTATGTCGGGGGCTTTCATTACCGCGTTTTTATTCATTATTGGTAAGTTTGGCATCTCTATCTATATATCACAAACTAAAATTGGAGCTACCTATGGAGCTGCCGGTTCGCTGGTTATACTTATATCATGGGTGTATTATAGTTCTATAATACTCTATTTAGGCGCTGTTTTTACAAAAACCTACGCCATTGGGTTCGGCGCGCCCATTGCCCCAAACGACTATGCCGTAACAGTAAAGCAGGTAGAAATAGAAACCGACAAAAACACCCTACAGAAAAACGAAAACCTTACCGATGCTTCGGTTGCTAAAATACAGCAGGCCACAGTAGGGCTACCGTAGCCCGATGCTATACGGCGTTACGCCCATGCAGCAATAAAATATCATTATTGCGCTTGTCTACATTTGCAATTGTTGCATAGTATACGTTTTCTTGTGTATTTTCTCGCATTCACCTTGTTGTTGCCCTGCGTTTACTGAGGTTAGTTTATTCGCGTATCAGCCAGTCGGTTGTGCCGTCGGCAATGCCGTCCATTTCTATCGTCAGGCTATCGTGTACAAACGAATACATAAGCCTGTTGTTATCGCCTATGGTTACAAACTTGCGTACTGCCATATAGCTAATAGAGCTGTCTAAACGCAGGCTATAAGGCGCGGTTACCGTATCGGTGGTTGTGGTGGTGGTACACGTGCCATCTGTACGAAACGTGATGTGCTTTTGCTGATCGGGCCCCGGAATAAAATGCAGACTGGCAAAGCCTCCGGTTATCAGTGCAAGTTTCCAGGAACCTGTAATAACTGCTCCGGGCGTATTGGTGGTAACAGTGGTGTTTCCCGGCTTGCTACAACCTAACGCTAATAATACTAAAGCCGCGGTGGCGAAAACAGGTAATCTCATATGGAAAGGTGTTTGGAAAATATTGTGTTAAATTTCTCTTTGGTACTAACTGCAAATTAAGCGCCAATAATATTGAACGCCGGCGATAACCCTGATTTTAATAGCTTTGTTCTACACTCTTTGCAAAAATGAAATACATCCTTCTGATTTGTTGCCTTGCGCTACAGTGCGTAGCGGCAAATGCCCAGCAATTGTCGTTTAAAGATACCATTACCGCGTACAACAACAACCGCATTTGCACCAACGGCAAGGGAATGCTAACGCTGGGCGCATGGGGCATAGCAAATATGGCGGCAGGCGGCGCCGGCTATTTTGCCGCAAAGCAGGACGAATGGAAGTATTTTCATGAAATGAATTTTGCGTGGGGCGCCATAAATACCGGCATTGCCGCGCTGGGGCTACGGGGTATTGGCAAAGATCGCGCGCACAAATACAACTATCTGCAGGCATACCAGCAGTATCAGGCCAACAAACGCTTGTATTTGATAAATGCCGGGCTTGATGTACTGTATGTAGGCGCTGGCGTAGCCCTTACAGAAATTGGCCGCACCTCCACCAACAAAAAAGATATGCTTACCGGCTTTGGCCGGTCGGTGGCTATACAGGGCGTATTTCTGCTCCTGTTCGACAATGTTATGTACGCATCGCATGCCCGGCGCAACAGCAAGTGGCGACAGCTGCTCGATGAAATACAAATTACCGGCAGCGGCGCAAGCCTGATGATTAATTTCTGATTATCTGCGGCATTACCTTGTCCAGCTATTGGGCGCAGGGTTGGGTTTGGGCAGCGGCTTGCGGGGCAGCATATCGTTGCGCATGGCGGCATGATACACAAACGAAGCCACTATCACCGACGCCTGCATCAGATCGTTAGCGCTAACCCGGTCATACGAATCCATGTTGGTATGGTGGGTGCGGGTGCCATACTCAAGTCCGTCTTGTATAAACTGAAATCCGGGTATGCCCAGTTCATCAAATGCTATGTGGTCAGTAGAGCCAGTATTGCGTATAGTAAGCGTTGTGGCGCCCAGATCGGCAAACGGTTCCAGCCAAGCGCCGAAAACAGACCTTAGTTCGTCATTGCCCTGTAAAAACACCCCACGTATCTTACCTCCTCCATTATCCAGATTGAAGTAGGCCGACACCTTGCTTTGTTCGGGTTTCAGTTTCATGGTCAGGCGGTCGCCAAAATGGTTTTTGGCATATCCGCGCGAGCCCAATAGCCCTTGCTCTTCACCGCTCCACAAGGCTATACGGATGGTGCGGCGGGGTTTTACGCCCACGGCTTTCAGTATCCTCACGGCTTCCATCATCACCCCTACGCCTGTTCCGTTATCGGTGGCGCCGGTAGATGCATGCCAGCTATCCAGGTGCCCGCCCAGCATCACTATCTCGTCTTTCAGCTCGGGGTCGGTACCCGGTATTTCGGCGATCACATTGCTTTCTATCGAGTCGGCTGTCTGGAAAGTGGTGCGGGTGTCTACTTCCACCATCACCTCCTTGCCTGCATCCAGTAGCCTTATAAGGCGCGCTATATGTTCATTACCCATTTCCAGCTCCGGCGATACCGGAGGCGCGTTCCAGGCGCGCGGCGCGCCATTCGATGTAAACACCGTGCCCATAGTGCCGCGGCCACCGCTCAGTACAGCGGCTACCCCTTCGGCATAAAAAAACGAATCAATCATTTTGCGCAAATTGGGCGACGCTTTTACGGGGCTGGCCGGCCGTTTACTCAGGTTGGTAGGGCCGTCTTCCACATGCGGATCCATAGATAGCTTACGCAAATCTTCCTCGCTCAGTCGCGATGCGTCGGCTGTAAAATTGGGCTTGGTCTCTCCGCCTATGGTGGCGTACACTACTATTTTGTCGCGCAGCTTTCCTGCATATTGCGCCAAATCTTCCGCCTTATCTATCCTCACCAGCACAGCCTTGGCCTTTACCGGCCCATTGGTGCCGGGCGTCCAGGCACGGGGCACAGCTATCAGTTGCTGATAATAGGGCGCCGTCATAGCCACATAGCTTTTATTCACCTCCCAGCCCTTGCCAAAACCGCCCCATGGCTCTATGTGGGCGTTGGCCAATCCCCAATCCTCGAGTTGTTTGCGGGTCCACCGCTCCGCGCTTTTCATACCTGCCGAACCCGTGAGGCGCGGACCATTAACGTCGGTTAGTTGAAACATGGTTTCCATCACTTTAGAGTTGTTAAACCCTTCATACCGTATACGGTCTACCATATGCAGATTTACCTTTTCGGTTTTATCGCCCCTGAACGATAGGGCCAGCAAACCAATACCCGCAAGTAGTATGCGCGATTGTTTATTCATGTTTCGATGATTGAAAGGGAAAAGTAAATAAAATCTTTCAATTGTTTATTGCGTTTACTGAAAAGCATTCACTTTGTTTCCTTCCTTGTTTAGCATATTAGCTGCTAACTTTGCAGTATAAATACCCTCCCCATGAAGCCTGATATAACCACCGGCGACGACGTACAATTGCTCATCAATAGTTTTTACGACGTTGTGCGCAAAGACGACCTGATAGGCTATATTTTCAACGACATCATAGGCGCCGACTGGTCGCACCACTTGCCGGTCATGTATCGTTTTTGGGAGTCGGTTTTGTTCAGCAAGCCCGGCTATTCGGGCAACCCCATAGGTGTGCACATAGGAGTAGACAAACGCATACCGCTGCAAAGGCCCCACTTCGACACTTGGTTGCTACATTGGAACGCCACCGTTGATGAACTTTTTGCAGGCGAAAATGCTGAACAAGCCAAAAACCGCGCCATGCTAATGGCTAACCTGATTAATATAAAAGTAGAAATGTCGCACCAGCCGGGCTTTATTGCCTGATTTGTTCAAAATTTGTTTATCCCATTACAATTTCATTCATCAATACCGCTATGAGCGCATATACTATCTCCGGCCAGTTGGTCGATCTTTTTGCAAGACGTATTTATCCAGCAACCATAGAAGTGGATAATGGCCGGATAACTATGATAACAGAAGTAGCAGCAGCGCCCGCACACCTGATAATGCCGGGATATATAGATGCGCACATACACATAGAAAGCTCTATGCTGGCCCCTACTGCGTTTGGTCAAATAGCAGTTGTGCACGGCACGGTAGCCACAGTGTCCGATCCGCACGAGATTGCCAATGTGTGCGGCAAGGCAGGTGTGCAGTATATGATAGACAATAGTAAACTATCGCCGTTTAAGTTTTTCTTTGGCGCCCCATCGTGCGTGCCAGCTACGGGCTTTGAAACAGCCGGCGCCACGCTGGATGCCGCCGCTGTAGCCGAACTGCTGAATAGTCCCGATATCTGGTATTTGTCGGAAATGATGAACTATCCCGGTGTATTGTATAACGATCCGCAGGTGATGGCTAAAATAGCTGCTGCCCACGCTGCCGGCAAACCTGTAGACGGACACGCACCCGGACTAAGAGGCGAGGTAGCTGCCCAATATGCTGCTGTCGGCATCACTACAGACCACGAGTGCTTTACCCTACCAGAAGCGCTCGATAAAATTGCCGCGGGTATGCATATTCTTATCCGCGAGGGCAGCGCAGCAAAAAACTACGAAGCCCTTGCGCCCCTGTTGGCTACGCACCCTGAGCGGGTTATGTTTTGCAGCGACGATAAGCATCCCGACGAGCTGGTATTGAACCATATAAACGCCCTTGTGAAACGCTCGCTGCAGGCAGGCTATAATCTTTACGATGTGTTGCGGGCCGCGTCAGTAAATCCGGCAATGCACTACAACCTACCGGTGGGCCTGCTGCGGATAGGCGACCCTGCCGATTTTGTAGTAGCGGACAACCTTTCCGACCTGAATATATTACGGACCTATTTAGATGGACGATTGGTTGCTGAAAACGGAGCATCGCTACTACCATTTGTGCCAGTTACACCCATCAACAAGTTCATGGCATTGCCTAAAATTCCCGGCCAGTTTGCGATTAAAGCGCAATCGCCTGCGCCCGCTATCCGGGTTATTGAGGCCATAGAAGGGCAGTTGGTAACCAACTGCCTGACCTTGCCCGCAAAGGTCGCCAATGGCATGTTGGTGAGCGACACACAACGCGACATACTAAAAATAGCCGTTGTTAACCGCTATCTGCCCGATGCGCCGGTTGCCGTAGCCTTTATCAAAAATTTCTGCTTATCGCATGGTGCAATCGCCTCTACAGTGGCGCACGATTGCCATAATATTATAGCCGTAGGCGTAACTGACGAAAGCATATGCGCGGCCGTAAATGCACTAATAGATAGTAAAGGCGGAATAGCCGTAGCGACCGATGCCGATAATGTGAACGTTATGCCATTACCCATAGCCGGACTCATGGCTACCGGTAGCGCGCACGAGGTAGCTGCACAATATACTGCTATAGATAAATTGGCTAAATCGTTGGGCACAACCATGCATGCGCCGTTTATGACCTTGTCGTTTATGGGGTTGCTGGTAATACCCGCGCTGAAGCTAAGCGACCTCGGCCTTTTCGACGGAGCAGCATTTAAGTTTACAGATGTGGAGGTATCCTAATAAAGTCCGGATGTAGTAGCAATACGGATTATACCTTAGGGGAACAACCAAACTAATTTTTCTCCATGATAAAGTTAAGTCCGAAGAAAAAATATTCGCGGCGGAGACCTTTGTGACGTTGTATCTGTTCTTCTTTAGCCATCAACACTTCCGGATTGGAAAACTTGTAACTGATGGGCAGATAGTAGCGTATGTATTGCACGCTATCGCCCAACAAATGAAATCCGTTTTTCTCAAACAGCCATCGCCAGCTATTCAGGCTACGTATGTTCTCGTTGCCTATCAGTATATCTTTTTGCAATTTCTCATCCCAAATAGTGATGATGCGCTTATTGCCGCGGTACTTGTACAGCTTCATGCGCTGTATAATGTTGTTGCCGTTCTCTTCTATCGACAGTACTTTTCCGCCCTTACGCAGGCTTTCATTAAATATCTGTAGCGCCTCATCTATTGGCTCAAGGTGGTGGAGCGTATCTTGCACTATTATCCAGTTATAACTGGCGGGTTGAGGTTTGTTGTCAAACAGATTTTCGTAGGTGCAGGTAAAAAGCGAAGTGTCGCCATACTTGCTCCAGTATTCTTTGCGTTTGTTTACGGTGTCAAAATAAAATTCGAGCGTAGTACCGTAGGTTTTAATGCCGTTCATGGCCAGAAACAGGCAGGTGGTGCCATATCCGCAACCACAATCCCATATCGACAAATTGGCCTTATTATCTACATTGTCGATCATGTGCTTTTTTATATAACGCAGCCTTTGCAGAAAATAATTGCGCCTGAAATGCCACGAAGATTGGTTACCCAAAAACTTGTAATAGGGTTGCATCTCTGTGTGTACTTCCAATTCTTTCAGCATCAGTTCAAAAAACTGCTCCGGTAACATCATTTGGATAGAAATATAAAAAAGTCAAAAAAGCGAAAAAACAGGAAGAGACCTTCCTTTCGGATTGCAAATTAGGCCTTTAGATTAGATATTTGGAGTAGCTAACCCAATTTTATAAAAATATCCTTTATGTAGGCTATATGCATAATGTGAAAAATACAGGGAAGTACCGCCTTGTTATTGTGCATTATTCAATACATACCTTAATCCATCAACATTCGTCAAGCCAATAAAAAATATTGCGGGCTATTAAAAAACGCTTAAAATATATAATTTCACAGCTCACTAATGACAAACGTAAGTCTGGGAAATGTTTTAAAATTATTATATACATTCATTGACAGGTGTAATTTAGAAACTATTCCGTGCTATAGGATGTCGCTTAAAGTCAATATATTCCAGTACCTGCATTAATACCATTATCTTACAAATCGTAATTGACAATACTAATCATAAAGTGCATTCAACATGATCATGCAAAAACTATTATCGGAACTACATCTGTATAATGGGACTGCATTGGTATTTGAAAACAAAAGCATTACCTACCCAAAACTACTGGAGCGGATAGATAAGCTCTCTGCAGCTATTCTACATTATGCACCACAGCAAGAGCTAATAGGCATAAGCGCTACAAGATGTATAGAAATGGTTATTGGCGTATTGGCCATTTTAAAGGCTGGTAAGGCATACTTGCCCCTCGATCCAACCTACCCTCATACCCGAATTGCTCAACTGACTGCAGATTCACATTTGAAATTTGTAGTTTGTATCAACAGTGAATCCGCGTTTTTCAAGCAGTTCGAATTGGATGTTATTGCGTCAGATGAGACCTACGATTATCCTGATATTCCGCTGCCGTTACAAAGCGAAATTGTATGTGTACTCTACACTTCGGGGTCCACAGGCGTCCCCAAAGGAGTATGTCTTGGCCATAAAGGATTGATCAATCAACTGGAGATGCAGAAAAGTCATGGCCATGCAAAGCCCGGTGTCCGTACACTACAATTCAGTCATTTAAGTTTCGATGGTTCGTTTCTTGAAATATTTGTACCGCTATATACAGGCGGTGTATTGTACCTGATTAATGATACCTACCGCACCAACATTGGGAAACTATTGCATTATATTGTTGATAACAGTATAAACAGAATGTTCCTTGCCTACGTTGTGGTACAGTACCTTGCAGAAACGGCGCAGCAATACAATTTATACCCAACTTCTGTAACTGAAATTATTACGGGCGGCGAATTATTGAGGATTACGCCACAGATTGCCCATTTTTTCGACGTGCTCGGTGATTGTGTTTTTATGAACGTATACGGGCCCACAGAAACAAGCGTGTGGGTTACCGAGCATAAATTAAAAGGCAATGCGCTTCAGTGGCCGGCTATACCCCCCATTGGTGCGCCTGTTCCGATAGCGCAAGTATATATTGTTGACGAGCAGTTGCGCCTTTTACCAATAGGCGAAACAGGATAAGTGATTATTGCAGGCGACTGTTTGGCGCTTTATTACCTGAACAAACCCGAAGAGACTGCAATACGTTTTATAGATTGGACCAAACCCGATGGCACAGTTGTGCGCGTGTAAAGAACTGGCGACCATGCCTTCTTCAACCCCGATGGCTCCATACAGTTTCAGGGGAGAAAAGATAATCAGGTTAAGGTAAAAGGCGGCTATAGGGTAGAACTATCGGAAATTGAAATAGTTATAGCCCGGATACCGGGTGTAAGTCAGGTAAAAGCGATTGTTCGGGAAGATCGTCCAACGTTGAAGAAAATAGTGGCATACCTGATTCTGAAAAATAAATTGCTTACCGCAACTACCATAAAACACATAGTAGAATCGGAATTGCCAGCATACATGACTCCTGATGTTTACGTGATATTGGATGTTTTCCCATACACAGTAAGCGGTAAGGTAGATACCCTGGCATTGCCTGCGCCTGAAAAATTGCAACTGCAATACATACAGACGCGCCAGATGCAAAAACAGACGACGAACAATATCTGACAGCGTTATGGGAAGATCTGCTTAATATACAGGGAATATCTGTTGCCGACAATTTCTTCGATCTTGGAGGTTCCTCGCTAATGGCTATTGAAATGATAGCGCGTATTGAAAGGGAACGTAAGCTCGAACTATCAATAGCTTCGGTTTACGATTTCAATACAATTTCGAAGCTGGCGGAGCTTCTGAGTGGAATTACGCGAACCGGCGAATTTTCCCTGTTGGTGGCTTTAAAACCTACAGGTAGCCGGCCTCCTGTTTACTTCGTTTGCGGCGACAATTTAAATCTCATTAACTTTAACGGTATCATAAAATACCTCCATTCCGACCGGCCGGTTTATGGGCTTCAACCAAAAGGTTTAGATGGCAAGTCGGAACCACTGGGTAGTATAGCCGAAATCGCCAGATACTATTTAGATGCTATTATTGCCCGGAACCCACAGGGGCCTTATGCAATAATTGGTTATTCCTTTGGCGGCTACGTAGCTTTCGAGATGGCTATGCAGCTAAAAGCAATGGGCAAGCCCGCATTACTACTCGGTATGATAGATACCGATGCGGGCCAAGCAGAGAAAAAAAGAGGGAAGTTAGCACAATTGGCGAAAAAAGTGTACAGGCAGATACCGAAGCTGAGATGGATTGCTACCTCTTTTGCAAAAAATCCGCAACAGGCAATTGCCTACCAGCAACATACTATTAAGCAACGCATTGGTGAGCTGTTTGGCGTAAAAAATAATACTAACCCCGACCAGCAAAACGGATTCCATAAACTGCGCGACAAAATAAATAGAGTGCACCACATGGCTCTGGCAAAATATTGTATGGGCAAGCACGATGGCGCAATTACGCTCTTTAAGGCGGCTGAGCGCCCTTACTTTGTAGACGATTTTAAATTTTTAGGGTGGAGAACCCACACCAAAAAAGGCGTTGATGTTTACCTTACTCCCGGCGACCACGATAGCATGTTTCTGGAGCCAAATTGCTAATCGCTTGCAAAACATATAGATGATGCGCTGCAAAAAGCTGCAAGGCAATAGCAAAGCCGGCATTGCCAGGTGAATCGGCTCCCTGGCTTTTGGTTTTTTATATTATTTTTGACCATTATTGCCAGCGGGCTTATTCACTAACGATCACCAGTATATGAACAAATCAATAGACAAGTTAATAACTCATGCTGCCTATTGGTACATTATTGCGCCGTTCCTCATTTTTGTTGCGGGCTGGTTGCAGCCCATCTATGCTGCCATTTCGGCTATCGTTATTTTGGCTTCTTACGGCATGTCTGTTAGAGCTACGGCAACCTTTAGGGATGTAGACTTGGGCAAGTACAAAAACAAAATAGCCGTGGCATTGGGCATCATCTTGGTTGTTTTGTTTTTTTCCGGCATTGGCGCTTTTGGCTACCAAAACGACGACCATTGCATACGCAACGGTATTTTCCGCGACCTTATTAGTCATAAATGGCCGTTTATGGTCAACGAGGGCGGCAATATCCTCTATCTGAAAAGGCCTATACTATTCATCTACTATTTTCACTACTGGCTACCGGCCGCGCTTATTGGCAAACTATGGGGCTGGACAGCAGCCAACGTATTTTTGTACCTATGGTCGGCTGCTGGTATGGCCCTTACATTTTACTTTCTCAGCCGTTTATTCAATAGGGTTTCTATACGCCTATTGCTGATATTTCTGTTCTTCAATAGCTTATACCTGTTTGTTACCATGGCCCGCTACCCGGTAAAAACAATACTTACCAGCGACGGACTTATATGGTCGGACCAGATGATACTGGCCGGCTCCAGCCTCGATTCTGTATTCTGGATATACAATCAGGTTATTACCCCATGGCTTATACTGGCCATGATACTCAACAACCTGCCCAAGCAGAATATGCTGTTCCTCTATGCGCTATGTTTCATACATGGGCCCTTTATGTGCATGGGTTTCTTTCCGTTTTTAGGCATCATAATACTCAAAGATTTGTTTGGCGCTGAAGCTGTCGGTCGGCCATTCTGGAAACGCGTACAAGCCTATCTAAGTGTACAAAACACAATTGGTATGGCCACCATCCTGGTGTTGGGGTATCTGTTTATATCAGGCAGCTCGAATGTTCAGAAACTGTATGTAGAGCACATAAAACCATTAAAATACCTCATTTTCATTACAGTGTCGTTTGGCATTATTGCCGTGCTGTTGTTTAACAAATACAAGAAGGAACCAGTGTACTATCTAATAGTTGGCATGCTGCTGACGCTGCCGCTACTGGGTATGGGCACAGTGCAAACATTCACGTTTTGTGCACGTGTGTCGCTGGCGCCTATGTTCATGCTTTTGATACTTACCGCGCGCTATGTGTTTGAAGAAGGCAACTCCATGACCAAAAAAATGGTGGTGGGCTACATATTACTAAGCGCTATAGAGCCGGGGCTCGAACTGGCCAGAAACATGGCGCTGACCATAGGGTTTTATGCCAACCGCGCCGGCATGAACCAATACCTCTACAAACGGTCGGGCGAATATAGCTTGCGGCAGAAACTAACGCCTCCGCCCCAAAATTGGGCCGACGCCAATTTCCTGAACCAATATGACCTCAAGTCCATCGACGACTCTGCTTATATTTTCAATCGGCTGAGTATAGAACAGAAAGACAGTACTTTTTTCAATAAACACTTGTTGAAGAAAAGGTAGCCGGGTATTATTTCTAAGTAAGCTTTGCAGTAAATAACAAATAAAACCGACAGGTTCTCCCAACCTTAATAACGATAAATCGGCATGTTGAAGCTATTTACCAATAGCAAATGTAATAACTAGTCCTTTGCATCACTTTTACATCAAAAGATGTACAAATGGATTGATAATTTTCACCGCGCCATCTATTAACTGACTATTGTGCATATCCTCAGAAAATATCGTACTGCAATTATTGTTTAGCGCAGAAGCTATTATCAAACTATCGTAAAATGAATAGTTGTATCGCGCAGCAACATCAGCGGCCCGAATTATCGTATCGTAATCATTAGTGCAAAGTTTACTATTCGATGTAACATCCGAAAGAACACGCGCCACATCGGCCCAGCTATGTTTAAATTTTTTGTTCAGTGTATTTGCCAGCTCCTGCAAAACCTGCGTACTCACAATTGTACCGCCCGAAATAATCAAATTCTGGGCAGTACGCTGTTTTTCGATATCCAGATCGGTATGTGCATAAACCAATACGTTAGTATCTAAAAAAAAACTTACCGTTCGTTGGCTTCATCCCGATTGAATTTATAGCCGTCATTTTCTACATGCAACACGGTAAAACTTATATTTGGCCTCTGTTTTACTTCTCGTACGTCACCCTCATTCTTAGCAAAAGCAATCACCTCAACTTCTTTCCCAATATAATCTATTGGAATATCAAGTGTAATTGTTTGATCAACCGGCGTAATAATGGCTCGTATCATTGTTTTATTATGTGGTATAAAGTTAGTTCATTTAATAAACTTGCAGAAGCATCTTTTCGAGCTTAAATAGATACAGCTTTACCACAAATCCCTTCCCTCTATAACATCCGCTTGCCCGCAACGCAAGCGGCTATCAGTTTCTCTAACCGGCTTTTGCGCGTCGCTTCGGTCTTGGCATCCATTATGCGGTGAGTCATTTGCTTTCTGTATCCCGACGGCTGCGCCTGAAAAAACGGCCAGGCTCCTTCTACTTCGTTAAATATTGCTACATACTCTTCTGTGAGTTCTGTGGCTTCTTTCTCGTAGCTGTATATTTTCGACCGTTCGTGGTTACGTAGTGCATAGGCGGCAAGCCCCTCCGGCGTCATTAATCCCTTAGCTATTAGCGCTTCCACCTTGGCTATGTTTATGGCGCTCCATATACTTGTAGGCTTGCGCGGGGTAAACCGTATCTTATAGCTATCCGCATCAATGCCTTTTCTAATGCCGTCTATCCACCCAAACCTTAATGCTTCATCTACCGATTCCGGCCAGGTCACAGAGGGCTTGCCGGTTCCCACTTTGTAATAACCCACAATCAGTTCTTTGGCAGTAAGGTGATTGCTGGCAAACCAATTGCCAAGGTCTGCAGCTGTTGCAAAAAATAAGGGCTCCATATAAAATGTCAGGTAGCTATATTGAGGACGCTAAAATAAATAGTAGTCCGTCATTGGCACAAACAAAATGAAAATAGTAGGTAGGTATTTACCTTGAGATAACGGAATGTACGCAGCATTTAGCCATCAAACTGTCAGCAAAAAGCATACTCAAGACAATCTATTCGCGACTTACGACTAAGTACTATCTACTATTTACTATCAAATAACGACTATCTACTAACTACTCGCGACTATCTACTCTGTACTAACGACTATCTACTCTGTACTAACGACTATCTACTCAAAAAACTAAGGATGATAATACGTCAGCGCTTTGGGAAGCAAATCTTTTATGTTCTGTATTCGCGTTGCATCGCTCGGGTGCGTGCTAAGTATCTCCGGCGGCTTAGCGCCACCCACTGCCGACATGCGCTCCCAAAAACCAATTGCCGCCGTGGGGTTATACCCTGCGACAGCCATAAAATACAGACCCATTTCGTCGGCCTCGCTTTCCTGCTTTCTCGAAAACGCAAGCGACCCCAAGGTACTGCCAACGCCATAGGCGGTATTGAATAATGTTTGGGTTTCGGCCGGTTTGCTCGACAATAAAACTGCCAAAGCCTGACCGCCATATTCAGCCAGTAATTGCTCGCTCATGCGCTCATTACCATGTTTCAGCACAGCATGCGCTATTTCGTGCCCCATAACTACGGCAAGATCAGTATCTGTAATGGTTATAGGTATAATACCGCTATACACTACTATTTTACCGCCGGGCATGCACCATGCATTCAGTTCAGCATTGTTTACCAGGTGGTATTCCCACTGGTAGCTGCTCACCAAGCTGCTTTTGTTTATTCCAGATAGGTAAGTTCCCACTGCGGTAACCATTCGTGCGCCTACGCGCTGCACCATCTCGGCGGCAGGTGTGCCGGTAATAGGTGGATTGGCGGTCAAAAAACTCGTGTATTCTGTGCTGGCCAGCGAGGTAACCGAGGCGTCGTCCACAAGATTCAGCGTTGTACGACCATTGGCATTTTTCTCGCAAGAGCTAAAAAAGCTGCCAATGCTTAGCAATAATGCAGGTAATAATAGTGTAGAGAGTATTTTCTTCATAAATGCAAAATTATGATATTCCCGCCACATAGCTCCTAAATCGGGTGTTAATACTTATTAACGCTATCGGTCTTGCAACGCGCGGAATTCAGGTAATTATAACCGAATTGCTGCAAATCCCCCCACTTTTCTTAATTTTAGCCAATGGCGAATTCCAACGTACGACCGTCTACAGACTTATCAAAACAGGAAAAAGAATACGAAAACACCATAAGACCGCAGTCTATCGAGGATTTCTCGGGGCAGCCAAAGCTGGTGGAAAACCTGCGCATATTTATCAAAGCGGCCAATATGAGGGGCGACACGTTGGATCATGTGTTGTTTCATGGTCCTCCCGGCTTGGGGAAAACCACGCTGTCGCGTATTGTGGCCAACGAGCTGGGCGTAAACATAAAAGAGACCAGCGGTCCGGTAATAGAAAAACCCGGCGACCTTGCTGGCCTGCTCACCAGTCTGGAGAAACGCGATGTGCTGTTTATTGACGAGATACATAGACTGAGTTCGGTAGTGGAGGAGTACCTCTACTCGGCCATGGAAGATTTTAAGATAGATATAATGATAGATAGCGGCCCGGCAGCCCGATCGGTGCAGCTAACGCTGGAGCCTTTTACGCTGGTAGGCGCTACTACCCGTAGCGGACTACTTACTTCGCCATTACTTTCCCGCTTTGGTATAAAATCTCGTCTCGACTATTATTCGGCCGAGGTGTTGCAACGCATACTTATGCGGGCGGCGACGGTGCTTCATGTTCGTATCACGTCGGACGCCGCTATGGAAATCGCCAAGCGCAGCCGCGGTACGCCGCGTATTGCCAATGGATTGCTGCGCCGCATGCGCGACTTTGCTCAGGTGCTGGGCAACGGAGTGATAGACATGGCCATAGTGGAACACGGATTGCGCGCGCTAAATGTAGACGAAAGCGGACTGGACGATATGGACAACCGCATACTGACCACGCTGATAGATAAATTTAAAGGCGGACCAACAGGCATCAACAACATTGCGTCGGCAGTGAGCGAAGAAGCGGGCACTATTGAGGAAGTGTACGAGCCTTTTTTGATACAAGAAGGATATATAATGCGCACACCCCGTGGACGTGAGGCTACAGAAAAAGCCTACAAACACCTCGGTCGCAAG
Source organism: uncultured Bacteroidota bacterium (assembly GCA_903882805.1). GTDB lineage: Bacteria > Bacteroidota > Bacteroidia > Chitinophagales > Chitinophagaceae > Nemorincola. Next base: position 62,534 of record CAIRYK010000084.1, on the reverse strand, counting down.
AAAGAAACCGGCGGACTGCTGTTTTAGGCAATAGAAAGCGCAAAACTATTAATACAACTGTGAGCGGTAACGACCACGATACCTGTGCGGGCGCATGCCGTTTTTGTGCTTGCCCCAATAGGCTGTGCGAATGTTGTGGTGGCGTTCTTTACCAAAGTGATTGTAGGTACGGCCGCCCGGCGAACCAATGATACGATAAGGCGTTCCTTTAACATCGCGCATACGGCAACTACCGAAACTGAGTATCAGCAAAAAAAGGCCGGCCAGTAAAATGATCTTGTTTCTCATTCAAGCGCCAAGATAAATAAATAAATCTTTTTTGCGCAATCTATTAGCGACCTAAAATTAAAAACTTTTAACCGGAAGCTATTAAAACACAATAAACAGATTTACAGCACAGGCTGATGGCTTTGTAGTATTTTTGAACTTTTACAAACTAACGCTATGTCTAAAAAACATACTGCCCGCCCCGACGGGCTGGCATATTCCACAAATAAAGACTTTTTCAACGACTACCCCGACGACGAGCCGGTAGAAACGCTGCCGAAAGACAAACAAAAACTGCGGGTGAAACTGGACAGCAAGCAACGCGCCGGGAAGGTGGTGACGCTGGTAGATGGTTTTGTAGGCACAGGCGACGACCTGGAGGCGCTGGGCAAACAACTAAAAACAAAATGCGGTGTGGGCGGCAGCGCAAAAGATGGCCTCATCATTTTGCAGGGCGAATACAAAGAGAAAGTTATTGGCTGGCTGAAAGAATGGGGATATACCCAAACTAAGTAACACTTTCGGTATGCAAATGTTTTGGAACAATGGGCGCAAGCCGTAGCAGCTTCATTGGTAATTGCTAATCATAATATAATCTATCATAGCCGCCGTTGGCGACTCAACATTTTTTTGTTCCTTTGCCTGTATGAGAAAGATATTTATGCTTGTAGCCGGTGCGCTTTTTTTGTCTGCTGCTTCTGCTATAGCGCAAGGGCAGCAAAAAGATATGCAACCTGCTCAGCCCGAAGTAAAAGATACTTTGCGTCCCTACCAGAAATCGCCAAAGCTACCTACCTTCAATATCCAGCTCATGGATAGCGTAACGATATTCAATACCTACAACATACCCAAGGGCAAGAAAACGATCCTGATGCTGTTTTTCCCAGATTGCAAACACTGTAAACGCACCATGAAAAACCTGATAAGCGGCATGGATTCGCTGAAGAATGTACAGTTTTACCTGATGACATCGGTACACAGCATGACTGAGTTGAAGAAATTTTATGAAGAACACCACCTTGCCGATTTCGACAATATAAAAATTGTGGGTCGTGATCATGAGTTTTTCTTTGCCGGCTTCTATGGCACGCGAGTAGTACCCGATATTGCGCTTTATGACGAGAAAAAACAGTTCATCAAACTATTTGAAGGCGAAACAACCGTAAAACAACTATACGAATACACGCACCCATAAGCGATTTTACTTTTTCTCCTTTTCTTCTTTTTCTACTTCTTCCTTCACCTCATACTTGTAGGTGTATATTTTTTCGTCCTTACAAATCATCTTTACTACATACAGCCCGGGGTCCAGCTCTTCTGTAAATACTTTGCAGCTACCCTTCTTGCATTTCATATCCATTTCCAGCTCCTTACCCTGCATATCTACCATCATGCAGCTCACTATATCCGGCAGCGTTACGGTAAAGTATTTACCCGACTTTGTTGGTTGCAAATAAACAGTTGTGTTTTCGGCCAATAGTTTATTGGCTACTGTTTGCTGATAGCTACCTGTGCGGTAGTATATATTACCCGATGAATCGTCTTGCCAAACTACATGCACATGGCCATCGGCCAGCGCCACATCAGCATTTGCCGGGGAGCCAACTTTCATCACATCGTGCAACGCCGGAAAACCATTGGTTATTTCGTTGGTGAACAGCATGCATATTTCATTATTCACACCTCTGCTTTGTTCCCATACTATGGCGGCTGCATTTCCGGCATTGGCAATGCGTGGGAAATTCTGACTGGTAAGACCCACAAAATTGCCTGTAAGCGGGTTGGTAATAGCTGCAAGGCCATGTAACGATGCCTTGCTCAAATATACCAGCATACTATCGCCGGCGCCGCTGGAGTAAACAGAGTATAGCGTATCGCTGATGATAATGCCGTGCGGCGGATGCGCCGGGCACGCCTTTGTACTCCAGTTTGTGGTGTCGAGTTGCAGTCCTTTACGAAATGAGTTGCCCATATTGGTAGATATGCCTGCCCAAACATTACGCACATCGCTCAGGTTGTCGCGGTAAACGATCACTGTTGCATTGCCCGATTCTACCACAGTAGCCGGGCAACAATCGGAAACAAGCCCGCCCGAAAAATTATTGACTACGGCATCGCTGGTAAAGGTTTCGCCCAGATCCTTCGATTTTACTACCACATATCTTGGGTCTTTAAAACCAGCATTGAGCCTCATATAGGCCACCAACGGATTACCGTAGGGATCTATAGCTACCGTAGGAAAACGCGATATAAATCCGTCGCTATCGTCTACCATGGTTTCTATAGAAAACGTAGCTCCTCCATCGTACGAGTGTTTCAGAAAAATATGGCTGCGTTCCTCGGGCAAATGCTTGTACACGACATAAACCGTATCTCCGTGGTTGGTCATTTCGGGTCCGGCCCATGATTCTGTAAATACATGTTGTCCCGGTTCATTGATCTGTACAGGTTCTGCAAAACCTTTGGGTGTCATTTTGCTCATATAAGCATTGCCATTAGGGTCGCCCCACAACACTATGGGTTTGTAGTTTTTATCGAGCGCTATTCGCGGATGCAGATTGCCGTAGGTTTTGTCTGCAACAGTAATCGGGTCGTACCATATTACTTTATTTTGTGCAAACCCAGACGTATACATCAACAGCAGCAATAGGGCAAATATTTCTCTCATATTATATTTATCCAAAAAGTAAAGATACAAAGAAAATATGATAACTGTGGGCTCGGTTCTGGTAGATACGCTTTACCGCTGAGCAAAACTCTATGGCGTTAGCATTAAACTATTGCCGACTCCAAAACTAAACTATTGAAAAAAAAGAACTGGAAAATAAGGATATACATATATGGTTGAGCGTTAAATTGATAGATATCGGGTGATTTTCGTACAAATTAATAGGTAAAACAGGGCAATTTATTCCTAAATCTTTACCTTGTAGTTTCAATGTAATTTACCAATGTCTGATCGCAGAAATTTTGTAAAATTAACCTTATTGTCTTCTGCAGCTTTGCTTGCCGGAAAGAATGTGCTGGCGCAAACCGACGAACTAAAAGATAGAACTTACGACACAAAAAAAGATGCGCCTGTTGTTATTTCCACCTGGGATTTTGGGCAGGAAGCTAATGCGGCGGCGTGGAAACTGCTAACAAAAGGCGAGCGAGCCCTCGATGCTGTAGAAGCTGGCGTAAAAGTACCTGAAGCCGACCCCAAAAACCAATCGGTGGGACTGGGCGGCCGGCCCGACCGCGACGGCCACGTAACGCTCGACGCCTGTATTATGGACGAAGATGCCCGCTGCGGCGCTGTCGCCTGCCTGGAAGAGATAGTGCATGCCATATCTGTAGCCCGACTGGTGATGGAAAAAACGCCGCATGTGATGCTGGCGGGCGAAGGCGCACAACAATTGGCGCTGGCCAATGGTATGAAAAAAGCCAACTTGCTAACCGCCGAAAGCCTGAAGGAATGGAAAGAATGGCTAAAAACAGCCAAATATAAGCCGCATAACAATATTGAAAACCTGAAACTACCCAATAGCCGGCCAGGCGATGCCCGTAACCACGACACCATAGGTATGCTGGCCATGGACAAAAAAGGCAACCTGAGCGGCGCCTGCACCACAAGCGGTATGGCTTACAAACTACGCGGCCGCATAGGCGACTCGCCCATAATAGGCGCAGGGTTGTATGTAGATAACGAGATTGGCGCAGCTACCAGCAGCGGTGTGGGAGAAGAAGTGATAAGGATAGTAGGCAGCCACCTTGTTGTTGAGCTGATGCGGCGAGGGCACTCGCCGGAAGAGGCCTGCAAAAAAGCGGTGCAGCGTATTGTTGCTAAAAACCCTAACATGGCAAAAGATGTACAGGTCGGCTTCCTGGCGCTGAACAAGCATGGCGAATTTGGCGCATATGCCCTGCAAAAGGGTTTTACCTATGCCGTGCGCAATGGGGCAGTAGATACCGTGTACGATTCAAAATCACTGTTTTAACGTGCCCCCTAAGCTGGCAGGGCAGAGCGCTACATTTTTACACACAAAATACTCAGAGCCTTGGTTTTAGAAGTTTGCGCATTCAATATTCAATCTTGCCGCATAGCAGAGCAGGCGGGAGCCGGACGCATAGAGTTTTGTTTCGATCCGTTGCAGGGAGGCGTAACGCCCAGCCTTGGCGCCATACAATTTGCGCTGCAACACATTAATATTCCTATATTCCCTATGATTCGGCCTCGCGGCGGGAATTTTATTTACGATGCCGACGAACTGGATATTATGAAACGCGACATACTGCTGTGTAGGGAAATGGGTTGTCCCGGCATAGCCACGGGTATGCAAAATGTAGATGGCAGAATTGCTACAGAACAGCTAAAACGCCTGGTGGAATGGGCTTACCCTATGCAGGTAACCTGCCATAAAGTTTTTGATGGCTCGCCCGACGCAGCCGAAGCGCTGGAAGCAGTAATAGCCGCCGGCTGCACACGCATCCTGACATCTGGCCTAGCCAAAACAGCAATTGAGGGAGCCGAAGTACTGCGCCAACTGATAGCGCAGGCTGCAGGGCGCATTATTATAATGCCGGGCGGCGGCGTGCGATCGACCAATATTAGTGAATTGATTTCCCAGACAAACGCTCAAGAATACCACAGCTCCTGCATAGTGTCGCGGGCATCGGGACAGATTGCAGATCTCGACGAAGCAAGAAGCATCGTGAGCATTACGAAAACTATAGGCGGCTGATTACTGGGCTACAATACCCCCGCTAACTTCTATATTACGTAGTATGTACTTGCCCAGTGCATCAAACTCTATATTCACCACATGGCCTTCCTCCAGTGCATGAAAGTTGGTATGGTTGTAGGTATATGGTATGATGGTTACAGTAAATTCGTCTGCGCCTACATTGAATACTGTAAGGCTGACGCCATTAATGCAAATTGAGCCCTTCTCGATAACCAATGCGGCAAAACCAGCCGGAAAACGAAAACGATACAACCAGCTACCTTCCAGCGTTTGTTTTTCTATACATGTGGCAGTGGCGTCTACATGCCCCTGCACAAAATGGCCGTCGAGCCGGTCGCCGAGTTGTAGCGCGCGTTCCAGATTTACTTTATAGCCGGGAGTCCAGGAGCCCAGATTGGTTTTTTTTAGCGTTTCTTCTACAGCTGTTACCGTATACCTGTTACCTTCTACAGCCACCACGGTAAGGCATACGCCATTATGTGCAAGACTTTGGTCTACAGATAACTCTGGCGTCAATGCGCTATCCATATGAAAATGCACATTTGTACCTTCCCTATCCACCCCTGCTATGGTAGCCATAGTCTCAATAATGCCTGTAAACATGCCGCAAAACTATTGCTTTTTTGCTTTACCTATATGGGTAGTTACGCCAGTGTCGCTGGCTACCTTAAAATTGATCAGCAACGTTGGGAACTGGATATTGGTGTCTGTAACTGGCTTGGTGATGGTGCCGGCTATTGTGTCGGCGCTGCGGCACAAAAACTGACCTAAATTGAGTGTGGTGGTATCGCCGATAGTGGTATCGAGCGTTGCGATAAATGAAGCTCCTGCTGTCATTATCAGCGGGTCGCCGCCCCGACACATACCCGACACCAGCATTTTAGTGTGCGAGTTTTGCTGAGGTTCTATTGTCAGGTAAAACGAATCGGCCGAAATAAACAAGGTGTCGCGATAAACAGAATCTTTAAACAGGTACACACCCTTAAATAAATCAGTAGGGTAAAAACAAATGGAATTATCCGGTTTTCCCGGAAAGCCACGGTTATAGTTCACCGCATCCGGATCGTTGCAGTAAGGATTGGTCAGGCGAGGGTCGGTAATGGGCGCAGGGTCCTTCCATTTTGCGCACGAAAACAACGTAAGCGCGCCAACGCCCAGCATTATTACAACAAAAGAAAAATAGCGCATGGTACTCATAATATGGTAAGCAAATAACACACGGGCATTAAGATGAATCACGAACCGTACTGTTGCTTTGTCTGTTCCTTTAACGGAATTTCATCAAAATTATTCAAATTACAGGGAAATAATACGTTTTCAAAAAAATAGGGTGGTGTGGTTGAGCAATACAGCAATACATTCAGCATTTTACAGTGCATTTTTATTGGATGCATAGGGCATTAGTTGTTGGTAAGTTAAATATAGGCGTATAGTCGCACCCTATGTATTTTGCCTTATTTTTGGGTGAAAGAAGCAGGTATGAACAACCACAATAATCTGGGGTTTTATGAGCAGGGATATAGTTACGATGGCTGTTTGTTATCAAACGTGCTTCGGAAAGTCTTTGTTAAAAACGCCGAGGAAAAATCTGCTTTCGACATTATTATTAAACAGAAAGTTGCAGACATTAAGTCAGACCTCGAACAGCTTAATGAGCACAACGCTTTGGAGCTTTCTTATCCTTATCTGCACGCTATAGAGCAAAGCCTGCCCGGGGCAACCTTCAGGTATGCTATTATCCATAAAAACAACCGACCTGCACTGTTTGTTTACTTTCAGTTGTTTACCCTTACCTCGCAAAATTTCAATCTGTCGCAAAACAAGAAATTTGTTCGCGGCATTTTTCGTTTCTTTCTCGATCTGAAAAAGGCCAAGGCGCTGATATGCGGCAATGCCATACGCACCGAAACGCCTAGTTATTGCTACGACGCGACACTAATGACAGCCGACGAAGCCCTTGAAGCAATAGCCGCTGTAGGTGAAAAGATAGCCGACGAAGAAAACGCCACAGCGCTGATTATTAAAGACATGGAGACAGCGACGAAAGGCAGGCAGCAACTGGCCGAAACAGGCTATAAAACACCATGGACAGACTCTGTGATGGAAATGCAGCTTGATGCCCGGTGGACTAAACTTAACGACTACACGGCTGCGCTGTCGCGCAAATACAAAACGCGCGCAAACAAAGCGCTGGCGCTGCGCAATGAACTGACCATAAAGCCTATAGGTGCCGCTATGCTCGAAGAGCAAAAAAACGATATGCACCTTTTGTTTGCATCGCTCGTCAATACGCAGTCGTTTACGCTTACTAATTGCGGTCCCGATTATTTTACCATGCTCAAAAAACTGTATCAGGACAAGTTTGAAGTTATAGGTTTTTTTAAGGGCGATAAGCTGGTGGCATTTTATAGCGCATTCATTAGCGGCGAAGCCTACGATATTCATTATGTGGGCTACGAACAGGAGTTGAACAGAGACTATAGTTTGTACTTTAATTTGCTTTTTACCGGACTGGAAAAAGCTATAACGCTGCAGAAAACGAAACTGAAACTGGGTCGCACCTCTTTTGATGCCAAGGCCAGCCTGGGCGCGCAACCCAAGCCGCTCGACTATATCATTAAACTGGCCAACCTGCCCGACTTTGCAGTAAAATGGTTTGTTTGTTATTTTTCATCGCTCGAAGATGCGCAGTGGAAATTGCGCAATCCGCTGAAACCGGCGGCCTAACGGGTTTTGCATGGTAGCGTTTATTGCGTACTTTCATCAGCCATATTTCATTATAGTTGAAAACGGCTTTACTCAAATATCTATTTCCTGTAGTTGTTGCCTTTTCGGTTATTGCGGCATCATTGAGTTTTGGTCCTAAGGAGGAAACCATACGGTTTGTGCGGCCAAAGGGATGGCCTAAGCCTATATATAATTTTGCGAAAAATAAACTGACCGAATCGGGGTTCTACCTCGGTCGCAAGCTGTTTTACGATCCGCTACTTTCGGCCGACGGCTCTATCTCATGTGCCAGCTGCCATACGCAATGGTCGGCATTTACGCACGTAGACCACGGGCTAAGTCATGGTATTAACGGTATGAAGGGGCGGCGTAACTCTATGACTATTTTTAACCTGGCATGGAATCCCTCGTTTATGTGGGATGGCGGCATCAACAATCTGGAGGTGCAACCGCTGGGGCCGATAACCAACAGCGCAGAAATGGGCACAACGCTGGCCGAAATTGTGCGGAAACTGGATACCGCCGCCGGATACAAGGCGCGTTTCTTTGCCGCGTTTGGCGACAGCGCAGTAACCGGTCAACGGGTACTTAAAGCAATGGCGCAGTTTTTGGCAATGCTGGAATCGTACAACTCGAAGTACGACAAATATATTCGCGGCGAAACAGGCGGTGATTTTACTGCGGAAGAAAAAAACGGGCTACAGTTGTTTCGCAAAAACTGCGCATCGTGCCATCCCGAACCGCTGTTTACGGACTATAGTTATAAAAATACCGGACTAACGCTGGATGCAGATATAAAAGATTTTGGTAGAATGACGATTACGGGAAACTGCGGCGACTCGCTAAAGTTTAAAACACCATCGCTGCGCAATGTAGGCATGAGCTACCCCTATATGCACGACGGTCGGTTTCGTACCCTGCGGCAGGCTGTAGACCATTACGTGACCGGTATAACAGACGGGCCTACATTGGCAAAGGAATATAAAACGCCGATAGCGCTCAGCGAACAAGACAAAACAAACCTGATTGCTTTCCTTAAAACCCTTACCGACGACGTATTTCTGACAGACAAGCGATATCGGGAATAAACGGAATAAACGCGCTTAGCGATCGAAAAACATTTCAACCCCGCGCCATGTAGGGTCTTCGTTTATCTCGTAGCCAAACCCACGGATTAATCCCTCTTTATTTATCTGTGTTTGAAGGTATTCGTGTATCACTTTTGGTTCGGGGAGGTATATGTATATATCGAGGTAGCCATCGAAAAACACATGTCCAATATAGTGAGCGGTGGTGCGCTTTTTTATTTCCGACATCAGGTACTCTTCAAAATCGTTGGCCACTTCGTTTTCGGCATCATTGGGCAGACCATTTTCCTGCACATAAGCCGGCTCCAGTTTCACCTCTATATGCAGCAACCACGGAAACTGATTTTTCCGGTCGTAGGTAGCATAGGCTTTATTTATAGTGCCCACTACCGCCCTTCCATCTCTTTCAGACTGCAGTAGCGAAAAACTATCGCGCGGGTAAAGCCCTGACCTTGTTTCTGGTTCTGCTTTTTTCTCGCTGCGGTTAAATAATGCGGAAAAGAATGACGCCATAATGTTTTTCTGTTTCTAAGTAGGATAAAGTTATATGCCTTTTGCGGTAGGCGTCTACACACTTGCGACCGCCTCCATTTGCAATCCTATTACGGATTGAAGGTTAAATGTAGCAATTAAACTCGAATTAAGCGAACAGGCGCTGTGATACCCAAAGTTGTTCTGTCGTTAAAGTTTACAAAAAAGAAGGTGTCATTAGCGAACTTGTAATAAATTGATATGACAATGGTAGTAAGCGCTAGGTTGACGAAACACTAAAATACTATTGCTTATGTAAATTAATTAACAATAATGGTAACGAAAATAACTTATTACTGGCCTATCACTACCTTAGCAGGATAAACATCCTGTTTCTAACCAAGTGAATTTTATGAAGCCATTTCTATCTGTAGCGCTTGCTGCATTTTGCTTGTCTGTTACCGCCGCACGTGCAGCCGCTGCGCCAATGCCGACTACAAATGTAGATACTCTATTTTGCGATGCAAATGGCAATTTCGCCAAGCGTGAAGCTGCGTTTTATTACATCCTTTGTAAAAAGGAAAATGATAATTATTACAAAATAGACTACTACTACGTCAAGAACAATCAGCTGGAGCGTAGCGGACATTGCACCAATCCCGACTCGCTCGATAGACAAGGTCCTTTTGTATATTATTTGGAAAATGGTAGGATGAGTTCGAAGGGCAGTTACCACAACAATAAAAAAACAGGAACGTGGGAGCATTTTTACGACCTGCCATCATCGCCAATTTGGTATACAAGCAAGTTCGATTCGGTCAGTCATATCAGCGAACTAAAAAGCTATTATGCTACCGGCGAACTAAAAAGAACGGAAAAACATCGGTTTGATCAGGTCCCTGCGCCTAATGCACCCGACAAAACCATCGAAAAAGACAACATAATTGAAGGTCATTGTTACAGCCCAACCGGTAAGGAAATATCTTTTACTACCTTCGAGAAAATGCCTTATTCTGGATATGACCTGGGCAAGTTTCTAAGCAAAAACCTTAGGTATCCGGCAAGCGCAGCAAAAAATAACATCGAGGGGCGGGTAATGGTAAAATTTGTAGTGACCGAGGAAGGTGAAATACGTGATGCAGTGGTGACTAATCATGTGTCGGACGAGTTGGACGCCGAAGCGCTCCGGGTTGTCAGGAAATTTCCTGACTGGAAACCGGGCATTCAAGATGATAAACCTGTGAAAGTGTTCTTCACGCTCCCTATTCGGTTTAAATTAAATTAATGCCTCCTTGTACGTCTTCTATTAGCTTACAAACAAGTTGTAGCGATAAGCGCCCATAACCTACTTTTCAGACCTTGGCTTTCGGCATGCTCAGCGCTGTACTTTCTTATTAGGCAGGGTAGGGACAAAAAAAATAACATCCTGTTGCGGGAACAGGATGTAAAATTAACTTTATATGCAACTAAACAGTACTATTTAGACTTCTTAGCAGGAGCAGATTTTGAAGGAGCCGCTTTGCTTGTTTTATCGGCGCCAGCTGGCTTGCTGAAAAACATTACAGAAATAATGCACAGTCCGCCTATAACGCCTATCATTGTCCAGGTGCCTTTTTCCATTACATCGGTAGTCTGCTTTACGCCCATAACCTGTGAGCTCATGGCTCCGAAGCTACCAGTAAGACCGCCGCCTTTGGGGTTTTGTATAAGAATAAAGAACGCCAAAATAACGCAGGCCAACAGGATCAGTAATGTGAGTAGTGGTATCATGATTGTTTTTCCTTTAAAATTTCCTCAATTTTACGGGCAAAGTAAACATTTTTTTTAGGATTTCGCAAACTTAATTTGCGATACATTTCAATTGCCTTGTCGTATTTTCCCTGTTTTATATATATATCTGCCAGCGACTCGCTTGCCAGCCCATCTTCTTTTGTTATAGAATTGACCGCCATTTCAAAGACATTCTCCGGAATTTCTTCATTTTCCTCCTCCATAGCGGCAGCCAGTTTTTCTTTTTGCCACATGGTTTTCAGCGCTTTCTGGTCTTTCTTTTCTTCTTTCTGCTTTTGAGCGGTTTTCTTAAAATGCAGCAACCATTCGGTGAAACTCATCACTACCATCAGCGATTTTTCTTCCTCCGTCATGTCATCTTGTATTAGCTCGTCTATTTCATCCGGTATATCGGGCGAAGCAGGTATACCCTGATGCAGGAAGTAATCTTCCGTATAGATAGGGTATATCAGTTGTTCCTCAGCTATTTTATTACCCGTGCGTTGTTCTTCCTCTGCAGCCGGGGTCGCCTCAACGTCGCTTTGTTTCACTTCTGTTGCAACCTCATTTTCCGGCGCAGCTATCACCGCAGCTTCCTGCTCAGTAATTTCTGCAAGTGGGGCAGTATATACAGCGGCGATATCGGGCTGTGTTTCAGTTATTGGCTCAGGCGCTGCAACGGGCGTTTCTGTAGTTATAGCCTCTTCCGCGGGCTTTCTACTATCCAGCTCCATCATCAGTATACCAGGGCCAAATGCTACATTCTGCCAGGCATTCTTGTTGTCATCCGGAGTAGGTTCATGGTCGTGGGCGCTCACTATCACATTGTAGGGCGTTGTTTGTGCCGCGGCCGAATAAGGCAGCAGTTCGGGCAAGGGCTCGTATACTACTTTTTGCGGTATTATAGCCACTGGTTCTGGCGCTATGTTATCTGCTACTATGACGGCGGGTAGTTCATCTGGACCTATATGTACCTTGTATGGCGCAATGGGCACAGGTAGCTCTTCTGGCACAAACGGTGCGCTTTTTTCAACTGCATTTTCTATTTGCATCTCTACAGGCGCAGGTTCTTCCACCACCACCTTGTATGGCGCCAGCGGCGCAGGCGCAGGTTCTACGGGCGGCGCTGCAAACACTTCTGCCACCTGCGTCATACTTTCCACCTCTGCCGGTAAGGACAGCTCCATTTCCGGCAAAGGAATAGTTACTTCATGCAATACAGAAGAGTCGTTCGAGCTTCTGCTATCGAAAATCGGAGTTACGGTATTGTCGGGCGAATCCTGAATAGAAGACAAAAATGAGCCAACCGGCGCACTAGCGGCAACATCGTTGGTTACGGCATGGTCTATAGGTTCATCCATATCGCTATTCACCCTATCCAGCCAGCTTGTAGCTGTGCCGGCTACGGCCTCTACATCGTGTACAGGCGTCAGCACCTGCACAGTCGATTCCATTACCCATTCTTTGGCGTCGCTGGCTTCTTCCGCAGCTAGTTTCGACATGTCAGCGTCAAAGGAGCTCACCAGTTTCGGCTTATTGTCCATAGCCGTTTCCTGAACCGCCTCTGTCTCCAATGTCGTACTCAACAAGCTTGAAGAAACTTCCTCCGATTCAGCAAATTCTAAGCGTTCGGTATTGGGTATTGGTACTGTCGTAAGGGGCGGCGTTGGCTCTTTATAGTCGCGGCGTTGGTTTCTGTTATCGCGCCTGTTGTTGTCGCGCCTATCCCTGTTTCTGTTATTATTATTGCCGTTAGTATTGTTATTGTTGTTTGTGCTTTGCGGCGCAGGCTCATCGGCCGGTTTTACTTCTACTTTCTTTTTATCTACTACTTTTATTATCGGTTCTTCTTCCTGTTCAGTCGCTATAACGGTGTCATCCTGTTCAGCAGTGGCGGGCTTCGACATAGGTAGCGGGCGCGCATTGGCTCCAGCATCCAGAAAATCGCAAAACAATATCCAGTTGCCTAGGTAGGGCTTTATCGCCGACAACATTTCGGGTGCAAACTCGGTCTTTTTATGTACCTCGAGCGCAGCCAGATACCTAACCGGAACAAAGTAGGGAAAGGTTTGCCGAAACAAAGCAATACTACTCTGATCGCCTTCGGTGAGTGTATCCGGGCTATCCAGCAGGGTGGTGATGTATTGTATAGACGATTGATTTGTCATTGTATGAACGAGGCTACCAATTTACAAAAGCTTTGTTAAAAATATCATCTGCTAATTGATTTCCTATATCTTGTATCAGCGCATTTTCAACGTTCTGCAATATTTGCGAGGCGTCGAAATCGGAAAAGCGGGTAAATGTCTGGGTAAAATTGGCCTTTTCGTTCAGTTTGTTCTTAAATTCTATCTGCACGCTAATGGTCAATCTGTTCTTGGTGGCCACCTGCACGCTTTGGGCTCCGGTAACAGTAACCTCGTAGCCCGTTACAGCGCCCGACAGGTCGTAATCGGCATCATCCTTTGTCACCGGCTTAAGGCCTGTTTGCGATAGTATGCGGCTTCTTACTTTATCCGTAATCGTGCTACTCAGACTGGGCACAATATTGCGCGCCCTATTTTCTATTTGGTGTATGTTGATATTCTTGCCCTCTATGGTAGCGCCCGAAAAACTGTAAATACCGCATCCGCTCAATGCAAACAGCATCAAGGGAAGCAACACTATCAAAAGACGATTTGCAAACATACGTTTCGCAAAAATAGGCCAATTTATCGGTATAATAAGTTAATGACAGAGCCAACAGGCAAACGACGGCCAAATATTGCCTATTTCACTAGTAGTTGCTGCTACGCCAATACTTTTACGCGCAATAAATAACCCACAATACGCGCTAACTTTGCCCAAAAAAATTAACCGGATGGATCTTAGCGATGCAGTGCTACAAAGGGTTTCTGTGCATTATGTAGGCAATAAAGGCAATGGCGACGAGCTCATAAACTCTAAAGCTCCGATTGAACTGCGCGACGATGAACGCCTGATAATGCGCAGCTCGTTTCTCAGTCGGTTCAGTCTGGAGTCGGAGCGATATGCTTTTAATCATCTGGTGTCGCTCGACTACAACGAGGTGTACAACTATTGCCTCAATACCCTTGCCGAAACGGAGACGTTTCAGCAAAATGCCATAAACATTGCCAAATGCCTGTACGAGGCCACCGAACACCCCAAGATAAAGGCAGGCGACTTGTATATATGCTATTTCGAAAACTGCGAAGTAGAAGGAGCTTTTGTTGATGCCATTGGCATATTTAAAACCGAGACCAAGAGCAACTTTCTGGATCTGGAGCTGGGCGATAATAAAGAATTTAAGTTTGAGCTGCGCGTGGGTGTAGATGTAGCCAAGTTTGATAAAGGCTGCCTTGTGTTTCCTACCAATGCAGAAAACGGATTTGATGTGCTGCTTTTCGACAGCGCTAACAAAGGCGAGGAAGCAGTGTTTTGGCGCGAAACATTTTTGAACGTACTCCCACAAGCCACCGCCTACTTTCAAACCAATCAGTTCCTTACGCTCACCAAGCAGTTTATAGCCAAGCAGCTACCCGAAGAGCGCGAAATAACCAAAACCGACCAGATAGACCTCCTCAACAAAACAGTAGAGTACTTCAAAGGCAATGAATCGTTTGATAAAAAGAAGTTTGAAGAAGAAGTGTTTCACGACCCAGGGGTGATCAGCGCTTTCCGCAATTTCGAGACCTCGTATTCCGAAGCCAAGGATATAGAGGTAGCCGATAATTTCGACATATCGCTACAAGCTGTGAAAAAGCAAGCCAAAGTGTTTAAAAGCGTACTGAAACTCGACAAAAACTTCCACGTATACATTCACGGCGACAAAAGCCTCATAGAAAAGGGCTTCGACCCGGTTACGGGCAAGCACTTTTATAAGATATATTTTGATGAGGAGGAGTAGTTACCTTTCAAACTAAAATCAAAAAAACTATATTTCCTAAAACTAAACCCGAAACTTAGTTTTCGAGTTCCGACCTGTGTGATGCAATGCGGATATAAATATTACATTCTTGTTTGGATATATTGAGTAAACAACAACATACGGTAAGGAGGGAATTGCACACTCCCTGAAAATACCTTTAGTAAAATGATATAACTCTGGGTTTTTGACTAATTTTTCAAGTTTATCTTCTACTGCTAACTCGAATTTGTCTCCCAAGCCAATTGACTGTTGCTCATACCAGTTGTACGCATCGCTATACTCACTAAGCGCTTCGGGATGAAAGCGAATTTGGTAGGCCATTAAATATTCTTAAACATTGGTTTATTTGTTCAGTTTTCTTGCCTTTGTTTTTACCTCTTCCCAAGAGTATCCGGTTTCGGCGCCGTTTTCAAAGGCACTAGCCCTACGCTCCATTTCAGCAAAAAAAGCGGAGTCTTCCCATTTGTCATTTTTTGAATTCACAGTGTTGGTTTGAGGCATATCCATATCGCTCGCTGCTATATATTGATAAACTGCCTCAATATCTTTATTGCTTGCAACCTCTATAAACTGATGTAGCTGCTGCCTAATTGCTGCGACTGTCATAAACCTTGTGTTTGATACAAATTTAAGGAAAAATGAAGTGGTTTTATCCACCCCACTCCCATCCGTTAACCTATCCCTAAAATCCCGCAATCCACACCTTAGTAACACACCATAATGCCGACCTTTGCAGGTAGCTGTAAACTGGCTAACTTTATAGATTATTATCAGGCATAATTTTTCGCATCATGGACGAGTATATTTCATTTGAACAGATACCTTTTGGCAGCGATAACTTTGCCGACAATCCCGAGCCGCGCTGCCCCTGTGTGCTGCTGCTCGATACTTCGGGCTCTATGGGCGGATTGCCAATAATGCAGCTTAACGAGGGTGTGAAAACCTTCCGTCAGGAATTGCTGTCCGACCCGTTGGCTACCAAGCGAGTGGAGGTGGCGGTAGTTACTTTTGGGCCGGTAAGTGTGGAGTCGGATTTTCATACAGTCCCAAATTTCCACCCACGCGAGCTGGATGCCAATGGCGATACACCCATAGGCGCAGCCATTACCACCGCTATAGACATGGTGAAGCGCAGAAAAAAAGAATATAAAGATCACGGCATTGCGTACTACAAGCCCTGGATAATACTGATAACTGACGGAGCCCCCACCGACGACTGGACAAAAGCAGCCATGGGAGTGCGCGATGGCGAAAACAATAAATCGTTTGCTTTTTTTGCTATAGGTATAGAAGGCGCCAATATGGATGCGCTGAAACAAATATCGGTGCGAGCGCCACTGAAGCTTAAAGGGCTTATGTTTCGCGAGTTCTTTATGTGGTTGTCGGCATCCATGAAAATGGTGTCGAGTAAGAACCCCGGTACTGCGGTCAATTTGTTACCTCCCAGCGGCTGGTCTGAACTATGATGTGGAGCGCAATAGGCTGCAGCGTAGCAGGCACATCGCACATGGCCGGCGGCAAGGGTTGCGAAGACGCCATACTATACTGGATAGCGACAGACGCCGATGGCGACAACGTGTTGCTGTGCTGCATTAGCGATGGCGCAGGCAGTGCGCAGTATGCGGCGGCGGCATCGGCATTTACGGTAGCAACCGCAGTAGATGAGCTGGCTAAGTTAGCCACTTATCCCGAAGACATTACAGAGGCCGACCTATTTGCGATTGCTGAAACTATATATGCCGGATTGACAGTGCAGGCGGAAGAGCAGGGTGTACCGGCAAACGAATATTCGTGCACCATGCTGGGCTGCCTGGTGGCAAAAAACAGAGCGGCTTTTTTTCAGATAGGCGATGGCGCTATAGTGCGCAACGATGGCAGCGGTTTTTACACAGCGGTATGGTGGCCGCACAATGGCGAATACCAAAACTCGACCGCATTTGTAATAGACGATGCAGCTTTCAGTCACCTGAATGTGTTGCTGCTCGATGAGCCGGTAGGCGAGGTTGCCCTGTTTACCGACGGACTGCAAATGCTGGCGCTGAATATGGAAGGCTACAATGCACACCAGCCATTTTTTGCCGACCTTTTCCGGTTTCTGAAATTGGCTACCGACGACGAAAAAACAAGCATACTGAACCGCAAACTGGAAGAATACCTGAACAGCCCCAAAATAAACGAACGCACAGACGACGACAAAACGCTGTTTCTGGCAACAAGAATAACCCCATGACGCTAAAGGGACTAAACGATATAGCATACACAACCGGCCGCGAACTGGGCCGGGGCGGCGAAGGCGCCGTGTATGAGCTGCAAAGCCACTATGGCTTTGTGGTGAAGCTATATACCGAAACCCTGACTGCTGAAAAAACAGAAAAGCTGCGCCACATGGTAAGCATGCGTACGCCGGCGCTGGAAAGCTATGCTGCATGGCCAACAGACCTTGTGGAGCAAAACGGCGTAGTGGCAGGGTTTGTAATGAAAAAGCTGCAGGGCTATGTGCCGCTGCACATGATTTTTAGCCCCATGGATCGCAAGAAGATGTTTCCCGACAAAGGGTACCATTTTCTGGCGCATGTAGCACGCAATCTGGCAACAGCATTCTACAAGCTACACGAGGCCGGACTGGTGGTGGGCGACGTAAACGAGGGCAATATACTGATAAGCTCAACCGGATTGGTGGCGTTTATAGATTGCGATTCGTTTCAGGTAAAGGGCGACGACCACTATTATTGCGAGGTGGGTGTGCCCCGCTACACACCGCCAGAGCTACTGGAAGCCGGCACCTTTACTAATGTGCTGCGCTCTGTAAATACCGATAGTTTTTCGCTGGCTGTGCTTATATTTCAGTTGCTGTTTTTGGGCAGGCATCCGTTTGCCGGCAAGAACCGAACAGCGGCAGATATAGACGAAGAAACAGCCATCCGCAACCACGAATTTGCCTACTCGCTTTCCAACAAGAAAAAGCGGTTGATGCCGCCCAACGATAGTTTCGACATAACCAACCTTACCGAGCCGCTGGTAGCACTGTTTCATCGTGCCTTTGAAACCGACCAGCGCCCTACGCCTGCCGAATGGATACGCGAGCTGGATGGGCAGTTGGCCAATATTATTACCTGCGGCGAATCTAAAATACATACCTATCCGGCACAGATGACGGAATGCCCCTGGTGCTATTTCAAAAAGAAACGGGGCATTCTCTACTTCCTCGACGACAGCTATATACAGGCAACCGCAGTACTGGGCGACATGGATAGCTTTGTAAACGGCTTCCGTATAGAGCGGCTGGAGTTGAAGAAATGGAACGGACAGCATACATTTTCAGCGCTATTCCCGGTGCAGCCTGCAGCCGAATACCGCAAGTATAAGTCAAAGATAACCAGCGCCAGCATGACGGTGGGCGTATTGGGGTTGCTGCTCGCTTGGGTAAATTTTGTGGCTATACCGGTTGCAGTAGCGCTCATTTGGTTTATTCAGCGACACTCGCCCTGGAAGAAAAATATACTGGCTGAGCTGCATCGCAAAGACATGGAATACCTGATGATGCAGCAAAAACTGAATGTAGCTATCCGCGAATATGACGAGCCTAAAGATCTGGAGGTGTACAACAAATGCTTGCAAGCGTTACAAAAGCTGGTATTCGACTTTAAGAACCTGCCTATAGAACTGGAGCGTATACGCAAAAACGAGGAGGAACGCTTGTATAATGAGCAACTACAACACTACCTCAACCAGTTTCCCCTTGCCGACTATACCATACCATCGGTAGGACCTGCCCGCAAAACAACGCTGCTAGCGCTGGGCATTGCCACCGCAGCCGACATAGCCAAACTACAAACGGTAAAAGCGCCCGGTATAGGTCCCAAAAACATGCAGATACTGCAAAGCTGGCAGCGACAAATGGCATCGGGCTTTGTGTATGTGCCAGACAATGCCGCTATAGCCGCAGCCCAGCAAAAGGTAAATGCCGATATAACCATAGTAAAAGCCAATCTGGAAACCTCCATCCGCAAAGAGTACCAGTCGCTCAACTACATAAAACACACCATCAGCAACCGCTCGGGGCTGCTGGAACGCCATATCAACGACCTATCTCAAAAAACGTATCAGGCGCGTATAGATCTGGATGCATTTAGGAAGTTTGCGGCATGATTTTTTTGCATGAAGTGCGATTTGCCAGAGATGCCAAATTCATAGAATGGCTATAGAGTTCAAAATAGGCCAAACTATCGACCGGAAAAATGGAGCACATTGTTTAAGCCGCTAAATGGCTAAATTTTCATAACGTTGCATTTGCCGTTTGAATTTCTTTATCGACAACCGATGAAAAAACTAACTTCTATTTCAGATCCGGTGAGCGTTGCGCCACCTACAACGCCTGTCGATCTTTTTTTTGCCAGTATCATCCGCGATCAGCGCGACCTGCCTTATGTGTACCTTACCCTGAAAATTACTTGTTCGCTACTGCCGCTTGCCGCCCTGCTCTTTGTGCCGGGTTTGCCGGGCTGGGCATGGTGGTTGGCGGTAGTAACCTACCAATACCTGAACAATGTAGTGTTTAAAGGCCCATACGGACTAATGATGCACTGCACCAGTCACCGGCCATTTTTCAGGCAAGAGTATCAGGCGCTCAATCATTATCTGCCCTGGGTAATAGGACCTTTTTTCGGGCAAACGCCGGAGACCTACTACACGCACCATGTAGGCATGCACCATCCAGAAAATAATATGCCCGACGATGAAAGCTCAACCATGAAGTTTCAGCGCGATTCAATAATAGACTTTACTATTTATCTGGGTACTTTTTTGTTTATGGGTATTTATCATTTGTGCAGTTATTTTTTCAGAAAAAAGCGAACAAGGTTGCTCTACAGGTCGGTCAGGGGCGAGTTTTTGTTTATAGCAATGTGTGTTGCTCTTTGTTTTGTAAACTGGCCGGCAACACTGGTGGTGTTTATTATACCGTTTTTCACCTTCCGCATCATAGCTATGACCGGCAACTGGGCGCAACACGCATTTATAGACCCTACCGACCCAGATAATGCCTACAAAAACAGCGTGACCTGCATAAACACTAAGTATAATGTGAAGTGCTGGAACGATGGTTACCATATCAGCCATCACCTGAAGCCCACCATGCACTGGACAGAACATCCCGGCTATTTTCAGCAAACATTGCAACTATATATAGACAACGATGCTATGGTGTTTGATAAAATACACTTCCTGCACGTGTTTGTGTACCTGATGCGTGGCCGCTATGATTTGCTGGCAAAACACTTTGTAAACCTGGGCGACCGCTATGCTACCGAACAAGACCTGATAGCAAGAATGAAAAAGCTGACGCAAAAAATAGATGTGACGCCGTATTTTACAGACGAATACCGGTTGCAGAGAGCTGAAGCGGCATAGCAGCAGCTGCCGTTGTTGCGGCAGATTGACGGCGAAAAATAGGCATTTAAAATCATATCAACCGCTTAAGCCCTTTTTTACTACTTTTGCATTAAATGTTATTTATGCATATTCGTTCAGGCGCGTTGTTTACAGCTTTGGTTGCCAGTAGTTTTTGTACGCAGGTTATGGCGCAAAGCAAGGCATTCCGTAAAATGGAAAAGCAAATCAGGGCAGATATAACGCTGTTGGCCTCCGACTCGCTCGAAGGTCGCCGCACTGGCATGGAAGGCGAGACCAAGGCAGCCAACTATATAGAAAGCAGGTACAAGGCGTTGAAAATTGGTCCGTACAAGAGCCAGTATCGTCATCCGTTTCAGTTTATATATGGCAAAGAGGTGGTAGCAGGCAGCGCTATTCGCTTAGGAGGCGTTGCGCTGGTAATAAACGAAGAATGTTTCCCGCTGCCTTTTAGCGCCAGCAAGCGAGTAACCAGCGAAATATTGCCCGACGTAATGGAGCAGGGCAGTGTGTGGATGGTGCCGCTGTACAGCGATCCTGAGCAGGCAAAAGACGCGCACTTCAACTGGGAGAAAGCTATGTTCGAACGTGCAAAAGAAGCAGAAAAACAGGGCGCATCGGGCGTGCTGTTTTACGACAACTTTGGCAGTAAGTACGAACCCAGCTATAACCGCCATTCAGAATACGAATCATTAGGCATACCAGTAGCATTTTTGTTGCACAAGGGTTATAAGCAACATATTGCTGAAGGTAAAAACCAGATAAGTATAGAGCTAAACATAACGCTGAAAAAAGCAGAACGCTCGGGTGCCAACCTAGCGGCATATATAGATAACAAAGCAAAATACACAGTAGTATTGGGAGGTCATTACGACCACCTGGGCTATGGCGAAGACGGCAACAGCCTGCATGCCAACGCTACAAAGGAACACCAGATACACCACGGCGCCGACGACAACGCAAGCGGCACGGCTGCAGTGCTGGCCATGGCAAAGTGGATAAAAAGCAAGAAGTTGCACAACTACAACTATTTGTTTCTCAATTTCTCGGGCGAGGAATTGGGCCTGTTTGGCTCTAAGATGTTTGTAAAAGAGCAGGCGCTGGACAGCAATCAGATTGCTTACATGGTGAACATGGATATGGTGGGCAGATTAAACGACAGCACGCACGCTCTTACTGTAGGCGGTATAGGTACATCGCCTGCATGGGGCGAGGTGGTGAATATGGCAGGTCCGGATTTTAAGGTGGTGATTGATAGTTCGGGTATTGGTCCATCCGATCATACCAGCTTTTACAATGCGGGTATACCCGTATTGTTCTTCTTCTCTGGCACCCACAAAGACTACCACAAACCTACCGATGTGGCTGACCTGATAAACTACGATGGCGAAGCCAAGATACTTACCTATATAAGTAATGTGGTAAGTAAAATGGATAAGGAGAAAATAAAGCCCACCTATACAGTAACCAAACAAAAATCTAGTGGCGGGCGCTCTAATTTTAAAGTAACGCTTGGCGTTATGCCCGACTATACTTATCAGGATGGCGGTCTGAAAGTAGATGGCGTAACCGATAATCGCCCGGCTGCAAAAGCAGGCGTAAAAGCTGGAGACATTATCACTAAGCTGGGCGATGTGAAAATACTGGGAATGGGCAGCTACATGGAGGCTCTGGGCAAATTTGCACCCGGCGACAAAACACAGGTAACCATAATCCGCGCAGGTCAGGAAATGACCCTGCCGATAGAGATGATGGCGAAATAACAATAAGCGATTGTATTGTAAGCGGCTTTCCTGAAAAGGGGAGCCGTTTTTTATTTGGCGCTTTGCGAGGTTGTGTTACAAAATGCAATAGGGCTGTTTCCGGTTTGGAAACAGCCCTATTCAAAAGCAAATTATTATCTACAGATAATTATTTCTTAGTTTCAGTTGCTGGTGCAGCTTTAGCAGTATCAGTTGCTGGCTTAGCAGTAGTGTCAGCTGGAGCTGGAGCAGGAGTTGGTTCAGCGGCTGGAGTAGCAGGAGCAGCAGCAACTGTGTCAGCAGCTGGCTTTTCGCCTTCGCCGCCACCGCATGATACTACAAACAAACTCATCGTCAAAGCAAGCATTGATAATTTTACAAATTTCATTTTCTATTTTTTTAGTTGGTTATGCACATTTATACTCTAAGCAGAAAAAGGTAACCCACGCTTCTGAAAATTATTTTTAGGATTTTTTGCTTAGTTTCTCTACTATGCTATTTGGCGGCAACTTTGCAACAATGCAGTGGCTTTTTTGAAAAGGAAAAGAGCTGTTTCCCCGTATGGAAAACAGCCCTTTTGAAAAGACTATCTGATTGTAGATAATTATTTTTTTGCTTCAGTAGCAGGAGCAGCAGCTTTAGCAGTATCTGTAGCTGGCTTAGCTGTAGAATCAGCTGGAGCAGCAGGAGCTGGAGTTGGTTCAGCAGCTGGAGTAGCAGGAGCAGCAGCAACTGTGTCAGCAGCTGGCTTTTCGCCTTCGCCACCACCGCATGATACTACAAACAGACTCATTGTCAAAGCAAGCATTGATAATTTTACAAATTTCATTTTCTATTTTTTTAGTTGGTTATGCATATTCATACCCTAAGCAGAAAAAGGTAACCCGCTGTTTGATAATATTTTTCACTTTTTCGGTTAGGTTTTTTGCCCTAAATGCCGGCGTTATCGCTTAGTAATCCAAGCTTAGTAGACAGACACTTCAATAATGAGGGGATAAACAACCTGATAGTACAAAAGAAAAAAGGCTGTTTCCGGTTTAGGAAACAGCCTTTCTATCGTTTTGCTTATCAGCAAATTATTTTTTCTTTTCTTCAGCTTTTGGAGCAGCGGCTGGAGCGGCAGCTTTAGCAGTGTCGGTAGCTGGCTTAGCAGTAGTGTCGGCTGGAGCAGGAGCTGGAGTTGGTTCAGCAGCTGGAGTAGCAGGAGCAGCAGCAACTGTGTCAGCAGCTGGCTTTTCGCCTTCGCCACCACCGCATGATACTACAAAAAGGCTCATTGTAAGAGCGAGCATAGATAATTTTACAAGTTTCATATTGTTCGTTTTTAGTTGGTTATGCACATTTATACTACACACAAAAAAAGGTAACCCGCGTTTCTGAAAAAAAATTGATTTTTTTTTCGGTATTGCTTTTCACCTCGCTTCGTAATTGTTACAAGCCATTGTAACAGTGAATTATCTGTAGGTGTAAGGTCGTCAATACACGGCGTGCGCTAGTTTTATTATGACAACTTTATGAAAGAAAACCATAGCGGTATAATCTTTTAGATATTACTTTTGGAGCTTAAAGTTGTAAAACAAATTGAAATGAGAAATTCTGCGCTTTTGTTTATTTCTATGTCTGTGTTAGGTTCTTTTCTGTATAGCTGCACCCCCTCTACGCCCAAGGCGGCTGTGGTGGCGGCAGCTACTACTACTGCGGCTACTCCCGGCGCAGGCGCTAAAATAGCCTATGTAAACATAGACACCCTCGAGGATAAATACGAGCTATTGAAGACAAAGCGCACCGACTTCAGGAGCCGGCAGGGGCAGATGGAAGCAGAACTGCAACGCTCTTTTCAGCAAATGCAGGCCGATGCGGCTGAAGTGCAGAAAAAAGCTCAAGCCAATACGCTGACACAAAGCGAATATGAATCGGCGCAGAAAAGACTGATGCAAATGCAGCAGAGTTTGGAAACCCGCAAACAAACCCTGACCGAGCAATTGATGGCCGAGCAGGAAAAATTTAATAAGGAACTGAAATCGAGCCTCGATGCGTTTTTGGAGGAATACAACAAGGCGCATGGATTTGATTATATACTCTCCTATTCAGCCGCAGGATCGTCTATACTGTATGTAAATAAGCAGATGGATATTACAAAGGATGTGGTAGACGGTATGAATGCGGCAGCAAAAAATGGCGGCGATAAGAAAAATAAATAGTATTTTTCTGAAAATCGCTTCATTTGGAAAACAACAACACAAATAAAACTGATACCAACGGTTCTTTCAGCCGTTCGCTAAGCCTCCTCGACGGGGCTTTGTTGGTTATAGGCTCTATGATAGGGTCGGGCATTTTTATTGTTTCTGCCGATATCACCCGACAGTTGGGCAGCGCCGGGTGGCTGGTGGCGGTGTGGCTGTTGTCGGGCTTTATAACGTTGGCAGCGGCCCTGAGTTATGGCGAGCTCAGCGGTATGTACCCCAATGCCGGCGGGCAGTACGTATACCTCCGCGAGGCTTTTGGAAAGCTCTATGGCTTCCTTTATGGGTGGTCGTTTTTTGCGGTTATACAAACGGGCACCATAGCAGCTGTAGGCGTGGGTTTCGCTAAGTTTACCGGCTACCTTATTCCATCGTTGGGCGATGGCAATATTCTGTATGGCGACACTAAAGGCTTTAGTATTTCGGCAGCGCAATTATTGGGTATTGGCATTATTTTTCTACTCACCTATATCAACACCCGCGGCATAAAAAGCGGAAAGTGGATTCAGTTTTTCTTTACGTTTGCCAAGATGGCGGCAATGGCAGCGCTCATTATTTTTGGCATACTACTGGTTAAAGACCATAGTATTTGGCAAATGAACTGGCAAAATGCCTGGATGGCGGTAACAACCAGCAAGTCGGATACGGGCGTAATAACCCGCGAAAGCCTGATAGGGCTATCTGTTATGGGGCCGCTGTGTGCGGCAATGGTGGGCGCGCTATTCTCGAGCGATGCCTGGAACAATGTAACCTTTATAGCAGGCGAAATAAAACGTCCGGAGCGCAATATTGGCCTGAGCTTGCTGATAGGTACCGTAGTGGTAACCGTGATATATATAGCCATGAACCTCATGTACCTGAACGTTCTGACATTGACCGAAATTGCCAATGCTCCTTCGGACAGGGTAGCTTTGGCGGCAGCGCTCAAAATATTCGGCTCGGGCGGTACCGTATTTATTGCGCTTATGATCATGGTGTCCACCTTTGGTTGCAACAATGGTCTTATTCTGTCTGGGGCAAGGGTGTACTATACCATGGCCAACGATGGACTTTTCCTGCCTGCTGCCGCACGTCTCAACGGTCAGGGTGTACCCGCAGCCGCTTTGTGGATGCAGTTTGTGTGGGCATCTGTGCTGTGCCTCAGCGGCAAGTATGGCGACCTGCTCGATTTTATCATTTTCACCGTATTGCTGTTTTATATACTTACCATAGCCGGTATTTTTAAGTTGCGCCGCACCCAGCCAAACCTACCTCGCCCGTACAAGGCATTTGGTTATCCGATAATACCTATGGTGTATATAATATTGGCATCTACTGTTTGCGTAGTTTTGCTGAAATATAAGCCCACTTATACCTGGCCTGGTCTGATTATTGTGTTGTTGGGTATACCGGTTTACTTTTTTCTCGAAAGCCGTCATAAAGTAAAGGCTGCATAATGCACAGCATTGGGCAGGGCGTATTGTTTACAAATTTAAAACAGCCATTTATCATTGCCCTAAGCAATGCCAGATGGCAAAATGATTATGAACAAAGCAGAAGTACAAAATATATTTGATCGTATGGATGGCCTGCACGTGGTAGTTGTGGGCGATGTGATGCTGGATAACTACTGGTGGGGCAATGTAGATCGTATATCGCCAGAGGCTCCGGTGCCTGTGGTGGCGCTTACCCGTCATGAGAGCCGCCTTGGCGGCGCCGCAAATGTGGCGCTCAACTGCCGCGCATTGGGCGCAAAGGTAACGCTGGCAAGCGTAACGGGCGAAGACACATCGGCGACGCTGCTCATAAAACTGGCTACCGATGCCGGTATAGATACCAGCCTAATAATGAAAAGCTGGCGCAGGCCAACCACTACAAAAACACGCGTCATAAGCCGCAATCAGCAAATGATGCGTATAGATGATGAGGTGACCGACGAACTGTATCTGGAAGAGGAACATCCGTTTATAGACATGACGCTGCGCTACCTGCAAAGGGTAAAACCAGATGTGCTGATATTTGAAGACTACAACAAAGGCGTGCTGAAAGACAATGTGATAAAGCGCATAGTGGCACACTGCAAAGAAATTGGCATTATCACAGCCGTAGACCCCAAACGCAAGAACTTCCTTTCTTACAAAGACGTTACCATTTTTAAGCCCAACCTGAAAGAAGTGCGCGAAGGACTAAACATGGAGCTGGAAACCTGCGACTTACCGGAACTGGACAGTGTGCACCGCAAATTGAATGAGGAATTGCATCACGAAATCACATTTATAACGCTTAGCGAACGCGGAGTGTTTTTCAACAATGGCTTTTCATCGGCTATTATTCCCTCGCGTATCCGTAACATAGCCGATGTGTCGGGCGCGGGCGATACCGTGATTGCTACCGCAACGCTGGTGTATGCACTTACCAAGGATGTGGAGCTAATGGCCGAAATATCTAACCTTGCCGGCGGATTGGTATGCGAAGAAGTAGGCGTAGTAAGTGTGAAAAAAGAAAAACTGCGCAGAGAGACCGAGGCGTTGTTGTGTGTGTAGCGTTAACTGTGATTTAAATTTTCAAGGCTGTTTGGTTGGGTAATATTGCCCAACAGACGGCCTTTGCATTTCCCCCACTACCATACCTCCCACATATTGCGTATTTTTACGCAAAGCCATTGTTATGTTTAGTCGTTTGTGTTTATTGTTGGTTGCTGCTGCGGTAGTTGCCGGTTGTGGTAATGCCAAAATAAAAGCCGACCTCATAGTGCACCATGCGCGCATCTATACTGTAGATAGCGCTTTTACCATTACCGAAGCCATGGCGGTAAAAGATGGCAAGATATTGGCCATAGGCGCTAACGATAAAATACTGAATGCCTACACTGCCGATAGTGTTACCGATGCCGGTGGCAAGGCGGTTTATCCGGGGTTTATAGATGCTCATGCACATTTTTTGGGTTATGGTCGTGGTTTGTTTGAGGTAGGGCTGTACGACTGTGCCAACTGGGATGATGCGGTGGCGCGTATAGACGATTTTGGCAAAAAGCACCCCGCCGAACCCTGGATCCGCGGGCGTGGGTGGGACCAGAACGCCTGGCCGGGTAAAAACTATCCGGATAATGCAGCCCTCAACAAACTGTACCCCACACGGCCTATACTGCTGCAGCGCGTAGATGGCCATGCCGCCATAGCTAATGCCGAAGCCCTGCGACTGGCTGACATAACGCCCGACACTAAAATTAGCGGTGGTGAGATTGAAGTTAAAAACGGACAACTTACCGGACTACTGATAGATAATGCTGTAGATCTGGTAACCAAAATAATACCAGCCCCCACACAAGCCGACTACACTAAGTGGCTGACGGCTGCGCAAAAAAATTGTTTTGCACAGGGGCTTACAACGGTTGCCGACTGCGGACTGATGCACTACGAGGCAGCCATGATAGATACCCTGCAACGGCAGGATGTGCTGCAAATGCGCCTCTATGTATTGCTTAGCGATGACACTGCCAACTACCGCCGCTACCTCCCCGGCGGTCCTTACAAAACAGACCGCCTGTATATAAAAGGCATAAAAGCCTATGCCGATGGCGCACTGGGCAGCCGTGGCGCCTGCCTGCTGCACCCCTACAACGACAAACCCGGTTCGTATGGTTTTTTGCTGAGTCCGCAGAGCCATTTCGACTCGCTGGCAAAGCTGCTGCTGGCTACCGACTTTCAGCTATGCACCCATGCCATTGGCGACAGCGGCAACCGCATGGTATTGGGCATATACAGCAAATACCTCACCCCCGGCAACGACCGCCGCTGGCGCATAGAGCACGCCCAGATAGTAAACCCTGCCGATTTTGATGCCTTTGGCAAGGCAGCCATAATACCCTCGGTGCAGCCCACCCATGCCACCAGCGATATGCTGTGGGCTATAGACCGCATAGGCCCCGACAGGCTAAAGGGTGGCTATGCCTACAAACAGCTACTACAGCAAAACGGCTGGCTGTCATTGGGTACCGACTTTCCCGTTGAGGATATATCTCCGTTTAAAACATTTTATGCCGCCGTAGTGCGCAAAGACGCCAAAGGCCGCCCCGACAGCGGTTTTCAGAAAGAGAACTCCCTAACCCGCCTGCAAGCCCTACGCGGCATGACCATATGGGCAGCCAAGGGCTGCTTCTTAGAGCGCGAAACCGGCAGCCTAGAGCCCGGCAAAAAAGCCGATTTTATAATACTGGACAAAGATTTGATGACCGTAGCAGAGAGCGAGTTATTGGGGGTAAAGGCGCTGGGGACATGGGTTGGGGGTAGGAAGGTGTGGTAGTGGGGGAGTATTTATGTGCACAACTTGAATAAGAAATTAAGCTCAAGTAGGTTGAAATAATTTGCAACACTGCCTAAATGTTATATATTTGTAGCAAAATGATAAAAATATATAGCATGAAGATCGAGAAAAACAAAATTATCGCATCCCTCACAGCGCTAAGCGCATTGGCGGCCCTTGCGCCAATTACTGGAAATAACGATTGGCTAACGTTCCTCTCTTTTTTATCTTTCTATAGTTTTATAAAAGTAAATATGGATGAGCGAATGAAAACGAATATTGACCGGGCCGCACGAAATGGATTTATCGCTTCGCTGGTGTGTCTGTCTGCGCTTATGTTTTATGTTACTTCTTCGCCCTCTACCGATAGAATAGTGTTCGCTCTCGAAATATCATTAGCAACAATATCCATAGTTGCGTCCATTTCCTTTACTGTTTATGATAAATTTGCGCAATAACCTGTAGCTGATGGTGTTAAAAAACCGAATTAAAGAGTTGAGAGCGCGTCATAATCTTACCCAAGACGAACTTGCACAGAAAGTATCTATTCGCAGGGAAACCATCGGCCATCTGGAAAATAATAAGTATAACCCATCGTTAAAACTGGCTTACGATATTGCAAAGGTATTCGGTATGCAAATAGAAGAAGTACTATGGTATGAAGATGAGGTCGTATGAGTAGCAGTGCATTAAGGTGTGCGAATAATAAAACTGCCTATTTTGTATTTAATATAGGTTCAAACAGCTTTTAGCAAATATTTTAGGTCTTTGATCCTCAGTATTAAAAGGCTAAGATATCTCGGTAACCCCACCATTCCTATCACAAATTCACATTGCACTTTTTCAGGAATATTAATTAAATTTGATCGTTAGAACGTTTTGCGGGGCTGATAGCCGCGTTGCGTTCTATTGCGCTGCCTTGTGTTTTTGGGCGTGCTATGTACTATCAACTAATCAGAAACGCTTTTAAATAAAGAGCTATGAGCAAGCAATATTATGTGGAGAGCAAGCCCAATACGGGCGGTATGGGGAGTGGTAAGGCGCCTGCGCCGGCTACGGGTAAGTATGCCTACGTAAACGACGAACCCTACGAGATTCTGGAAGGAGACACAATATTGTCGCTGCTGCGCAGGCATTTTGGCGAATATGCTCCGCCCACGCTGTGCGATGCGCCTAATCTCGATCCGTTTGGGTCGTGCAGGGTGTGTAGCGTAGATGTGGCTGTGGCTAAGGGCGGCTCTGTAAAAACTATGGCATCGTGCCATACGCCCATTATGCCGGGCTGGTTTGTGTATCCCGAAAGCGACAGGGTGCAGAAACTACGTAAAAACATAGTGGAGCTGGTGCTCACCGACCATCCGCTGGACTGCCTGACCTGTGAGGTAAACAACAACTGCGAGTTGCAAACAGTGGCTGCCCGTGTGGGCATACGCGATGTGCGCTACCCCGAAGGCAAAAACCACCTCGACCGCAAAAAAGACAAGAGCCATGCCTATATGACCTCCGATTTCTCGAAGTGCATCAACTGTTTCCGTTGTGTGCGCGCGTGCGACGAGGTACAGGGGCAATTTGTACTCAGCATGGGCGGTCGTGGTTTCGACAGCCACATTATCAAGAGTCTGGAAGTAAACTTTGAGCAGTCCGACTGTGTGAGTTGCGGCGCTTGTGCTCAGGCATGTCCTACCTCGGCAATATCAGATATTTTTGAATCTAAATCTATAGCCGTAGACGAAAAGGTGCGTACCATATGCACCTATTGCGGAGTGGGTTGCAACCTGGAAGTAGCGGTAAAGGGCGGCAAGGTAAAATCTATACAAGCTCCCTACGATGCCGATGTAAATCAGGGTCATACTTGCCTGAAGGGGCGGTTTGCGTTCTCGTTCTACAATCATCCGGAGCGATTAAAAACGCCGCTCATAAAGCGCAATGGCGTATTTGAGCCCGCCACATGGGACGAAGCCTACGAATATATTGCCGCCAAGCTTACCCAGATAAAACAAGAAAATGGACCTGATTTCATAGCCGCCGTGTCGAGCGCGCGCGGAACGAATGAAGAGAACTACCTGATGCAGAAATTCATCAGGGCAGTAATAGGCACCAACAATATAGACAGTTGCGCAAGGGTATGCCATTCGCCTACGGCATTGGGTATGCAGCGCACTTTTGGCACCGGCGCCGCTACCAACTCTATTAAAGACCTGAAACTGACCGACTGTATCATGGTGATAGGCGCTAACCCAACATCGGGCCATCCGGTTACGGGTGCCAAGCTGAAACAGGTAGCCATAAGCGGACGCACAAGTATAGTAATAGACCCAAGGCGCACTGAGCTGGCAGAATATGCCACCTACCACCTGCAGTTACGCCCCGGCACTAATGTGGCGGTGCTGAACATGATGCTGTACTATATTATAGTAGAGGGTCTGGAGGACAAGAATTTTATAGCCAGCCGCACAGAGGGCTACGAAGAATTTAAAGCCAACATACTGAAGCTGGACATTGATGAAATGGAGCGCGTTTCGGGTGTAGACAGGGAGTTGGTGCGCAAGGCTGCTATTGCCTATGCCACAGCCACCAACGCCATGAGTTTTCACGGACTGGGTGTTACCGAGCATTCGCAAGGCACATTTGCTATAATGCAGATAACCGACCTGGCCATGATAACCGGCAACATAGGTCGTCCAGGAGTAGGCGTAAACCCACTGCGCGGACAAAACAATGTTCAGGGCGCTGCCGATATGGGTTGCCAGCCCCATCAGGGCGCCGGATACTTTGATGTAACGGTACCCGAATACCACAAAAAGTATGAAGATTTTTACAACGCCAAACTGCCCAACTACGTAGGCTACAAAATACCGCAAATGTATGATGCTGCCCTTAATGGCAAGCTGAAAGCTATGTGGGTGATAGGCGAGGACATGGCACAAACCGACCCCAACACACACCACGTAAAAGCGGCATTGGGCAAGTTGGACTTGTTTGTGGTGCAGGAATTGTTTATGACCGAGACCGCTAAATTGGCGGACGTGGTGCTGCCTGCAGCGTCGTTTTTGGAGAAGAGCGGCACGTTTACCAATGGCGAAAGAAGGATACAGCGCGTAAATAAAGTAGTAGAGCCAATACCGGGCGTAAAATCGGACGGGCAAATAATAGTGGATATTATGAACCGTA
The DNA here is from genome assembly GCA_903882805.1 of uncultured Bacteroidota bacterium. GTDB lineage: Bacteria > Bacteroidota > Bacteroidia > Chitinophagales > Chitinophagaceae > Nemorincola. Next base: position 30,710 of record CAIRYK010000084.1, on the reverse strand, counting down.
TGGGCTATACGCAGCCCGAATACAATCCAGAATGGGTATTGGAGGAAATTTCGCAGATAATCCCCTTCTTTGAGGGTGTAAAATGGAACGAGCTGGGCACGAATGGTAAGCAATGGCCGGTAAACAAAGATGGCAAGGGTACAGATATTCTGCACATAGGCGCCTTTAAAAGAGGGTTGGGTAAGTTTGTGTACAACGACTGGCGCGAGTCGGAAGAGCTGGTGAAAAACGGCAAGGAGTATCCCTACATCATCACCACCAACCGCGAACTGGAGCACTATAATTGTGGCGCCATGACCCGCAGAACCAACAATGCACTTATAATAACCGACGACGTATTGCTGATAAACCCAGCCGATGCCGCAAAACATAATATTAGCGAAGGCGATATGGTTTGTGTAGAATCGGTAAGAGGCAAGGTAGATGTAAAAGCCAGAATAACCGACGAGGTTAAGCCCGGCGTGCTAAGTAGCACCTTCCACTTTCCCGAGATATCGCTGAACAACATAACCAGTAGCGTATGCGATAGCGAAGCGCTATGCCCCGAGTATAAAGTAGTAGCGGTAAACATACGCAAGAGTAAGGGGCAGTATAAGAATGCCGGGGTAATGGCGTAATGATTACGTTTTTAACGATAATAATAAGTCCCCGGCAGTGATGACCGGGGACTTGTTGATTATGGGGAAACTACCGTGTACACACAAGTATATAATATTGAAATGTCAATCTTCCGAGGCAAAATATTCATAAAAAAGGGGTCATTGCGAGGCACGAAGCAACCTCACGCTGATAATTTCGCGCAAGAAACTCTTCGTGAGGTTGCTTCGTGCCTTGCAATGACCTTCATTTTATTTTTTTATAAATGTTTATTGGTTAATAACCAATTGTGCAAAAAATATCATACGTAGGTAGACCATTTTGTGACCAAATACTTGTGTGTACACAGTAGTTATTGGAAATGGGGGTATGGCTTTTTCTCTTTCTTTCCTGTCGGAATCTATGACGGATTTCCCCCTCCCTTATCATTGCTCGCTCTATTAGCTTGCAACTCAGCCAGCCGTTGTTTGCCATATGACATGCGTGTGATGAGTACAAACAATACGGGTACTATAAATATGGCCAGTGAGCTTGCTGCTACCATGCCGCCCAGCACAGTAAAGCCTATGGTGCGGCGCGCCACTGCTCCGGCGCCCGATGCCAGTACCAATGGCATAACACCCAGTATAAAGGCCAGCGAGGTCATCAGGATAGGGCGCAGGCGCAGAGTAACTGCTCTTATGGTGGCGGCTATCAACTCCTCGCCATTGTCTACACTTTCTTTGGCAAACTCTACTATAAGTATGGCGTTTTTGGCGGCAAGGCCTATCAGGGTTATAAGGCCTATCTGGGCATACACATTGTTGGTGAGCGAGGGTACCAATGTAAGGGTAAGTATAGCGCCAAAAGCGCCCACCGGCACCGACAGCAATACTGAGAACGGTACCGACCAACTCTCGTACAAGGCTGCCAAAAACAAGAACACAAACACAATAGACAATATAAATATGTACACGGTCTTAGACCCTGCCTGCAGTTCCTCATAACTCAACCCCGAAAATTCGTAGCCATAGCCTTGTGGCAGTGTTTTGGCAGCTACTTCTTTGAGTGCATCCAGCGCTTGGCCGCTACTATAGCCTGCCTTTGGCGAGCCGTCTACCTGTGCCGACCTGAATATATTGAAGTGCGATATGAGTGGAGCGGTTTCTATGGGGGTATAGGTAATAAACGAACCCAGCGGTATCATCTGGCCGGTTTGGTTGCGCACATAGTATTTGTCCATTTCTCCTATCAGTGTGCGGTAGGTAGTATCGGCTTGCACCACTACGTGGAAGTTGCGGTTGTAGATAGATATGTCGTTTACATAAAAGCTACCCATGTAGGTTTGTATGGCAGAAAAAACATCGGCGATGGACACACCCATTTTTTTGCATTTTTCCCGGTCTACTGTTACGCTGTAGGCCGGAGTATGCGCGCCATAAAAGCTGAACGCCGAACCTATAGCCGGGTGCTTGTTGGCTTCGGCCAAAAAGCCGCGCACTACTTTTTCAAATGCCTTCACATCGTCGGTTGTCTGGCGTTGTTGTATCTGTATGCTGAATCCTGCAGTTTGTCCGAGGCCGGGTATAGGCGGCGGCGGAATGACAATTACATTGGCTTGTTTAAGTCCGGCAGCGGCAATGCGTTTTTTCAGTACGTCTATCAGCATAGGCACCTGCTCTTCGGGCTTAGTGCGCTCGTCCCAGGGTTTTAGCTGGCAAAACACAGTTCCGCTGTTCGATTTTGTAGAGAAGTTCACCACATTTAGTCCGCCCAGAGCCGCATAGTGGCCTATACCGGGCGTTTCGCCTATCACCTTCATCAGCTTATGCAATACCTCGAGCGTGCTGGAAGTTGACGATGCCTCGGGCAGCTCGAAGGTGATGAACATACGGCCATCATCTTCCAGGGGTATAAAGCCGGTAGGTTTGGCTTTGAACAACAGCGTAGTACCCACGCCTAGGCATATCAGCAATATAATTGCCAGTTTAGATGCTTTAATACTGGCGCTAACGCCGCGTGCGTAGCTGTTGGTAAATCGTCCAAACCATTCATTAAACCGATAGAAGAATTGGTTGAGGCCTTTTGCATCCTTGTTTATTGCCGATGGCTTGAGCAGCAAAATACACAGAGCAGGAGTAAGCGATAGCGCCACAAATGCCGATAGCAATACCGATATGGCTATGGTGATAGCAAATTGCTGATACAGCCTGCCCACTATGCCGGGTACAAATCCCACCGGCACAAATACCGCAGCCAGTATGAGCGCAATGGCTATTACCGGGCCCGATATGTCTTTCATGGCATGGTAGGTGGCTTCGCGGGCGCTCATTTTCTGATGATCTATGTAGTGTTGCACAGCCTCTACAACTACTATGGCATCGTCTACCACTATACCTATAGCCAGTACAAAACCAAACATAGTAAGTGTATTGATGGTAAAGCCCAGCGGTATAAAGAAAATGAATGTGCCAATGATAGATACCGGTATCGCCAACATGGGTATAAGTGTAGCGCGCCAGTTTTGCAAAAACAGAAATACCACTATTGCCACAAGTCCCAATGCCTCAAACAGCGTTACCACCACCTCGTGCAGCGACACCTTGATAACCGTTACTGATTCAAACGGTACGCTATAATCTATGTCTTTAGGGAAGGTCTTTTTCAGTTCTTCCATTTTTGCATATACGCCTTCGGCAATGTCGAGGGCATTGCTGCCGGGCGCCTGATAAATGAGCATGTAGCTTGCGCGCTTGCCGTCTACATAAGAATTGCTGGCATACGAAAACTTGCCCAGCTCTATGCGCGCTACATCTTTCAGGTACACAAGCGCCCCCGTAGCCGGTAGGGTTTTTACCACTATGTTCTCAAAATCCGATGTTTTATTCAGTCGGCCGTTTACCAGCAGGCTGTATTCAAATACCTGATCGCTAAGCTGCGGCGGCGTGCCCACCGACCCTGCCGATACCTGTACGTTTTGTTCGGCAATGGCTGCGTTTATGTCGCCGGCGGTGAGGCCGTACTCAGCAAGTTTATCGGGTTTCAGCCATACGCGCATGCTGAAGTCGTCGGTGCGTTGCACCACATCGCCTACACCTTTTACGCGTAGCAAAGCATCTTTAATGAAGATATTCGTGTAATTGTCTACAAAAGTTACATTGTGGGTTCCGTTTGGCGAATACAGCGCAACCAGCATTAATATACTCGGGTTGCGTTTGCGCACGGTCAGGCCAAGGCGTTTCACCACATCGGGTAGTTGAGGTGTGGCAATGCTTACTCTGTTTTGTACATCCAGCGTGGCCACGTCTATATTGGTGCCTATACCAAAGGTTACGTTTATAGACATTGATCCATTACCGGTGCTGTTGCTTTGCAGGTATTGCATGCCCGGGGTGCCGTTTATTTGTGTCTCTACAGGCGTGGCCATGGTTTGCTCCACCGTTTGCGCATCGGCTCCCGTAAACTGCCCCGTTACCTGCACTACCGGCGGCGTAATCTCGGGATATTGCCCTACCGACAAATTCATGATGCATATAGAGCCCACCAATAGCAGCACTATCGATATGACAATGGCCGTAACTGGCCGCTTAATAAAAGTATTTGCAATCATTTGTTATAGATATAAGGTCAAAATAACAAGCCAGACCAGACTGAACACTAAATGCGCCGCACTTGACAATATGATAGGGTAGTGGGTTAGGATTATTTTTTATCGGCGGCGCCAGGGGCTTTAGTGGTTATCAGCGAGCCGTCGTGCAGTTTTTGCACGCCTTCTACTATTATTTCTTCGCCCGGCTGTAGTCCGCTTTTTACAATCACTTTATCGCCAATGGTTTGCCCAAGTACTACTTTCTTTTGCATAGCATGCAGTCCTTTTACGGCAGGCGGCGCATCTTTTTGCGTTGGCAGGTTAGGTATGAGCGTGTCTAACGCGGTATATACAAAATATTCGCCCATTTGTTCCACTACTGCTTTCATAGGGGCCACCAATTGGGCAGAGGTGTCGGCGCTGCGCACGTTTACGTTGCAGCTCATACCTGCGCGGAGCGCGCCATCCGGATTAGGGAATTTTAGTCGTATAATCAGCGTACCTGTTTGCGGATTTATTGCGCGGTCTATTACTGCTATTTCACCTGTGTATTTATACGGTGTATTGTCGGGCAGCAGCAAATGGAATATTGAATCGGCTGGCTTGGCGTGTTGCAGTTCTGCAAAGCGGGGTATTTGTTTTTCGTTTATGGCAAAATCTACCATTACCGGTCCGTCGGTAGATAGGGTATTGAATACCGTTACGCCCTTGGTTACATTGGCGCCCAGTTTAACTTGCGATATACCAATGGTGCCATCGAACGGCGCTTTTATTATAGAGTAGTTGAGGTCTGTACCTGCCTTTGCCAAATCCTGATTGGCTGCCGCAAGTTGACTTTTGGCATTTTGCAGGGTAGTGAGCGCATGGTCCAACGTTTGTTTTGCTATAGCGTCGTGTTGGTTCAGGTAGTTGTATCGGTCGGCATCCTTTTGAGCTTGCTCCAGATTTGCCTGTGCTACTCGCGCATTAGCCTGCGCCTGATTGTAGGTAGCCTGATACTTGCTATCGTCTATCGCATATAGTCTTTGTCCCTTGGCTACCTTTTGTCCTTCTGTGAAAAATATGCCGGTCACATATCCCTCTGCCACCGGTCTTAGTTCTACCTGCATGGTAGCGGTTACAACACCCGGAAACTTATCGAAGTAAAGCGCTTTTTGAGCCTGCACCTGGTATAAGTTTACGGGTATCGGCATATTAGCTGGGTTTGGCGCAACAGGTTGACTGCCGCCACAAGCCGCCGCCGCAATGGTAACTAATGCTATGCCCGTGTATATAAGAGACCTGTTCATTTTTTTGTTTTGCATTAAAGTTTAGATTTCGGTTGGCAAGTTGCCCATAGCTTTTTCCAGATCTATTTTGCTGGTCAGTAACTGGAAAAGCGCATTGATATAGTTTATTTCGGCTGTTTGCAAATCGCTTTCGGCCACAATCACATCCAGGTATGTTTTTACCCCTTCGCTGTATTGTAGTTTCACTATGTTATACACTTCCTTGGCCATGGCTACATTTTCGCCCTGAGATCGCAGAAAATACAGATTGCTTTTGTACGCTGCCAGAGCCTGCTGGTACTGGCTGAAAATGCCCAACTTAAGGTTTACTTCATCCCAGTCGAGCCTGCGCTCAAGGAGTTGCGCCTTATGCATATTTTCTACTCTCCTAAAGCCGGTAAACAGTGGAATATTGAGCGAGAAACCAAAGAGTGAGTAAGGGAATGCGCGCGAGTAAAGCTCGCTGAATGTATTGTTCTGAAACTGGTAGTTGTAGTTGTAAAAACCGGAGAGAGAGGGCAGAAAACCGAGCTGATAATAAAGGGTAGATTCGTGCTGTATTCGTTTGGCTGTTTGGTAGCGTTGGTACTCTATACGCTTTTCGTATTGCAGGGCTGCAGTAGTGTCGGCGTATACTTCCTGCATCATTTGCCCGGTGTCAAACTTTACACTGAGCGGCTGCTCGGGAGGATAGCCCATCATTTGTTTTAGTGTGGCATACTTGGCGTTCACTACTTCAGTTGCCGACTTTAGTCGGGATAAAGAATTGTTGAGGGCTATCGACGCTTGTTTGTAATCTACTTTGTCTACTATGCCGCTTACGTACCGGTTGTATGCGTCGGCCTGATTTTTTTTCAGCCGGGCAGTGTCTTCCCGGTATACCCCTGTTTGCTCTATACTCAGCAGCAGATCGTAAAACGCCTTACTGACATTGGCTACCAGATTTATTTTAGTTTCTGCAGAGTTGAGTTTTGCCGCTTGCGTATTGAGTTTTGCCGCCTTTGCAGCAAGCATAACATCGGTATTAAAGATAGTTTGCGTGGCAGCCAGCGATGGTACAGAGGTGTTGTAAACACCCGTGTGGACCGGAGTAGATACACCGTTGATAGGAAGGAATGATGTGGGCAGTTCAAGATAGTGGGTCAGGCCAGCATTGGCGCTTATTTGCGGCATCCATGCCGAAAAAGCAATTGCGTTGTTGGTGCGTGCAATCGATTCGTCGATAGTTGCCTGGTTGAGCGCGGGTTGGTTTTTTACCGCATATTGCAGGCATTGGGTAAGAGTAAGCGGTTCAGTGGGCGTTTGCTGCGCAGCCGCCCGAGCCGAAAGCAGAAACAACAACAAGAGCGGGGCAATGGATTTGTTCAGCATAAAGTCATCATACAGTCTTTTTGTAATCAGCTACTCAATTGAGTGATTCTCAACAAAATGGAACATTTTGTGAGCGCAAAACGAGGCATTTTGCTTCATCAATCGCGCAATTACTACTGTAAAGGTATCAAATAGCCGGAAAGCAGATGTACATACCTGTATTGTTTTTATTGATTTATCAGCTATAATCTGTGGCTATAGAGCATTAAAATGCTGGTCAGCGGCCACTACCTTCAATGCAAATCCGTTCAACGTACCTTAATGAAGGATATTGAAGTGCGTAAAGCATTGATTGAAAAGCGTAAAAGAGCTTTGTGGCGCAATGCCTTACTTATGTTGGTTTTACTATGTGTGTATTCTTGCAATGTATTGCGTAACCTAGGCGGTCATTAAAAGCAAAGAAGTTTATAAAAGCCTTAACAAAAGCGCCTGAAGCGTTTTAAGAATTAAAAAACCCGCAGTTGCGCGGGTCTGAAATAATATAGTTGAGCTATGTGCGCTACTGATTTAATAGACGGTGCAAGTCCACTTCTCACCCGGTTGGGTTGTGTCGTAGCTGTTGCATTGCTTTTTAGCATCGTCGAATACCTGACTGCCAAGGTCTTTTACAAAGACAACTTCGTTGTTGTAAGAGCAGGTGCAATGGTACAGTTTCTTGCAAGAAAACAAAGACGACAAGCTAATAATGCTGAATATAATAACAATTAATGAGTATGTGGCTTTTTTCATTTCCTGCGAATTATTGAAGTAGGAGCGAATTTAGTTATTATATTTCAGGAAAGGAAAAAATAATGCTTTTTCCTTTCCTGAAAATTATATTTTCTGCACCCAAAGGGTTGGTATTTTACTTGGCTTTTGAGGGGTTGCCGTACAATTTGCTTTTTATGAGTCCCCATTTGTGGAAACGGTGGGTGAGCGATACGCGCAACACGCCGCGACCATACTTCATACTACGCGAGAAGTTGATACTTGACGCCTCTTCAAAATACTTGGTAGGGCACGTAACTTCTGCTATCTCAAAGCCGTTCATAAATATCTGCGATATCATTTCGTTATCGAAAACGAAGTCATCGCTGTTATGAGTGAAGTCGATGGAACGGATTACCTCAGCGCTAAAGGCGCGGTAGCCGGTATGGTATTCGCTGAGTTTCTGGCGAAGCATAATGTTTTCAAACAGCGTCAGGCAACGATTGAACACATATTTGTAAATCGGCATGCCGCCGCGAAGCGCTCCCTGACCCAAAATACGCGATCCAAGCACAACCGGATAAACATCGTTTGCTATGATAGAAGACATAGCAAGCAATAGTTTAGGGGTGTACTGATAATCGGGGTGCAACATTATTACAATGTCTGCGCCCAGTTCCAACGCTTTTCTGTAGCAACTTTTCTGATTGCCGCCATAGCCTTTGTTCACTTCGTGCTTTACGATGTGTTTAATACCCAGGCGTTTTCCTTCTCCTACTGTATCGTCGCGGCTGTTATCGTCTACAAGCACTACTTCATCCACGATATCAAGTGGGATCTCTTTATATGTCCGTTCCAGTGTTAGGGCCGCATTATATGCGGGCAATACAACAACTATTTTCTTACCGTTGAGCATAATTATTGGGCAAAAGTAATATTAATCCCGAAAAATAGGGATAAGTTAAGAAAAATTGATTACTACTTTCTCGTTATCTTTAAATTATGGCTCTGCATATGGTTATTTGTAGGTGTTTTACTGCTTGTTGCTGCCTATCACAACCCGTTAACCGAGAAAGTTCCGTTTGTTACGGCAGTAGAATCGGCGCAATTGAAACTGAAAGTACCTTTTATTTTAGGCGCTGTTTCTGTTACGGTTATTGTGCCAGAGGTAGCATAAGTGTATGAGCCCGATGTGCCGGTTGCGTAAAATTGGGCAGCTGCATCGCCAGCGGCTATCGATTTTGTACCGGTGGATATAGCTCCATTTATATTGAGTACGATGGCGCGACCGGCAAACGATGTACCTCTGATGTAGGTGGTGGTCATACCGCCCGATGAGGAATAGGAAGCAGACGCTAGCGTATCGCCATAAGCGGTAAAGGTTGAGTCGCCCACTTTTGCAGTCATATAAATTGTAGGGGCTGCGGTTGTGGTAGTAGTTTTATCTTCTTTTTTACATCCTGCTATTAACGTGAGCAGTGCAAGTGAAGCAAGGGTAATTGATGCGGTAAGTTTCATTTTTTTTTGTTTTGCGTGAAGATAAAAGTAATTGTGTAGCTACTTATTTTACAAATTCCATGTGCGTAACAATCAGGTTACTGTTGGCGCGTGCCAACACGAGTCCCTTCATGTCGTAAACATGACATTCTACATTGATTATTTTTTTGCCAGCTCTCAGCACTTTCGATACTGCCCTCATTTGCTCGCCTTCTTTTATTGCATACAGAAAGTCGACATTGAGCGACATAGATGTGTAATGCTGAGCAGAGTCGAGGCTGACTACAGACCAGCCAATGGCCTCGTCTATTACCAGGCTCATCATGCCGCCGTGTATGTTGCCATAGGGGTTGGTCATGTCGTGGCGCACTGTAACCAGCAGCGATGCCGAGCCGCGCTGTATCTCTTCGAGCGTAAATCCCAGCCAGTTGCCTGCGGGCGAGCGAGAGTCTTTTACTTCTTTTCCTTCAAAAGTTTCTTTTATCCATTGCAGCACGCTGCCGCTCGGAACTTCTTTGTAACTCATGGTGCAAAGTTAGGTGTAATGGCGCTGCAATAGCCGGTAAGTGGATAGGGTAGAGGTTAAATAAATTAAAATATTATGGCCGATGACATGCTACAGTGTATCTACCTCTTTCACAGGCCGGAGCGGAGCTATTTCTTCGCTCATGGTTTTGAGCTCTATTATTACTTTCTCCAGCGACACCATTTGCGCCTCGTTTAGCGCAAACGGGGTAGGGGGTAAGCTAAATGGGTCGAGCAATTTAGGTATAGCAGCGTGGTCGTCCAGTATAGGGAGGAGCCGCATCACGTGATTGAAGCAATCCAGACATTCAGCTATTTTGGCTTGTTGAGCCGGGGAAGCGCTGGTAGCGTGGTCTGTCTTTTTTTCGTCTTGCTCCAGGTGTATATTGTTCAGGTTGCGGGTAATGCGCACATTGTAGGTGATAATCTGGTAATACACCTCCGACTTGTCGGCGCCGGGTTCGTCCATATACCGGTTGAAGGAGTCGAACACATTGCTGTTTTGCGATTCGGCAAGACGTTTGTTGCGTGTCCAGTTTACAATACGCTCCGGTGCGAAAAAAGTATTGCTGAAATAGCTGTAGTTCGATTGTATGGCCGCTGCCAGATGAGCGGGCAGCCATTTCTTGTCCCAGGTGGGCAGCAGTGCAAAGCCCGAGAATATAGCCAACATGGCGCCGCCTATGGTTAGCAGAGCGCGGGTTACCATCAGCTCGTCATTGTAGGCGGCCTCAAGGTTGAACAGCAGCACAAGGTTGAGCGTGATGAAAAATGCCGCGATAGCATAACTACGACGCACATAGTATACCATAAGTACAAAAGTGATAAACAGTATGCCCTCTGTAATGTGCAGGCCGGTAGGCACATGTAGCAACATACTACCTGCAAGGCCGCCCATAAGCGTGCCCGTAACCCGTTCGATAGCTTTTTTGAATGTAGCGCCGAAATAGGGTTGTATAATGATCATAACGCTGAACGGCAACCAATAGCCATGGTCTATTTGTAAAGCCCGCGAAAGGAACAGGGCCAGCGTAACCGCTATTGCCGACCTCAAAGCATAGCGGGTGGTTAGTGTATCGAGGTTGAACAATACACGCAGGCTACTGAGCAGGTAGCGCGGCTTGAGCAGAAACAGGGTTTTAAGAAACGAATAAGACCGGTACACAGGCATGTCTTTGCCCATTGCATCTACCCGTAGTATTGCGTTTTCGAGCAGGCGGATGGTGCGCTCTACCAGTTGCAATATGCGGTTTATGGCGCGAAGCTGAGTTTCATCTTGCGGCAGCTGGTATTGTCTTATCAGTACTATCAGTTTTTTCAGGCGGTTGATCTGTGAGCCGGCCAGCAGTTTTTCCTCCGGCTTCAGGGTAATGACGAATATGGATATACGGTTGATGGCTTCCTTGAGTGCGCTGAACAATGTAGCGGCTTTAATGCGTAGCGTTTCGTCGAGGCCGGCAATATCTATGTGTTCCATTTCGCCGGCTATCGATATTACATTGGCGGCTGCGAGCCCGGCTACCTTGCGTAACATGGCCAGCTGATATTGCTGGTTGTCTTTTTGGCTCACCTGATGGGCCATACGGCTATAAAACTCGTACGAATTGTCGATAGCCGTGCGCACATCGTTTTCTTTAGTATACACATCGCCGGTCAGTTTTCGCGAAGATGTATCTGCTGCGCTGCGCGATATGGTATATACCAGTGTAGCTATTGAGCGCCAGATGAGGGCTATCTGTCTGCGGAAAGGCTCCTGCCCTGGCATTACTGCCGATAACGTCAGCCCTACAAAAACAGCCCATCCAGCGCCTATGGCTATGAGTTGCAGTCGGAGCGCAATGGCGGCTGTGTTGGTTTCGGGAAGTGCGTTGCCAATGATGAATAGCAGGTACACACAAATGGCCAATCCGCTGGCGCGATCGCCAAGGTTTTTAAGCAGCGTAGCCAGGAAACCTACCGCAAACATAGCCGGCAGGCTGAGCCACATATTGAATGCTGTTAACTGGCCTGCCAGTGCAAATAATACCGCTAAGGCAGCGCCAGCCAACAAAGTGCGCACACGCCAAGCAAACGAGCCCTTCATTTCTACCCACGACACCGCCTCGGCAGTAAGCGTTACCCAAACAGCATTATCGAGTTGCCCGGTGGCCAACCCCCAGATAATAGGAACCGTGCCGGCAAGGGCCATACGAACACCCCAACTGATCATTGGTTCAAAACTCTCGTTTTGCAACAGCCGGTTCAGACGTTTGTATGATTGCAGGTAAGACAAGGTAAATAATTGGTTCGTTACTAAACTTTTATGGGTAAGGCGCTGATTACTCGGTTAGTAGCTTATCTACTACAGTAGCTATCTGTCGTTCGGTAACAGACCCTTCTACAAATTTTTTGTATTTATTACGCATATGCACAATTGCTGTGGCTGGTATAGAGCCCTCCCAGCTTTCTTCGATAAGCGGAATAAACACATTCGGGTTGGTGTCGGTCATCCATACTACTTCCGGCGTCATACGCTTACGTTCCAGAAACCGGGCGAGTTTGAACGGATAGTCTTCTTTAAAGTCGAGGCTTACCAGTAGTATTTTTACCGGCTTGCCGGCATAGCGTTGTTGCAGCGCATTAAACTCAGGCAGTTCGGCCACGCAGGGCGGACACCATGTAGCCCAAAAATTGACGATGTATACAGTGTCCTGGGCTGTAGTGCGGGCAATTATTTGTTTGGCGCTAAGCGCGGGGATTTGTTGCGCATTAGCGGCAACCCCGGTAGATAGCAACAAAATTAACAACATCAGCTTTTTCATACGGGGGATTTTTGAAGGCAAAACTACCATAAAAACCATTGCCTGTACTATAACGAGCATAGCTTATAACAAAGCATTATTATTTGACCGGTGCGAGTTAATGACCTGCTATGATCATTTTAATTGCCAAAAAAATGCTCAGCGGCGGGTGTATGCCTTGCAAACATGATACATATTGGCTGATAGTTTAAGGTTTTTGCGCTAAGTTTGTTGCCGCTATGGATAAGTTGTCGATATTAAAACAAAAGAAACAGGAAGCGCTGAAAGGCGGCGGCGAAAAGCGTATTGATGCGCAACACAATAAAGGTAAATTGTCGGCGCGCGAGCGTGTGCAATTGCTTATGGATGAAGGCTCTTTTGAGGAAATAGGAATGCTGGTGCGGCACCGGAGTCACGACTTCGGTATGGAGAAAGAGGTGTATTCGGGCGATGGCGTAGTAACAGGTTTTGGCACAGTAAATGGCCGCCTTACCTATGTGTTTTCGCAGGATTTTACCGTTTTTGGCGGTAGCCTTTCTGAAACACAAGCGGAGAAAATAGTGAAAATACTGGAACTGGCTATGCAGAATGGAGCGCCGGTGATAGGGCTGAACGATAGCGGCGGCGCGCGTATACAAGAGGGTGTGGTGTCGCTGGGCGGCTATGCCGATATTTTTTACAGAAACGTGAAAGCATCGGGCGTGGTGCCGCAGATATCGGCTATAATGGGCCCCTGCGCAGGCGGCGCTGTTTATTCGCCGGCGCTTACCGATTTTATACTGATGGTGGAGAACACATCGTATATGTTTGTAACCGGGCCAAACGTACTGAAAACGGTTACCCACGAAAACGTAACCAGCGAGGAGCTGGGCGGCGCGCATACCCATGCTACAAAATCCGGCGTTACGCACTTTGCCTGCGCCAATGAAGTAGAGTGTATAGAGCATATAAAGAAGCTGCTCAGCTTTATGCCGCAAAACTGTGAGGAAGATGCGCCCTGCTACGAATACACCACTACCGATGAACACCGGCCGGGACTAAACAACATAATACCAGAGAATCCTAATCAGCCTTACGACATTAAGGAAGTGATAGCAGAGATTACCGATTCAGATTCGTTTCTGGAGGTACAGCGCGAGTATGCCGAGAACATTGTGGTGGGTTTTGCCCGGTTGGGCGGCCGCAGCATAGGTATAGTAGCCAATCAGCCTACGTATCTTGCCGGTGTGCTCGATAACAATTCGAGTATAAAAAGCGCTCGCTTTGTGCGTTTTTGCGACGCCTTCAATATTCCGCTGTTAGTGATAGTAGACGTACCCGGTTTCTTGCCCGGCACCGATCAGGAATGGAATGGCATAATCATCAATGGCGCAAAACTGCTCTATGCGCTCAGCGAGGCAACAGTGCCTAAAATAACGGTGATAACCCGTAAAGCATATGGCGGAGCATACGATGTAATGAACTCTAAGCACATAGGCGCCGACCTCAATTTTGCATGGCCGTCGGCAGAGATAGCCGTTTTGGGCGCTAAAGGCGCTGCTGAAATAATCTTCAAAAAAGAAATATCGGAAGCCGCCGACCCTGCCGCAAAGCTGAAAGAAAAAGAAGCCGAATACGTAGAGAAGTTTGCCAATCCATATAGCGCGGCAGCCCGCGGCTTTATAGACGAAGTAATTGAGCCATCCGAAACCCGCATGAAACTGCTGAAAGGCTTTAAGATGCTGGAAAACAAAGTAGCGCATATGCCCAAGCGCAAGCATAGCAATATGCCGCTTTAGGCAGGCTAGCACATATTTATTCACAGCGGTTACGTCAATCGGCGTAGCCGCTTTTTTACTTCTTTTTACGCGGCGTCCTTTGTTTTACCTCGCCTATAAGAAAACCGTAGGGTTGTAGCGGCTCTATGTTGTCGCATAGGATTTTTACAATGCCCAGCGCCGGTATGGCCAGCATCATACCAGGCACCCCCCATAGCATTTCACCAAGCACAATCACTATTATGGTACATAACGGGTTGATGCTTACGCGCGCACCTACAACCAAAGGTTCCAGGAAATAGGTTTGTGTAAACTGCACAATGCCATATACCACCAGCACCCAAAGCGCCATACTTGTGCCGCCATGTGTATAGGCCATGCCGGCCGTGAGCAGCGTGCCTATCAGGTTGCCTATGTAGGGCATTATCTCGAGCAGGCCGCATAATACTGCAAAGAACAAAGCATGCTTGACGCCAATAACAGAAAAGCCTATACCGTACATAATCCAAAGTATACCTACCATCATACCCAGTCCCGAAATGTATTGCTGCGCAACATTGGTCACCGAAGAAATTATGGTTCGGGCAGTTGCAGTATGGTCGGGAGGGGTTAGCTTCAGTACGAAGTTTTTCAGGTGGCCGCGGTAAAAAATAAACAGGAATACATAAATAAGTACCAGCAATGATGTGCCTATAAACGAAGCTGTAGAGCCGGCGATGTTGGCCAATTGTCCGCCAACTTTTGCCGACAGCGCGGCCGATTGCTCTTTTATTAGCTGGTGTTGTTGGGCAATAGGTATGCCCAGTACATCGTCTATGTACTTTTGTATTGCGGTGAGGGTATTAGATGTTTCCTCGTTTGCAATGCTGGCATCCTGCGCTATACCAGCTACCTGCCACGATAAAACGCCAATAATGCCGCTGACTAGTGCAAATAACAAGGCCACGCAAGCAAATACAGCAACGCCGCGAGGTATTTTATGCTTTTCCATCCAGCCCGAGAGCGGCAGTAAAAGCATAGCTAACAGACCTGCGAAAACCAACGGAACTAAAAAAGGTTTGGCGTAGTAAAGACCGCCGCAAAGCAAGAAAAGGAAAACAAGTACACGTATAGATTTTGTAAGCGCCACGATGATGAATTTAGTTGATTGTTGTATGCTGAATGTTTTATAGCATACAAAGTGAAGTTAGCGAAAAAACAGAGCATTGCAATTTGTAAGGCAATGGCCATGCATAATTTCCGGTGGTATAGATGAGGAAAATAAAAAAGCAGCCAAAAAGCCTTTTGCTTTGGGGAGAAAGCCGGGGCGTTTCAACTGCTTTGTAAATAACTCCTGCACTGCAGGAGCGGGTATCGTGTGAAACTAATGTACAGTAATGGTCAGCGAGATAACAACAGCATACACAAACAACAGAATCAGAAAGGTGCGTTTCATAACTAAGGTTTTTATAAGGGTTAAAGAATGCTTAAAAAACGTAGAGCAATATTCATGCCATTTTGTTTCGCCATTGTAAATAGTAGTGCATTAATTTTTTGCAGGGGTATAGTGCGCATATGCAGCGAGGTATATTATTGCTATCACTGTAGTCAATCCACTGATAAGAAACACCGGTGTAGCCCCACCAATCCGCCAAACCACGCCAGCGGCTGCGCTGGCAAAAAGTGCGCATATACTTTGCAGCCCGCTATAACAACCTATGGCAGTTGCAGTTTCGCTTTTGGGCGTGATATTGGTTATCCATGCCTTGCTTATTCCTTCAGTTGCGGCGGCGTATAGTCCGTAAATGGCGAATAACCCAGTATAAAGACCGAGCCCGGAACCTAGCGCAAAGCCGCCATAGGTGATTGCAAAACAAACCAGTCCGAAAAGCATTATTTTTTTGAGGCCAACTTTGTCTGCCAGCAGTCCAAGCGGGTAGGAGGCTATAGCGTACACAAGATTGTAGAAAATGTACATGCCTATAGCCTGAGTGTCGGTGCAGCCGCCGGCTTTTATGCGGAGCAATAAGAACATATCTGAACTATTGATGAGCGCAAAAAATAGCAGCCCACCCGCGAGCCTTTTAAATGCCGGCGATCCGTTTTTCCAGTAACCGATAGCGATGCCAAAGGGAACAGATTTTTTTTGTTGTTGCCGGCTGTTTATGCTCGTTTTTTCGCGCAATAGTAGCGTGAACAAAATAGCTGCTAGGCCCGGGAAAAAAGCAATTACAAACAGGGTTTTGTAATTGGCGGGGTAGAAATACAGGTAAGCCAACGCTACTGCCGGACCCAATACCGCACCCAGCGTATCCATAGACCGATGAAAACCAAATACCGCGCCCTTAGTTTCGGGCGTTGCCTCGTCCGACAGCAGGGCGTCTCGTGCGCCGGTGCGTATGCCCTTACCCAATCGGTCGAGCGAGCGGACGCCGAATATCCAGCCGGCATTGGGCCATAGCGCCATAAGCGGTTTGGCTATCGCGCTGATACCGTATCCTAATTGCACAAAAGGGAGCCTTCGACC
This sequence comes from uncultured Bacteroidota bacterium, assembly GCA_903882805.1. Taxonomy (GTDB): domain Bacteria; phylum Bacteroidota; class Bacteroidia; order Chitinophagales; family Chitinophagaceae; genus Nemorincola. The sequence goes on along the minus strand of CAIRYK010000084.1, from coordinate 14,154 downwards.
CATGGAGTCTGATAGCTTACCAAAATAGCCCTTGCTCAACCCGGCAACCGCTTCGGCAAAACCTTCAAGTATGCCTATCAATACTATGGGAATGGCTATACTTTGCAGGTAGAGGGGTATTACCGGATACAGCATTTCGCTAGCCACATCTGTAAACAGACTAACGAGCGACAATAGCCATATGGAGCGGGTTATAATTTTCATGGGTAAATACCACAATAAAGATAAGGCTATTGATTGAGGTAGGTGCATTTTAGTAATTTTGCACAGTGAGGATTATAACCCGTGTTGCCGACTGGTTTTTATACACAAGCTTGTTTACCGCTTGTTGCGCTGTAGGCCTTTGCATGGCCACAGAGCGGCTAATAGGCGCGCCTGTTGCATTGCTTAGCGCTTTGCATATGTTCATTGCAGGCAGCTTACTGGCCGTATACAATGCTCCGCGCATTGTGCGTAAGGCGTTTACCAGCGAAACGCAGGTAGTGCGCATCTGGCATAGCCGTAGGTTTTGGTATTTCGCTTTCTTTTTTGCAGGTTGTGTTATGGCCTGCGGCGCTTCATTTTACCTGTCGGGCAGGGAGGTGTTGTGGTGTATGGCGCTGGGCGTAGTTACTTTTTCCTATTCATTACCGTTGCTTCCTTTTCGCGAGCTTAAGCGGATTAGAGATATAGGCTGGTTGAAAATAATAGCGTTGAGCGCTGTGTGGACTATTGCAACTGCTGTATTGCCAATGGCGCACTGGGGGCATACCCTGCGCCAATACCCTATAGAAGTGGGAGCGCGCCTTGCTTTTATTTTTGCCTTATGTGTACTGTTTGATATACGCGACCTACGGGAAGATAAAGGCAGTAACATAAAAACGTTGCCAACCCTATTGGGTATGCGCCGTAGCTATCAGGTGGTGTATGCGGCCTTTGGCATGTTCGTAGCGCTGAGTTTTGCGCAATACGAGCGATTTATGTTGCTGTCGAGACTGGAAGGCGCAATAATCACCGTAGCGTTGGGGCTTGTAGTGGTGCAGTACCTGAAGAAGAATCCATCGGAAAGAGCTTATAATGGTCTGGCTGATGGATTGATGCTCGTTTATGCGCTACTGGTGGCTTTTATTTAAGCAATATATATAAACAACAAAGCCCCGGAGAACCGGAGCTTTGTACTATTTAAGTAGGTATTTGATTTGGTTGCTTATTTAACAACAGTTATCACCTCACGGCGACCTTCGTTTACAACAGACACTGCATATATACCTTGTGCCCACGAGCCGGTATTGATGCTGCCTGTGTTGCCAGTAATGGTTTGGTTAGCTATTACGCGACCATTCATGTCTGTAACTGTTATGTTAGTAGTTCCGGCGGCATTACCCAATTCCAGATTCAACACATTAGTGAAAGGAACAGGATAAGCTTTAACGCTTGATGTAGCAACGTTGTCTATGCCAGTTGGCAGTGAAGGCCATTCCTGTATAGTAACCATAGCTTTTTTCCAAGCATCGCCATTATCGCTACCGTTGCCGTTTACAGCGTTCAACACGCCCCAGAAAGAAACGTCGCCGGTGCCAGCAGCCGGTGCAGTCCATTGGAACGATTGCACGTAGGTAGTGCCGGTGCCGCCGGTGCCAGTTGTCGCGTTTATTGGTGTGCTTTGTTCTACAAGATTGCAATCAAAACTGCCGCCACCCGGAGTGTTACGCAATGGCGAACTTAGTCCAGATGCCCAGTTTCCAGCGTTAACCGGTGTAGCAGAGGCAGTAGACCCTTTTATACAAGCCAACTGTAAACCAAATTTGGGATATACAGAAGATGTGCTGTTGGTACCTGTTATCTTAACTGTGTAAGTCAAACCAGCCTTGTAATGTGTAGTAGCCAAGCCGCCTGCTGAATCAAGTTCGATAGTTACGTTAATACCGGCTCCTGCGCTATGGCAACCGCCGTTAGTGCAGCCCGAGGCAGTGCCGCTGCCAGTTTCTGCGCCAGTGGCGTTAAATCCGCTTGCTCCAGCGCCTGAGTTATAGCTGGTTAGAGAGAAAAATGCAAAGCCTGCTGCAAGTGGAAGGAGTAAAAATTTTTTCTTCATTTTTGGGTGGTTTTTTTTGATACGGAAAAGATGGTTTTAATAATATAGTTGGTAAATGTAAGGATATTGGGAAAAACCAACAAAAAAATGACAATTAAAAGATTAGAATCACCTTTTATGTAGTATAAAGATCATTTGCTGGTTAATAGCAGGATACGCGTGTGGTTATTGCTTATAAATAGCACAGGCCGCAAAATGCGGCCTGTGTAAATGTCTTTTTGGAAGCGATCAATCTATACTATAATTTGATCAGGTCTTCTGTTTGGTCGTCGTAGAAGTTGTATTTGGTGATTGGCGCATTATTATCTCCCACCACAGTCAGTTTTACCTTATGCGCTTTCTCCCACTTTTTTGCAATAGAGGGTTTGAAAATGTTTCCCTTAGTGAGCCATGCCTCTAAAATGGGATGTACCTTCAAAGTGAGTTTTCTGATACCCTGATTCACAATATACTTCAGGTCCTTTTCAAGATCGTCGGCAAGCAGTATGGAGGGGCCTATAGTGCCTGTGCCATTGCAGGTAGGGCAAACTTCGGCAGTGCTGATGTTGAGTTCAGGGCGAAGGCGTTGGCGGGTTATCTGCATCAACCCAAACTTTGATAGTGGCAAAAGTGTATGCCGTGCGCGGTCGTTGGCCATATAGCCTTCCATAGCATCGAAGAGCTGCTTTTTGTTGTCGGGCAGCTTCATGTCTATGAAGTCAATAATAATTATGCCTCCCAGATCGCGCAGGCGCATTTGGCGCACTATTTCAGCTGCAGCTTCCAGATTGGTAGCCAGCGCATTTTGTTCTTGTCCAGCCTCAGGGCTACGCGTACCGCTGTTTACGTCAATTACATGCAGGGCTTCGGTATGCTCAATAATCAGGTATGCACCGCTATTCAGGTTTACCGTTTTGCCAAACGATGATTTTACCTGTTTTGCTACGCCATAAGTTTCAAAAATGCTTTGGCTGTTAGTGTGCAAGCTCACAATATCGGCTTGGTCGGGCGATATGCGCGAGATGTATTCCTTGGTTACTGCCAGTATTTTCTTGTCATTGACCACAATTTTCTGGAAGCTTTCGCTTAGCAAATCGCGGAGTATGGACGTAGTTTTATCCTGCTCGCTCAGCACCATCTGCGGAGCTTTGGCTCCTTTCAGGTTGTGTTGCAGCGAAATCCACATTTTCTCCAGCTCCAGTATGTCGTTGTGCAGTTCTGCCGTATTTTTCCCTTCTGCGGCAGTACGCACTATTACGCCAAAGTTTTTTGGCTTAATGCTCTCAACAATTTTCTGCAATCGTTTGCGCTCTTCGGCAGAGTGAATCTTGCGCGAAATAGCTACAACATCATTAAAAGGAGTAACTACAACAAACCGACCCGGTAAGGAAACCTCACAACTCAGTCGAGGACCTTTTGAAGAGATAGGTTCTTTTAGGATCTGAACCAGAATTTCGGGTTTGCCTGTAAAGACTTCTGTTATTTTACCTGATTTCAGAATTTCGGGTTCGTTTTTGAATTTGCCGAAATCGTCGCCCCAGGTGGTGTTGCCGTCTACGCTTTGCTTGCTGAATTTAATGAGCGACTTGAGGTAAGGGCTGAGATCTGTGTAGTGCAAAAAAGCATCTTTCTCGTAGCCAACATCTACAAATACTGCATTAAGACCGGGCATCAGTTTTTTAACTTTGCCGAGATACAGGTCTCCAACTGCGAAATGATCTTGTCCTCTTTCGTAATGAAGCTCTACAAGCTTCTTATCTTCCAATAGGGCAATCTCAACACCTTCGTCAGATGCATTAATAATAAGTTCTTTGTTCATTCTTGGTGTACCAGTTAGCCCCCCGTCCGAACGGATCAGCCGGCTACATTCGCCCCCATAGTATCAGCGAGGCCTTTAGGCTGTATAAATAAATCGTCATACATCAACATGCAATACGCATTATGCGCTGAATGTTGATGTACGAAGATTTTACGGCAGCGTTTGTAAGGAAGCAGTAGTAAATAGCCTACTTGTTCTTCTTCTTATGACGGTTCTTTCTCAGACGTTTTTTGCGTTTGTGAGTGGCTATCTTATGTCGTTTTCTTTTTTTACCGCAAGGCATAATTTGAATTAATTTATATGTTACTTTAATGAATTTATGTGTTCGTCTATATCCCTGCTGAATTCGGGGTTATTCACCGCTTTTTTGCATTGCTCCAGCAATTCTATAGCTTTCTTCTTGTCTCCTTTGCCTTCGTATGCCTGAGAAAGGAAGTATAAAGCTTCTTTGTGTTCAGGTTCTTTTTTTAATACCGTTTCAAAACGTCCGATAGCTTTATCGAACTGGCCGGATTGTATCGACATTCTGCCCAGCAACATATTTGCTGGAATATCGTCCGGTTTTTCTTTTGTTATGGCTAAAAGAATCTGTACGCCCTTCATTGGTTCGCCTGCTCCTTCTATCAAAGCTGTTGCCAAAGCCAATTTAGTATCTTCGTTGTCCGGATTAATCTTAAGTGATTGTTCCAGACAGCTTACCGCTTCCCCTGCATCAAATGCCTGAATTGACGATGAACTTTCGTGCTCCATCAACTCCAAAAACAATTGGCCTGCAAAGGTGAGCTTTTTTTCTGACTTTTCCAATTTAGCAGCTTTTGCTGTAAAAAAAGCTGCAGCCTGCAATTGTTTGGCGTTTTCCCATACTCGCGAAATGCGCGTAAAAAGAACAACCATCTGCGATGAGTCGCGGATGGTTGACAATTGTTTTTCTAATGATGCAATTGAGTCGGCCGATGGTTTAGTAACAGCCAAACGCGCTGCGCTGATAATAGAGTCGGCAGATGCCGCTACTCTTGTATTAGGCATAGCTGCAGGCTGACCGCCGGCTGAAGGGCGCTGCATTGCAGCGTCTTGTTTTTTTACAGGCGGTATGGTATTGCCGCCAAAGTAAAGTAGCGCTATTAATGAAACTGAAACAGCTATTGTGATGTAGTGTGTTGCCCGCAATGAAATTCGATTTTTCTATGCAAAGGTAGCAAAACCACGCTTGCCTTTATCAGTTAATCATTTTCCACCAGTTCGCCGTCTTCATGGGCTACCAGTTCGTGTTTGGAATCTTTAACTGCTTGTATAAATTCTTTCGCTGGTTTAAAGGCTGGTATAAAATGCTCAGGTATTTCTACAGCTACGTTCTTTTTTATATTTCGTCCTATTTTTGCTGCGCGCTTTTTAAGTATAAAGCTACCAAACCCACGCACGTACACCGGTTCGCCTTCCTCAAGTGAGTTTTTAACCTCTTTGAAGAAAGTTTCGAGCGCTACTAAAATATCCACCTTTGGTATTCCCGTTTTTTCGGCTATGGTGCCTACAATGTCTGCTTTTCTCATAATAATTTCAAATGTTAGGGATGCACAATAAATTTTGAACAAAAATCAGAACTTAACAACGCAACAAGACCAATAATTAAGCCATGTTTTTTTGTTGTGTTTTTTTTGTTTTTCATGCAAAGCCAAAAAATACGTATTTTTTGTAAAGTTATGCAAAAGAGATTATTAATCAATGGTTTCGGTTTTTATTTTTCGATTTTTAGTTTTTCGCACCGTTTTTTATGCTTTCCATAACGTAGATTGCTATGTATAAACCACGCACAATGTGGGGAATATGTTGAGGAAAAATTTCCCCAAATTTTTTGTTTCACTTTTATGATTGTAGAATTAGTAAATGCGTAAGATGCGGTAGGTACACGCTTTTTGTATTTGCAAATATTTCATGCAACTGTGTCTCTACAACAACTAAATTTGCAAAAAAATATTCCTGTTTTGGAACAGCACAAGAGAAAAGCGGTAGCGAGGTGGTTGATAGCGGGTGTGATAATGATAATTATACAAACGCTTTTGGGTGGTGTAACGCGCCTGACTGGGTCGGGCTTGTCGATTACAAAGTGGAATCCGTTATTCGGAATTTTACCTCCCCTCAATGATGGTCAGTGGAACGAAGCCTTTGAAGGGTATAAACGCATTGGGCAGTTCAAGTTTATGAACAGCGACTACTCGATGAGTGATTTTAAATTTATTTTTTTCTGGGAGTGGTTTCATCGTTTTTGGGCCCGCATGCTGGGTATTGTGTTTGCGGTAGGGTTTGTGTACTTCATGGTCAAAAAATACTTCGATAAACAAATGGTGCGGCCTTTTGTCGTTTTGTTCTTACTGGGTGGGTTACAGGGCCTAATAGGTTGGATAATGGTGGCCAGCGGCCTCAATGATAGCCACTTGTATGTAGATCATATCAAACTTGCTCTGCACTTCGTTTCAGCAATGATACTGGCTTGTTATACCTTGTGGTTTGCGCTACATCTGCTCATACCGGATGAAGGCTGTATTGTAGATCCGGGGTTGCACAATTTTACCATAGCGGCTATTATATTGCTGTTTGTGCAGCTCACCTATGGCGCTTTTATGGCTGGGCTGCATGCCGCTATAAGCGCGCCAACATGGCCGACAATAAATACAATGTGGGTGCCCGAGAATCTGGCTTATAAGAGCTATATAAGCGATAAAATCAATGTGCAATTCATTCACCGCAGTCTGGCCTATCTGCTGCTTATAGTGATTGTAGGCTGGTACTTCAGGGCTACAGCCGCCGCTAAGTTTCACACAGAGAGTTTGCTACGCAAAACAAGGGTTTGGCCTTTGTATTTGGTTGCGGGGCAGGTTTTGCTGGGTATTATCACCGTTATTAGCGCACCGCTGATAGTGCATGGTCGTTTCGGTGTTTTTGAAACCCTTGCCGAGTTGCATCAGTTGGTAGCCATGTTCCTGCTTATGGGGTTGGTAATCAATCTTTATGTGGTAAGGAAATGGGCGAATTAGTTGGAGCGAGATTCGGTAAATTTGATTGGTTGTGTAATAGTATATTTAGTTTTTATTCTCGAGCGGATTATTTGTTTTAGGACTAATTCTATTTTAGATGTACTTAGCTATTGTTTATGTTCAGCGGTTCTAGCCATTTATGGGCTGCCACGTAAAGGCTTAACCGTTTGTAACACCTAATATATAATTGCTTATGCGCCTTAGGTGTTGTCCCCAATGTCATTGACTTAAGGAAAATATACTATCACATCTCCGGGGCTTTGCACTTATAACTCATTGATTTCGATAATTCTATCACCCGTTCCGGGCTTACTGAAAAGATTATTTTAATGACATTGGGGTGAAGCCCATCGTGAAAATATATTTAGGGTATCGTGGTTAATAGGGCGTTGCCCTATTCTATGAGATTATTGGGCTTTGCCCAATGGATTATGAGGATTTTTAAAAAACCACGACGCCCTGCAAGGGCAAAATCTCATAGCGATGGGCAACGCCCATCGACATATAAATGCGCGGTTTTATGCCCCACAGTATAAGCCCACCCAAACAACAGCGGGCGCACCCTAAGGATGCGCCCGCTGTAATTATAGTTCTATTGTATTTACTATTCAGATACCACCGGAGCCGCAGAACGGATCTCGTCGTTTGCCTGATCGGCATACTTAGCAAAGTTTTTCACAAACAGTTTTGCGAGGTCGTTTGCTTTCTTGTCGTAGGCTTCTTTGTCGGCCCATGTGTTGCGTGGGTTCAGTATTTCTGACGGAACATCAGCTACTGTATCTGGCATCATAACGCCGAATACCGGATGCGGCTGGAAGTTTACATCGTCCAGTTTGCCAGTCATAGCTGCTGTAATCATTGAGCGTGTATATCTCAGTTTCATACGGCTACCGGTGCCATATGCGCCGCCGCTCCAACCTGTGTTGATGAGCCATACGTTTACGTTAGCATCTTCTTCCAGTTTCTTGCCCAGCAGTTCAGCGTACTTGGTTGGGTGCAATGGCAGGAATACGCGACCAAAACAAGCAGAGAATGTTGTCTGTGGTTCGGTAACGCCTACTTCAGTGCCTGCTACCTTTGCAGTATAGCCGCTAATGAAGTGGTACATAGCCTGAGCCTTAGTGAGCTTAGAAATAGGAGGCAGTATACCAAACGCATCGCAGGTAAGGAAGAACACATTCTTTGGCTGTCCGCCATAAGAAGGCTCTTTAGAATTGCTGATGAAGTCGATAGGATATGCAGCGCGGGTGTTTTCTGTTATGCTTGCGTCTGAATAGTCGACCGTTTTAGTGTCAGGGAAGAACTTGATGTTTTCCAGCAGTGTGCCTGGTTTGATAGCAGCATATATCTGCGGTTCTTTTTCTTCGGTCAGGTCTATACATTTAGCATAGCAGCCGCCTTCGAAGTTGAATACCAGATTTTCAGCCCAGCCATGTTCGTCGTCGCCTATCAGGGCTCTGTCGGGGTCTGCGCTTAGTGTAGTTTTACCAGTGCCGCTAAGACCAAAGAACAGCGCTACGTCTCCGTCTTTACCTTCGTTGGCAGAGCAGTGCATACTGAGTACTTTGTGCTGATGCGGGAGGATGAAGTTGAGCACGCCGAAGATGCCTTTCTTCATTTCGCCGGTATAAGCTGAACCGCCAATCATGATGATTTTGCGGGTGAAGTTAACGATGGTGAAGTTGCCCTGACGTGTGCCGTCTGCAGCTGGATCGGCTTCAAAGCCTGGAGCTTGCAGAATCAACCAGTCGTGATGTTGTGTTTCTATTTCTGCTTCCGTTGGGCGCAGGAAAAGATCGTTGCAAAACAAATTGGCCCATGGCGTTTCGTTAATAACTCTCACGTTCAGGCGGAATTCAGGAGCTGCGCATGCATACGAGTCGCGCACCCAAACTTCTTTGCCAGCCATGTAAGCGCAAACTTTGTCGTAAAGCTTGTCGAAGGCTTCCGGAGAAAACGGGATGTTTACATCGCCCCAATCTACGCTATCTTCTGTTATTGCATCCTTTACAGTAAACTTGTCTTTGGGGGAGCGTCCGGTGAATTTTCCGGTATTTACACATAGCGCGCCTGTATCGTTAAGTGTTCCTTGTCCTAATTCCAAAGTTTTTGCAACCAGCTCATCGGGACTGAGATTCCAATGTGCGACAGCAACGTTGATACCCAGGTCAGCTAAGTTAACCGACGGATTTTTTTTGCCAAATTCTTGCATACGTTATCTTTTTATGAAATAAAATTACAGGGCGCAAAAATAATACTTAAACCGGTAAATTGGGCATTAATTTTACAGATGTTATTTACTTACAGATTGTTAATGCGTAAGGTGCGTATGTCGGTGAGTTTGCGACAGTAGCTTATCTGATATTTATGGTGTTATCGCACAAACATACCAAAATCGGGAAGCGCTCTCAGTCAATTGTAGGTGTCTGTTAATTTGTTATTTGGCTGCTATGAGGTGTATCGAGCTATTGGCGTCATAGGTCTATAGTATTACTTAAGCGCAATTTTTGTTTTATTGCTGTCTTTCGTTGCCATTTCTTCCTGGTAGATTGTTACAGGTCCCAGCACTTCTGGTAAACCACAGTACTGAGCTATTATTTCGGCTATTCAATACCTTTGTACTTTAATTTACCGTCCTGGCAGGTAAATGGTTTTGGGTTGCCATTCGTAAATAGGCGCCCATATTATCACGGCTGCCTAAATATTGCAAGTACTATGTCGATAACAAAAGAATCGGAAATGACAGGAATGAAGGATGTGAGCGAGGTAGTAGCTTATGCCCTGAAACAAATGAAAGAATATGCGCGCCCCGGCATGTCGACCAAGGAACTGGACGATTATGGCGCTAACATCTTACACCGGCATGGCGCAAAATCTGCTCCTTATTATACCTACAAGTTTCCCGGTTGCACCTGTATAAGTGTAGACAATGAGTTTTGCCATGGCATACCATCGCGAAGCCGTATTCTAAAAACAGGCGACCTGATAAATATCGACGTTTCGGCTGAAAAGAATGGCTTTTGGTCAGATAATGGCGCATCGTTTGTGCTGGGCGAGGATACAAATGGGCATCAACGGCTGGTAGATACATCGAAAGCAATATTGAAAAAAGCGATAACAAATATTAGGGGCGGGGTTCGGATATCGGACATAGGACATCTAATAGAAACCGAAGCAAAAAAGCAGGGCTACAAGGTAATAAAAAACCTTACCGGACACGGAGTGGGTAGAAGCCTGCACGAGGAGCCAAGCGAAATAGCCAATTACCCTGACCGCCTTAACCTCACCAGATTTAAGAAAAACTCGGTTGTTGCTATAGAAACATTTATATCTACCAATTCGTCGTATGCTAAAACACTACGCGACGGCTGGATCATGGTAGGCGAAAAGGGTGGATATATGGCACAACACGAACATACCATAGTAGTAACAGACGGCATGCCCATAATACTTACCGAAAACAACGGCATCTGGAACTAAACAGCGCTTAGCGTTGGTTTATGTGCACAGGCATTACTTCAGGGTCTACCACATAGATAGATACTGAATCCGGGTATCGGAAATACTTAGGGTTGAGGTCGTGGTAGTACCACATATTCCAGTTTACGATCAGGCACTTGTTTACATCGCGAGCCCAATCGCGGTGATGCGGGTCGGCATCTATGATGATGGACGCCGATAGCCGGCGCTCGCTGGTAGATAGCAGCCAAAATTCGTAGGGGGTACCCCACAGCATTTGCAGTATGCCGGCGTTTGTTTTTTGTGCGTCGGCTATTACTTTTCTGTCGCCGTTTTGCTGCATAAATGCGCGCTGCCAGTTGAGGCGGTCGGTAAATGCATTATGGTTGGTATAAAAGCGGATACCGCCGGAAACAACAATAAGCATAAAAAACGGCAAAGCCATTTGCCGCGCATGCAGCGAGGGAAGCACATCGAACACGAGCGATAAAGCCATAAAAAAGCCGAGCGGCAGATAAAGGTTTTCGCGATAATAGGAGGGCGTGTCGGGCGTAGGGTAGGAGATGTTTACCAGAAAAAAGTACCCAATCATTGACGCTGCAAAAACCAGACCTTGTAGGTATTGCCGGCTCCTGTAGTAGTGTGCTATAATCAGGGTAGTGCACAGGGGTATCCAGCAGTATTTGGCGACTACGTTTTGTAAAAACAGTTTATTAGAATAGGTAGTGAAATAGTTTGGGAAAAGCAGCCAGAAATTTTTAAGGCCGCTCATGGAGTGCGCATCATACTGGGTTTTCAGTGTGGCCGATTTGATGATAACTGCTACAAAAAACACCGCCGACGCCAACGCCAGCGATTTGGGTATAGCGGCCTGCCGCTGCCGCAACCAAAAGAAAACTACAGCATACAGCCATACTACGGCTACCATAGGATGAAAAAAGGTAGCGATAACAATGCACACTGCGGTTATGGCCAATCGAAGTTTGTTTTGCACCTGCAGCGAGTTGCCGGGCGGCAGTAGCGAAAATACAATGAACAAGAAAGTAACGCCCTGTGGTAGCTCGGATGGTATGTAATAGAAGGTCTCGGATACAAACAATATATGAAACAGCAGTAGGGCAATAGCATAGTCGTACCGGCGTAGCAGTGAGCCGCAAACCATATAGCCGAGCAGATAAAACACTATGAACCCGACCGAATAACTCATCATTAGCGCATCTACCGAGCCGCCTGCCTTAACTGCCAACAACGGGAAAACCTGTGTGAACAGCGAACCGAGCCGCGAGATATTGATGGCGAAAGAACTGTCTTTAGCTATATTAAAGAGTGTGTATGCACTATCCAGCAATATGGTTCGTTCTTTGAAAAACAGCACCGAAAGAACCAACATAACCACATAGGCAATGAAGCCGAAACGGTACAACTTTTGGTATAAAATGTTGTTGGCCGTTGAATTTAAAATACCATTACCCGGCTCGGTCATAAAAACAGTGGACTTTTTTTTCTTACTTTGCACCCAGTTTCTTCAATTAAAATAACAACGCAATTTATGCTCCCCAAGTATAACAGAATCCTTTTAAAGCTTTCCGGCGAGTCGCTGATGGGCGACAAAAACTATGGTATTGATTCAAAAATGCTGGAACAATACGCCAGAGAGATTAAAATGATAACAAATATAGGCGTACAGGTGGCAATAGTAATAGGCGGTGGAAATATATATAGGGGAATGAACGAAGCCGAGACCGGTATAGAGCGCGCCCAGGGCGACTATATGGGTATGCTGGCTACCGTAATAAACGGTATGGCGCTACAGGCTGCCCTTGAAAAAGAAGGTGTAAACACCCGGTTGCAGAGCGCTATAAAAATGGAGCAGGTAGCCGAACCATACATTCGCCGCAGAGCCATTCGCCACCTGGAAAAGGGTAGGGTGGTTATCTTTGGCGCAGGCACAGGCAACCCCTATTTTACTACCGATACTGCTGGCTCTCTTAGGGCAATAGAAATAGGCGCTAAGGTGATACTGAAGGGCACAAGAGTAGATGGTATATACACAGCCGACCCGGAGAAAGACCCTACTGCTACCCGTTTCGAAACGCTTTCTTTTCAGGAAGTAATCAGTAAAAACCTGAAAGTAATGGATATGACCGCGTTTACACTTTGTCAGGAAAACAACTTGCCTATAATAGTGTTTGATATGAACACTTCCGGCAATTTGCTGAGCGTAGTAACCGGCAGCCAGATAGGTACATTGGTGAGTTAGATTTTATTTAGTATTTAGTCGTTTGTATATAGTAGATAGTCGCGAGTGGTTGCAGTTAGTGGTTTGTAAAGCGTACTTTTTGTTTTGCTTGCATTAATATATTTAGTTTATAAAAGTAATTGCCCGTAGGCTGTAGCTTACGGGCAATTGCTTTTATGGAATAGTAACAAAGTAGTGGGTTTTTTATTGCTTAACAAAAAACTTATTTTCAAAACCGCCACTTTCATTAAAAAAACTTATACAATACGTGCCATTGGCAAGGTCGCGTACAGCAATGTCCTGTTTACCAATACCCAAACTCCCTGATAGTACCTTTTGCCCAAACAAATTGTATATAGCATAGCTGTTACCTGCATGCTCCGGGTTATCAATTGTTATGTAGTTGGTTGCAGGGTTAGGGTATAGGTTTATGGTCTGCTGCACAATATTTACAGGGCTTACGAAAACTGTAGAGCTGATTTTGCGGATACGCACATTGCCAAAATCAGCAAAGTAGATAGCACTGGTACTATCTACCGCTACACCATATGCGTTTTTTAATGCTGCAGCTATCGCAGGTCCGCCGTCGCCACTAAAGCCGGCCGTACCATTGCCCGCTACAGTAGTAATAATACCTGCGGTATTAATTTTGCGAATATGATTTTGGGGACCATCGCTAAAATATATGTCGCCGTATTTATTGATATCTATACCTGCTGGATTTCCTACTTTTGCCAAAGTTGCAGGACCATTATCGCCTGTATATCCACCAATTCCTGTACCTGCAATTGTGGTAATAATTCCCATAGTGTCAACTTTTCGAATGCAGTAATTGCCATAATCGCAAAAAATAACATTTCCGTATTTGTCTACCACAAGGTCGCCATTTGGGTATATTTGAGCCATAGTCGCTAGACCCCCATCTCCGCTGTAACCCCTGCTGCCATTTCCTGCAATCGTTGAAATTATACCATTGGGTTTTATTTTTCGTATTCTGTAGTTGTCGATATCTATAATGTACACATTCCCATTACTATCTATTGCTATCCCATTAGGTCCATTCAATTGCGCAGCAGTTGCGAGACCACCATCGCCTGAATAGGCACCAGGGCCTGGTGAGCCAAACCCTGTCCCTGCAATAGTTGAAATAACGCCGGATACATTTACTTTACGAACACGATGATTGTTTGCGTCCCCAATATAAAGATTGCCGAATTTATCAACAGCAATACCTATTGGATACACCAGGCCAGCAGCTGTTGCTTGCCCACCATCTCCAGTGTAAACCGAAGTTCCGTTGCCCACAACCGTTGTAATAACACCTAAAGTATTAATTTTCCGGATTCGATTATTTACGGCATCTGCTATATATATGTTTCTTGATTGGTCTATTGCAATGCCTCTTAAACCTTTAAATTCTGCATTGGTAGCTTGTCCGCCATCTCCGCTAAAGCCAACTGTTCCTTTGCCCGCAATTGTTGTTATCGATTGCGCATTAGATGTATAGTTCGAAAATAAAAAGCAAAAAATTATAAATATAATATTTTTCATAATT
>CAIRYK010000083.1 GCA_903882805.1 uncultured Bacteroidota bacterium | reverse complement strand
GTGAAGCCTCCGGTATTAAGTAAAATGAGGTCCAACTCTGAAGGAGTTGAATGTGCTATTTTATACTACAAATCCATATTGTCTATTCACATTCAACCCATTCTGGGTTGGGAGTGTTTGAAATTCCCTACCCCGGTATACTCCCGGGGCTACGCATATTATAGCCCATTCGGGCTTTTCCTCAGCAAAGCGATAGTAGTTATCTCAATTGTATTTTAAGGACGAATACACGCTTGTTAGTATGCCAATGTATGCCGAAAAATGAACTCTAATTGGTATAACTTGAAAATTAGCTATAAGACGGTGAAATATGTTTATATACCACCATAAAATAATCCCGACAACCAAAGATTGTCGGGATTAAAACCTAAAAAAATAAATTACATTTCTATCACTAAGTCGTTGGTATTCACTAAAGTACCGCTTGCCAACTCAATGTTTGCAATAATCCCATCGAACGGAGCTGTAATGATGGTTTCCATCTTCATAGCTTCTATTATAAACAATTGTTGGTTCTTCTTTACCGCATCTCCTTTCTTTACCAGCAATTTCGATAGCATACCCTGCAGCGGGGCGCCTATCTGGCGGTCGTTGTTTTTATCTGCTTTTTTGTTTTCCCTGCGTTCTACTTTTATGGCTTTGTCGCGCACTTCTATGTTGCGGGTCTGTCCGTTTAGCTTAAAGAATACAGTGCGGTTACCCTTGTCATCTACAGGGCTTATGCTCAGTAGTCTTATCAGCAGGGTCTTACCCTTTCCTATCTCTATGGTGGTGTCTTGCCCTATTTTCATACCATACAGAAACAAAGGCGTTGGCACTACCGATACATCGCCATATTGTTGTCTGAATTTGTTATACTCTTCAAATACCTTGGGATAGAATTTGTACGACAGATAGTCGGTAATTTTCAACTCTGTTCCAAATTTCTCTAAGAAAGCATCCAGATCGGCATCAAAGTCAATCGGCGGCAGGTGTTTGTTGGGGCGGTCGCTAAAGGGTACGCGGTCTTTAAGTACTATCTTTTGCAACTCGGCAGGGAAACCTCCCTCCGGCTGCCCTATTTCGCCCATAAAAAATTGTTGCACCGATTCAGGAAAGGAAATATGCTCACCTTTTTCCATTACGTCTTCGCGGCTCAGGCTGTTGGCTACCATAAATTGGGCCATATCGCCTACCACCTTCGAGCTTGGCGTTACCTTTACTATATCGCCAAACATATCGTTTACTGTGGCATATGTCTCTTTTATCTGTTCAAATTTATCGCCAAGCCCAAGCGCTATAGCTTGCGGTTTAAGGTTGCTGTATTGCCCTCCGGGTATTTCATGCTGAAACACCTCTGCAGCGCTGGCCTTCAATCCCGATTCGAACGGGAAATAGTACTCGCGTACTGCTTCCCAATAGTTGCTGTGTTGATTGAGTGTTTTAATATCGTAGTGGTTTTCACGTTCGTGAAACCGCATCATTTCCACAATTGCATTGAAGTTAGGCTGCGAAGTCAATCCAGACAGCGAGCCGAGTGCGCAGTCTACCACATCTACCCCCGCATCTATAGCCAATAGGTAGCTGGCCGGCTGCAGCGACGATGTATCATGGGTGTGCAGGTGCAGCGGTATCTTCACCGTATCTTTCAGGCCTTCTACCAATATCTTAGCTGCATAGGGTTTTAGCAGGCCGCTCATGTCTTTTATGGCCAATATGTGCGCGCCTGCATTTTCCAGGTCCTTGGCCAGTCGCAGGTAGTATTCCAGTGTATACTTGGTGCGCTTTGGGTCAAGTATATCTCCGGTATAGCACAGCGCGCCTTCTGCCAGCGGGCCGTTCAGTTTGCGCACCATTTCTATACATGGCGCTATATTCTCCATCCAGTTCAGCGAATCGAATATCCTGAATATATCTACTCCCTTCTCCCACGATTTTTCTACAAATTTTTCTATCAGGTTATCCGGATAGGCTGCATACCCCACCCCATTGCACCCGCGAATCAGCATTTGCAGCAGCACGTTGGGCATGGCGGCGCGTAGGTCGGCCAGTCGGCGCCAGGGGTCTTCGTTCAGGAAGCGCATACACACATCAAAAGTTGCGCCGCCCCATACTTCCATACTAAACGTTTGCGGAAAAGTCATGGCAAAACTCTTGGCTACTTTCAGCATGTCGCGGGTGCGCATACGGGTGGCCAGCAGGCTTTGATGCGCATCGCGCATGGTAGTATCGGTATAGTGGATCTTTTTCTCGTTTTTTAACCATTCGCAAAACTTATCGGGTCCCAGCTTGGTAAGCAGGTCTTTTGTGCCTTCGGGATAGGTATGGCTCTTTGCAGGTATTGGCGGAACAACTGGTTTTTCAAACACTTTGCGCTCCGCAACTTTACGGTCGGCTGGTTTTACATCAGGGTTGCCATTTACGCTTACTTCGGCAAGGAAATTAAGCATTCGCGTGCCCCTGTCTTGCCGCATGGTGTAGGTAAACAGTTCGGGATGCTCCTGTATGAAGTTTACGGTGGCTGCGCCCGATATAAAATCTTCGTGCGTAATAAGGTTTTCTAAAAACTGAATATTGTTCTTCACCCCGCGTATACGGAATTCGCGCAGTGCGCGGTGCATTTTTAGCGTAGCGTCGCGCAATGTGTTGCCCGATGTGCTTACCTTAACGAGCATAGAGTCGAAAAACGGACTGATTTTCATGCCGGGGTAAGTGCTGCCTTCGTCGAGGCGCACGCCAAAACCGGTCGCATTGCGGTAGGTAACCAGCGTACCATAGTCGGGTTTAAAGTTATTTACCGGATCCTCGGTAGTAATGCGGCACTGCATAGCAAAGCCGGTTTTGGGTATCTTATTCTGATCGCCTAGCCCTATTTCAGGGGCCGATAGTTTTAAGCCGGATGCTATAAATATCTGCGTTTTAATAAGATCCACACCCGTTATCATTTCAGTAACGGTATGTTCTACCTGTATACGCGGATTAACCTCTATGAAGTAAATATTTTCTCTGCTATCCACCAAAAACTCCACAGTGCCCAGGTTGTTGTACTTCACAGCCGATGCAATGGCTACAGCATAACCATATAGTTTATTCAGCGTTTCGGACGCCAGCCCCATAGATGGCGCTACCTCTACTACCTTCTGAAACCTCCGCTGCACCGAGCAGTCGCGCTCGTATAGATGCACAATATTGCCATGTTGGTCGGCGGCTATTTGTACTTCTATATGTTTTGGCGCTTCAACAAATTTTTCTAAAAATACTGTGTCGTCGCCAAATGCGTTTTTTGCTTCGCTACGGGCTTCCGGAAACGATTTTCTTAGGTCGTCGGCTGTGCGCACTACGCGCATACCGCGACCACCGCCTCCGGCCGCAGCCTTCAGCATTAGTGGAAAACCAATTCGGTCGGCTTCACTAAGGGCTATATCTATGTCGGTAAGCGCAGCAATATTGCTTTCTATAATGGGTATACCTGCGCTGAGCGCCACCTCTTTAGCAGTCACCTTATCTCCAAGCGCAGCCATTGCATCAGGACTCGGGCCTATAAAAATGATATTGTTCTCGGCACAGCGGCGGGCAAATTCAGCGTTTTCAGACAAAAAACCGTAGCCTGGATGTATGGCATTTGCGCCGCAATCGAGCGCTACTTCTATTATTGCATCAATATTCAGGTAAGGTTTTAGCGGCTCATTATCTTCGCCCACCTGGTAAGCTTCGTCGGCCTTGTAGCGGTGCAGCGAATACCGGTCTTCGTAGGTATAGATAGCTACTGTAGGTATGTGTAGTTCGGTGGCGGCGCGAGATATACGAATAGAAATCTCTCCCCTATTGGCGATAAGCAGTTTCTTAATGGTCATGGAGTGCAATGCTGTATTAAATTGTGGTTATACAAGACACAAATATAATCAGCCTAAAATAACATTGGTAGTTGTAAAGTACCTACTTTAGGCGTATACAGCGGTCGGAAATAGCGGTTGTTATTTGTCGAACTTGTGCAGATCGTATTTTTCTATTAGGTTGATGAGTAGTTCGGGATATTTGGGATTGGTGGCATATCCGGCTTTTTTCAGTCCTTTGGCCCACCCTTTATAGTCTTTTGTCTTTAGCTCGTACAAAAATTCGTAACGCTTGTAGTGCAAAAAAGCCGCATGGTCTTCATACGAAGCCTCCACATTGGGATACCTTCTGAAACATGAATTGCCCTCGGATGCATAGTGGTAATAGGTTTTACCCTTCCAGTCTTTAGTGCATTTTATACCAAAGTGGTTATTGGCATTGCGTGCCAGTTCGCTGTTGCCGTTGGCCGACTCCAGTATTCCTTGCGCCAACGTAATACTGGCTGGAATACCATGGTTTTTCATCTGTTTTACAGCTGCTTTGTGGTACATATTTATGTAGTCGGCAGTTGTGTATTTGTCGCCGTTGCGCTTATCGCCGCCCTTTTCACCACGCGCTTCCCGTTCTTTTTCTGCCCGGCGCAAAGCCTTGCGGTGGGTGTGACACGATGTAAACAACACCGAAAACAATACAGCAAACACAAGAATAATACCGAACCGCATGAGGCAAATATAAGAGAATAGGTAATGAAAAAAGCCACAAGGATAGAGTGAGCTGCTAAAGATTTTATTGTTGTAATAATTGTTGGCTGTAAATAAACCGAGCTATAAAATTGATATTATCTTTGAGCAAAGAGCCATTTTTATGAAACTGAAAACAATCCTTATTGCCTTACTGGCTGCCGTAAGTCTTGCATCCTGCAATCCCAAATACCGTGCTATCGATCTTCAATTGTTAAACTCACAACCACAGGGTGAGGTGCACAGATAGCGATTGCTGTATATTTGATAGACGAATATGGGTATAAAACTACTACCCATATTCGTCTATACTATTTACAAGCGCTTTTGGCGTTGTTGTCCCTTTTAGTTTCAGTATTGATTGCTATAATATTGAAAACCAGCAATTTATTTGTTCGCTTTTTTAGCTGCTTCCCGTAATTTGTTTAGGTAATCAGGCGCAACTGCATAACCTGCTTTCTGCGCCATTTCTACATACATCAGCGCCTTTTTGGCGTCGCCAAACGACTCATAGGCAACGCCAAGATTGTATGACGCAGATTGTTTAACATCTTTATTGTCGTACTTCACCGCTATCTCCCAGTCGGTCACGGCATCTTTTGTATTATTCAAGCTAAATTTTGCAACCCCTCTGTAGAAGTAATAGAATGGATTGGATGTGTTGATCTTAAGCAGTACGGAATAAATACCAATCGCCTCATTGAATCTCTTTACCTGCACAAATACAAAGCTGCTGTCGGCCAGTACTTTTTCGCTGCCGGTGTTTTGCCTTATTGCCTTTATATAGGCTTTAAATGCATTGAGCGTATCGCCAGTTTTACTGTATGCGATTACGCTATCTATATAAATATTTGGTCCATTTGCTGCACCAGATTGTTGCGGCGCGAGCGGCGCTCCTGTTACCTGTGGCGATGGCGGTATAAAACCTCCCGCCTTTATGCTGTTAATTTTAGCAATATTCTCTTCTACCTTTTTATCGGCGGCATGCAGTGTGGTAAGTATACCATAGTTTTCGAGCGCTTTGTCCAGTTCGCCAATAGAAAAGTAATAGTTGCCCAGCCATTTATACGACAGCAAGGCGCGATACGGGTATTTTTCTATAGCGTCAGTCAGCAGTGTTTCAGAATCGTGCCAAGCGTAGGTACGTTCATAACACAAATAGCTAAGTATGCCGGATAGTACCAGCGCTACCGTTACAAATGCCGACTTGAGGTTTTCAAATTTTTGCGTAGCCTCGTAAAGAAACCATGCAACCATAAAAAACAGGCCAATATAGGCTACATACGAGTATCTGTCGGCCATAATTGCCGCGCCAACCGAGATAAACTGCAATACGAAAATGACATTAGCAATAAAAAAGCCAAAACCGAACCCTACTATGCGAAAGTACTTTCGGTTGTATTTGAACGTGAGGTAAAGCGGAATGGCAACAATGGCAATAGCTATAAAAGGCGCTGCATAATAAATGCCGGGTAAATAACCAGTGATAAAGCGATAGGGATAGGGGTAAAAAGTAGATAAGAAGGTAGGATTTACAAACTTAGAGAGGTACATAACATAGCCATAGGCCGCATACATTACACGCTCGGCAATGGTCAGTACACCAAAAGAAGCCACAGCGCCAGTCTTGTTTTGGGTGTAAAATGCCATTGCGCCAAAGAGAAAAGCCGTAACAAAAAAGAGTACTTTTTCGGTAATCAGCTTTTTGTTCAGTGTACGCTCGAGTACAAAATCAAGACAAAGTAACGACATGGGGAACACAACAGCCATAGGTTTAGATAGACATGAAGCAACAAACAATGCAAATGTGATCCAGTACCACTTCATTTTACCTTCGGTAAAATATTTGAGGTATGTTATCATACCGGCGATATAGAAAAATGCATACAATACATCCTTACGCTCCGCTATCCAGCAAACCGATTCTACCCTCATGGGATGTATGCCAAACCATAACGCACAAAATGAAGCAATAAAAAGTTGACCGTTTTCGTTGATTTTTAAACGTTTACCAAGGCTTAAGCTAAAAATAAAGATAAGTATCACATTGGCTATGTGAATCAATATGTTAGTGAGGTAATAACCCATGGGATTAAGCTGCGAAAAATGATAGTTTACCGCCAGCGATAACATACACAATGGGTGGTAGTTGTTCTTCGTTATATCCTGAGTAAATATCACCTTTAGATTTTCGGCAGTGAATGCTTTAATGTATGGGTCGTTGGTTACATAATAGTCATCATCCCAAAGAGTAAATTGATTTTGCAGCGTGTACCGAAAACAAATAAAGGTTAGGATAGCAATAGCGGATATGATCAGGCTGCGTTTCATTAGTATAGAATTATTCATATAGATTTATAAATTGGGTTTGCATAATGTATACATAGCCCTTTGTTATGTTTTTATGGTTGGTTGTATATTTTGAGGTTAAAGTACGTAAAAAAACAATTCTGAGTTGTCCTTGCTGATTTTTGGCTTTCAAAACGCTACATAAAAAATCAGCCAATAGCGAGCGACTATTGGCTGATTAATAAAATAAAAAATTGAAAGATACTAAGCTCTGTGACTAATGCGCCGGTGCATGGCGCCAACCAGCATCATAGCGAACAAAGAACGAAATCCACAATGAGCGGGCAAGGCGCTGTATCATAGGCTGCAACAATACCAGAAATAAAGCATTAAGCCCAAGCCACCAAAACAATCGGTTATCGTTTTGCCGGATAGACATACCAATAGTAAACCACCAAGCAACGAAAGTCATGGCGCTTAAGGCTACTGTTAGTGCATAACTAACAAAGCCAGTGCCGAAATAAAAACCTGTATGCAATTCGTAACGCTGACCGCAAACCGGGCAGTGTTCCGGCATTTTCATGGTAGATTTTAGCACGTAGGGATTGGAAGTAAGGAACAGGTTGCCTTCGCGGCAACGTGGACATTTATTGGTTATAATACTTGTTAAAACACCGGGATTATCATTTGATTTCTGCGCGCACATATTATTGTGGAGTTTTTATGTCTGTAACAGGTTAGTTACTAAATACCCTGTAAAATTACACCAATTTTGAGTGTGTCAATGGTACCATTGGTTGGTTTTATGGTAGTTTTCAGCGTCGTCACAAAGTCTGTTAGTAAGTTATGTCGATAGAGAATTTTACCCTTTCCCGCTTTTGGGTAAAAACATGCCAGTTGCCATCGTAACTAATATATGTGGGATATAGTTTATCGCCTATCTGCTGAGTACGCACCTGCATACGCACATCGAAATCATAAACCAGAGTGTGGTAAGAAAGCGCATAATTGCGCGCCACAATGCTATAATCGCTTTTCCTAAACCAGGTAGTGAGCTCGTTGTAAATTACCTTGTTTTCAAAGCCCGGTTTGGGTAGTATTTTAAACAAATAACAATCTGTTTCATTGTATTTATCTACTGAAACCGAAAAGTTGTATTTGGCTGCTTCATCTTCATCAAATATCGATTGCCGGCCCGCCATAAACGGTATACCTCTTATTCGGGAACCAGGATTGAAAATAAGCAATTTCAACTCGTATTTGCGTTTTTCAATCTGTCCGGGCGGGGCTTCATCAAGTACTCCGGCTACAATATCGGTTTCTTTACATACTGGCGTAGGCGCAAAAAAAAGAGAGGCAAAAAGTTCGGCAGTGTAGTAGTTATAGGTTCTATTGCGTTTGTAAAAGTCGCCGGTTGTTTGTTCGATAATTACAGTTGTCATTCGGCAACCGTTTGTTAGGTTTTGCCGGGTGACACTTTTTAATGATGCAGCAAGATCGCCATGCTTATCGAATATATTGATTTGGTTATTGGCCGTATACTGCTTGAAATGCATAGACCGAAACGACTTATAAAAAGTGGTATCGGTTTGCACCCTGCGTATAAACTTTTGAATATCAAAACCGCTACGAACAACAAAAGAATCGAGCCGAACAGGCAAACGGAAAATACTTGAGCTATCTGGAATTTGTGCAAAAACCGGCGCGCAAAACAGAAAACACCACATTGTAGCAGCGATAGATTTGGGTATTTGCATATTTAATTCAGTTAACCTAAGACCTTGCCGAATAGAGCGCTTCAGCGCGCACCATATCTTCCGGTGTAGTAACCTTAATATTGTCGGGCATACCCATAACAAGGTTGACCTTTGTGCCATGCGCCTCCACAACGGTAGCTTCATCGGTAAATGCCTCATTATATTCCTGATTGAACGCAGGTAAAATAATATCGGTGAGGAATGTTTGCGGGGTTTGTATAATACGTAGTTTATCTCTGTCAATAGGCTGAGACCCATCGGGAGTCACAATGCGCATACTCTCATTAACAGGTATTGCAGGTATAGCGCTTCCTTTTTCAATAGCGCCCTTGTAGCACCTGTGTATTAGTTCCGAGGATATTAGCGGACGAACTCCATCGTGCACAAAAACAACGCCGGAGCCGGTTATTTCTTTGAGCCCGTTTTGTACGCTATGATACCTTGTCTCTCCTCCGGCCACAACAGTTACATCCAGATCACTCAGATAAGACCTAAGCACTGTTTGCGCGCTACTCAGCAAATCTGGTGGAGCAACTAAAATCAGTTTGATGCCGGGATAGGCTGTTTGAAATGCCTGCAAAGCACAACATAAAAGTGGTTTCCCCAAAAAAGGGAGAAATTGTTTTGGCACTGAGGCGCCCATACGTACGCCTTTCCCTCCGGCCACAACTACAGCGTATTTTTTTATATCAGTCATTCTAAATGGTAATAAACATTATCAAATGTTCGGGTCGAAAGTACTCAATATTAGTGACAGATGATAAAATTAAAGCTAATTAACAAAATACTGACAATTGAGTAAGGTGAAAATAACATTTTTTAGCATAATACAGTATGCTTGGTTTGGCTTTGTTTCACTTCGTTGGCGAAACAATAAAATGGTCAGCTATACAAATAATTTTCTTTTCCTGCCACAGCTATGTAATTCTTAACAATAAAGTAATATAAAGTTGATAATTCGGTAACGTTGAGGTTACAATGAATTACTACATGCCATTATACCTTTGTCGCATCATTAAATAATTATGAAGAAATTATTAACAATCCTTGCATTCTTTGGCCCGGCAACGCTGATGGCGCAAACCGATACCGTTAAAAAAGAAGCTCCCAAGCCGTCGCATTGGTATGAGCATATATCTATGAGAGGATATATGCAGGTGCGCTATAACCGCTTGCTCGAAACTAACCCTAAACTCAAAAATGAGCAGGGCGACAAGTCGATAGGTGAAAACAATGGTTTTTTCATCAGACGTATGCGCCTCATATTTTTCGGCCAGATACACGAACGTGTTTACTTTTATATTCAGCCCGACTTTGCTAGTGCGGTTAGCAGCACATCGCTCAATTTTGGCCAACTGAGAGATGCTTATATCGATCTGGGTTTTGACAAGAAAAACGAATTCAGAGTACGACTCGGACAAAGTAAGGTGCCCTATGGCTTTGAAAATATGCAATCGAGCCAAAACCGTATGCCGATGGACCGTACAGACGCCTTAAACAGCGCACTACCCAACGAACGCGATATGGGAGCTTTCTTTTACTGGGCTCCCGACAAGATTCGCAAACGCTTCTCTCACCTTGTAAGCAGCGGACTGAAAGGCAGTGGCGACTATGGAGTAGCAGCTTTGGGCGTATATAACGGACAAACCATGAACAAACCGGAGTTGAACAATGAACTGCATGTTTTAGGTCGACTCACCTACCCTTTCCAGATAGGTAAGAAGCAAATAATAGAACCATCTATACAGGCATATACCGGCAATTTTGTAATACCTAAAGATCAAACGTCTGCAGGAACAAAGATTAAGGCCGACAGGAGTTTTGTAGATCAGCGCGCTGCTTTCGGTTTTACCCTTTATCCGCAACCATTGGGCATTCAGGTGGAGTACAATGTAGGTAAAGGACCAGAATTCAACCCAACTACTGACTCGATAGAAAGCAAGGACATCAAGGGCGGATATGCTATGATAAGCTACAACCTTAAGTACAAAAACCATAGCTTCTTCCCATTTGTAAGAGCGCAATACTATAGCGGCGGTAAAAAGCAGGAGCTTGATGCCCGCAGCTATACAGTAACAGAATATGAAGCAGGATTGGAGTGGCAGCCAATGAAATATTTTGAGCTTACAGCAATGTATACCATATCAGACAGAAGGTTTGAAGATTTTGTAGCACAAAGCAATCAGCAAAAAGGCAACCTCCTGAGATTGCAGGCTCAGTTGAATTTTTAAAATACAGACAATATTTTTGCGCCATCCCACGGGCTGTAGCGCAGCCCGGTAGCGCGCTTCGTTCGGGACGAAGAGGCCGCTGGTTCGAATCCAGTCATCCCGACTTAGAGAGGTTATTCATCATATGATTAGCCTCTTTTTTTTTGCCCAAGAACCAAAGCCAGCAACAGTTTCAGCCGATTGGGCTCTTCAATGGGCTCATCTTTGAGTACCCCAAAACTCCTTTCTTGTAGCCTTCCGCGAACTACCGCTACTGAGTCCATCAACACGTTTAGTGAGTCCATAAAACTGCACTTTCCCTCCCAGGCAGGTTTGCCATCATTTTGCCCCGATTTTACCTCTTTTTACCAAATCATTAACTATAAAACCACCCACTATGCTAAGCTACAAAATCAACTTCTACCTACGTGCCTGTAGGGGAACGAACGGGGATAAATCTCCTATATACTACAGAGCCTGGTTGCTACAAGATAAGATGGAAGCCTCTACAGGTCAGCAGATAAACCCAAAGTACTGGGATAACGATAAGCAGAAGGTGGTGAAAACTCCTGAAGCCGCGCTTATCAACAGCCTACTCGATGGTATAAAATCCGACCTCCTTCAGGCCATTACCAACCTACAACTGAGCAAGGCCGATCTAACCATAGACAACTTAAAGAAACTGCTGGTGGGCGAACCGCTGAAAGAAACCTATTACCTCATAAAAGTGGTTACTGAGCACAATCTGATGTTTGAGCAGCAGGTAGGTATAAAATACAGCTACGGCAGCTACAAAAACTACAAGACCACTTTGTCATTTCTTAAAGAGTTTGTCCGGGCACAATTCAGTAAGGCCGATTTGCCCCTAAAAGAGATAAACCACCGGTTTTGCGAGCTGTACTTTGTATGGCTAACCACTAAGAAAACTTCAAAGCAAAACGGGGCCGCCAAACACCTTCAGCGGCTGAAAAAAATCCTCAACTATGCTATCCGCATGGAGTACATTTCCTTCAACTCTATTGGGTCTTACTCGGTGGCGTTGAGGCCGGTGGTGAGAGTTGCGCTCACCAAAGAGGAAATACAAACCATCATTGCGCTGCCAATTCAGACCGAGGTACTACGGCGTATACGAGACATCTTCATCTTTCAGGTATATACCGGCCTTGCCTATTCAGATGTAAAGGCTTTCTGCCCCAAGCACATTGTGGTAGGTGTAGACGGCAAGTTCTGGCTACGCATGGAGCGGACCAAAACCCACAATACCTTCACCGTGCCTCTGCTGCCGGTAGCCCTCGAAATCCTGAAGATGTTCTTAACCGCTCCTAAGCTACCCGACGACCCCATCTTCCCGGTACTCTCTAACCAAAAGATGAACCAACACTTGAAAGTACTACAAGAGCTGGCAGGCCTGAGCAAAAACCTTCACACCCACTTACCTCGCCACACCTTCGCCAGTACTATAACCCTACTCAATGGCGTACCTATAGAAACGGTAAGCAAGATGCTGGGCCACTCCAAAATAACCATGACCCAAACCTATGCCAAGGTGGGTGAGCTGAAAATAGCCGGAGACATGCTGCTGCTTCAAGAGCGGCTCACTAAATAGTTCTACAAAAGGTAAACCCTATCATTTTTATTGCTCTCTCCCCTCTACGGTAAGTAGCATTTCATAGCCAGTTTCTGTTTTGCCTGTAGGTGTGGTTATAGGTCATACCTGACATCCATAAAATATTGCTCACAGATAACTTTGTTTTGCCTAATTTCAGATTTCTACTACTTTCACCATATAAACAGGTTGCATGGTTGGCTATATAAAGAACTTACTACCGCGACTGCAGCAGTACAGCAAAAGATTGGACAAAACCGAAAACTTTGTAGGAAGAAGCTGGTTGCTACTCGATGAAGACAACAATGCGCACACCTACGAGTTTCTACGCGACGGCAGGCTGGTAATGTCTGTAGCCAGAAAAGGAGCAGACCAGAAAACGGTAATTGGCTCCTGGGAATTGCTGCCCTCTGAAAGACTATTGGTAATGAGGCCCGAACCAGTTGTTTTAGAGCTTGGATTTCTGGGCGACGGGCTACTCATTTTTCTGGAAAGCGGGGCTTCGAAGACTCCCTTTAGCCTATATGACCCCAAAATAATACCCGACGGAGATATTGAGTGGTATCTAAACCGTTTTTTGGAAGCTCCCGCGGCTGCCAAAAAGCTACCAGAACAGATAAATACAATTAGTAATTCCTCTGATAGATTATACCGTAATGCTGATGGGAGCCTTTTTACAGGTACAGTACTTGATAAGCACTTAGAGTATTCCTATTTAATAATTGAGGATGGCTTATTGACTAGTAGCTTCAAAAAGGTAGACTATGCTACGAATAAAGGCATAATAACCATCCATCAACATTATAGCGTGCCGAACATCTCCGAAAAGGCTTACGTACAAGATGGCAGTATTCCAAATGATGGAATTTATTTGCTTGAGAATAATAGTGATTATAAAGAGTTCGAAATTATTGATGGAGTATTAAAAGAAGTGAAATGGGACTACACTTCACAGATTACAGTAGGCTTAATCATTCTGGGATTGTTCATCATCATTTTGTTGATAGGTTCCTTTAACAATTCAAATTAAGCCTCATCAAATCACCAGAAATTACCTGCAGGAAATAATATTTTAACACCTCACCCCCGCGCTCGCTACACTACGCGCCACCCACTACAATTCAGTACATTTGTATCTCCCCAACTCAACCCCCACTTTATGATCAAAGATTTAAAAAAGCTTATCCCAAAGCTATTGAGGCATGGAACCAGGCAGTTATTGAAAAAAGACTTTACCGGCACAGTTTGGACGATGTATAATGGCGATGGTACTGCCCACAAATACCTGTGGAAACCTGACCATACTATGCTGATTGAGGCTGATGGTCAACAGTTTGCAGGCATCTGGCAGAGCAAAAACAAACCATTTGCGCTAACAATGGATATGCCGGATGACGAGCCACTGACTATAGAGGTATTGATAAAGTACTCTGGTTTTTTAGTAACGAGAAAGGTAGGTACCACCGATGAGCTGCTGGTTTTTTACGACGACCGCGAAATAGCTCCGGATATGCTTTACTGGGAGGTTTATTATGAGTTGAAGAAACACCTGATTATGTGCACCTCCAGCGATGTTATTGATATCAAGCCCATAAAGAAGCAATAGAAGGAGGTAAAAGAGGCTCACACAGCATGTTTTACTATAACTATATCTAACTTCAATACTTTTGAATCAATTATTAAACCATAAATATTTATATTCAAAGATTAAGTACAAGGTATCCAACTTCACTGTACCTTTACATCAGCTGGAAGCCTAAGAGGGGTCAACGAATTTGTAGAAATGTCCAATTCCCCACTTAATATTTTTGATAAAATTTTGGATCGGATTGTCCGTCCTCTCAATTGCAAACAAGATTAGACCTGTTCTAAATGGGTTTCTTTGATTACCAACTTGAGATACTTAGATGAAATTAGGAAAGCCGTTGATACTGCTTACCTATATCGTTTAGCGACTGGATAATATTTTAACTCACATTAAAAACGACCAAAATTATGACCACATCAAGCACAGTTCCGATTAAAGTTCCCTACGTAAGAAATCCCCTTTTTATTTCTGCACTTGACGTGCTAAACGACGACATTGTAGATGAAGAATTTTTGGTAGATAAAATTCTACCGAGAGCTTGTATTTGTCTGCTGTCTGGTTCCAGCGACACCGGGAAATCGATTCTTGCACAACAGATTGCTTTAGATATAGCCCTCGGCAGGAAAAATATAATCGGATTGAAAACTAATTTGAGACACAAAAAGTCACTTTATTTTTCAACTGAAGATTTCAGACCCAGATGGGCTAAAAGATTAAAACGAATCGAACTAACTGATGAAGAGAGAAAGCTTGTTGAGAACATGACTTTATTTTTTGAGGCGAGTAAATTCTCTGCAAGTACATTGAAATACTTTTTAGTGCACGAGCCAGTTGATATTGCTGTAATCGATGTTCTAGTAGATATTTACCCGGGAGACATGAACAGCGCCACAGGTGTCAGGAATTTTCTAAACCCCTACAAAGAAATAGCAAGAATCACTGGCACTACCATTCTGTTTATCGCCCATACTACCAAGAAATCTCAACTATTCGGTGGAGCTTCTAAGGGCAATGTCTCTGGCTCCCATTCAATTGAGGCAGCTATGAGGGGTGTACTTGAATTGCGTAACGAGGGAGGAGATGACGCCACTAGGTTGTTGCACATAACTAAAAGCAACTACTTGTCTCCGGCAGACAAAAAGCAGCCAATTAAGCTACACTTACTACCAAGTCTACAGTTTGAGAACAGAGGGGAGAAGGTCGTTACTGACAGGATAGCCCAAACTGACTGCATCAGGAATGCTGTTATTGAAGAGCACTTGCAAGGGCGTTCAATTCGAGAGATTGAATCAAACTTGAAAGAACTTGATATCATTGTCGGCAGAACAAAAATTGGTAAACTGGTAAATGAGTACAAGGATTCCAATATAGCTGCATAACTCTAATCTGTCCATCTGTCCGCGGCTATAGGGAAGAAGTTGGACGGACACTCTTGAGTAGTATTTATTAGTTACTTATTTGAATTTTATATATAAATTTAACTAAAGTACTAAATCAATCTCAAAAACTGTCCGTCCGCTTTATTCCCTATACAGCCGGACAACGGACAAGCTTTCAAAACCTAGTTCTCTGAAAAGTTTCCATCAACTGCTACCGAGGCAATCAGACTCAAGTTAGTGATTTGCCTGTACGGTATATACTTGCACCCTATAGGCAAACTCAAAGCACTCTGAGCCTGATTAGCCGGTAAGCTTCTATTAAGCTGCTTCATAGTAGGCTTTTATGGTTGCAAGAAAATAGCAGACGGTGTAGCGTTTTTTGTTTCGAGGACACTGTCGAAGGTACTCACCACATAGGTGAAATTCTTCATTTCAAGAGGGCAAGTTGCTCACCAGTTGCAATATACTATACAGCTATAATTTAAACCGAGACGGTAGCCAAGCAGAGGTGAGCAAATGCAGAAAGTGCTTGTTTAGAGAGCAGGGCACAAACCAAGGATTAACCATTTTCGCGGCAGTTGTAGGTGGATTGAATTTCAATAAGTTTAAGACAGTTGATTTCTTACTTATTCAGTTAAATATTTACTCAAAAAGTTTGATACTATAAAATAGGATTTCAGGAAAACGTATATTTGAACATTATCCCGATGAACCTTCGGCCTAGACCATGACTAAAGAATCAGAGCACGAAACCAGAAAAACCAGAATAGACAAGCAGCTTCAGGCAGCAGGCTGGAAGATAGTACATTACTCTGCCAAGCTCGATGTTAGGTCGTTGCAATGCCATGCCGTTGAGGAACTGCCCACAAAGAATGGACCAGCAGACTACGCACTATTTTATGGTGGCAAACTGTTGGGAATAGTTGAGGGCAAAAAGATTGCTGTAGCTCCCAAAAATGTACTAGACCAGGCTAAACGTTATTCAGAGGGAGTCGACAATACTATAGGAGATTGGAGAGGGCTTAGGGTTCCATTTCTGTATTCTACAAATGGAGAATTGATCTATTACCTTGATATCAGGGATAGCCAAAACATTAGGCGACAGATAGGGGCTTTTCATTCACCGGAGGGTCTAAACTCAATTTTAACAACAAACCGAACTGCCAGTATTAATTGGTTATTGAATAACCCTCCCGATAACCAATACCTTAGAGATTACCAGAAGCTGGCTATTGCTGCAGTGGAGAAAGGAATATCGGGAGGTAAGCATAAAATGCTGCTGGCTATGGCCACCGGTACAGGCAAAACTTTCACCACCGTTAATCTCATTTACAGATTGATGGCTTCGAAATATGCCAAACGAGTCCTGTTTCTCGTAGACCGGAAATCTCTTGCCGCACAGGCCGTTACTGCTTTTGCGTCATTCGAAACCCCTCGGAAGATTAAGTTTAAAGATGAATATGAACTGTACTCTCAAAGGTTTAAGAGAGAAGATATAGAGGATGAAGATTCAAAAGAGAAATACAATCCGGCAGTAATGCCCAATGCCTACCTTACCGAACCCGATGATGCCAAAACTTTTCTGTATGTATGCACCATTCAACGGATGGCTATAAACCTATATGGAAGAGAAGCGGTTACTGAGGAAGATGAGGAAACCAGTGATGGAGATTTTAACAAGTTGACTATACCCTCTCATGCATTCGATGTAATCATAGCAGATGAGTGTCACCGAGGGTACACCAGCAAAGAGACCAATGTATGGCGCAGTGTGCTGGATTATTTCGATGCCGTGAAGGTGGGCCTTACAGCCACTCCTGCATCTCACACCGCCGCCTATTTTGGTGCAGCCATATACAACTACACACTTACCGATGCTATTGAAGCAGGCCACCTTGTGGACCATGATGCAGTAGCCATCAACTCGGATGTGCTGATGAATGGGGCTTTCCTGCGTGAGGGTGAGGAAGTGGGACTGATAGATACGGAAACTGGCCGTGAACTGATAGACCGGATGGAAGATGAGCGAGAGTTTACTACCACAGAAATAGAGGAGAAGATAACCTCGCCGGATACTACCCAAAAGATAGTTTCGGAGCTAAAAACCTATGCCGACGCATTTGAAGCTAAATACGGCAGGTTTCCCAAAACACTCATTTTTGCAGCAAACGATCTGCCGCACATATCTCATGCCGACCGACTGGTAACTGTATGTCAGCAGACATTTGATAGAGGTGATGATTTTGTAACCAAGATAACGGGCAATCCTAATGTAGATAAGCCCCTGAAGAAGATAAAGCAGTTTCGGAATCGTCCAAACCCGAAGATTGTAGTATCTGTAGATATGTTGAGCACGGGGGTAGACATACCGGCACTAGAATTTATAGTGTTTCTAAGGCCGGTGAAATCGAGGATACTTTGGGAGCAGATGCTGGGCCGCGGTACGCGTAAGTGCAACGACATTGGGAAAACTCACTTTGTGGTATTCGATTGCTTCAACGGTACCCTCATAGAATACTTTAAGAATTCGAGCTACAACTTTCCCATAGACCCACCCGGCTCCGACACGGTAACCATTAAAGAGCTGATTGATAAGATATATAATAATGAAGACAGAGCCTCCAATGCAAAAAGGCTGGTGAAGAGGCTGTTTAGGATAGATAAAAGCATGAGTGGGAAAGCACGAGAAGATTTCAGTAAATTTATACCTGATGGCGACATGGAAGTGTTTGCCAAGGGATTGTCAACCTTTTTCTCAAAATACAGGTAATGCCAAAGCCGCTGGACCAAATACTGGGTAGCTTTACAAGCGTCATGGAATTGCTGAGAAATCAGGAGTTTCAGCGGCTGCTGGAGAACTATGAAAGGGCTAAGAAATCCTTTTATGTAGGTTATGGAGTTGAAGATACTGTGAGTTCTAAACTGATATTTGAGGCCGGTGGCAAGTATGACCTAAAGGCAAACGACTACCTTACCGAATTTTCTGAGTTTGTAAAAACCAGCCAGAATGAAATAGATGCAATAGCAATACTGCTGGCCAAACCACAGAACTGGAATACTGAAGCACTCAACAGTCTGAAAAAAACACTGAGTGAAAACGATTTTGATGAGCGGGAACTGAGAAAAGCCCACAAAGCCGTATATCATAAAGACCTTGTAGATATTATTAGTATGGTAAAGCATGCAGCTGTAGCTACAGAGCCACTGCTGACAGTAGATGAACGGGTAAATAAAGCTATGGACAAGATTGCAAGTGGCAGAATCTTTACCGCTGAGCAGCTAAAATGGCTGGACTACATACGGGAGCACCTGAAACAGAATATGACTATAAGTATAGATGATCTCAAGGCTCTTCCGGTATTCGATAATCGCGGTGGGTTCAGTAAATTTAAGAAGGTATTTCCGGATACCTACAATTATATTATAGATGAAATAAACACAGCTATTGCAGCATAATGAGCCATCCTTTTTTTGATCAGATTAAGAGTTTTCCTGATTTTGAAGCTGCCTGTAGGATTGAGATTATAAATCTACCTGAAGCCTATAGGGGCAAGGAAAAACTAAAAGCAATACTTTTAGGTACAGACCCTACCAACAAAGATATCCAAGAAGTTTTAGGACTTAAAGTACTAAACCACCCGTTCGGTATTAATTCGCGATATGAAAAGAGGTTTTTCAGTCGGCACCAAGAAAATATTACACAGTTAGGCTTGGATTTTAATAAAGAGTACTTTTTTGTTCAAAACCTTTGTAGAAATTATTTTCACAACGAAACCACGGAAAATATCCACTGGTTGGGAATAGCTAAATCCATTTGGATTGACCATTTAGCTGAGGAGCTTTCAAACCTTGACCCTACGCTTCCGGTATTAGCTACAGCTGAAGTAATAACTCTTGCACTTGTGCCGGGGTCTAAAAAGGGACAAGGGAAAGATATATATTCTGGTAAAGTTGTCCCCAATTACTATTCTCCTAAACTTAAGAGGTATGTTTACCCTTTCTATCGACACGATTTTTACCGGCTTACCAAATGGCCAGCTTATACTGAATTCTTAAAAACGAAATTGAATGAGTGATGTAGTTAATAAACTGTGGGGATTTTGCCACACCCTAAGACACGACGGAGTAGATTACGGAGACTATATAGAGCAACTTACCTACTTGCTGTTTCTGAAGATGGCCGATGAACGGGAAGTGCACCTTACAGACGAATATAACTGGCAAGCACTGAAACTGCAAAGTGGTGGCGACCTGATGGACCATTATGTAGACACGCTTAGGGAACTGGCCAAACAACCGGGACTGCTGGGCGAGATATTTGCTCAAAGCCAAAACAGATTTAGCAATCCGGTAAGCCTGAAGAAGCTGATAGGCCTGATAGATGAAGATGAGTGGACGGCAATGGATGTGGATGTGAAGGGTGCAGCCTTTGAGGGACTGCTGGAAAAAGCCGCAAGCGAGGGAAAGAAAGAAGCAGGACAGTATTTTACTCCACGACCGCTGATAGAAAGTATGGTAAAGCTGATGAAGCCCGACCCACGGGGCAAAACAGATTTTACCATTTCTGACACCTCGTGTGGTACTGGTGGATTTCTGGTGGCAGCTTATGAGTGGTTGTTGCGCGAGTCGAAGGGAGCCTTTACCAGAGAGGAAGCCCAAAACATAAAAGAACATACCTACTATGGCCAAGAGCTGGTGCCAAGACCCCGCCGACTGGCCCTGATGAATATGTACCTGCATGGCGTAACACCAAGAATAAAGCTGGGAGATACCATATATGATACTCCCGGGCTGGAAAGATTTGATGTAATACTCACCAACCCACCCTTTGGAACCAAGGGAGCAAACCAAGCCCCCGAGCGTGATGACTTTACTATAGAAACCAGCAATAAGCAGCTTAATTTTATACAGCATATTATAGCTGTGCTAAAGCCCGGAGGCAGAGCTGCCATAGTGCTGCCCGACAATGTGCTGTTTGAAGACAAGGCTGCCGAGGTATTTGAAATACTGATGCAAGACTAGGTAGAACCGTATGAAAAACCACAATCAATGGTTTGCAAATTGTTGCTAAAAAAGCAATGAATTTCAGTTCATTATTCTTAAAAAGTCCAAACTCATGTTGTAAGAGCACAATCCTGATGGACGGATTATCGTTTATGCAATTGGCCAAATGATCGAAATCTGTAACTAAATCCGTATTGAGTATATACTTGACTCTATCAGGATAAATATGCTGCTCGGTGTCAGACTCAATAGCGCAAACACTTATATTGAAGGTATTACTGAATTTATTTTCTAATGCTTCAATTAGGTCTTTTGAGTAAGTCGCTATTCCACATTCTCTGGGAGGGTAAGTGCTGATAACTAAAATCTCTGGTGGTATTTGGCAAGTGTCGGGCGAAGTATAGTTTGATTCTAAAACCTCGACCCAAGACCCGAAAGAACTATTGTCGGTATTATTACTTATTTGAGTTTTCATATTACACCAGATTTTCCAGTAATTCGTTAACTAATGATTGCATATTTACCGACGCGCAAGCAATTTGTTCATCTGCAGCGCCATAATAGATGTACAATATGCCATCCAGCTCTATTGCACCTGTGGGAAAGCAAACATTATTCACTTCGCCTATTAGCTCCCATTTATAGTCTGGCTGAAAAAGCGCATAGGGAAGCCGTGCTATTTCTTTTCGTGGGTTTTCAAGATCCAGCAAGGCGGCGCAGGCCGAATAGACGTAGCCGTCGATAGTGTCATGAACGCCATGGTAAATCAACAACCAACCCGATTCCGTTTCTATTGGTGGACACCCGCCGCCTATGTAGCTTACTTCATGATCAAACCGAGCAGTCAGAACAATGTTATCGTCAAAGTGATGAAAATAGTTATTCCAGTATTCGGTAGTTAATTCCGCAATCTCCATTACCGACGCAATTTGTATGTCGGGTTTTATTCTATGGATGAAATATATTTTTCCATTTATTCTGCCCGGGAAGAAAATCACATTCTTGTCCCATATAAGCGCCTTGGTTCCATCTTTCTCATA
The DNA here is from genome assembly GCA_903882805.1 of uncultured Bacteroidota bacterium. Classification (GTDB taxonomy): domain Bacteria; phylum Bacteroidota; class Bacteroidia; order Chitinophagales; family Chitinophagaceae; genus Nemorincola. The sequence continues at coordinate 1,553 of CAIRYK010000083.1, read as the reverse complement.
TAGCTGTGCATTAACATTGTAGCGGATGTATTTCTCGTTTATTTCACAATTTGGCCCTATGAGCCGACAAAAATCTTTGTAGGTAACTTGTGGTACAATCAGTCCTTTTTTATCAAAGTGTTTTAAATCAGTAGAGACCGCCAATGCGCCAAGGGCATTAACACCGTCGTATGCAGTATATGTGAGGTAGAATAAATCCTCGATTTTGACAATGCGTGGATCTTCTACACCATGCGATTCATAAGGAAATTGCGGTACTATCACAGGTGTATAGTTGCGCTCTGTTACTAATAACGGACCTTTTAATTTGCAATATCCAATGCTGGAGTAATTACCCTTGCTCACTGCTCTGTAAAACAAATGTATGTACTCACCGTCTTCAATAGCAGCCGGATTTAATACACCCTCGTTCTCAAATCCAAATCCGGTTTTTGTGAGTATCACACCCTCCTTCTTAACTTCTATCATCATTATGGTTTTTGCGTGTATAGAAATATTGTAAAATCAACAGGCGATTTACCCTGATTAATATAGTCTAAAGGTCAATTTTTATAAAGAAGCTTAATTACACAAAAAAGCGTTTGAATTGCAATTTTCCTATGTGTATCGTATCGGACGGTGAAAAGTAGATTTCGGGCGCTCAATTTTCCCAAATGCTGAGCGAACAATATGATGGCAATCTTAACAGACTGTAGTGACTTAAATTTAACTATACTTCCCTTAGTGTATTTTGATTCGCGGTTGTGATAATGGTATACGTTTGTATAGCCTAGGTAGTTAACGTGTTCGTAAATCCCTTGCCACAAAAGCAATGGAGAAATTTATCGGAATCGGTTCGATTTGTACTAATCGGACCCGTATCCCGACGTTGACTAATTCTATTAAATAATCAGCGCAGATTTGGTTACAGACGTATTACCGATCTAAATGCAGCAAGTTTCTTCATAGAATGGCTAAAAAAAAACAACCAAATGGCGATATAAACTCAATGACGCATTTCGTGTAATATCATCGCTTTGCTTAACTTCTTCAAATTGCATTAATAAAACAACCGGGAGCACATCCAAATGTCTCCCGGTTGTATTTTAGCTAAGTAAGTCGATTACTCTCCCTTATTAGGTTCCCACAACTCAATTTTGTTACCTTCTAAGTCAAGTATATGAACAAATTTTCCATATTCGGCATAGGTTTCTACTTTGTCCAGTACAGTTACGCCTTCTTTTATTAGTTCAGCTACCAGCGCTTCTATGTTTTCTACCCGGTAATTAATCATAAAACTCTGGTTAGAAGGTTCAAAGTATTTTGTCTTTTCTGGAAAAGGAGTCCAGAGCGTGTATCCTTTTTTCGTGGCGTTAGGTTCTTGGCTCCATTCTACTTTTGCTCCATAAGGGCTTGTTTCTAAACCCAAGTGGGTTTTATACCATTGGTTGAGCTTTTCGGGGTCTTTGCACTTAAAGAAAATACCCCCGATACCGGTTACTCTTTTCATTTTTATCTGTTTTTGGGTTGTTTGAGCAAGCGGTAGCGGCGGTCGCTGATCGACAATATGCCCC
>CAIRYK010000082.1 GCA_903882805.1 uncultured Bacteroidota bacterium | reverse complement strand
CCCAAGGCCCGATATCACATAACAATAAAGCCCGCAATTGCGGGCTTTATTGTTATGTGATATTATAGTCGTTTATTTTTTGATGATAATGGTATAACCCAGCGGATCTTCCTCTGCCCCAAGATTGAGCAGCAGGGAGATATGAGCAATAACTACTGTAATAGCCAGTATAGGCGAAAGAGCAATCCAAATAGGTACAAATATCCACTTCCAGGCTTCACTTGGCAACAGGTTACGGAAAAACAGCACGATTATCTTTGACGCTATCGCTGCAATATCAGTTCCCCTTGGTCTTATTTCGGCCGACGAAAATTTTGCAAACATGGTTTTGAGGCTGCTGGGTGTGTAGCGAAAATAATCCCAGGGAATATAGTGGTAGCGTGCGCTCCATGGAATGGTTACTATGCCGCGACCGCCTTTTTTCATTACACGATATATTTCGTCGGTTAGCTTCTGGAAATTGGCCACATGCTCCATTACTTCGGTACAAATTATGGCGTCAAATTTATCGTTCTCAAAAGGAATATCCTCGCCGTTGAAGGGAGTAATCTTTGAGTTGTTGTAATCAAATTTATCTGCGTCTACTATGTCTATACCATAGTATTTTGTTTGAGACTCATTGAGCAAAAAATTATACGGAGACTGACCGCAACCTATATCCAGGACATTGCCCTTAAAACCGGGTAGCTCTTTTTTTACATCTCTGAATATAGTGAGTATCTGAAGGTCGAGCAACATACGACCATAGAACTTTAATTTACCTACAAATGATTCGGGTGGCGTATTCGAAACGGGCCGGAATTTTTCTGCCATTTAATAAAAGTGTTTGTATTAATTGAAGTAAAGATAATTAAGCGGTTTATATTTTTGCCGCAAAAATTAAATAAAAAAGAATTGAATAACAGTAGTTACCCAATTCTATGCAAAAGTAAGCTAGGAGACACAATCTGTGCACACCGCTAACTGTATCTATTGTTTGATCACTGCGCCGGTATGCAACAACACCCCCTGTTCGTTAAGTACCTTAACCACATACATACCTGCCGGGTATTCTCCAATAGATATGCCTGTTGAGCGATCTGCTTCTTTAATAAGTTGCCCTACCATATTATATACCCTAATAGTTGCCTGATCTATCCCACCAACAAATATACTTCCTGTAGTTGGGTTTGGCTGAAGGGTTATTACTTCGCCGCTGCCAGCGCTAACAACGCCTGTTGAACCTATAGTAAGCTTGCCGACATTTGAAGTATCAACGCACACACCGGTTCCTTTAACTACACATCTGTATTTCGTTCCGCTAAGTGTTGATGTAACGCTGGTTACGGTTAGTGTATGTGTAGTAACCCCGGAATAGGGAGCTGTATTTGCCAAATCTGTGTAGGTTGTACCTGTACTCTTTTGCCACTGGTAGGTATGACCAGCGCCTGTGTCGGTGATTCTGAAACGCGCCGTTGTACCTGCCGGGGTAGTAATATTTAGTGGATGAACGGTGATGTAGCTTGTCGCGCTGTTTTTGGCAATACGCGCGACCTCGCATGCTTCCAATGCTCGGGTCCAGATTCCGTAATCGTCCAGCTTTCCCTGAAATCCTTCATTGGCCAGGTTTGTGTCTACCCTACCCAATACTATTTTACACAAATAGCTGATAGCCAGCGTATTGCGGGTAAATGACTGATCTAATACACCGTTCAGATAAAAGTGGTAGGTGGTGTCGTCTTTTTTTACAAATACTATGTGGTTCCAGGTATGTATGGCGCCAATGCTTGCTGACGAATCAGGCCGAAGAATGTTCCAGCCAAATACAGGAGGGCGCGAATTGCAGAACAAATCGAACTTCTTATTTGATGCCCAGTTGAATGACAGTTCAAGTCCATTATGCGGCATTGTATTCAAAAAAGTCTGGTTGTTAGAACCAGCATTGGGGTTATACAAAGTATCTGAGTTGAGCCAGCAGGAAATGGTGTAATTGCTCCAGCCGTTGTCGAAAAAATTAGTGTCGATAGTGATATGGTCGCCGTCGCCATTAAAGTGGTAGGCGCTATTTGCCGCGCCAAAACGGTCTGTTGTCAATACCGGACCCATTACGCCCCCATTCATGCCTGTGCCATATTCGTTATTCGCATTCCCGTTGAACGGTAACCAAAGCAATAAATTGTTTGCTGGTATGTATGCAGGCAATGTTTGCGAATGCACACCAATCGAAGCCATCAAAGCTATTAGTAAAAGAACTTTTCTCATTAAAACAAAGGTTTAAAAGTCATTAAATATGTTACGGTAAATTGAAGGTAAAAGCAAAAAACCAATTATTCAACTTTATTATGTTTTTTCATCAAAAAATACATCGCACATGGTTTATAGAGTTTAACTGACTGATCATGTATCATGCGCCACATACTAAAGTAAGATATACATTGGCGTTAGTTTGAACTAAGAGTTAATAAATGATACGCACATTGACCTATTAACCAATCATTAAGGAAAAAATTTATATTGTTAATACAATAAATGATGCTCGTCAAATCCTTTTACTCCTAAAAATGGTAATTTCACCACCAGGTAGTTACTAATTACTAAATAGCAACTTTTATTGCCTACAAGTGTAGCTACTTTCACGCTAAAATTACTGGTAAGGAAGTAAACAAAACATGTTGCCAATAATATTACCGCAAACTATAACGCTTTAACCGAATACCGAAACTAAAAATCTTATGAACTACTTGAGTAAGGTCCTGCCAAAGGCGGCTGTATCCCATTTCAGAAACGTAGCCTTCCTGTTGCTCGCAGCCATTATTTGCGGTAGCGCTAATGCGCAACAGGAAATGAAAGCACGTCCGGCGCCAACCCCTAAAGCAATAGACAAGCAAAACAGCATTGCTAACGACCGGTTTACAGTTCAGTTCAAAAGCGGCGTAAATCCTGTTTTCACTAAAACAAACAACAATGTAACTTCCAATTTAGCGCCACTGAATTTGCTGCTAAACAGATATGGATACATTGACGCAAAACGCATAAATGCAGGGTCGAAAAATGAAATATTCCTGTATTCGTTTGTTTTTTCAAGATCTATAGATGTAAATGCTGTGATCAAGGAATTTCAAACGCTTGGTTATTTCGACTACTGCGAGCCCGATTACAAAATCGGAGCATCAATTGTAACGCCTAACGACCCTTATTTCGTCTACTCATGGGGATTAAACAATAATGGGTCATTTGCCTATGGTTCTGTTTCGCCCACATCGGGGGCAGATATTAAAATGAAGCAGGCCTGGGATATTACCACAGGGTCGAGTTCGGTAATTGTAGCTGTTATAGATGCCGGCTGCCGAATGGGGCACCCGGAGTTTGCAGGCCGTATCTGGAACAACAGCGGAGAAATAGCCGGTAATGGAATTGACGACGATGGGGATGGCTATGTAGATGACTATCAGGGCTGGAACTATTCTTACAACAATAACAACCCTACCGACGACCACAGTCACGGAACGAACGTAGCTGGTATAATAGGCGCAAACGGTAACAACGGCATAGGATATGCCGGTATAGACTGGAATTGCAAACTAATGATTTTGAAGACACTAGACAGCAATGGCTCCGGCGTAATGTCGACTACTGCAAGCGCCATTTACTATGCTACCGACCATGGCGCAAAGGTGATCAATATGTCGCTTGGAGGTTATGGGTACTCTTCGGCTACACAATCGGCAATAGACTATGCCTATGCGCACGGTGTAACCTGCATAGCTGCCATGGGCAACGACAATTCGAGTACGCCCTTTTACCCTGCCGCAATGAACCACGTAATAGCTGTGGGCGCCACACGCTGCAACGACAGCAGGGCTACGTTTTCCAACTTTGGCAGTCATATTTCTGTGGTAGCGCCGGGCGAAGTAATTTTTGGGTTGTCGTATTTGTCTAATACCGACTACACAACTGGTATGAGCGGCACATCTCAGGCTACCCCTCATGTGTCGGGTGTTGCGGCGCTTTTGCTTGCACAGGATGGTACAAGAAATTTCGATCAGATAAAAAACATATTAGAATCTTCTGCCGACGATCGCGTAGGTAATTTAACAGAAGATGCGGTAGGATTTGACAACTATTATGGGCACGGTCGTATCAATGCTTTTGCCGCGCTCAACTATTCATGCGCCCCCCCTGCTATTACCGGTGTGCGTAGCGTATGTTCGGGCGCTACCACTACTCTTGCTAACAGTACCAGCGGCGGAACCTGGAGCAGCGGCGCAACGGGAATTGCAACCATAGGGTCTACAACCGGAGTAGTTACGGGCATTGCCGGCGGTACTGCTTCCATTTCTTACACTATCGGCACAGGCTGCTTTGCTACTACTGTGGTTACTGTTACACCGTCTACAGCCCCTATTACCGGGCTAACATCTATCTATGCCGGAGCTACGACCACAATGGCTAATGCAATAAGCGGCGGACGGTGGACAAGCAGCGCAACAGCAGTGGCGACAATAGGCACTACCACCGGCCTGCTTACCGGAGTAGCAGCCGGTACAACAACCATTAGCTATACCGCTACCAACAGTTGCGGCACAATTGCTGTATCTACTACTGTAGCTGTGTTGCCGGCATACGCCATACCAGGCTATGTACCCACCGGCAGCATGTTGGTTTGGTTGCCATTTAGCGGTAATGCCAATAATGCTTACGGAGGCCGGATAAACGGAACTGTTGTTGGCCCTACCCTTACCGCCGACAGATTTGGCACAGCCAATAGCGCCTACCAGTTTAGCGGCAATGGAACTTATATAAAACTTGACACCACCTTTTTCAATAATGGCTGGAGCGACTACAGTATAGTATGCTGGGTAAATTCAGACACGTTCTACAATCCTAATGCAGGGTCCAACAACCAGACGATACTTAATACTATACCGCACTATAGTCTGGAATTATCCTTCAACTGGGCGTCCAATAAAAAATACGATCTGTTTTGTAATTCAAACCCCGGTGTAACAGCATGGAATATACTGCCGCCCGATTCATCTGCATCGCGCGGTACAATACATACCTGGAGCCACATTGCATTTATTAAGAAAAACAATACCTCTTACCAATTTTACATCAACGGTGTGTTAGACCGCAGCTACACGAGCGCGAACCTTGCTATTAGCTCACTGAGTAAAATAATGATAGGTAGAATAGATCCTTCGCTACCTAACGAAGGTTTTCAGGGCAAAATAGATGATTTTGGAATGTGGAACCGGGCGCTTGACGCCTGCGAGGTAGCGCGTATAGCCCGAAACTCAAACCTAAGCTACCTTGTAACAAGCCCAACGAATGTTACCGCAACGACATCTACCAACGCAAGATTTGTAACAACAGCTACCGGCACAGGGCTGATCTACCAGTGGCAGGTAACTAGCGGCACAGGTTATAGCAACCTAACAGGAACAGCGCCTTACTCGGGCGTAACCACCCCTACGCTAACCATTACATCGGTATCTGCCCCGCTCAGCGGTAATAATTACCGTTGTATTATTTCGAGCGTAGGATCCTGTGTCGACACTTCGAACGGGGCTACACTTACCGTCACCGGAATATCGGGCCCGGCAACATTATGCCCGGGGCAAACAGCTACGTTTGCAAGTAGCGTAGGCGGCGGCACATGGAGCAGTAGCAATACTGCCGTTGCAACCATTGGTATTGTCACTGGTTTGGCTACTGGTGTTGCCAGCGGCACTTCAATCATCACTTATACTCCTCCATTAGGATTGGGTAGCGTCGATTACCTTACACTTACTGTAGGGCCAATAGCGGGTATATCTGGACCTACCGCTGTATGCCCTGCACAAACTATAACGCTTACCCACGCAGTTACCGGTGGATTATGGACTAACAGCGGAAGCGGAGTCCTTTCAGTAGGTTCTGCATCGGGTATTGTAACCGGAATAGCGGCCGGAACGTCGGAAATTACCTATACTTTACCCACAGGTTGCGCAACGGTCTATACGGTATCAGTTTACCCTACTGCGCCTATCTCTGGGTCAAACTCAGTATGCGCCGGACAAACAATAAACCTAACCAATGGCATTTCCGGCGGCGCTTGGTCGAGTAGCTCGGTGTTACTGGCCACTGTTGGGTCTGCAAGCGGCATAGTTACGGGCATTACCGGCGGCGTGGCATATATCACTTACACTTTTTCTACCGGCTGCTTCGTTACTTATTCCGTTACCGTTATTGGCGGCGGATCGTCTGTACAGAATATTATTACTATTGCCGGCACTGGCACGGGAAGTAGTACAGGCGATGGCGGCCCGGCTACTGCTGCAGCATTATTCAAACCTAACGGACTCGTAGCATCGGGAAGCGACATTTACATTGCCGATTATGGTAATAATAGAATACGTAAAATAAACAGCTCGGGTGTGATATCGAGATATGCTGGCTCTGGCGTGGCTGGTTACAGCGGCGACAATGGCCCTGCTACAGCAGCAAATATAAAAGGCCCATGGGATATAGCCATGGATGGCGCAGGCAATGTGTATTTTAGCGACGCATTCAACCACAGAGTCAGGAGAATAACACCTTCAGGCATTATCTCTACTTTTGCCGGCACCGGGGTTTCTGGATTTAGCGGCGACGGCGGACAAGCAACGGCTGCTCAATTTAATACCCCTACCGGACTGGCGTTCGACGCAGCCGGTAACCTTTATGTAACTGAGCTATACAACCACAGGGTACGCAAAATAACCGCTGCAGGTATAATCACCACATTTGCAGGAACAGGAGTAAGCGGATTTTCGGGCGATGGAGCTGCGGCTACTGCTGCAAAATTCTATCAGCCTGCTTATGTTCGGGCAGACAACTCTGGAAATATTTACATAACTGATAATGGTAACCACCGGATAAGAAAAGTATCGGCGGCTGGCATTGTGACCACTATAGCAGGCACAGGCACAGCCGGAAATACTGGAGATAACGGCCCTGCAACAGCGGCAACGCTCAATCTGCCAGCCGGTCTGGCTTTTGATGCGTCGGGAAACCTGTTTATTGCAGACAATAGTAACAGCCGCATAAGAATGGTAAACGCAGCAGGCATAATAACAGGCGTTGCAGGTACAGGGGTTTCCGGCTTCAGCGGCGATGGCGGCGCAGCTACTGCCGCAAAACTGAACCTTTGTTCTAATCTTACCTTCGATGCAGGCGGCAACTTATTGGTAACAGATTATATTAACAATCGTATCCGCAAACTTAATCCTGTTACGCCATCTCTTGGCGCTATTACCGGAACGCTTACCTTTTGTGTAGGCGGTACATCAACACTCGCCAATTCGCTGAGCGGCGGAACATGGAGTAGTTCTGCCGGCGGAATAGCATCAATTGGTTCAATCACCGGCGTGGTGACAGGCAACGCTGCCGGAACAGCAACTATCAGCTACACAACGTCAGCAGGTTGTTATGCTACTACAACAGTAACTGTAGTAAGTAGTGTACCGGCAATTTCGGGAGCGTCTACCGTTGTTACAGGCAGCGCTATATCGTTAACGAACAGCCTGTCTGGCGGAGTATGGACAACGAGTAACACAGGCGTGGCTACAGTTAATAGTACAAGCGGCATAGTAACAGGTGTTAGCGTAGGTACATCCACCATAACCTACAGTTTATCTGCCGGTTGTTTTGCCTTAAAGAATATAAGCGTAAACAATTTGCCCCCAAGTCCATATTATATCACTACGATTGCCGGCACAGGTGTGGCTGGCTATTCGGGTGATGGCGGACCAGCAACTGCGGCAAAACTTTCCGGTCAATGGGGAGTAAGACACGATCAGGCAGGCAATGTATATATTTTGGATTACAACAATTGTAAAATTCGAAAAATTTCGCCTGATGGAACGATCACCAGCATTGCCGGTACTGGCGCCGCGGGATCAACAGGTGATGGAGGCCCGGCCACCGCGGCAAGAATTACCACCCCCGTTGATATGATTTTCGACAATTCGGGAAATATAATCTTTACTGATTTTGGCAACCATAAAATCCGGAAAATTTCCACGTCGGGAATTATTACCACTATTGCTGGAACAGGCACAGCTGGTCTGACAGGCGATGGAGGCGCTGCCACATCGGCAACTTTTTACTACCCAGCCGGATTGACTATGGACGCAACTGGTAACATTTATGTAGTAGATGAATGGAACAACAGAATTAGAAAAATTAGCGCTTCAGGAATTGTAAGCACTATTGCTGGCACCGGGTCAACCGGCTTTATGAACGGCGGCTATAGCGGTGACGGAGGAGCAGCGACCGCCGCTCAAATAAATTTCCCCACTGACATTAAAATCGATGCCTCAGGGAATTTAATATTCTGTGATAATGGGAATAAAAGAATAAGGAAAATTACACCTGCTGGTATTATCAATACAATAGCGGGCACAGGTACAGCAGGTTTTAGCGGCGACGGCGGAGCTGCAACTGCGGCAAGAGTTAATACTCCTGAAGGCTTATACATAGATGCAGGTTCAAATATATACTTTAGCGACATCAATAACTTTAGAATTCGAAAAGTAAACGCTGCTGGAATAATAACTACGATTGCAGGTTCCTCTACTAGTGTTCATTCTGATGATTACTGTTCTTTGGCAGCCGCGGGAATCGTAAGTCCAACTGGCGTATCTGTTGATAACCGTGGAAATATTTATTTCTCGGACCGCGGAGGGAATAGGATCAGGAAAATAGCAGTCAATTTAGCGCCATTCTTCAACAATGGGGATACGCAAAATTTCACCTATTGCAGTAACCCGGGTACCATCGCCATCGACTCTGCGCTGGCGGTGACCGACACAGATAAAAATCAGCTCTTGATTTGGAGCGCTGTTTACGCTCCAGCACATGGGACACTTGCAGCTGCATACTCTGATACATCAAATGGATTTACCAAAATACCAACAGGACTTAACTACACGCCTACCACTGGCTTCACTGGGGTAGATTCATTTGGAGTGGCAGTAAGTGATTGTATGGGGAAAACGGACACAACCTATATTAGAATAACAATTGGAGGCGGAGGAACACCCATAACCGGCGCTACAACAGTTTGTACTGCCGCAACAACAACACTAGCTAATGCCACAACTGGAGGCACATGGAGCAGTAGTAATACTGCTATAGCCACAATTGGTTCTGTATCTGGAATTGTCGCAGGTGTTACACCGGGTACTACTACGATTTCTTATTTAATAGCCGGTGGTTGTACTTCTACCGCGGTAGTTACTGTTGCAGCAACGCCGGCAATAATAACCGGAGCCGGTACAGTTAACGTGGGTAGTTCCGTTACTTTGGCCAATACAACTTCAGGCGGAATATGGGCAAGTAGCAATACGGGTATTGCTACCATAGGATCTACGACTGGAATTGTAACAGGAATTAGCGCTGGAGTAACAACAATTACCTACGCATTATCGTCAGGATGCTATGTAACTAAAGTCGCAACTGTTACTGCCGTTTCATTATCTATATCAGGTCCGACAAGCATATGCCCCAGCGCCACAATAACGTTAGGCGGTTCACCGTCTGGCGGCGTTTGGACAAGCGGCAGTACGGGTATAGCTGCTGTCGGAAGTTCATCAGGTATTGTTACTGGTGTTGCTGCTGGCACAGCGTTGATTTCTTATACATTATCCGGCTCCACAGCAACTTATTCAATAACAGTTACAACGCTACCCAATGCCGGCGCCATCACCGGCGTGTCTGCCGTTTGCGTAGGCGCTACAACTACCCTTAGCAATGCTGCAACGGGTGGAGCATGGAGCAGCAGCTCAGCAAACGCAACTGTAACCGGCGGCGTAGTGACCGGAGTAACCGCGGGCGCTACGGTTATTAGTTATACCGTTACCAATAGTTGCGGAACAGCCATAGCGACCAAGGCAATGACCGTTGATCCGCTACCTTCGGCAGGAACTATTTCTGGATCGTCAAATGTTTGCGTAGGCACTACAACTACCCTTAGCAACGCCGCAACGGGTGGAGCATGGAACAGCAGTTCAGCAAACGCTACTGTAACCGGCGGCGTAGTGACCGGAGTAACTGCAGGCACAACAGTTATTAGTTATTCCGTTACCAATGGTTGCGGAACCGCAGTTGCTATTAAGACAATAACCGTTGATCCGCTACCCGTGGCCGGAACAATTACAGGCGCTACGAGCGTATGCGTAGGCGCTACAACAACGCTAAGCAATGCCCTATCCGGCGGCGTTTGGAGCAGCAGCTCAACAAACGCAGCTGTAACCGGCGGAGTGGTGACCGGAGTAACCGCAGGCGCTACGGTTATTAGTTATACCGTCACCAATAGTTGCGGAACAGCCATCGCTACCAAGGCAATGACCGTTGATCCGCTACCTGTAGCAGGAACAATTACAGGCGCAACTAGCGTATGCGTTGGCGCTACAACAACGCTAAGCAATGCCATAACCGGCGGCGTTTGGAGCAGCAGTTCAGCAAACGCAACTGTAACCGGCGGCGTAGTAACCGGAGTAACTGCAGGAACTACGATTATTAGTTATACTGTTACCAATGGTTGCGGCATAGCTGCTGCCATTAAATCGCTAAGTGTTAACGCAGCTCCCTCTGCTGGGTCGATATCCGGCGCGTCATCTGTTGCAGTATCATCAACTACCACACTAACCAGCTCAGTAACGGGCGGTTTGTGGTCTAGCTCAACGCCAGGTGTAGCTACAATAGGCTCATTAACAGGTATTGCCACCGGTGTTTCGGCGGGTACTGCTCTTATTAGCTACACAGTGGTGAACGGGTGCGGCTCTGCGGTAGCCACAAAATCAATTACCGTAACCGGCATTTCGCTGAGCGCTATTACCGGAGCTACCGCATTATGTACCGGGGCTACAACTACGCTCGCCAACACGACGTCTGGCGGCACATGGCGCAGCAGTGCGCCAGCTATTGCAAGCATAGGCTCGCTAACAGGCGTTGTCACAGGAATTGCCAGCGGCAGCGCAGTCATTACTTATACAGTTGCTACTTCTTTTGTAACTACCACTATAACGGTTGGTCCATTGTCAACTCCCGTAGCAGGAGCGACCGCCGTATGCGTTGGCGCCACAACCACGCTCACTAATGCCACCACCGGTGGCTTATGGAGCAGCGGAGCCATAGCAAAGGCCACAGTCGGCTCGCTGACAGGAGTTGTTACAGGGGTTGTTGCAGGTACTGCAACCATTACCTATTCATTGGGCGCCGGTTGTATTGCCACCCGAGCACTTACTGTCGCTACGATGCCGGTTGCCATAACCGGGTCTACAAGTGTGTGCATGGGCGCTACCTCTACACTTACCAATACAAGCGGCGGCGGATACTGGAGTAGCTCATTACCGGCGGTAGCTTCCATAGGTTCAGTTACCGGCGAATTAACGGGTATTTCTGCGGGTACATCAATAATATCCTATGCAACATTGGCAGGCTGCGTACGCACTACTACCGTGGGCGTTATTAATGTGACGCCAATTATTGGTGCAAATCAGGTTTGTGTGGGGCAGTCTATTATGCTTAGCAACTCCACACCCGGCGGCACATGGGCCAGCAGCCGACCCACTTCCGCAACAATAGGTTCGGGTACAGGATTGGTAAGTGGTATAGCCGCGGGAGCTACGCTTGTGTCCTATAACATAGGCTCTTGCAGAGCTACGCAAAGCGTAACCGTCAACCCACTTGCGGCAATAACCGGCGCATCGTCGGTCTGCCAAAGTCAACCGCTGGCGCTCAGCAATGCAATTGCCGGCGGCGTGTGGAGCAGTGGTAATAATGCTGTTGCTATTATAGGCTCTGCCAGCGGCAGCGCAATGGGTGTGAGCGGCGGTACTACAATAATTACGTATGCGTTAAATACAGGCTGTATGGCCTTTAAATCGCTAACAGTAATTGCGATAGGAGCTAATGCAGGACCAGGTTCTGTATGCACCGGGCAAACGATTACGCTTAGCAATAGCGTGCCGGGCGGCGTATGGAGCAGCACTAGTTCTATCATTGCACAGGTAGGCTCTGCCACAGGGGTAGTTTCCGGTATTGCTCCCGGAGCTACAAACATCTCCTACACGCTTAATGGTTGCAGAACAGTTAGTCCTTTGGTAGTCAATACCCTATCTGCAATTACCGGAACAACAAGTATACTTGTGGGGCAGGTAGTAACGCTTATTAGCGCTACAGGCGGACTTTGGTCATCAGGAACTCCGGGTGTAGCTACTATAGGGTCTGCAAGCGGTCTGCTCACAGGCATCTCTTCGGGAACATCTGTTATTTCCTATGTACTACCTACAGGATGTTCTGCATCCGTAACGGTTTCTGTAAGTCAGTTGCCTGCGATAACAGGCGATACCGGAGGCTGTGTAGGCCAATATAAAACGCTGCGCAATGTAATAACCGGCGGCAGATGGACAAGCGGCAACACGACCATTGCCACCATTGGCGCCACTACAGGCATACTTTATGGCGTATCCGGGGGATCGGTAAATATCACGTATGCATTCCCCACAGGCGGCCAGGTAGTATTCCCCTATATTGTAAACAGGCTTTCGCCCATATCCGGACCAACAAGCGTATGCTCCGGACAGATGATAACCCTTACAAATGTAGACTGCTGCGGATCTTACCTATATGCCGGCAGTCCGGGGGTAGCGAGTGTTGGGTTTAGCTCCGGCGTTGTAACCGGAGTTTCAGCCGGCACGGCGGTTATTAGTTATGTGCTGCCCACGGGTTGCACTGCTACTACTACCATTACGGTAAAACCATTTTCACCTATTACTGGCTCCGGCAGTGTGTGTGTAGGCGCTACAACGACGCTGGCCAACGCTACAAGCGGCGGAACGTGGACAAGCAGCAATGCAATTATGGCGCGCGTAAACGCTACAACAGGTATTGTAACCGGTGTGGCAATGGGAAGTCTGTATATTTCCTATACTATTGCTGCCACCGGATGCATTGCAACTGCGCCCATGATGGTGAACAGTTGCCGAATTGCGAACGATAACTCGGCTGGCACATTGCAATCGCAACTTACGTTGATGCCTAATCCCAACAACGGCTCCTTTACACTGTCTGGCGTTTTGAAAACAACTAACGATCAGGAGGCAACAATTCGTATTGCCAACATGCTCGGACAAGTTGTTCTCAATAATGCTGTCAGCGTCAAAAACGGTTTGATAAACGAGCAAATAAACCTAAACTCAGCAATAGCCGCAGGCAACTACATTTTGTATTTCACCACAGAAAACGAAATTGCTGTTATGCATCTGGTTGTTACCCGGTAGTAAATAGTCAAAATATAAAAGAGCAATCTGCGCAGGCTTTAGCTGTTGCAGATTGCTCTTTTAATTTTGTAGCGTAAATCTATTGTCTTACAAACTTACAGGTCTGTGTTCCCTGGCTTGTCTTGAACGACAAATAACACCAAGTAAATATTCATTTTTCGACATACTAAAAAAACATGAACAAGTTCGTATTTACCACTTAAAATACAATTGCGATAACTCTGCTATTGCTTGCCCGAATAGGCGATAATATGCGTAGCCCAGAGAGTTTCCCGGACTAAGTAATTCGAACACAGCAACCCATAATGGGTTAAATGTGACTTTTTATATTATTTTCAGTCTACGATAGCACATTCAACTCATTCAGAATTGGACCTCATTTTACTTATAACCAAAGACTTCAGCCAGGCTTTTACAAATTTTAGTCCTTCGGGCAAATCATACCCTACTATCAAATCTGATAACAACCAGTTGCTAATTCTATGCCGTTTTTTGAAGTTTAAACAGAATAAATTAGTTCAAATCATACAATCTGCTCCAAAAAAATCCCCCCAATAACACAGTAGTTATCAGGGGGAGTTAAATCTGGTCATCCTAATGACCTGTAATTATCGGCTTAAAATTTTCAAAATTACTTTTCCAGTATGATACCCATATTGCCTGCTTTCATGGGCATTATCTTGTTGTACATACCAGTGGCTTTAAACAAACCTATCCACATTTTCTTCAGCGGCAAGGGAGCCATACGCAGCCAATAGCTGAATGGATACCGACTAACAATATCGAACACTTCAACAACCTTAAACCCTGCTTTTTCGCCAAGTAGTTTAATATTCTCTTTATTGAACAGGTAAATGTGTTCTACATCTATAATGGGCGACTTCTCACCAAACAAACGCGCCTGAAGCGCATTGGAGTTGTGCATGATCATATACACATGGCCGCCGGGCTTGAGGTTCTCGCGCATATTGGCCAACATTCCCAAGGGATCGCTTAGGTGATCGAGGGTCTGAAAACACGTTATGAGATCAAAATGGTTTGGCGGATATAGCCCCTTACCATAAAAGCCTGTATGGATATTGTCGCGAATATCTGCGCGCGCTATCGCCTTCGGTTCTACGCCTGGTTCTACGCCATATACTTCTTCATAGCCATTATCTTTCAGCGCTTCAAGAAAGAAACCGGTACTGCAACCTATGTCCACAGCTTTCTTCCTGGTCCATCCTTTTACATAGTTGGCAATAGGCTGCCAATAGTCGTTTTTGATATACTCCAACATTTCATTGAAGTTGATAGCGCTACCTTTATACAATTCGTTGAGCGAGGCATCATCGAGAATGTGTCTTGAAAAAATAAGACCTGTTTTCAGGCACTTTACCATCTCATAGTGCGTATGCTTCGTGGTTTTTCTGGCTTCAAAAACCTCGGCATTCAGATCTTCGTCTTTAAAATTCTTATGATAAACTACGGGGTGATTAGCCGCATCTGTACTGGAGCAAAACAAACACTCCTTGGTAATGTAGGTGTACTTACTCATTAATAGCTGTTTCTTGTTGTATAAAAACTAATGCTTAAAAAGCAAAACAGGCCTTCAATAACCTGACCGTTCAAAGTTATAATATTTTTTGAGCCTGCAATAGCATCAGTAAATAAGATTTTATCATTTTAATAAAATGCGCGATCACACGCTAATTGATGCCGTATGCAACAGCGCAACAGGAAAAAAGAGTAAAAACACCGCACAACTGCCCAAAATATCGTATTATGCACTAACATTAAACAAATACCCGTACATCTAAAAACTCCATCAAAGCAAGCAATTATAAGACATGTTTAGCTTCAGAAATTTATACTTAACGATATCCATTCTGACAACAATATTATTATCGAATACGGTAGCTGCACAGCAAAAGACAACTACGCTAACTGTAAATGGATACAATATAGAAATGCAGGCTAACCCAACAGCCGACACACTATTTGCGGACGACAGTGTGCATTCTGTTTCTAAAATTGTACAGTACCACCCCTATCCGCTCAAAATGAATGGAGAGAAAATATATGGATGGATAAAACAAGAAACAGAAAGCGAAAATGAGGACCTGCAAAAAGCTCGCTACGACCTAAATGCCTTTCTGATTAGTAAACTTGAAGAAAAATTGAAAAAGCTACCCAATGGATATTTTAACCTGGAGATAGACAACATAATAACTGATAAAAAAGGAAACATTGTTTACTATGAGCTAAAGCCCTTTTATAAAGATAGTATTGTTAACGACGAAAATGTAAGCCACAAGTATCCGCTGCGGGAACCTATAGACCCGGAAACAAATAGCGCACTAACCCATACAGTCTGGCAGGTAATAGAGAGCGCGCTAAAACGCCGCCCTGTACTCATGCAAAATGGAAATCCAATAGTCTATTGGTTTGACGTAAAACAGCGCATTTTCCTATTAAATCACGAACTGACGGTTGCTTACTAAGTACTCATCAAACAAATTAGTCTTTATTTAAAGAGCTCTTTTCAGAAAATTGACCTGTTCTATACGTCTCACAACAAGTGTGCAAGCCACACTTTATGAATGACATAAATAAAATTATATTTAAAACTGATTTTATATGCATATCTTTGAATAAACAGGAGCGCTATGCAACAAAATGTATGGCCATTTATTCACAACCCAACGCCATAATATGACAGATTTAAATACCGTTTTTACCAAAATCAAAAACTATTGCCAATCAGCGCCATCAAACGGATTTGTATGTTACGAATCAATTTGTAAAGATGCAGGCATAACCCGCCCTGAGTTGCGCGGACATCTGGAAAGCCTTAAGAAGATGAAACTCATCAATTACTCAGCCACTGGCGCATGCTTTTTATCTGTTACCAAATTGGGCATAGAAGCTAAGCAAATACCAGTAGCAAAATAACCTTTTCTGAGCTTTTATTAATTGAGAACCGTAGTATATGCTCCGCGCAGGAAAATGTACTGCTGTTCTCAATTTTTTATTCCGAAAAGAATCCTACTTTCTATTTGACTTCATTTTCTCTACCAATTCGTTTAGTACGCTCTTTCCTTTGTCTTTTGCATACCAAAGGTGCAGGTCTTTTTCTACTTCGTCGTGCGAGCGAGCTGCTTGATTGGCTTTCCATTCTGTCATTATTTGCTGCGCTTCTACCGGGCGAGGCCCCCAAGTAAAAAGTTCATTGCCATCTGTAGTCTCAGATACGAGTTTGGGTATACTGCGCCCACCATTGGTGAGGTATTTATCTATTATTTCCGTATGCTCATCGCGCAACACAATGCGCAACTCAATTACGCCACCACTGGCCTCGGCTATTTTATTGATCACAGGTAGGTTTTGCGCGCTATCTCCACACCATGCTTCGGTTATAACCCACCATATTTGAGGGTGTGCTTCGCTCACCTCCACTGCCACGTTAGCAGGTACCGCAAATGTCTTGTTCCAACGTTGCGAGCGTTGCAAATTCAGGCCTGTAAAATATATCAGCGATTCCGACTGAACAGGACCTGTTGTTTTGCCAGCAGCGGTCAACTGCTCCATGAGTTGCATAAATTCCTGATAGGAATAATAGGAATGTACATCGCTAAAATTGCTCATCTGCGTTTATTTCGCGGCAATATCGGTATTTTCGCGTCAACCCAATCTATAGCGCTATGAATAAATACTTAAGCGAAGTTCGCCTACAAATTGCGAAGGCTGCTACTTCTATTCCCGCTCAGCGAGCCGCTTTTAAAAAAGGATTTTCTTTCAGCGAATTGCCCTTTGCAGACCAATTGACCATTTGGAACTATATATGGATGGAGTCAGAGGAATACTTGCCCATGTTTTATGCCTTTTTGTTTTTAGAAAAGTATATATCAAAACCAGAACATGTACTTGAAATATGGAAAGCGTCGGTAGTTTGGCAACAAAAAGTAGACGACTGGAGCCTATGCGACTAATTGGCAAAACTAAATACCAAGGTACTAGAGCAACTGCCCGATTTGGTATACCAGCAATTAGAAGAATGGAATAAATCGGCTAATCTCTGGCAGCGACGACAATCCGTAGTAAGCCTCCTCTATTTTAGCCGAACTAAAAGTACCTACCCTACCCAATCGCAAATTATCCACTTACTACAACCGCTACTACCCGATAGTGAATATTACGTACAAAAAGGAGTTGGATGGGCTATGCGCGAACTACATACTGTATATCCGGAGGCAGCGCGCGCATTTTTAGTGCAAAATATTAGCAAAGTCAGCGCCATAGCATTTACAATTGCCATTGAAAAAATGTCGCAGGACGAAAAATATGCGATTAAGCAATTAAGAAAACCAAAAACAAGCAATTAGTTGGTTTCACGAACCATTGCCTGCGCATAAACCAAATGACCGTGTATATGCTCGCCATGATGGCCATGCTCGTGTTTGTAAGCAATACAAATACCTCCGGCTACCGTCCAGCCATCGTTGAGCAACTGACGAACTTCTTTCTCAATAAGTTCTACTTCGGCATAAGTAATTACAACATAATCTTTCATAAACAAGAGCAATTTAGGCGTTTACAAATATAATAAATACATTGAACAGTTACTACTATAGTAGAATGTAATTAGCGCAACCTGCAAACTTCGCCAAACAAAAAAGAGTTGCGCAACCGGCGCAACTCTCTCGAAAATACTTATTTTATACAATAGTCATTAACGCTAAGGGGACTGCAAAAAACTGGTTTGATTATGCAGCGACGTTAGCAACTGTATTACAAAGGATGTTTAGTTCATATTCAACTCCATTGCTTGTGCAAACGCTAAACTGCCCTGAACTTTTCCATCGGCGGCATCAGTATTCTGAACCATTTGTAATTCACCTACTTCTTTCCAGCCCTTTTGTTTCAGTTTGTTTACTTCCTTTACTACAACTGTCCATTGGGTATCTTTTACCACAACCGAATTTTTCATAATATTCTTTGATTTATTATGATGCAAAGGTACAACAGTCAATTCTAAAGGTTCGTTAATAATAGATAATTCTGACCAGAATCAGGTTTAAGCAAAATCAGCGCCTGCATTTATAGCCATATTTACGCCATTTACTTGCTGCGATGCAGCTACGAAAAACACTACGGCATCTGCCACTTCATTGGTGGTAAGCAGTTGTTTTAGCGGATGGCTGTCTTTCATTTGTTCTACAAGTCGGTCGTCGGTATCGCTGGTCATGTTTGTTTGCATAAACGAAGGAGACACGCTGTTTGAAGAAACATTGAACTTAATCCCTTCCGTTGCCCAAACCTTGCTCATTGCCAACAAATAAGCCTTATTAGCCACATATTCACTCCACCCTACCGGCGGCTTATTGATGACCGCGGAAGATATGATATTAATGATCTTACCGAACTTTCGTTTACGAAATACCTTCATTGCTTCTTGCGTAATGCGCAATGTAGGCAGTATGTTGTAATTAAAGCTGTTCTGAAAAACAGTATAATCGGTTTTATAAAAGTGTTCTTTATGTATAGGTCCATTAGCATTGTTGATCAACACCTGAATGTCGAGCGATGGCAATTGCATCAGCAACGCATCGAGCGACGCCTCTACAGTGAAGTCGCAGTAAATAGCTATAGCTTTTTCAAATTCCGCTTCTATCTCTGCCGCTGCCGTTGCCGACTTGCTATAGGTAAAATAAACCGTATGGCTGCCATCGGTAGCCAGCTTTTTCACAATTGCAGCGCCAAGACCCGATGCTCCGCCGGTCACAAGTATATTCATATCACACCTATTTGAACTTCGCCTTTGGCCACTTTTTTACCATCGGCATTTTTAAAATAAAACTTAAACTCGTACGTATGCACCGACTCATAATATCCCTCAATCTCAGCTACAAACTCCAGCTCATCATCGAGGTACACAGGCAAGGCATATTTAATACTTTGGGCATGAATAATCACATTTTTTATAGGCAAACATTCGCCAATAAAAAAGGAAACAAAACAATTGAGGATATTACCATGCATTACCCTGCCCCTGAAACCCTTCGACATTGCAAATGCTTCATTGGTGTGCAGGGGATTGTTATCGCCCGATATTTGTATAAAACCGTTGTAAACCTTATCGGTCACCCGAAAGGATTGCCGGAACTGCTGGCCTTGCACCATATAAAAAAATGTTAGCAATAGTAAGAGCAATAGCGCTATGAATGGCTAAAATCATGAAAGAGTATTTAGCCAATATGCCGGAGGTATTATTAGCCTTTCAGCTTTTTCTCTATAGCGTCGCACATTTCGCCTACGTTTTTCCAACCGTTGATCTCGGCGGTGGTAAAGCGTTGCTTAAATTTCTTTTCTATGGCTACTATAAGCTGAATATGGTTTAGCGAATCCCATTCTTCAATATCCTTTGCGCTGGTTTCGCGGCTCAGTACAATATCGTCATTGTCGAGCACATCGATAAAAATCTCGTTAACCAGCTTCATTATTGCGTTTGCGTCCATGATTTATTTTTATTGGTTATAAAATTACTCTTGTTTTCGTATTGCGCCACATCTGTTATCCACAAACCGTCTTTTTCGGTAAATCCCAGTTGATGATAGTGGTCTTTTACAATGCCATTTTTCTTTGTTGGCAGGTACTCGCCTACCACCTGCGTAAATCCATGTGCCTTCGCCAATTCTACTATGATATTCATTGTAAAACTCTCCATGCCCCGTTTCAGCACACGGCAACTCATTATCCACGAATCTATAAACAATGTTTGCGCATCGCGCTTGTGCAGTATAATGATGCCTATCAAACCATGGCTGCCAAATTTATCCTCGAGCGTGAGTGAAATAGTGTAATAATCCGGATTGCCGGATATTAGCTTTACCTCATCCTCGGTATAGCGCACCGTCCGTAAATTGAACTGATTACTGCGCTGCGTAAGCTGCGCTACTCGCGGTATAGTAAACTCATCAAATGCCTTCACATCAGATGTCATGCCGAGGTTGCCTAAAAAGTCGTGTTCATTATCAAAACTTTGCAGCAGCATATTGCGCTGCGCTTCTTCCTGATACTGGCGGGTGCGCTGTTCGTCTTCCTCAGTAAAGGATGCAGTCTCAAACAAATTAAGGCTACGGAGGTACTGCAGGTATTCTGCGGGATCCTCAGGTAGTTCAGGCACGCAAATATCAGGTATGCCCGACTTTACAATTTCTCGTTCAAAAGGGTTGTCGTCTATAAATACCATACTATCAAACCCAATATTGAGTATGGATTGTATGTGCCTAATGTTATCAACTTTTGTCTCCCAATTGGCTACAAATACGGCTATGTCGTCGAGCCGCAAAACCATATCGGGATGGTTTTTAAAGGGTTCTTGTGCAATTTCTTCGGTATTCTTGCTGCATACGCACAGTATTATTCCACGCTGTTTTAGCTGCTTGGCCCACATTTGAAGTTCGGTAAATGCCTTGCCCATACCGAAATACCCTACTTGTATTCCTTCCATGCCGTCGTCGCCAATGATACCACCCCAGGTAGTATTATCGAGGTCCATGATCAGGCACTTCTTAAAACTGCCTGTAATACTCAGTATAATGTCGGTAATATGCTTGGCTATGTAGGGCAGAAAGGATAGGCTGTACACCATATCCGCATTTACATACATTTTCGGGTCGAAAACAAAGCTGCGTCCCAAATCAGATTGAATGCCAGCCAAATCGCACACAAAAAGGTCTTTGCACTCCTGACTAAGCTCCATGAGGTGCATATTTGTCTTTCGCAACTGAAAAACGAATGAGGAAGCTGTTTTAGCCGCAAAATTGCCAAAAACGCCATCATTCAGTTCTGGATAAGTATTGATAATAACCTTCGCCTTCGAATTGGCGCCACCGGCAAGCTTGGAGGTTATGGTGTCGTAATAGCGGCGAGTGGTGTGCTGATTGTAGGCTGCAAAATGAGACTGCTCATGTCGTTCTTTTTTGCAATATTCTTTCAGCAGTTTTTCCGGACAGCGGTTGATAATTACAAAATCGGGGTTAAAGGCATACAATTCAGAAGAAGGATCAAAAACCTGTAGGTCTATCTGATTGTAATCGGCCTCATAAATATCAAAGTCTAACTGACAAGTATAACCAAAACCACGGATAGCATTGGTAAGCAACTGAGAAGCGCTATCGGCTAATAATGCAATTTTTATTTTCTTAAATCCCGAATAGTCTTTTTTCAGATTTTTCTTTAGTTCATTAAACGATTGCATTGCACTACCCCATTATTGAGCCGCAAAAGTAAGCGAAATGGTGTGAATATTGCCTATGATCGTTACAGAATTAACTGTTATTGGAATAATGAAAAGGTTTGTAATGACCTTATTTCAGAGCATCGAAAAGCTCGCGCAAATCGAGTTCAAAACCCGGCAATATGGGCGTAGTAACAATATCACCGGCAACTTTGGGTCGGTGAGTAATGTATTTACCATTTACGAGAGTATTTACAAGGAAGGTGTTGTCTTGAGGTGAAACAATCCAATACTCCTGTACGCCGGCTTCCTCGTAAATATCGAATTTGTTTTTTAGGTCTTTTTCGTTGTTGCTTGGGCTTAAAACCTCAACCACAATATCGGGTGCGCCAAGGCAACCTTTTGCATCGTACTTAGAAGTATCGCAAACAACACACACATCGGGTTGAAGAACTGTAATAATATCCTGATTGTCGTTAAGCTTGCGGGGCAAGCGTACGTCGAAAGGTGCAATAAAAACCCTGCAGGGCTGCTTGTATAAGAAATTTGCAAACCTTCTAAATAACTCTCCAACGATAACCTGATGTGCAAAGCTTGGTGCACTCATATTGAAAATACGTCCTTCCAATAATTCTACACGCTCGTCAAATTGCCACTTCAGGTAGTCGGCATAGGTGTATAGTTTACTTAAATCGAGGTTGGCAAGTTCCATGGGTTATTGCGTTTTGCATTGCAAAAATAATGTAAAATCTTTTTGCGTTATTAGAAGATGGTTCACCACCTTAGTTAGCCAACACCATCAAACATTAAAATTTCAAATTAATACATCATTTAGTATTTAGTTCGTAAGGAATCACAAACTGGTCTGTATTTGATTCTCTATGAATAGGGATTTTATATTCATTTACACCAACACCAGTTCTTTCTTGCATAATTTTAAAAGCATTACGGATTGTGGATTCAATTTTTTCCGGATTTCGATCTTGGATATATACCTTCTTTATTTTTTTTAGCGAGTCAAATAATTCAGTATCAATTGGTCTATTATATGTAGGAAAGGAATAGCCAATGACAACCAGTATATCTGTTTCGTTAGCTATCTTTCGAGCTACTTCAAATTGACTATGGTAGGATTGGTGCCTTCGACCATTAAAGTCCTCATTTTTTTCCCAAGCAAAATTAAAAAAGCGCAATGCGCTATTATCCGTCCTATCAAAACTCTTCCAATATTTCAAAAAAACATCAAGTTGCTGTTCTTCCGTTGAATTAGTAATATCCTCATCAAAAATTGTCGGAAAATCACTATCTCTTGATGCGGAAAATATGGCGTTTCCATTGAGTTTAACTAATGAAAATTCGTTGCGTCGGAACCCGTTCGCTATTTCGGTGGAATTATCATATAATTTGGGGAATATCTGATAATTCTCTTTTATGTTCTTAATTTTTTTGTTTGTAAACCGTTTTAGGCTCAATTCAAATTGAATGTCGTAGTTCCAGCTTAGAATGCTTACATTCTCGTTTATGGAGATCTTTTTCGAAGGGTCTTTACTAGCAAGTATTGAAATAAAACTATCATACCTTTTGTCTACTTTATTTTTCATAAACGATTCGCCAACAGAGCTTTCATTAACGCCTATTGAAATCGATTGCTCAATACTGAAATATAATATAAGCGCAGATTTAAGTCGCTCATATTTACTGTAATCGTCAACTAAATAATATTTTCGTGCCAACGTATCAACCGAATGGTAGTCTTTGGATTCGTCCAACAACCAACTCAGTTCTTCAATTACAGTTCCAAGAGTTGAATTTTGAGTTTTGAAACTTTCTGGTAAATTGATATTCCTTTCTGGTTCTTGATTCGTATTTTCAGATGAGTCTTTAATATTTTTTAACCATGTTAAAATTTCGAAAACTCTGTTATTCATTTGATTGACAACAGGAATAGTATTTGCACTCGCACCTGCACCAATTAAGTAGGTAATTTTATCGCTCATAAATATTTATAATATATTCTTATCGCTTCTGTTATCTCAACAATATTAGTTAATATATTCCACAACTTTAGCAACAAATCATACTTGCCATCCCCCCTCACAAATCCCCCCACCTCAATTCCACGCTTCGATTATCTTTATGCCAAACATAAAATAATATGCGGTTGTATCGTGCATTAACTATTTTGCTTTTGGGTGGATTGCCTTTGGCATCCATTGCTCAGGAGAAGGAAAAGAAGAAGTGGGATGTAAACAATCCCGGGGGACCGGGCAAGGACATTGCCTACTCCGTAAATGAAGGGACCTGGATGAATCTTGACCTTTCACCAGATGGAAAAGAAATTGTGTTCGATATGTTGGGTGATATTTACACTATGCCGGCTACAGGCGGCGTAGCAAAAGTATTGCGACAGGGCATGGCCATGGAGGTGCAACCCCGGTTCAGCCCAGATGGTAAGAAAATTCTGTTTACATCTGATGCTGGCGGCGGCGATAACATTTGGGTAATGGATCGAGATGGGCAAAATGCACGACAAATAACAAAAGAAAGTTTCAGGTTGTTGAATAATGCCGTTTGGACGCCAGACGGTAAATATATAATAGCACGTAAGCATTTTACATCGGGCCGCTCGTTGGGCGCCGGCGAACTATGGATGTACCATATCAATGGCGGCGGCGGATTGCAACTTACGGCGCGCAAAAACGACCAGCAAGACCTGAACGAACCAAGTGTGTCGGCCGACGGACGATATGTGTATTATAGCGAGGACATGTATCCTGGCGGATATTTTCAGTACAACAAAGACCCCAACAACCAGATATTCGCCATAAAAAGGTTCGATAGGGAAAAAGGTGTGATAGAAAACGTGACCGGAGGACCCGGCGGAGCCGTAAGGCCTCAAATAAACCACAACGGCAACACGCTGGCATTTGTGAAACGCGTGCGCACAAAAACAGTATTGTACCTGCGCAATATGGAGACCGGCGAAGAGTGGCCGATATACGATCAATTGACTAAAGACCAGCAGGAAGCATGGACGATTTTTGGCGTTTACACAGGGTTTGCCTGGTCGCCCGATGACAAGCAAATTGTAATATGGTCTGGCGGTAAAATATGGAAGGTGGATGTGAATGGCGTAAATGTCGCTTCTCAAATCCCATTTACCTGCAACGTAAAGCAACACATTACTGATGCCGTTCGTTTTAAGCAGGACATCAACACTAACGAATTTACCGCCAACGTTATACGCAATGCCACCACCTCGCCCGATGGCAAGTGGCTGGTGTTTAATGCGGTTGGGCATCTGTACAAAAAAGCGCTACCCAATGGCAAACCAGAACGTGTTACCAATAGTTCGCTTTTTGAATTTGAACCATCGTTTTCGCCCGATGGAAAAACGCTGTATTATGTAACCTGGAACGATACTATCACCGGCAGTATTTGTAGCATAGGCCTCGATAGTAAAAGCGCGCCAAAAACGCTAACCAATAGAAAGGGTATGTATCGTACCCCTGCGGTTTCGCCAGATGGCAGCAAACTAGTTTACATCAAGGACGGAAGCGACAATATAATGGGCAACACCTACACCATAAAGCCGGGCATATATACCATGCCGGCAAGTGGTGGTAAAGAAGAATGGGTAACAGATAAAGGTGAGTACCCGAAATTTGGGAAAGATGGAAATACTATATTTTATCAGAGCGGTGGCAATTTGTTTGGTGGTATTGATAAGACTTTCAATAGTTGCAAACTGGACGGATCTGATAACCGGACAATCTTTAAAAGCAAGTATGGCAATCAATTCACGGTATCGCCCGATGGCGAATGGGTAGCCTTCGTAGACCTGCATGAAGTTTATGTTGCTGCTTTCCCACATACAGGTAAGGAAATAAATCTCACGAGCGATTCTTCTGACTTCCCGGTACGCAGAGTGTCGCGCGATGCGGGTATTAATCTGCATTGGAGTGCGGACAGCAAAAAACTGAACTACACTCTTGGCGACCAGTATTACTCTATTAATCTGGATGAGCGTTTCGGATTTATTGCCAACAAACCGGATTCGCTGTTCAAGATTCCGGAAAAAGGCATAACGGTTGGCCTCACTGTAAAAACTGATAAGCCAGCAGGCAGTATAGCGCTTACCAATGCCCGAGTAATAACCATGAACGGCAATGAGGTTATAGAAAATGGCACTGTAATCGTAGACGGAAATGAAATAAAATGGGTAGGCATCGCCGACAAGGCGAGCATACCCAAAGATGCCAAAACAATAGACTGCAAGGGCAAAACTATTATGCCCGGTTTTATAGACGCGCACGCCCATGCCAGCCACTTCCGCTACGGACTGACGCCGGAAAAACACTGGCCATACTACACCAATCTGGCTTATGGCGTAACCACCATGCACGATCCATCTGCCAATAGCGAGACGGTGTTTGCACAAAGTGAATTGGTAAAGGCAGGACTCATGGTTGGGCCCCGCGTATTCTCTACAGGTACTATTCTGTATGGCGCCGAGGGAGACTTCAAAGCGGTGATCAATAGCCTTGATGATGCACGCAGCGCGCTGCGGCGCACCAAAGCCTATGGCGCTTTTAGTGTAAAAAGCTATAATCAGCCGCGCCGCGAACAACGCCAGATGGTAATAGAAGCAGCAAGAGAACTAAAAATGGAAGTTGTGCCTGAAGGCGGTTCGTTTTTTTACCACAATATGAGCATGATAATGGATGGGCATACAACGATAGAGCACAACATTCCCGTTGCGCCATTGTATGACGACGTAATACAGTTTTGGAAAAACGCACAGACGGGCTACACCCCCACCCTTATAGTGTGCTATGGCGCGCTAAGCGGAGAAAACTATTGGTATCAGCATACCAATGTTTGGGAAAAAGAAAAACTGCTCCGGTTTACTCCCCGCGCTGTTCTCGATACACGTAGCCGCCACCGCACCATGGCGCCCGACGAGGAATACAAGAACGGACATATACTGGTATCGGAAAGTATAAATAAACTGGAATTGGCAGGCGTGAAGGTGAATATGGGTGCACATGGACAGATACAGGGCATAGGCGTACACTGGGAAATATGGATGCTCGCACAAGGCGGCATGAGTAATTTGGAGTGCCTGAAAGCGGCTACCATCAATCCAGCTATCAATCTGGGGTTAGACAACGCCATAGGGTCGCTGGCTGCAGGCAAGCTCGCCGACCTGATAATTATGGATAAAAACCCCCTTGATGATATTCAAAACACAGAAAGCGTACACTACACTATGATTAATGGTCGCCTTTACGACACCGAAACCATGAACGAAATTGGCAATACAGATAAAAAACGCGGTAAATTTTTCTGGGAAATCAGTAAAAATGCAGCATCCTTTCCGTGGCACGAGCAGGCTGTGGAGGTGGGAGATTAGTTAGGAATAATATCCAGCCAACCAATTAATGAATTTCCAAATTGATAAAAGTCAATTAATCCATGCCCACATGGTTAATTGACTTTTGTCAATTTAGGGGTGTAGGCGCTGGTGTAGTTTTGCTTTGTAAACACGAAAACAAATGAAAAACACACACAAGAGAAGATGGCTTGTTAATAGCACAATGTCAATTTTAGTTGTAGCAATAATGTTGGGAGCGAGCGGCTTTGGAAAGATGATCCGCGATAAATCAGCAGGAGATAACCTGGGGTTTGAAACAGTGAAAAAAGGTATGCCTGTAAACTGGTATTTCTATACCCCAGAATCTATAAACAACAATAATTTATTCAAGCCTAGAGTAAAGGCCGACTTTGACGTTGCTGTGGTAAACAATGGAGCGAAAGAGGGCAAAAACTACCTGAAATACACGATTCGCAATAGCGGCGACGGAGTGCGCAACCATCCCGGTTTTTTCAATGAGTACATTAAACGCCCCGGTACAACTTGTAGAGTTGGCTTTTGGGTAAAAAACTCGGGCTGCAAATACACAGTAAATATCAGCGCGGTACGGCCAAAAGGCGGCGGTCCCTGCAAAACTGCCTTGGTATGCGATAGCGCTGATAATGCAGAATGGAAACATATAGTGGTAGTAGAAAAAATCTGCGCTACCATGGACAGGCTGCGAATAGAAGTGCAAATAGAGCAATCAGGTGTTTTTTCGATTGACGGTATTACAATAGAAGATCTTTAGTAGCAGAAATGACAAATATAGCAGAGAAGGCAACATGTTTACACTCTTTATCACACTAAAAGCAAATATCTAATCGTCCATAAATTACACAAACACATGAAACAAATTATGGAAACAAAAATAATTAAAATTATACGCGTATCGGCTAAAATAGCCTCGTCTCTAATGGCTGCATTTATATTGATAATGTTTGTTGGCGAGAGTATAGAGGCGGTACGCCGACCTACGCCCCCAAAGGACGCGCCCAAAAACTTAAAAGTTAATGAGCGCAAAATAATAGATAGTGTAAATACGGGAGGGGATTGGCACAGCGCCGACTCTACAATCGCTACAGTAAAAGAAGGTGTAGTAACCGGCGTAAAGACTGGACAAACAGTAATTACCCGCACAGGTAATTCAGGGACTACATCATTTGAAGTGGTTGTTTTACCCTCTACCCTACACGATGCCTACCTACTTTCACTAATGGCTCTGTTATGGGTTGGATTTGTGTTGGTATGGTGGCGCGAGCGCATAGGTGCATGGCTTACCATTGCAGCGTTAGTCAGCCTTGTTATTTCTGTCAGTGTACTCAATGGCATACCCTTGTTCCATTTAGTTGATTTCCTTGCAGCCGCAATCCCCGCAATTATTTTGCTCCTATTGTCCTATAGAAAAAAGCCGAGACAGTTTGCCAGAGTTTGACGATCGCCCATAGCCAACATTAAAGCCCTTTTGCTTAATTGTAGAAGGGCTTTTTATTGATTTACTTTCTGATTTTATTTCGTATTCTACTCAATGTTTCGAACGACAAACCTAAATAGGATGCTATATATTTGAGCGGCACCCGACGTAGAAGCCCCGGGTAATGCCCTAAAAAATAACTATAACGCTCTTCGCCCGACTGCTTGCGCAGCAAATAAAGACGTTCCTCGCTTATTACAAAATAATTCTCTGTTATAACCCTGCCTACAAAGTTGAGTTCAGGAAACTTTAGATACATGTTTTGTAACTGATTGTAGTGTATTCGGGCTATGCGTGTTGGCTCTATCGTATCTATATAAAGGTAGCCGGGCTTGCGGGAGTAATAACTGTCCGGAGCATTAAATGGCGCATTTTCTGCTATAAACATCGAACTTATTTCTACGCCATCCTTAATGTAGTACATCCTCACCAGTCCGCTAATTATTACATAGGTATAATTGCATACCTCGCCGTCGCGCAATAGTCTATGACCTTTCGGAAAGTCTACATATTCAAAACACCGCTCAAACTCCTGAATTATTTCATCTCTCAACGGATGAATGGCATTCATATACTTATACAAACCCGACAACATGGAGATATTTTCGACTAAGGTAAAAAAATGGATGGATGGTATGGATTAAAAAATGAATTTACAATTCGAAAACAGTGTACATAACAGTATGCAAAATACTCATTCTGTTTCCTGAGTTGAGATATATTAACCAATATTTCAAGCAATTACGAACAAGAACGTGAGCTTACCATACATGCTGTATTACATAAGAATAGTGGGAGCAATATTTTCAAAACATAGAATTTACGTTGATGATTGCAACTCTGTTCAAACCTTTAAATACTGAGCAAATAAAAAATAAATTTATTACCATAGGTATACCTTTATTGACTACAGCAGATGTACCGATTATTTTACCAGAGTATAGATAAATGCGGCTTGCTCGCAATTATATAAAGAATATAGAATAATATTAGTTCAATTATCTCGCTTATAAGGGTACCTCCAAAAAATAAAAATTTAATGAACTACGATAGAATACCCACCTTATCTATACTTGCGGCCTCCATTTTGGTTATGGGGTTTAAAAGACAAAAGCACGAAACATTGGTAATCAGCAAAATTTGGGCATACAATTATCAGCAACACTGGGGACTAACTTCCATTGGCGCTTTAAATGGTTTTGCAGATGCTGAAAAAATGGATACGCTTAGGATCGATGACATCGTTGGACTCAACAAGATATTTGCTACAGTGCACCCAAAAAAGATCTTTCCTGCAAAATTGGGCGTTGGTATAATGTTTTGCGGCGCTGTAGTGGGCTGTAATTATCACAAAATAGTCATCTGCCACAACAACTTAATTATTGATTATACAACGAGAAAAGAATACTGGGTAAATGATTCTGCGAGCCGGAGTTATCTAATGCAACTGAACAAGAATATCCGTAAATAGTTAAGAAAAGTACACAGTTTAGTATAGTCTCTACTGCATGTGCCAACAATTCTTGGTTAAGAGCCAACATTCCGCTGAACGTTACTACCTCATACAGAAAAAAAGGCCCACAGCTAACAGAATTTGAACACAGATACTCCACAATATCCTGGTTAGTCCCTTAATTTGAATTGGCTTGTATTGATAGGCCACAAACGAAAACACATACAAAATCAACGCCATTACGGAAACAATTAACAGATTGGGTCCTTCGGGATCATTTATGAACAGGAACAGCATTCTTGAACAAACCATCGCTGACGCGCCCAATATAAATAAAGACACTCGTTTTGAATAGAAGGACAAATTTCGTAGGCGTTGCAAATTCATTGAATAAATTTAGTTCAATTATGCGGAACCGCAGTCAATAGAATTGCGGCGTTTCCCCTCAAATCTTGCTGTTAGTAATGGTAATTTACATCCAAAACTATACCGACCGAAAAAAAACCTGATGGCTTCTATTGGGGGAGTGTACAGCATAACCGCGGACTCTCTCGCTTATGGTGGTTGCGAAGAACCTATGCAATAAAAAAAACCCACATTTTGCGAGGCTTTGACTTATTTGTGTGGGAGCACACGCACCGTGAAATTCTTATATAAATAAACCTATTCGGACCTGTCTCAACACCTGATTGAGTTTTATAAATATTTTGATGTTGATTAATGTTTAGTTCGATTGACAGTTGTGAGCAAAAACCACCACCAAACCGCCACCTTACTTTGATTTTGCCCAAATATTGTTTGTTATTGCCTTTTTTAATGAATCAAAAATTTCCGACAATTCCTCTCCTATATTTTTTGCCTTTTGGCGTTTAAAATAAACCAATACTGAATAAAGTGCTTGCTGTAACTTTTGAAAAACACTAAACCTGCTCGAAATATAAAATTTCAGGAATTCACCAATAATAATTCCGGCAATGGCAATTATATACCGTTGGTCCGAAAACACCTTTGATAGGAAAATAAACATAGGAATGATACCTATTGTTAAAAGTACATCTATCAATCGTGCAATATTTTTCACAATCACGACACACTTTAAAGCATAGGAATTAT
>CAIRYK010000081.1 GCA_903882805.1 uncultured Bacteroidota bacterium | reverse complement strand
TTCAATATCTCTTGCTATCATCAATTCTTCTGCAATGGCAGGTTTGCCGGGCAGGCCAAGTTGGGTGCTCACAATACCTTCGTTCATCAGGCCATGTGCGCTGATGCTTTTATCGTCGGGCAGTTGAATGATGGTGGCGTTTAGGGGCAATACATATTGTAAAGCTTTCAGCAATACCCCGGGGCTTTGCAAGGGGTTGGTTCCATCGCTAAAGGCAATGGCGCCGCTGCCGGCCATATCATACATTTCTGTTAATTCTTTTCCTTCGGCATTTTTGGTAATGGCTCCAATGGGGTAAATATTCACTGGAAGCCCTGCTGCTTTTTGTTTGATGTACTCCACAACCGATTTGGTAGCCACTGTAGGATTGGTATTGGGTAGTACCATTACATCGGTAAAACCACCGGCTGCAGCAGCGGCGGCACCCGAACCGAGTGTTTCCTTGTGTTCATATCCCGGATCTCCGAAATTGGCAAATATATCCATCCATCCAATGCTTAGGTGCAGGTTGTCTGCAGCAATGGTTTCATCGGCTGGTTCTGTAATGTTACCGGCAATGCTGTGGATAATACCATCAATAATAAGGATGTCTTTTACTTGCCCGTTGAGCGGAGAGGAAGAACAGGTTATTTTGGCTTGTTTTATTAAAACCTTCATGTGTATATATGGGATTACGCAAATATCATAAAAAAAACTGAGTAAGCATGAGAATTGGGGGGTAAGGGGATGGAAATAATATTTAGATGAACTGGGATGATCGGAACACGGATGACACGGATGAAGGGAAAACGATTCTTTCGCTTCGCTCAAGAATAGACGGATAAGGGACGGGTTGGCAGCGCTTCGCACTGCTTCGGATTGGAGTATATACTTATATTTCAATTTCTTTATCTGCAACCATCTTAAGAGTTGAGTTGCCTGATATGACAGCTTGGATGGTGGGTATTGGTTGACGATAGCTGTCATCCCGACGGAGGAGGGGGTTGCCGGGTTGTTGTTTTAGCTTCTCCCGGCAGATGTCTCCCTATCGTTCGACATAACAACAGAACTTAGGCGTCAGTTCATGATTGAGCATTTGCTGACGGATGCTGTCCTTCCGATGGAAGTGGGATCTACCAGGCAGTAGTCCTTAATATCGGCTTTTAGTTATAAATCTAGTTTCAGTTCCGGTCCTTACTGCAGTTGGTTAATTCCCTAACTTTATAAAGCCTTGAACGTTAGTGGCTATTTTATGAGAACTCTACTTTTTATATTGACCTTATTTTCTTCAGCAATTGTTTCTGGACAAAGCCCTTATGCAAGGCTAGACAATGAATTTAGAAATTTGTTTGACCCTGTTCCTATTGACAAAGGCCAAGAGCAATATTTCTATAAGTATGCATTAAAACTTTATAAGCAAGATTCATTGCAAAAAGCTGGGGAAATATTTGATAGAGTCTATTGGTTAGACACAGCATCCTCAATCGGGCAAAAAGCATTTCAGTATAAAATACAAATTGAAAAAGCCATTATTCAAAAAACTACCATTAATTTGAATAGTGTTTGGGATTGGAATTGGAGTGGCACAAACTGGGGGGAAAGTGATTCACCGCAAAAGTCAGGTAAAACAAAACGTATCGAACTTAATGGGACAAAGATAAATTTCTATCAAAACGACACTCTA
>CAIRYK010000080.1 GCA_903882805.1 uncultured Bacteroidota bacterium | reverse complement strand
TATCAAATAAAACGGCAATTCATAATGAATCAAGCAGAATCGAACCTATTAGCTTGATTCAAGATTCAAACAAAAACCATCAGCCTATCAATACTTCAATCAAGGTTCAGAAAATGCACAGCTACAAACCGTAGTCGCCCGCGCCATTGCCCAGCCGCTATTAGCTGCATCTTCAATATCTTTGCTGTAGGGTACAGTGCGGAATTATCCTCGCTACGCCATTTATTATTCAGTAGTCACTTACCTATGCAGCAACCGTCCGTATATTACGCGCACCAGAAAGACCGTTTTTCTCAATTACTCGATAAAGCCAACAAAGAAATAGGAATGCTGTCGCGGTTGCGCCTCTGGGTGGCGTTGGCTGGTTTGGGCGGCATGGTTTGGGCTTTCAGGGGCGGCAATAGCTGGCAATGGTGGGTTACGGCCGCCGTGGGCGCTGGTTTTCTGGCTTTGGTGAAACGCCATACCCAAAAAGAGCAAGCGCGCAAGGCTATTGAGGTCAATCTGTTTATTGTGAATCTGGAGTTGAAGGCGCTGGAGGGCGACAATAGCGGCCTGCCCGATGGCGCAGCCTACACCAATATTGCCCACCCCTATTCTTACGACCTCGATATTTTTGGTAAGGGCTCGGTATACCAGGCCCTGAGCCGCTGTGTGACGCTGGGCGGCGCCCTGCTGCTCAGAGATAGGCTGGCAACGCTGACGATGGACAAAACAACCATTGAGCGCAGACAGGAAATAATAGCCGAACTGAGCGGGCAACCCGACCTGTTGCAATCGTTTAGAGCCGCAGGTATGGCCGTGCCCGAAGGCCCTAAAGACCAGGAGCGACTGGGGCTATGGCTGGAAAGCCAAGACTATTTTATAAATAATATGCTGGTGCGTATAGCGGCGGTGGCCATGCCTGTAGCGTCGGCGGCGTGTATCGTTTATTCGGCGGTGTTGGGTAGTATGTACCAGGGTTTTACATTGGTGGTAGCGGTCAACTGGATATTGCTGGGTATTTTCAGTAAAAAAATAAAAGTAGCCGTACAGCAAATGGGCCATAGCGCGCCGCTGGTAGATAAGTACGAGAGCCTGCTGCGCGTGGCGGCAGGCGGCGCTTTCACCCATCCGCTACTGGCCGAAACCGGCGCCGAGGCTAAAAGCTCGGTAAACGCCATATTTGACCTAAAAAAACTGGCCCACCTGTTCGAAAGTCGCAGCAATGGCATGACAGGTCCGCTGATGAACACCTTATTTTTGTTTGATTTTTACTGCCTGCTGAAAATGGAGAATTGGCGTAAAAAACACCGCCAACTGCTAAAGCAAGCTATAGCGTCTATGATAGAAACCGACGTATATGTAAGCTGCGCCGTATATGCCTACAACCACCCCGAAAACATATACCCAACCATAAACACCGCCGACCACGAGATAACAGCCACAAACCTGCGCCACCCGTTATTGAACCCCAAAACAGCCGTAGGCAACGATTGTAGCCTGGGCAAGGGCGAGCAGTTTTATTTGCTTACGGGAGCTAATATGACCGGAAAAAGCACCTTTATCCGTACCATAGGCGTGTGCAATGTGCTGTGCAATGTAGGCTTGCCGCTCCCTGCCGAGCGCGTATCGCTGCCGCTGCTCGACCTCTATACTTCTATGCGCATCACCGATTCGGTGCAAGACGATATCTCTTACTTCAGGGCCGAACTGAACCGCATAAAAATGATTATGGATACCGTGCGCACCACTGCCCAGCCGTATCTGGTATTGCTCGACGAGCCGCTGCGCGGCACCAACAGCACAGATAAGCAGCAAGGCACACGATCGATAGTAGAAACGCTGCTTACCTGCCATGCCATAGGCATTGTGGCCACGCACGATACCGGCCTTTGCGATATGGAGGCCCAATACCGCGGTAAGGTGAGCAATTACCACTTCGAGAGCGCGGTTACGCCGTCGGGTCTGACGTTCGATTTCCGATTGAAGCCCGGCGGCTCCACATCCAACAATGCTACAATACTGATGCGGCAAATGGGTATTATCAATTAGTCGCTAAAAGTTGCACGATTTTTGAGCATCGGTTGTTAGTCTACTACGCCAATGAAAAGTACAATATATTTGATTGTTGCACTATTGATATGCAGCGTAATTGTTGTTTGCGCTCAAAACAACAATGGCTTGCAACAAGAGCAAATAACCGATGAAACCATAAACACGGTTGTAGACTGGCGACAGCTCACTTATGCCCGCAAGCAGGTAAATAGCAGAAACTGGGTGTACAAAACCCTGAAAAAACTGGAGCAGAGCGAGCGCTACGACTCGCTGCAACTGGTAGATATGGTAGACTCGCTGGGGCGCTGGGCCGACTATTGTTTTTTTTACGACCTGTGTTGCCGGCCCATAGACTTTAGCCGCAAAAATCCATTTACCCACCTCGCCGGGCTGGTGCAGCGCTACGGCGGCTACCGGCAAATAAACCACTACTACCTGAAAGATTCGGTGTCCGACAATTTACCCACTGCGCAGTTCAACGAAGCCGTGTATTATGGCTGGCGCAATAGGGTACATACCGCTTACTATTTACTGAAGCCTGAAGAGCGCAGGCAACCATTGCCGCAGCGCCCGGTAGCGGTTGTGCCCGATAGCATACGAAATGCTATGGCCGCCCGCCCGGGCTGCGACAGTATAGCACTGATAACGGATGAAAACGTTAATGAAATAACATCGCCCTACCAGCTATCGTTTATAAACCCTATACCGGTAAACCATACCGATACGCTCATCACCGAGATAATGGCTGCCGATGCCGCTCATTTGCCCGCCTTGATAGATGCCCTTGGCCAAACCCGCAGCTATACGGCCTACTGCCTGCTCTATACCTGCTGTGTGCGGGGCTGGGTGGTAAAAGACCTCAACCCTATGAATGGACTTGCGGGCGCTATATCGGGTTTTGGAGGCTACAAGGCGCTGAATAAGTATTTTCTGAACAATGCCATAGACAACAACCTGGAACCCATGGCATTTGCAGCGCAGGTAATACAGGCTTGCAAGAAAAACGAACCCACCTGCTACTACTGCAAGGCCGAAGAAGCCCGACTGAAAATGAAACGCGAAATGGAAGCGGTAGACACCCGCAAGTACGACCGCGAAATAATAAAAATAATACACCGCAACAGCGACCTGAGCAAGGTAGGCGGCTTTGTATATCACGGGCGAGCGATGGACAGTATAGAAAAACAACTGAACGAACTGCCTTTTGTAGGCGAGGTGTACTTTGATCGTTGTGAGACCAAACTTCTTGGATATCCCGGGTATACGGTATTGGGGGTGATAATAATGGCAGATAACAAACCTGTAGAAAAATGCTACTACATACAGGTGGGGCGCATAGGCAGGGCCTACCTGCGGGTAGGGAAGCGCATATATGGATCGGTAAAGGTGCATAGCAACAACGACTACCTGGTGTACCAACGCAACTACGTAGACCCCGGCTTTATATACCGCCAAAAAGAATTGTGCAACCCGAAATAGTATATAATACCATTTAGAGTTCATTTTTCGGCATACATTGGCATACTAACAAGCGTGTATTCGTCCTTCAAATACAATTGAGATAACTACTATTGCTTTGCTGAGGAAAAGCCCGAATGGGCTATAATATGCGTAGCCCCGGGAGTATCCTGGGGTAGGGAATATCAAACACTCCCAACCCAGAATGGGTTGAATGTGAATAGACAATATGGATTTGTAGTATAAAATAGCACATTCAACTCCTTCAGAGTTGGACCTCATTTTACTTAATACCGGAGGCTTCACCTCCGGCTACGCACATTTTAGCCCTATCGGGCTAAGTGCGAATTACAATCAAATTGAGTGACAAATTTC
>CAIRYK010000079.1 GCA_903882805.1 uncultured Bacteroidota bacterium | reverse complement strand
ACGCCTGACGGCTACTGAGCGCCCGCGCCTGCGGGCGGAGGAGCGTCAGGGCGCTGGGCGCGGCGCGTGGAGTCGGTACACGACCTCGATGGCGCCGCGGTCTTCGACGTGGCGCGTCTCTTCGTGGGCGACGCTCGCGAGGCAGTGCTGCACGGGCACGTTGTCGGCGAGCATCGTCGCGCGCCACTTGCGCACACCGTCCTGCCACACGACCTGCGCGAGCTTCTCGGTGAGCAGCTTGCCGACGCCACGCCCCTGCCACGCGTCGGCGACGGCGATGGCGAACTCGGCGATGGTCGGGTCCTCGTGCTCTCGGATGCTGCGCGCGACGGCGGCGCCGTGCTCGACGCCGCTCTCGTCGTAGAAGCCCGCGACCCAGGCGACGTGCTCTTTGCCGTCGACGTGCGTCAGATAAGTGACCTGCTCCGGCGACAGCTTCGGCATCGAGTCGAGAAAGCGCCGGTAGCGCGACTCGCGCGAGAGCGCCGCGAAGCCGCGGAGAAACTCGGCTTCGTCCTCGGCGTGCAGCGGTCGGAGGTGCACGAGCGTGCCGTCGCGGAGCCTCGCGTCGGTGGCGTATGGGCTCGGCGACGGCATCACGGCGTCAGCGCTTCGCGGGCGCGGCCGCCGGCGCGACCTCGCTGAAGAGCGCGCCGAGCTCTGCGCGACGACCGACGTCGCGGAGCAACCTCCCGGGGCTACGCAAATTAAAGCCCTTTTGGGCTTTTGCCCGGCAAAGCAATACCCGTTATCTCGTTTGCATTTTAAGGAAAAATACAAACTTGTTCATGTGTTTGAGTAAGCCGATATGAATGCTAACTTGTATTACTCAGAATTGGAAAAAATAATTTTTAAAGTATGCACCAGTGGCCGCCCCGAGGTTGCAATGCCTGACACATACGAGCCCGCAAAAGGGGTATGTCGGCATTTTCGTGCTATAAAAGTCTCTGTTTTTCAGTAGGACTTTTCGATAAAAAGGTTTGGTGGGATATAAACCTACTATATTGTATTGGTAACAAAGTTGCGACAACAACACAAAACACTACCGGCAATACCAAAGCTCTTTTTGCTTTTACAAATAATGTACTTATCCATAGAAAGGGACGGATGGTTATTGCAGTGTGTGCCCTTAAGTATTTTCTAATAAATGCTACATCCTCTTTAAGATACCCATTCATCACTGTACTGGCCTTACGCAGTAATGTTAGCGCTTGTTCATCGGGCTCAATTGTCCTTGTCCACAACAGTTGGTCTAAAACTCCGAGCCCAGGAACAGCAACATTCTCATCATCAAGAAATTCATTTACCCAATTGAGTGCTGTAGGATGATGAATATGCTTAATTAACCAAACTGCATTAATAGCAACTGGTGTACCAAAATTATTCTTGTATATACTGTAGGCGTAGGTAGTAGCAATTTCAGATTGTATCAACCTTAAGCAACTCATTGCAGTAAGCTCACCTTCATTTACTGCTACTATGTGGTCAACAGTTGCTTTAATCCATTCTTCGCCCAATATTTCTTCAAATGCCTTTTTTGTTTGCTGGTCGCTACCCGACTCTGAGCCATCACTTTTTAATGCACCAATTTTTTCGGCAATTGCTGTCCAATATGTGTGCTCCTGTTGCATCATGAATCCGCCAAATTGTTACTATCTCACCATTACAATCCCGCAATAATACCAAATCTTACATCGGGCGAATTTTTGGGGTAGGGGCTGTACTGTCCTTGCAGCACATCGTACACCATGGCTCCGTACAGGTACACGCGGCCGGCAATGGGTTGTTTTACACCTACACCCAGCAACAGGCATGAGTTGGTAACATTCGATTTTGTTTCGTTATACATTCCGTAGTTGTCGAGCGGAAAACGCCTATTGATAAAATCGTATTCGTAGGTGGCTTCTACAAAAAAGTTCTTATATACAAAAAGGCGGGTCCATACACTCGGAAAAACCATATGCTGGTAGGCATAATATACTTTGTTGGTCACCGGATCTGTGAGCACCGGCGCCCGGAAATACTGGTAACCAAGGCCCACGCCCGCCGAAAAATGATCGGTTATGCGGTAGCCTACCACCGGCGCCACGCCAATATTGGCGTAGCCGCTACCCAATCCCAGATTCAGTCCGCCGCCTATTATCAGCCTGTCGGGGTCGTAGCCCTTATGCTTCTTGGCTTTTTTCATGTAGCCCGGCTTGCCCGAACTCGTATACACCTCCTGCGCCATGGCGCCCGTAAAACCTAAGCATAGCAGCAAAACCACCAGGATGTTTCTCATAGGGAAAATGTTTTTCCACACGAAGTTAACATAAATTAATATTCATTTGCTGCATCGCGTCTATTTATGTATTTGTTAAGATTTTACCGGGATTAAGTATGCCTTTGGGGTCAAAAACTTGCTTTATCTGCCGCATCAGTTGCATTTGCACCTCGTTGAACGCTATATCCATATAGTCGCGCTGCACAAGACCTATACCATGCTCGCCCGATATTGTGCCGCCCATGCGCACCACCTCTGCAAACAATTTGCGTATGCCCTCTGTAAGCTTCACATTCCAGTCGTGGTCGCTCATATCGCCTTTCACTATGTTCACATGCAGATTGCCATCGCCGGCATGGCCATAGCATACCGATTTAAAGCCATATTCTGCACCCAGACGTTTTATTATTTGCAGCAGTTCGGGTAGTTCGGCGCGGGGCACAACGGTATCTTCTTCTTTGTATACAGAATTGCTCTTTACCGCCTCGCCCACCTTGCGGCGCAGCGTCCATAGCATTTGCTTCTGCTCGTGGCTGTCGGCAAAAAGTATCTCGCCAATATCAAATTTCTGCACTACGGCAGCTATGGCTTCGGCGTCGCGGTATAGCTCATCCATGTGGTTGCCGTCTACCTCAATCAGCAGGTGGGCAGCTATGTCGTCGGGCAGGCTTATGCCCGTGCTTTGTGTGTAGCGCATAGACCATTCCAGCGCATCGCGCTCCATAAACTCGAGCGCCGAGGGGGTGTAGCCAGCCAGAAAAATTGCATTAACCGCCGCGCAGGCTTCCGCCGCCGATCTGAAGGGCGCCAGCATCAGCAGGTCGTGTTTCACTGCCGGTATCAGGCGCAGCACTATTTTGGTTATCACGCCCAGCGTGCCTTCGCTACCTACCAGCAGTTGGGTAAGGTTGTAGCCGGTGGCGTTTTTCAGCACGTTGGCGCCGGTCCATATCACCTCGCCATTGGGCAGTACTATTTCCAGATTCAGCACATAGTCTTTTACCACGCCATACTTTACCGCCCTTGGGCCGCCCGAGTTTTCAGACACATTACCGCCTATAAAGCACGAGCCCTTACTGGCAGGGTCGGGCGGATAAAACAGTCCTTCGGTCTTTAAATGTTCCTGTAGTTCCTGTGTTATTACACCCGGCTCGGTAGTTACCTGAAAGTTGCGCTTGTCTACATGCAGTATTTTGTTGAACCTTTTCATGTCCAGCGCCACGCCGCCATATACGGGCAGTGCGCCGCCGCTCAGGCCTGTGCCTGCTCCGCGGGGGGTAACAGGTATGCTATGCTCATTGCAATACCTCATTATGTCGCTTACCTCGGCGGTTGTGCCCGGTTGCAGCGCAACTTCGGGCATATAGTGCAGGTCTTCGGTTTGGTCGCTGGCGCAGCGCGTCAGTTGTTCCTCGTCGGTAAGCACATAGCGTGCATCAAGTATGGTTTTGAAATACGCA
Source organism: uncultured Bacteroidota bacterium (assembly GCA_903882805.1). Lineage (GTDB taxonomy): Bacteria > Bacteroidota > Bacteroidia > Chitinophagales > Chitinophagaceae > Nemorincola. The sequence continues at coordinate 51,470 of CAIRYK010000079.1, read as the reverse complement.
AGATCGTCGGGCGATATTTTATGAAATGGCATAACGCAAAGGTGAGAAAAAAATGGGATGCGGGCGATAAAATCGCATTTTTCAAAATCAGTGTACGAACAGCCCTACCGACCGGCAATACGTGCGCAACGTGCGCACATCTACGCCTATCAACTGGTCTATTGCGGCGCTTTGGCGCACCATGGCCATCAAATGGTGGGTGACCGTAAATAGCAGTTCGCTGGCGGTAAACGAGTTTTGGAAAGCATCTTCAACGGTATCGGCATTAACGCCGGCTTGCCGCAAGCGGAATATGATGTCGGGTATTAAGGTTAGGTAATCCATGGCTGCGCCTGTTATAACTATTAGTACACCCGGCGGTAATAGTGCTTTTTATTTTTGTTGTAATACGGCTTTTTAGCCTTAATTGGTATGCAGGAGCTGGTAGATATAAGAAGCAGTAAAACTAATGCCATTAAGGCCCGTAAGGAGGTGTACATCGTTGCGCAGAGTTTCAACCAAAAATAGTGAAAATATAGCCATCTGTGCATGTTGCATCCACTAATTGTCTGTTTTATGACTGATTATTGATTTAGCCTTTGTCACTATTACAATTTATAATCACACTTAAGGCGGTATTTCAGTATTTTTGCTCCAAATTTATTTAAGATGTTGAAAACCGGAAACACAATCGTTAGTATTTATACCGAAATGACCCCAAATCCGGAAACGATGAAGTTTGTAGCCAACAAACTCTTGTATCCGGGCAAAAGCATAGATTTCCCAGATGAGACCAGCGCAGGCCCTTCGCCGCTTGCGAAGGAATTGTTTGCATTTCCTTTTATAAGAAGCGTATTTATAGCCAGCAATTTTGTAACGCTGTCTAAAACAATAGAAACCAATTGGGATGATGTAATTCCTACTATCCGCCAGTTTCTGAAAGAATACCTGGAAGAAGGAAAGGCGGTAATACATGAAGATCAGATAACGGTAAAGAAAGACAACTACGTAATTAGCGCCGACGACGCCGATGTGGTAGTACGCATAAAAGAACTGCTGGAAAACTATGTAAAACCAGCTGTAGAAATGGATGGCGGCGCTATCAGCTTCAAAGGCTTTGAAAGCGGCACCGTAAAGCTGATGCTGCAAGGCTCTTGCTCTGGTTGCCCATCGTCTATGATCACCCTTAAGTCGGGCATAGAAGGTATGATGAAGCGCATGATACCAGAAGTAAAAGAAGTAGTGGCCGAGGCCGAATAATACAACAAAAGTTTATGCAATAGGTTACAGCGCTTGATTGGCTGTAACCTATTGCATTTTATGACTTTTCCGGCGAACGTAAGCAGGTATTACGCGACTGCATACCGGGTGAGCTGTGGGGTTAACTTTTGGGTTTTATGCCTGTTGTGAGTTGCGGTTTTCCCTAATACCGCCAAATTATCTTATTTTTAACCCTTCAAAATCGCCAGAACCCAAAGTAAAGCGGTTTTTAAGCAAAAAATTATACCCGGACTATACATGAGCATCCAAAATAATTACGTAGCCATAATGGCCGGCGGCATCGGCAGTAGGTTTTGGCCCGAAAGCCGGACACACCATCCGAAACAGTTTCTGGATCTGCTGGGTACGGGCAGGTCGCTGATACAATGGACCTACAACAGGTTTAAGCATATATGCCCTAAGGAGAATATCTACTTTATTACCAATGAGCAATATATAGCTACACTGAAACAACAAATACCGGAGATAAGCGATGAAAATATCATCAGCGAACCTTCGCGCAAAAATACTGCTCCGTGCGCGGCCTATTTTGCCCACAAAATGTATGCGCTCAACCCCAATGCCAATATCATTATGTCGCCTGCCGACCACCTGATAATGGACGAACGCGCGTTTGAAGCCACCGCACAGGATGCGCTGAATTTTGTGGCAGAGCACAAATGCCTGCTAACGCTGGGCATAAAACCCACCCGACCCGACACCGGCTACGGCTACATACAATACGAAACCGAAAATGAGGTAGATAAAGCCTACAAGGTGAAGACATTTACCGAGAAACCATCGCTGGAATTGGCCCGCACTTTCCTGAAGAGCGGCGACTTTTTGTGGAACTCCGGCATTTTTGTATGGAATGTGCAAACAATAATGGAAGCGCTCCATCAGTTTTTACCTGAAATGAACGAGGTGTTTGCACAGGCAAAAGACGCCTACAACACCCCCGCAGAGCATGATGCAATAACCAAACTTTATCCGCACTGCACCAACATTTCTATAGACTATGGTATAATGGAGAAGGCGCGCAATGTATACGTAATACCTTCTTACTTTGGCTGGTGCGATCTCGGCACGTGGGAGTCGGCCTACGACAACTGCAACAAAGACTACCTGGGCAATGCTGTGCTGGGTAACAACGTAATGGTGATAGACGCCACCGAATGCATGATAAAAGCGCCGCATGAAAAACTGGTGGTATTGCAAGGGCTGGAGAAATTTATAGTAGTAGATACCCCCGATATACTGCTGATTTGCGAACGCCAACGCGAACAACAAATAAAAGAATATGTAGCCGAAGTGAAACGCAATAAAGGCGACCGGTTTTTGTAATAATAACTTACTTACAATAATAAAAGCATCGTTTTGCCGTAATTGGCTACGATGCTTTTTATATTTTTACAATCCTTTTTTGGAGTATATAGTAAAGCCTGCGCTTAGTGTTATACAAAGGCGCAGGCTTTTATTTTTCTATTACTTTACTTACTCAGTATCAGATTACTGCGGCTTTTGCCTATTGCTCAGTATCTGGTTGGCATTTACCAAAAACGATATAGCCTCTTTGCCGGCTTCGGCCTGCGGATAGCCGCATGAGCCAATAGCGTTGATATTGTACTTACCTGTGCTTTGGTCTTTGATGAGGTCGAACATCCAGATAGTAGGGAAGCCCTGCACTTTAAATGCTTGCTGCAGGCTGTTGTTTTGCTGCACTAGTTCATCGGGCAGTTTCTTAGCTCTCGGAAAGTCGAGCTCGAGCAAAATAACATATTTTTCTGCCCATGCTTTAAATTCCGGTTTGTCAAACACATTGGCCTGCATTCTGTGACACCAGCCGCACCAGTCGCTACCGGTAAAAAATGCAAACACGGGTTTTTTAGTTTTCATAGACACTTCATACACCTTATTGAGGTCGGTGTACCATGTGAGGCCATTTTTCACCTCTTGTGCCAGCGCCGATTTTGCTGCAAAAACTGCCAGAAAAAGGAAGGCGCTCAGTAGTATTTTTGTGGTTTTAGCCATAGTCGTAAGTTATTGACAATTCAAATTACGCAAAGGCTGCAATTTAATGCGTATTTTATTATAAACCTTAGCGGAGTTTTAACGAATTGCGGCAATATTTTGCCCAATTGGTTTTTCAGGGCTAATTAGGTTGCCGCCATTGTGTGGTTGCGCAATATCTTCAACTGTGGCTGCGTTTTAGTTTTTAGTCTTCACGGCTACCATCATCGGCCATGCGCACCATTTTTGGGGTAAATTTCGCTACAACGCTTACCAGATCTGTTTGTGCAGCCATAACTGTTTCTATGTCTTTATAAGCGTTTGGCGCTTCATCTAGCCCGGCGCCTATAAGCGACACGCCATGATCTTTCAGCATTTTGCGCATTTCCTGATGCGTTATGTTTTTAATGGCTTGGGTTCGGCTCATTCTTCGTCCTGCTCCATGCGATGCAGAATTGATAGCAGCCTCATGTCCTTTACCTCTTACCAGAAACCCCGGAGCGGTCATGGAGCCCGGAATAATACCCATGGTGTTAGCCGACGCCGGAGTAGCGCCCTTACGATGCACGATCACCTCTTGTCCGTTTAGTGTTTCCTTCCAGGCAAAATTGTGGTGGTTTTCCACCTTTGCCAGTACGGTTCCACCTACCGCTGCGGTTAGTCTGTTATGTATCACCTCGTGACAGGCCGATGCATAATCTCCGGCCAGGTTCATTGCCAGCCAGTATTCTTGCCCCTCTGCGCTGCTCATATCCAGATATGCCAGATTAGCTGCTTCTTTTGGCAGTTTACACAGCTCTTTAGCCAGCCGGGTATAGTGGCCTGCAATAGTAGCCCCAAAACCTCTCGACCCCGAATGCGTCAGTAACGCAAGGTATTTACCCGCCTTAATATTGAGCAAATCGTCGTCGGTAGTAAATTCTATAATACCCCATTCTACAAAGTGGTTACCTCCGCCCGATGTACCTAATTGTGCAGCCGCCTTATGTTGCAGGTTTTTGAGTAGCTGTGTAGCCCCAAATTCGCTACGGTCGAGCACTGCATGGTCTGCAGTTAGTTTTCCGTTCCATATTGCGCCCGCGCCAAACTTTGTCCATGCTACAAGTTCGCATTTATATTTTGCTGCATTTTCGTAGAAATGCGTTTCCGGAATATCGAACACCGACAGCGCCATACGGCAACCTATATCTACACCCACGCCATAAGGTATTATTGCGTTGTTGGTAGCCAGCACACCGCCTATAGGCAGGCCGTAACCCTGATGGGCATCGGGCATAAGTGCGCCCCCTACTGTAACCGGCAGCTTCATAGCCGTTTGCATTTGTGCAATGGCGCCGGGTTCTATATTATCTGCGCCAAATATGGCATAATCTGCTCCGCGCTCCTTTAGCGCAATTGTACCATCTCCGGCAGACTGTTCCATAAGTTCTTTGGCTATAGGGCCCAGCGCCTCGTCGTCCAGAACATTCTCTGGGTAGGCAATTACCTTTTCCAGTAGCGCCAGTATATCGGCGCGTTCCACGCCAGCATAGTTCTGCTCTATTGTTTTAAGGGCTGTGCCTATTATTTTTCCTTCCGGGAAGCCTATTGCTAAGAGGTCTTGCCCTGTTACAGGTGTATTGTTCATTGTTGGTTAAATTTAGTGGTTATTGTTTGTTATAAGCGCCGGTAGGCGTATATAGAAAAAAGCGAACGGGTAACACACAAAAAGAGTTGTATTTATTGCTCTACCCCCTGAGCTACCGGCATGAGCCGGGCGAGAGTCGAACTCGCGACCTAATCGAAGTAGCTCTTTTTTACGACGCCGTTTATTTATCATTCCTCCATAACTCCGCCGCACAGGCTACAAGCAGGTAGTGCGCATTGGCGCTCTAACCAACTGAGCTACCCGGGCTTTCGCCCGGAGCAGGACTTGAACCTGCGACCGCCCGAACCAAAATCGAAGTAACACTACCTTACGGCGCTGTGCGGCATAGTTATAGATACAGTAAGTGAAAGAACTATTAGGCTGTTAATACAGGTCTTTGGGAGCGTTATAGAAAATATACAGAGCAATAATCGGTAAGAGTCTTATCCCCGAAGGGATGCCGGATTCGAACCGGCTTAAACCGGAAGTACCTCTTGCCTACGACATCTGTATGGTGCAGGGAGCAATATTCGAACATAGGTTTGGGGGTTTGCCTAAGGATTTGCACCTTTCTCTGCTTTTCAGCCGAGCCCTTCCCCTTTAGTCGTGGAGCGAAGTAACCCATGTTCTACGGCATCTCTGCAGTGTCTGTACTGCTTTTTAAAGACCCTGTTGCCACCCTGTGCCCGGGCGGGCACAGGGGCAGCTTTATAATTGTATGTTGTTTATCTTACTTATGGCATTGCCGCCGTTTTCAATAGCGTGTAGCGCTTCAAATATTTTGTCGCTCCAGCCTGCTATCAGGTGCACGCCGCCTGCTTTTACATCTATGGGGACGGTTCCGTAGCCTGCAAGATCGAAGAGGTATAACTGCGCCTCAGGATATATAGACCGATAGTTAGCCCACGACTTTTGCAAGCTGTTGAATCCCTGCTTGTTGTTCCACAACTGGCAGTCGGTAAACATCATTACCTTATCCATCCGCACCCCTCTTGCTATCAGGTCGTTTATTACCAGGTAGCCGTTGGTGGCGTAGCCCACCTCGCCCTCGCGGCGGTAGTATTCCTCCACATTGGCCAGCACATTTTTTGACGGCATGTTGATGATCTTCCATCTATCGCCAAACATACCTGTTACTACTCTTGTGCATTTGCGCTGCAACAGCATACCCAACACAAGGCCCACATCATAGAGCAATATGCGGCTCATGGACGATACCGGCTTTTGCATTGAGCCCGACACATCGCAGGCTATCAGTACAGCCGTATGCTCGTCAAATCCCTGTATGTTTTCGGCGCTTGCGGCTATCGCATCTTCCAGAGCTGTAAGCGCCATGGTTGCATATTCCGAATCCATAGCCCGTAGCTCGCGGTAGGCTGCAAGAAAACGAAACGGCAACTGCTTGCTGTTGGCCACCGCTTTTTTGTTGGCCAGGTAGCGGCATACCTTGGTAATATGCGCAGCGCTAACGCCGGCTTGTATAATGTTGCGGAGGTTGCGCAGGGTCGCCATATAGCCCATTTTGTCGCTGTCTATAAGTTCCTCCCACTTGGCGGTAATAGCGGCTTCTTTTTGCGCCTTACCTGCGTACGCTACTTTGCCTGCGGCGCTCAGTTCGGTTTCCCATGTATAGGGGGTAGCCAGCGTATTGGCGGCAATTTTATCAAACAACGCTTGCTGAGCATTGTCTTTTGCCTTGGGGTGCACCAGAAACAGCGCGTCGCGCAGCCGCACAGCCGTATCGCGGTTATACTTCGCAAACTGGTATTCATCGAAAGTATTGAAAGCCACCGCCAAACCCTTCTGCACTTGTTTCGATAGTCTGTTCAGTTTCTTAACGCCCTCGCGCTTGTTGCTTACCTGATAGTACGCCAGCAGTTCGGGTATTTCGTCGGCGCGCTTTACTACGCCGGTCACTGCTTTGCTCACTATGCCATTGCCGCTATTTATTTTAGAAAGCTCTACTGCCAGGGCCAGCGGCACGCTACGCATATTCATTTGCGTGCGGGCATAGATGGCCAGTTTGGCTACATATTCCGCTTTGTTTTTTGCTATCAGGTCGGTTATTCTTGCCAGCCTGTCGGGCGCAGTTTCGTAGAAGTTATCGCTAAGCGATGCGGTTACCACTGCAGCATACAGTTCTGTTTCGGGCGTAAGCGCATAGGCTTTTGCGCCTTCGTGGTTGATGACAGCGGTTTGCTTGCGTATCAAAAAATTGAATTTCATATGGTTTGCTGTTTTGTGTTGGTGTGGTATTTGTTATTTCCTTTCAACAACACAAAAGTCTAAAGCCACTACGCAGTACACTTGCGCAGTAAAAAATAATTTCGCTCAATTGGCTGAAAGCCGCTCTGGTGGCCGAAAAATATTTTTAAAAACACTGAAAATAGTTTTTAAAAAGAGCTACTGCGCAAATACATTGCGCAGTAGCTGTAGAGTTTCGTACCTTAACGCCACACTTACTGCATATGGCAGCCAACAAACTTGCACTAATTCGCTATCGGGCTATTGACGAATGTCTGAAGAACAGGTTCAGAAAATGGACGCTCGACGACCTGATTATTAAAGTGGGCGAACGCCTGTATGAGTACGAAGGCATACACACGGGCATTAGCAGGCGCACAATACAAGCCGACATACAACTGATGCGCAGCAATAAGCTGGGCTATAATGCGCCCATAGTAGTGCGCGACAAAAAATACTATGCCTACGACGACCCCGCCTATAGCATAACAAAAGCGCCCATAAATAATGCAGATATAGGCAAACTAAAGCAGGCAGTGAGCATACTAAAGCAACTTAACGGCTTTACCTACTTTGATGAAATGAGCGATATGATAGCCCGGCTGGAAAACAACCTTAGCAAAGCCGGCAGCACCCCGGCAAACTACATACAGTTTGAAAACAATAGTATGCTGAAAGGGCTGGAGCATATTATGCCCCTGTATGAGGCTATTGCTGCAAAGCGAGCGTTGCTGCTCGAGTATAAATCGTTTAAAGTAGCTACAGCGCGCCAGCAGATATACTACCCCTACCTGCTCAAAGAATACCGCAATAGGTGGTTTCTGATATGCCGCGCAAAAAAACAGAATCCGCTGATAACGCTGGCATTAGACCGTATTGTATCGTTTCAGGAGTTGCCCAAGGAGCCATTTATACCTTACGAAGGCGTTGATTTCGAGCGTTATTTCAGCGACTTGCTGGGTGTGACGAAAACAGAAAAAGACCGCGGCAACAAAGTGATACTTTTTGTAAACAAACCCAATGCGCCCTATGTGCTCACTAAGCCGCTGCATGCATCGCAGCAAGTAATGAAAGAAGATGAAAATGGCATAATAATAAGAATAGACGTGGTGCTGAATTTTGAACTGGAGCGGGAAATACTGGGTTTTGGTGAAAATATTAAAGTGCTGGCGCCCAAAATATTGGCAACTCATATAAAACGACGCATAAAACAGTCGTTGGACCATTATATGGAATAATGAGCTTGGTATGCATGCCCATGGGTTGTAGAGCAACTGCACACAAGGTATAGGCATCAACAGATGCAAACCCTAATCAACCATGCTTGGCCAATACCAATGCTATATTAACGCTATTTGAGCAATCAGGCTATAAGAGCCGGCTATACTATTGTTATTTAACTGCGTTAAAAACACCGCCAGCTATAGTCCATGAGAGCGACCCATTGACACAGTTGAAAGAGAATGTGCCGGAAATAGCGCCCAATGTAGCCGAACTAATGGTTATTGTGCCCGTTCGCACCAGCTGGCCGCTGTTGTTAGAATCTAATGTGGCGGTTACGGTTTGGTCTGGGTAGGTGGTGATGGCATATGTGCCGGTAGCCCCATCGGTATGGTTGGTAATCGCCATTTCTATATACCTGCCAACGCCTACAGCAGTTTCGTACCCAATTATATATAGTCCACCGAGGCTCGACGAGCCAACGGTGTAATGATGAACGCCGAACGATTCGACATTGATGGTGGCCGACATTGAGCCGGTAGATTTACTACCGGAAATTTTTGAGCAACCGGCAAATAGCGTTATTGCTGCAAAGGCGGATAGGAATATACTTTTTTCATATTTCTTGTGAAAATAAACGTTTTGTACAGTATGCATAGCATATACGCTATTATAGGAGCTACTAAACCCATAACCGCCCTCCCATACTACGACTCGGTGAACGCAAGCGATTTGCCAAAAGTATCGGGGAGGGCCAGCGCCGATATCAAAGCCAGCGCCCAAACTATGCAGCCCGTAATGGCGAGCCCACCGGTAAGACTCAGGCCAAAGGCATGCTCCAGGCCTTGATGCAAGGGTATGAGCAGAACCAGCGCTCCCCGCATAAAGTTGGTAACAGTAGCGGTTACCGTTACCCGCAAATTGATGCCAAAGTGTTCGGCGGTTGTTGTTACAAACACCGAGAGGTAGCCGCAACCCAACCCCATGAGCAATGAGGTGATATTCAGTTGCTGGCTGGTATTGATTCGAATAAAATGGTAAGCCGTTGCCAGTATGCCCAACGCCATAAACGATAGGAGAATTTTTTTACGGCTGCGGAACAATTGGCTAAGTATGCCGCTGAGCAGGTCGCCGCTGGTAATACCTACCTGAAACAGGATGAAGCAGGTAGATAACTTAAGCCCCACTATGCCGTGGTTTTTCGCAATCTCGGGCGATAAAGTGATGAGCAGACCTACGCTGTACCATATAGGTATGCCCATTAGTATGCAGGCTACATATTTAAGCGTCCGTTTGGGAGCGGAAAACAGTAGTACCAGCGAACCCCGTTTTTCGGTAGTCAGTTTGGTGTCGTTAAACATGGATGGCTCAAACGATTTGAGGCGGAGCAGTAGCAGAATGCCGCCCGCCACCCCAGCAGCAAGAAACGCATAGCGCCAGGGCAGAACGTCGCCAATGAGCCCGGCTGTAACAGCGCCCAGCGCCCCGAGCGTGGCCACAAGTATGGTGCCATAGCCCCTCTTTTCTACCGTCATGCTCTCCGATACCAGCGTAATACCTGCCCCCAGTTCGCCGGCAAGCCCTACACCTGCCAGAAATCTAATTACAGCATAAGTATTTACATCGTGTACAAACGCATTGGCAAAGTTGGCTAGCGAGTACAGCAATATGGAACCATACAAAACCGTAACGCGACCCTTTTTGTCGGCATAAATACCTGTAATAATGCCGCCAAGCATCATGCCCGCCATCTGTATAGACAACAATTTCTCGCCGGTAAGCGTCAATTGGCTGCCCGATAAGCCGAGGTCTTTAAGCGAGGGAATACGGTATACATTGAAAAGAAACAGATCGAACGCATCGATAAAGAAACCAATGCCGGCAACCAACACAGTAATATTGAATGGGGAATTATACATTTTATGGTTTGCTGCGCTCATATACTACTGTTGTGCCGATGGCTAAAATAAGCAATCATCAATCAATAATATAATGCCGGGAATTTTTGACGAACCAACAGCCAATCGATTAACAGAGAACGAATTATAAGCGCCAGTAAAAAAAAATTCTCCCATTTTGTTTGGTGAACTATAAATATAGTTTTAGATTTGAACTATAAATATAGTTTAATGAAGTCGTTGACAAGAGCAGAGGAGCAAGTGATGAAGGTATTGTGGAAGCTGGAAAGCGGTTTGCTGATGGAAGTGGTGGACAATATGCCCGAACCGCAGCCGCATAAAAACACAGTAGCCACAATACTGAAAACACTGGTAGAAAAGGAGTTTGTGCGCATAGAGCCCATAGGCCGCATACATAGGTATTATCCGTTGGTATCAAAGCAAGCCTACTCAAAAGGCACGCTCAGTAATATGGCCAAGGGGTATTTTGAAGGCTCTTATAGCGGCATAGTGTCGTTTTTGGTAGATGAACAGCAATTATCTGTAGCCGATCTGGAGTTATTGTTACAACAACTAAAGAAAAAATAGCATAGGTATATGAATGAGTTGATAGTCTTTACGCTAAAGAGCATAACCGTGAGCGGCATATTGTGGGCATGGTATGTGCTGGCGCTCAGAAACAAACGCCTGCACAGCTACAACAGATATTTTATGCTGCTTACGCTTTATGCAAGTATACAGATACCGTTGCTGCACTTCAGTTGGTGGACAATACAGCGCCAGCCGCAGGCGATTGTTACCAAAGCGCAGGCGCTACTACATACGCTCGATGGCGCCGATACCACAGCGCAGGCCACAGTAAGCGCTGCACCTCCGGGGGCCGACTGGCAAATGATTGTTATGTCATTAGTTGCCGCTGTAAGTATTGGTCTGGTTGCCATAATGCTGCTGCGCATAGCGCGGATAGTACGCGCCGGTAGCCTGTACCCCACTACACTGACAGACGGCATAATGCTGCTACACACTGATATGCCCAATGCGCCTTTCTCTTTTATGAACCGTATCTACTGGCGCGCCGGCATACCTACCGACACGCCTGGCGGCAGAATGATACTGCGACATGAGTTGGCCCACATACAACAAAAACACACCTACGACAAACTGATCTGCCAGACGCTCACATGCATTTTCTGGATGAATCCGTTTTACTGGCTTATACAGAAAGAACTGGGTATGATACACGAGTTTTTGGCAGATGAACAGGCTATAATAAACAATAACGATGGCATAAAAGAAGACGACTATTCCGATGCATTTGCCCGTATGCTGCTGCAGGCACATTGTTGCGCGGCCACTTTTATGCCCGAACACCAATTTTTTTCTTCACCCATAAAAAGACGATTGACCATGCTACAAACAAATAAAAAAGTAAGGGCTTCGGCCTTAAGGCGTGCGGCTGCGCTACCCATTATTGCCGGCAGTATTTTTATTTGCTCTTTTCACCCCCGCGAGGCTAATAAAAGCGCGCCAGTAAAAAGCGAAAACAAGATAACGCTGATGGTAGATGCCGGCCATGGTGGAAACGACGAAGGCTGCCATTCGGGAACGCTAACAGAAAAAGACCTTAGTCTGAAAGTAGCCAAACGCCTGCAACAACTGGCTCCCGACTACAATATAGAAGTGAGCATGACCAGAAGTACCGACCAGCCCCTGAGCCTGGAAGAGCGCGTAGCAATGACCAACCAACTGCAACCCGACGACTTCTTGTCTATACACATAGACGACCAGCCGGGAAAAGAAACCTGTAACGGAACCTTTGGTATTGCCATAAACAGCAAAAATCCTAAGGCCGACGACAGCAAACGGCTGGCATACGCTATTTACAAACATGCCGCACGCCCCGAATGGGAACAAAAAAATGCATTTACAGAAAAGAGTCCACTTGTGCTGCGCTCCACCGCATCGGCAGCGGCCATACTTGAGCTGGGCGACATAAAGAACAAAAAACAGATGCAGCACCTGCAAGACGACACCAAGCTAACGGAGCTATGCACCCACATTCTGGAAGGCGTAGTAGAGGCCCACAAAAAATAGCATGGCGATATTGCGATAAACATAAAACCGGAAATGCCCAAAATGGCGTTTCCGGTTTTTGTTTTTTATGGCGTTAGGTTTGTGCTGCGCTTCGTTTTATCGATTAATACCGTTTAATCGCCATGCGGACATTGTTGCGACCCTACGGGTAGGCTGTCCAAAACGATTAAAAATATTCCCCCATTTTTGTATCGTCTAAAATCCAAAAAAATCGAGGGGAATATGAGTGCACGCGAACGGATATACCGAAAAATGAACGCAAATTGGCCTACAGCGCTATCCACCACAGGTTGCGGGCAGCCCACTTGCCCCAGTCTTTAAGGCTACTCTGCACTGTTTCGTTCAGCTCTTTCTGGGTCACCACTTTCTTGCTCTTTTCGGGTGCGCCAAAATCTGTTTCCTTAGGCGGCGTAACCTCAATTTTTGTGGCTGTCCAGGTGGTGTGCAGGCGCGGTATGGCCAGCTCCAGTATCATGCCTGGCAATCCGCCAAACATCTCGGGGCCGCCGGCAGGTATGATATCCTCTGTATAAAATGCTATTACATACACCGAATCGCAAATACGGCTCACGGCTTTTCTGCACTTAAAATCGGCTATTATTCTTATCTCATCTTTCACTTTCCAGTCCAGCTTACGCATGCTATCCTGCACCATAAACTTCTTCTCAAACACATCTTTCTGAGCGGTTACTTTTCCGGTTATCAGGTTGGTGAACACCTTGTTCTCTCCTGCCGGCGACTCGCCCCACATACGCGCACCCTTATTATCTACCTCGCGGCCGGGTCGGTACACTGTACGGCCAGTATCAAACAACAGGTCGAAATAGTAAAAACTGAATTGCGGCAACTGCGATTTCACGCGCTCGTACCACGAGTTATTGCCATCGTCATAATCCTTCATCATGGCGTGAAGGCTCACTTTTTTCTCGTATTCTATTTTTCCGGCGGTAATATACTGGGCAAAGCCGGTGAGCGCGAAGCTGAGCAGCAGCCCGATAGTGAGTTGTATCTTTTTCATAAATCCAGTTGTTTTATAGCGATAGGTTAGTTTTCGGCAGGGGCTCCGGCAGGACTATGGGTGAAATTCCACAACAGGCTCAGCATACCGTAACGGCGAATAGTGTTGTAGCTGTTCTGGTAAATCGAGCTACCCTCGGCGGTACGCGTATAGCCGGTGTTCTGATTCAGTATGTCGTACACCGACAGTTTCAACTCCAACTGACTTTGCTTCAGGAACTTCTTACTCACATAGGCGTTCCATTTTATTATCTCGTTGTTGGTGGTAAAGGCTACTGTTTTCTGCCTTATCATAATGTCTGCTGTCGACCCTATCTCCAGCTTCTTGGGTAGCTGCACCTCTGCGCTTAGCTGGTTGTTCAACACCCAATAATTGGTGGAAAAATTACTTATGGTAGAGCGATTATCATTATAGGTGACGCTTGGCTCCCAGCTAAACTCGTATTTATCTTCCTTCTCCTTTCTGAATTGCGGACCAAACGTATAGCTGTTGTTGTCGCTCACGTTCTTTATGTTGTTGATCACACTGTTTATATGGTCTACATTCACATTCAGCGACAGATCCAGGCGCATATCCAGCTTGTTTATCTTAAAGCCGTAGCCGCCGTATGCGTAGCCCGAATAGTTGCCGTCTACATTTATATAGCGCGTTGTGCTCACAGGTCCGCTTATGGTTTGGGTAGTAGATATGGCGTCGGCAATTGTATTGAGCGTTACCCCCGACCAAAGATATCTTCCACTAAGCACCTTGTAGTCGTTAAACCGTAAATTGAATCTGTTGGTAAACTGCTGCTTCAGCCCCGGGTTGCCCACTGTTATGTTCAGCGGGTCGGTGTTTTGGTTCAGCGGCTGTATCTGCGTTATGGTTGGCTGCTTGGTGCTGCCATTGTAGCTAAAGCTAAAGCTCGTTTGCTTGCCCAGCTTGTAGGTAAAGTTGGCCTTCGGAAACAGGTTGAGGTAGTTGTAGGTGTGCGATGTGTCGCCGTGCAATAGATCGGTCTGTAAAAATTTTGCATTCGACACTTCCGTACCAAAGCCGAAGTTCATTTTCTTGTACACAAACTTAAAGTTAAGACCACCTATATTCGACATAATGTTGTACCGATAGTTGCTGCTGAAGCTGTCGCGCAGCGTAGTATAATCGCGGCTGCCCGGCGCTTTGTCGTACGACGAGTTGAGGGCGTCGCTGTTGTTTATCGTCAGTGCATAGCTCACTTCTGCAAACGCCACCTTCGATAGCGGCTCGGTATAGGTAGCCTTAGTAGAAAACGCCAGCGAATTGTTGTCGTTTATTTTCTTCTGGTCTATAATGGTAGGCGCGGGTGCGCTGGGGTTGGTAAGCGTAGAGTTCAGGTGGCCTTCGCCCTTAGATATGCTGTAGTTTTCCTTCACATCTACCGACATCGTGCGGCCCTTTTTGGCAAACTTATGACGGAACAACAGATCCGAATTGATGAACTGCGCATTGGTCAGGCTGGTGGTGGTGCGGTTATTGATGGTCTTCGGTCCTTCGTCGGGCGTGAGGTTCAGCGTTTCGGTAGTATTCAGCGATGCCGATCTTGAGTCTTTAGTGCCCGCATTGGCAGTAAACCTTACCGATGTGTTAGAATCTATCTTCAATTCATACAGCAGGTCTACGCCATGGCGTTCAGCTGTGTTAAACTGGTGCGACTGTTCGGTGTTCTTGCGCATGGTGTCGCCGTTCAGGGCGTTTACTGTTATGTTGGCGCCATCTATCTCTACATTTTGCTGCGCATATCTGTAGTTGGCGCTCAGGTGGTTTTTCTCTTTGTTCCATTTCTCGGCAAAGTGCACGCCGCCGGTCCATGCCTTGGGTAGGCCGTTGCCGCTATACTGTCCACTCCATCCGCCAAAATCGTCGTAATTGCTGGTGGTCGTCGTCCAGTAGCCTTCGTCGGTAATTTCTGTTGTTCCGCCGCCGCCGCCAAACTTGCCGTTATCTTCCCAGCCCAGGCCTACCTTGTCGGTATTAGAGGCTATACCAAATGCGGAAAACTGCCGCTTGCCTCTAAAAGCATTCACCATGGCCTGATTCTGAAAGTAGCCCGCATTGCCAGCTCCCGCTTCTATCTTACCAAAAAAACCTTTCTTCTTGTCTTCCTTCAGCGTAAGGTTTATGGTCTTGGCTTTTTCTCCATCGTCTATGCCTGTAAATATGGCCTGGTCGCTTTTTTTGTCATATACCTGCACCTTCTCCACGGCATTGGCCTGCAGCCCCTTGGTTATCACCTTTGGGTCGTCAGAGAAAAACTCCTCGCCATCTACCAGCACCTTGGCCACTGTTTGGCCCTGAGCTGTTATGGCGCCGTTTTTATCTACCTGTATACCGGGCAGTCTCTTCAGCAGGTCTTCTACGGTAGCATTCTCTTTTACCTTAAAGCTGTCGGCCATGTACTCGGTGGTATCGCCCTTTATTTTTATGGCGGCCACCTGCTTTTTCAGCACAAACTCCTTCAGCAAATGCTCTTTCGATACCATGGCTATTTTGCCAAGGTCGGTAGAGGGTTTGTTTATCGTTATCTTATCTACATAGTCGGCAAAGCTGGGGAAGGTGATTTGCACCGTATACTTACCTTCTGTAGCCACATTTACCCTAAATGCCCCATCGGCTCCCGCCCGCGTAAACGACTCAATCACGGTGTCTTTGAACCGGATAACGGTTACCGATGCGCGCGACAGCGGCGCCGCATTCAGCGTGTCGTACACGGTCCCTTTGATGGTATAGGTTTGGGCGCTGGCGGCAACACTACTAAACATGCCCAGCAATAGGGCTACATAAAAACGATTCATAGAAGGTATGTGGGGAGTATAAGCGTTTGTGCAAAAGGACAACGTAAATGAACGAAACATTCTGAATATTCATGCGCCCGCCACTCGCTTGTATGCATTATTTAACTATAATTAACTTTTCTTTCGATTTTCACGGTTAAACTTTTTACTGTTTGCATTTAATCTTTATGCTTTAGCGGCTGCATTCAACTCCCATGGCAGTCATCGCCGGTTTCTGAACTATTTATCTGAACTTTGTTTTGCGGCGACACATTGCGCTGCTGTTTTCAACACCGCGGTCTATGCGTTTCTTCACATCGGTTTACATCATATTGCTGGCTTATATTATTGCAGCCATAGTGTTTTGGGAAATGAGCCTGCAAAAGCTGAGCAGCCGCATATACGACCAAGAGGTGCTGACGCTGAAAAGCAGGGTAGATAGCGCCTACGACCCCTACACTTACTATCGGCAAATAAACTCGCTGCAACACAAGCACATCATGCGGCGCACACAGTATGTACAGGAGGGCGGCGCTTTTCTGGTGGTGATACTTATAGGCGCTGTGGTGGTTTATACCTCGCTTAACAGGCGCATGAGGCTCTCGCGACAACAAAACAACTTTATGCTCAGCGTTACCCACGAGCTAAAATCGCCGATAGCAGCTATGAAATTGAATATGCAAACACTGGAGCGCCGCCAGCTGAGCGAAGACCAGCGCAAACAACTACTGGACCGCTGCATTAAAGAATCGAACAGGCTGAACGACCTCTGCAACAATATGCTGCTGGCCTCGCAACTGGAAGGGCGGCAGTATAAGCAGGCCCGCGAAACCTTCAACCTCTCTGAAATGGCCGAAGACTGCATAAACGACTATGCTGCCCGCTACTCGCGCCGTTTTGAAGAAGAAATAACTGCCGGCTGCAAAATAACCGGCGACAAGGTAATGCTGCAAATGGCCATCAACAACCTGCTGGAAAACGCTGTGAAATACACCCCCGACGACTTGCCGGTTACCCTATGCCTGTTTAAAAATACCGACGGTATTGTAATTCAGGTGCAAGACCAGGGGCCGGGCATACCCGATAGCGAAAAGAAAAAAATATTCAATAAGTTTTATCGCATAGGCAACGAAGACAGCCGAAAATCGAAGGGCACAGGGCTGGGCCTGTACCTGACCTCTAAAATAGCGCTGCAACACAAAGGGCGCATTACCGTAAAAGATAACGCGCCCTCGGGTTGTATTTTCGAACTGTGGTTGCCGCTCAGTTAGGGCACTACTACCACATTCAGTATCTCGTCTATTATTTGTTCGCTCGTCATGTTTTCGGCTTCGGCCTCGTAGGTAAGGCCTATGCGGTGGCGCATTACGTCGTGGCATATTGCGCGCACATCTTCGGGTATCACATACCCCCTGCGCTTGATAAACGCATACGCCTTTGCCGCCATAGCCAGATTGATGCTGGCGCGGGGCGAGCCGCCATAACTGATAAATGGTTTCAGTTTTGCCAGCTTGTAGTCGGCCGGAAAACGGGTAGCAAAAACTATATCCAGAATGTACTGCTCTATTTTCTCATCCATGTACACCTCTCTTACCAGGTGGCGCGCCTTCATAATATCGTCGGCGCTCACCACGGGGTTTATTTTCACCGCTCCAGCCGGATTGAGGTTTGTGCGAATGATCTGGCGTTCTTCTTCTTTCTTGGGGTAAGTGATTACTATCTTCAGCATAAAACGGTCTACCTGCGCTTCGGGCAGCTCGTAGGTGCCTTCCTGCTCTATGGGGTTTTGCGTAGCAAGCACCAGAAAGGGCTCCTCCAGTTTGTAGGTGCTGTCGCCAATGGTCACCTGGCGCTCCTGCATGGCCTCCAGCAGCGCGCTCTGCACCTTTGCTGGGGCGCGGTTTATCTCGTCGGCAAGTATAAAGTTGGCAAAAATGGGGCCCTTACGCACCGCAAACTCATGCTTCTGCGGATTGTACACCATGGTGCCCAGCACGTCGGCGGGCAGAAGGTCGGGAGTAAATTGTATGCGTGCAAAACGCGCATGAATAGCCGATGCCAGCGATTTAATAGCCAGCGTCTTGGCCAGTCCGGGCACGCCCTCCAGCAACACATGGCCATTGGCAAGCAGGCCTATCATTAGGCGCTCTACCATGTTTTTCTGGCCAACCACTACCTTGTTCAATTCCATATTCAGCAGCTCTATAAAAGCGCTTTGCCGGTGGATACGTTCATTAAGCTCCCGGATGTCGACAGATGAAGATGCTTCCATAATCAGTTCAATATAGATTCAAAAGTTATTCCCTTGCATACCTTGAGGTATAGCCGGGTTGAAATGAAATTTTACGAATTCAAAAGTAAAACGCTAAAAGCAGAAACAAATAAGTTGATTTCAGTTTTAACGTTTTTTAAAAGGGCAATATACCGAGCTATTTCTACAATACCGCTCGCGACATCATTTTTAAATGGCTTAATAGCCTATTTTCGCACTGCCAGCACAGCCGGCAGGCACAACATAACAGATAGCGCTAAGCGAATATGGAAAATTTTGAACAGAGGTGGTTGGATACCGAAAATAATTTGAGCGCGCGTTTTGGTAAAACGCCCGACATGGAAGCTATCTTATTCCTCATTGGCGTAAACGAACTTGGCCGCCTGCCTAGAGTTAAGTTTTCGAAGGAGCAAAAGCAAGACCTTATGCACATAGCGGTGTGTACCTTACTCAGTCAGCTGGGCTACTATGAAGCTTTGGGCCGCGACGAAGACGGCTGGCCGCATTTTGTAGAGGTAGCACACGTAGAGGTAAAAGGCCTCGGCGAACAAGAGCGACTGCTTAAAGAATGTGTAATACGGTACTTTGATAATGATGTAATTGCCTAAGGCCGCTACATACCATATCCCCCCTGCAGTCGCGCCGAGCCGAATCACCCAAAATATAATAGCCCTTTTGTCTCCTAGCCTCTTACTATCCAAAATACCGGTGATATCTCTTTGAGCCCCGCCACGCAAAATTGCCCAAATTGTTTCGGTGGGCTTACCGAACCGCGACCATAATACCAATTTGTATACATTTATGGCAAACGCAAACGCACGAGCAAATACTCCGCACATCAAATGTTATGTAGATTAGTCGAGATAACGCAATACTAAAACCAGAACGGGCTTTAATATGCGTAGCTCCGGCAGGGTACCTGGGTAAGGTTAATCATACCGTTTGGACATTAAAAATCGCCGTGCGGGGTTTGTTGCACCCCAGGGTGCACAGCTTATAAATAATACATAGCGCACCTACAAACATATTGCACCCAGTGGTAAAATGCCATGCGTAAACGCCGAATTTTATTGTCGATTTTGTATCACAAGCGACAACCAGAAAGGGTAGAATGTGAAACGTCTCACTTGATCTGTAAGCTACAATGACATTCGACTCCTTAGTTGAGCGTCATTGTCTATAATTCCGGAGGCTTCACCTCCGGCAATGCACATTTTAACCGTATCTGGCTTACCCTATCCAGCAATCAGATTGCTTTACAGAGAGTCACTATTCATTTGCGGATTTTTGAAGTTGGGAGGGTATAACCATTGATATTACCATTTTCTTACCGGGCGCTTTTGTGCTACATTGAATAAACCAACAAATACGGAATACCCCATCAGCGCCCCAAAACCTATTTGTTTCATTACTCCAAGCAAATCCGTTGTTTGCCACTCTTGCATCACTTTACCGTTTTCTACTTTTCTGATGAAAATGCCATTTACTTCCAGATTCCTTTTATTAGCCGGAGCGCCCATGAAACTACCGGTATTTACTGCCTTAGAAATAAACCTGACCGACACCATATTGCCATCGGCCAACGTTTGTGGAAACTCCATTTGCAAACCAGAAAATGCAGCTTTCATGTCTTGCATAAATCCTATGTATTCGTCTTTATTAAACACAAAACCATCGCCTGTATAAGTAAATTTATCGTCCAGCAACGCATCGAGTTCACTCCACTTGCCATCGAGTATAGCATACGATACTGCCAATGCAGTTTTTTTGTTGTCTTGTTTGGTTTCCATCATTTGTTATTTTAAGTACAAATGTCTACCCGATACTTCTTTCAGGCAATATACTACCCAAAAAGAAAGCGCTATAGATTTGGTAAGCAGTAATGGCAACTGCTACCTTTACTACAATATTAGCGCATATGAAGAGATTCAAACTGGACGGCACTTTTTACTATTGCCCTGTAGATCTTACCCTATCTGTAATAGGCGGCAGATGGAAGGGCTTGGTGTTCTGGAACTTACGCGACGGCCCCAAACGATTTGGCGAATTAAAAAAAATATTGGTAACAATAAACGATAAGATGCTGACACAAGTGTTGCGTGAGTTAGAAAAAAATGGAATTGTAAACCGTAAAGTGTACGAGCTCATACCTCCCAAAGTAGTTTATTCGCTTACCGACGAAGGCGAAAAACTATTGCCCGTTATGGCGCTTATGGAAAAATGGGGCCAGAAATATGAAGTATAACCATACCGAGTTAAACGAAAAAATGTCGCATTAGTGTAAATGCTATTTAGCTCTTTAATTTACTATAGCCTATGGTCTTGACAATTTATGTTGCTGTATCATATTTCCAGATTGTTAGTTAGGTCTAGCTTGTTTTATTAAGTGTATTGCCTGTAACCATAGCGGGGCTACTTTGGCGCCCTGCTGCAATAACCTCAGAAGAGCCAGAAAAGAAATGATAGAAGTTCTCTATATATAATATTATTAGCCGACTCAATAAAAGAAAATAGAGATCCTAAATTTGACAAATACCACAAATTCAACTATCGTCGGACACCACTTTTGAGTAAATAAACTATCGTAGCACAGTATTTTGAGCTTGCACACGGCATGCGCTAATTGTGGAAGACTATTCATTGTTTTTTGTTTGTAGACTACTGAAAACCTTTTGATTTACCTTTACAATGGTATTAATACAAAAGGAGAAATATTTTTTGAAATCGACTAATGCAATGAAGGAAATAGGCGGCTATTACGAAATTGAATATTCAAATATCGAGTTAGGCGGCATACATTCGTCGGCTCTATTGCTCAATTCGGGCAGGTATGCGCTGGAATACATATTGCGCGCCAACAATTACAGACGCATTTATGTGCCCTACTATATATGCGATGTAATTTTTGAGCCCATAGCAGCCTGCGGTGTAGAATATGAGTTCTACTTTGTTGATGAACAAATGGAGCCAACCGCAATACCTATGGTAAAAGAGGATGAAGCCTTTTTATACCTCAACAATTTCGGGTTTAAGAATGACTACATACCAAAACTAGCCTCGCTGGTAAACAACCTGATAGTGGATAATTGTCAGGCATTGTTTGCTCCACCAGCGCCGGGCGTAGATACCTTCTACTCCCTGCGCAAATTTGCCGGCACACCCGACGGCGCATTTTTGTACACCAATAAACGACTCAATACCGAACTACCCCCTTACGATTGCACCCACACCACCGACCATCTGTATAGCAGGGGCAATGTTTCGCCCAATGCCGGCTTTATGCAGTTCAGGGAAAACGAGCAAAAACTGTCGGGTATTGGTATGGGCCAGATGTCGGCTACCACGCGCAAATTTCTGAACACCTACGATTTTGAGAAAAATAAGCTTGCGCGCGACCGCAACTTTTTACACCTGCACCATGTGCTTGGACAACACAACGAATACCAGGCAATGGATATAGATTCGGTATGCGGACCTCTTTTCTATCCGCTGCTTACCCCCTCTGCAACACTAAAACAACAACTCATAGCCAATAAAATATACGTAAGCACTGTTTTTCCGGCTATACATAAAGCCGTGCCCGAAGACAGTTACGAAAACTATTTATCGCACCAGCTTATCAGACTGCCAATAGACCAGCGATATAGCATAGCGGATATGGCGTATATGGCCCGAATTGTAATAGACAACCTATAATGGTGTGTTCAATATTCATAAAAAAAGGAACCTCCCGGGTATATCGCCGGGAGGTTCCTTTTTTATGTTTAGTAGCTATTACAGATTATTTTGCAATCTGCAATTTGCCACTGTAATTTATGTTATCAGACTTGATACTGATCATATACAATCCAGCTTTCAGATCGCTAAGCGAAACAGTAGCCTGCCCGCTTGTTGCATTGATGCTAACTGGCGCAGTATACACTGTACGGCCAATCATATCCGTGATTACCATTGTAGCTTCGCCCACAGTCTGGTTGCTCCAGTTGATATTGAGAACACCAGTTGTTGGGTTAGGATACAGGCTGATACCGGTAAACGGAGCAGAAGCTACGCCAGTGGTAACAATCACAAAAGGCTTAATAACACGAGAAGTGGTAAACTGTCTGAAATCGACAGCAGTTGCAGAAGGCGTTGTAGAGCTCAACGTGATAACTGCAGATTCGATCGTGTTGTAGTCATACTCTTCTGGGTGGATGATGTATGTGCCATATCCGATACCTGTAAAAGTGTATGCGCCAGCAGTATTGGTATATGCATAGGTTACAGGGCGATGCGTAGTAGCATCAAGCAAGTAAATAAGCATACCCGGAGCTGGAACATCGCCTGTTGTACCGCGACCAGCGCCTGAAACTACATAACCGCTTATAAAGCCAGGTCCGGCAGGCACAGTGCCATACTGCATAGTGATATGCATAGAATCGGTAGCTGCAGCGTGCGAAACAGTAGCGCCAGTAGACCAGTGTGGTGATGCAAGGCTATAAGTAGGCACATAACCGCTCATACCAGCATAGCTACCGTAAAGCATTTTACCTTTTACCATGTAGTTGCCTGCAGCCCTTGACGCGAATTCGAAATAGGGAGCGCCAGCATCGAGGCAAGTAAGCGTAGAATCGAGCGCGGTAATAGAGCTATCGATTGGGTTGAACTGAATGAGCCAAACCTTCATGTCGAGCGTATCGGGCGGAGTAGAGCTAAATGATACATGACCCAAGATACGGTTGCCATTTACAGTTACGGTAGCTGAGCTGCTGCAATAACCGCTTACACCTAATACAGTGAAAGTAGTAGTAGCTGTAGGGTTGACAGTAGTGGTACTGCACGTAGGGCATGACAGACCGGTAGATGGAGACCAAGTGTAGCTTGATGCACCGGTAGCTGAAAGCGTATAATCATCGCCGCAAGTAGCATATGTAGCCGAAGCTGTTACAGAAGGAGTAGCAAATACAGTGAATGAAGCTACAGCAGTAGCCGTGCCACAACCTGAAGTAACCGTATAGGTAATGCTGGTAAGACCCGGAGAAACGCAGGTTACCACGCCAGTGTACATATTGATTGTTGCAACTGCAGGAGCGCTGCTCGTCCATACGCCGCCAGAAGTGCCGGTTGGGTTTGTCAATGAATCAGATTCGCCTACGCAACCATACAAACGACCTGATATAGCGCCGCCCGAGAACGAAGGACATACAGGAGTAAGTACGATAACGCCGTTTGAACCTGTGCGGTAGCCTGCCGTGTGCACAACTGCCGTGGCAAGAGTCGGGCTGGTATATGAACTACCGCCGCCGCCGCCGGCATTGCTACCGCCGCCGCCGCCATAATAGCCGCCGCCGCCACCGCCGCCATAGCAAGTAGAGCTGCTTGCGCCGCCTACGCCTGAGGCGCCAGAGGATGATGTACACATAACAGTACCGCCTGCGCCGCCAGCAGTGGCCGTGCCGCCACCGCCGCCATAACCTGCAATCACAAAGTCGTCGTAATGTCCGCTTTCAGCAGATAGCGCTCCGCCTTCGCCGCCGCGCTCGTAATTATCAAAATAAATAGACGTAGATGAAAATCCGCCGCCGCCGCCGCCGCCGGCAACCACTACGCGGTTGGCCAGCGTAGTGCCGCCAATACGAATGTCTGAAGCTCCGCCGCCGCTACCGCCGTTACCGTAGTTGGCTGCGCCGCCGCCATTGTAGCCTCCGGGTATAACAGTGCCGCAGCATGTGCCGCTACCATTACCGCCTTGTCCGCCCACCAGCAGGTAAAGCACCTGACCTGGAGTTACAGCCAGCGAGCATTGAGCCCGGCCGCCATAGCCGCCGCGATCATTGATGGTTCCGTTGCCGCCGGTACCGCCCTTGGCGCCCTGAGCATCTACCACCAGACTCGACACGCCGCTACCTACTGTGTAGGTCTGCACAGCGCCAGTGTAGTTAAAAGTAACTGTCTGAGCATTAGCGCTCACAACAGACCCTGCCAACAGCAGAGTAGTAACTAAATTTTTGAAACGATAAAGTTGCCGCATAGGTTACTTGTTTTATTATTAGAAAATGAAACTTAAAAATGTGTTTTGCGCAGCATTTGTCACAAAGAAAAATACGCCATATTAAGCGCTTACAACTAAAGCACGTAATATGGCGTAAAAATAACTCCGGTTGTTAGTAATAAAAATAAATATTTTTTTAGTTGGAGGTTAATTTGCTGTTATTTGTCTAACGAGCTATTTCTAACCTTCCGATAACGGTTATTTTGTCCGCTTTTATTGAAATAACATATAACCCATTATTCAACATACTGCAATCCAGTGTTTTAGCGCCGGTAGCTGCACTAATCTCAATCTCAGATGTCATCATAGACCTACCTGTCATATCCATAACCGTAATAATAGCTTTATCCGATACCATATTATTCCATCTAACACTCAGTTGACCATTGGTAGGGTTGGGCGCCATTGAAAATGATGGTTGTTCAATACCTGATACAGTTGTAGTAATAATGGTAAATGGTTTTATAATCCGGCTGGTTGTAAACTGCCTGAAATCTACAGCCGTTGCCGAACCAGTTGTCGTGCTAAGTGTAATAACGGATGATGGTATTGTTGTATAGTCGTATTCTTCGGGAT
Source organism: uncultured Bacteroidota bacterium (assembly GCA_903882805.1). Lineage (GTDB taxonomy): Bacteria > Bacteroidota > Bacteroidia > Chitinophagales > Chitinophagaceae > Nemorincola. Next base: position 26,451 of record CAIRYK010000079.1, on the reverse strand, counting down.
GAATAATATATGTTCCATAGGCAAGCCCGGTGAAGGAATATCCACCGCTTAAGTTTGTATAGGTATAAGTGAGCGGCTGATGGGTAGTGGCATCTAGCAAATAAATAAGCATGCCAGGCGCTGGCACATCGCCTGATGTGCCCTTACCTGCCCCCGATACCACATAGCCGCTTATGAAACCCGGACCTGCCGGTACGGTACCGTACTGCATGTTTATATTCATGGAGTCGGTGGTAGACAAAAAATGACTTACGCTGGCAGCTGCATACCAAAATGGCGAAGCTGCGCTGTAGGTAGGTATATAACCGCTTGAGCCCGGTATGCTACCATGCAGCATACGGCCTTTTACCATATACCTGCCTGCAGCCCTGCCATCAAATTCGTAATATGGAACACCGCCTGATAAGCAGGTAATAGTTGAGTCGAGCGCGGTGATGGAGCTATCAGCCGGATTGAATTGTATAAGCCAAACCTTCATATCCAGTGTGTCTGGAGGAGTTGTGCTGAAGGACACCTTACCTAATATTCTATTTCCTTCTACTGTTACAGTTGTAGTATTTATGCATCCTGCCGTACCTGTACCTGTCACTACATAATTTGTGGTGTAGCTGATGTTTGCATCAGTGGTAGAGCAGGTTGGGCAAGAAAGGCCAGTTGTTGGCGACCACGAATAGGTTGATGCGCCTGCTGCGGTTAGGGTAATTAATCTGCCGCAAGTGGTTGCCGATGTTGCTGTTACGGTTGGCCTTGCATAAACTGTAAACACTGTGGTAACAATACCGCAAGCTGTAGTGTACGAGATAACTGATGTACCTGGGGCAATACCAGTTACAATACCTGATGGAGAACCGGTTACAACAGCTACTGCAAGATCGCTGCTACTCCACGTGCCGCCTGCGGTGGCATCGGCAAGGGTAGTTGTTCCGCCTACACAGCTGGAAGGAGTACCGGTAATTGCGGTAGGGGCTGAAACCACATTTACCACAGCACTTACTGCACAGCCGGCACCTAATATGTAGCTGATGGTAGTTACCCCGGCTGAGAGTCCGGTTACCATACCTGATGAAGAACCAACTGCAGCGACAGTAAGAATACTGCTTGTCCATGTACCGCCCGGACTTGAATTAGATAAATAGGTTGTCGTGCCATTGCACAATGTGGTTGAACCATAAATAGGCCCCGGAGCGGTAATAACAGTAACTGGTCGAGTTACAAAGCAGCCGGTACCCAGCGAATACGTTATTGTTGCGGTTCCGGCAGTGTTACCTGTTACAACCCCGGTAGTGGGGCTTACAGAAGCTACTGCGGGAGCGCTACTGCTCCATGTGCCGCCCGATATTGAGTTACTCAATGTAGAGGTACGACCTACACATATTGTAGCAACGCCGGTTATAGCCGTAGGACCAATAACAACTGTTATATCGCGCGTCACATATCCGCACACATTGGTGTAGGAAAGCGTGGTTACTCCTGTGCTTATTCCGGTTACCGTTGCTGCAATGCTCCCGGCTACTGTTGCTACACCGGGCACGCTGCTACTCCATACGCCGTAACCAGTAGATGCAGTTACAGTAGCTGTACCGCCTGCGCAAACTGTAGAAGCTCCTGTGATACCCGTAGGTAATACCGAAACATAAAATACGGTAGATGAACTGCAACCACCCGGTAGTGTGTACGAAATGAAAGTAGCGCCATAACTTATGCCTGTTGTCACGCCGCCGCCGCCTGCTGTTGCAATCGCCGGGTTTGAGCTACTCCATGTTCCGCCAGGCTCTGCACACGCTAATGTTGATGACGAACCCACACATACATTTATATCGCCTGTAATGCTCGAGGGAGTAGGATTGACGGTAATAACCGTAGTTACGAACAGACTGCCAACAGTATAAGTTATTGTTGCTGTTCCGGGCGCAACGCCATTTACCCAGCTGCTGGTTGTGCCAGATGTAGCTGCTATAGTAACATCGCTGCTGCTCCAGGTGCCGCCGGGAGTGGAATCGTTCAGGTAAATTGATCTACCGGTGCAAACAGATGAAGGTCCGGTAATTGGCTCTATTGCTGATGAAACAAATGACATCAATAACGCAATGAGGATAAAGCATAGGTTTTTCATACATTAATATTTGAGCCTAAATGTAAGAACATTATAGCTTATGCGTGTTGTTTTTTACGAATATTTATTACCCATATTCACATATGCATGTTGCACAACTTTACATTAACCAAAAATTAATAACCTTTTCCCTTGTAAATCTCCTAACGAATCAACTAAATAATGTGTATTAACATTCGTTACTCAGCTATGCTTATCGGTTTTACACAATACACAACTCCGTTGCGTATCAGTGTAAGATAGTAGTTACCGGCTTTTATATTTGCCTGTAGTGGTATTGTTGTAGCCCCATTATTTACAGTTATAGCGCTCTTGGCAATAGCCTTACCCGAAATATCAGCAAGCGAATACTCCCATTGCCCTGCTGCGGAAAGTCCGTCAACAAATATTTTGTCTCCAGTCGCTGGATTGGGGTATATGTTCACGCGAGCATTGTTATTTATATCGGCTACACCGAGTTCAAACAAACGTTGTACATGTGTTGTGGCTTTCCGCGGTGTGGTGTAAGCGCCGTTACTGAATCGCACCTCAGCAAGTGGGGTAACTTCTTGCGCACGGTAATAGTTGTGAAGAAATGTACTGTCTGTTCTGCCTTGCGCTAAGTTGAATATACTGAGCAACGGAAGCGGCGCTAATGAACCGTTGATATAGAAACTATCGGTTTTTATTATTGTAGTTTGCACCTGAAGTACATTCAGATATGCTGAAGGGCTTCCACTCAGATCCTTGACCCTCATTTTACCCCAACCTATTACAGAGTCTTTTTGGGTAATAAAACTGCGCACTACTCCAGGCGCATGATCTAAACTAATTAATGACAGCGACACCTGAAAACTAAAGTCAGCGCTGTAAGTCGATGTCCAGGAACTCATATAGGTTGCCGGAAAAGCAATCTTCTTCCTTGGCGATGTGTAAACAATATTCTGTTGATTGATGATAAGACTGTCGGTAACACCTAAAGTTAGAGGTGTCAAACTATAACCCGACTTCTGAATATTTACACCATACTCCATTATCCCTGCTGCTGTAATACTGGTTTGTGCATTTCCCTGATATCCGTATCCGGCAAATGTATACATGTTACTATCTGCGTATTGGTAAGCGCCAGTAGCTACACGGTATGCATAATATACCGGTACAGTGTCTGTCACTACACTCATGTCCCACAATCCTACAGTTGCCGGTGACAGAGTTGGAAATGCGGAGGTTATAGTTGTCTTTTTTAGCGTATCGGTGCCCAATACAGAAGTTGGGTAGCTGCTTTGCGTTAATGTTTGCTGCGCTGTAGCAGTTGTAATGACAGCAAAAATGAGCGCAGCCTGAAAGAATAAGCTCTTCATAACGAGGTTTTTTCGCAAATATATAATTCAAATATTGAAGCCACACCTTTCGTTATCAGTGATTTTTTTTGAATTTATAAATGATTGAAAAACCCACATCTTTACATTCTACCAATCAAACTTTATTGATACTACTGTAGCCTAAAGTCATTTAGACTTCTTTTTAAAAGTAACAAGCAGTATCTCTATGCAGACAATTTTAGGAATAAAGATTGTACGTTTTCGCAACACACCTTTATCAATTTAAAAATGGAAGGGCCGTAATCTTTACAATCACGGCCCTTCCATTTTTTTACATTTTTACTTACTTAGGTGCATACTACGCTCCTTATATAGCTGTCTAAACCATGGATCGCGAAGATTTTTGATAAATCTTATTGCTTCACCCGTGCTTTTCATTTCCGGCCCCAGCTCTTTGTTTACATTCGGAAATTTATTAAAGCTAAATACTGGCTCTTTTACTGCAAACCCTTCCAACTTTTTCTCAATCACCAAATCTTTCAATTTTGTTTCACCAAGCATCACCTTTGTAGCTATATTCAGATAGGGTATTCCGTATGCTTTGGCTATAAACGGTGTTGTGCGGCTTGCTCTTGGATTAGCCTCTATCACATACACCTTACCATTTTTTATAGCATACTGTATATTTATCAATCCTCTTATATTCAAACTTAGCGCTATTTTCTTTGCAATATCAATCATTTCGTCCACTATAAGCGGCGTAAGATTGAAAGCTGGCAACACCGCATGACTGTCGCCGCTGTGTATGCCAGCTGGTTCTATATGCTCCATCACTCCCATTATATGTACGTCCTCTCCATCGCAAATAGCGTCTACTTCCGCTTCCTGGCACCTATCCAGAAAATGGTCTATCAGTATCTTATTACCTGGCAAGTGTTTCAGCAAACTTACTACACTCTTTTCCAGCTCGCTATCGTTTATTACAATCCTCATTCGCTGTCCGCCCAATACATACGAAGGGCGCACCAAAACAGGATAACCTACTTCTTTCGCAACTTCTATTGCCTCATCGGTGGTATAGGCAGTGCCGTAGTTGGGATATGGAATACCCAAATCTTTCAGTGTATCGCTAAACCTACCGCGATCTTCAGCAATGTCCATGCTATCAAAAGAAGTGCCTATTATTTTTATGCCCTTTTCATGTAGCCTTTTTGCAAGTTTAAGCGCTGTCTGACCGCCAAGCTGAACTATCACGCCATACGGTTGCTCTTGTTCTATTATTTCCCAAAGATGCTCCCAATATACCGGCTCGAAATAGAGTTTGTCTGCAATATCAAAATCGGTAGACACTGTTTCAGGATTGCAGTTTACCATTATCGACTCGTACCCGCACTCTCTAATCGCCATCAAACCATGCGTGCAGCAATAATCAAACTCTATGCCCTGTCCTATCCTGTTCGGGCCTGAACCCAAAACAATTATTTTCTTCTTATCCGATGATTTACTTTCATTAAACACCTCGTTCGGCGTTCCTGGCGCCGACAGTTCGGCCTTGTGTTCAAACGTGCTGTAGTAGTATGGTGTTTTCGCTTCAAATTCTGCACTACAGGTATCTACCATTTTATAGACACGTGTTATACCCAGCGCCTTCCTATGTTCGTATACCTCTTCGCCAGTACAATCCTTTACCAAATCTGCCAACTGTTCGTCGCCAAAGCCCATTTGCTTTGCTTCAAACAACAAAGCCTCCGGCAATTTTTCCAGATGTTTGTATTTACGTATTTCTGTTTCCAGATTTACAATATTCTGTATCTGATACAAGAACCACCTGTCAATTTGAGTAAGTTCCTTTATAGTTTTAATAGATACACCAGCAGCAATGGCTTCTTTTATTTTAAAAATTCTATCCCATGTCGGCCGCTTCAGCGAATCTAGCAATTCCTCAGGGCGCATTCTGCTTGCGCTGATAAACGAGAGCCCGGTAGCATTATTCTCAAGACTCTGGCAAGCTTTCTGCAATGCTTCTGGAAATGTACGGCCAATAGCCATAACCTCGCCAACCGATTTCATTTGCAATCCCAGCGTGTCATCGGCTCCTTTAAACTTATCAAAATTCCACCGAGGCATTTTTACAATCACATAATCCAAAGCAGGCTCAAAATAGGCAGAAGTAGTCTGGGTGATTTGGTTTTTTAATTCATCGAGCGTATACCCGATTGCAAGTTTAGCTGCAATCTTAGCTATAGGGTAGCCGGTTGCCTTTGATGCCAGAGCCGAAGAACGACTAACGCGCGGATTTATTTCAATTGCAATAATTTCTTCTGTATCCGGATTCAGTGCAAACTGTACGTTGCAGCCTCCTGCGAAATTACCAAGGTCGCGCATCATACTGATTGCAGTATTCCGCATCAGCTGAAATGCCGTGTCGCTAAGCGTCATTGCCGGAGCTACCGTTATGCTGTCGCCCGTATGAATACCCATTGGGTCGAAATTCTCTACAGTGCATATAATAACAACGTTGTCGTTCTTATCTCGTAGCAATTCAAGTTCAAACTCTTTCCAACCGAGCATAGCCTTCTCAACCAGCACTTCGTGCATAGGCGATGCAGTCAATCCCCGCTCTAATGCATGTTCCAGCTCATCTTTATGCATTACTATACCACCGCCCGACCCGCCAAGGGTGAAGGATGGTCGTATTACTATTGGCAAACCTATCTGTTGTGCAAATTCCTTTCCTTCCAGTAGTGAATTGGCAGTGCGGGCAGTGGCTACCGGCACACCAAGTTCAATCATCCACTTACGAAACAACTCTCTATCCTCTGCTTTGTCTATAGCCTTAATATCTACACCAATCAGCTTAACATTAAATCGCTCCCAAATGCCCAACTCATCTGCTTCTTTTGCAAGGTTCAGCGCTGTCTGGCCTCCCATAGTAGGTAGTACGGCGTCTATTTCGTTTTCTTCCAGTATTTGTTCAATGCTTTCAACTGTCAACGGCGATAAATAAACCTTATCTGCCATTATAGGATCAGTCATTATCGTAGCAGGATTCGAATTGATCAATATCACCTTGATACCTTCTTCTCTGAGGCTTCTTGCCGCCTGAGAACCAGAATAATCAAATTCACAAGCCTGACCAATGATGATTGGGCCTGAGCCAATAATTAGTACACTTTTAATAGATAAATCGCGAGGCATTGTTCCAGAAAAATATATAAGTAATCAATGAAAATTATCTAAACGTTATTTCGATAAGATAAAAGTATCGGAATAATTGACTTTTTGAATTGTCAAAGCGATGAGCGGATATAAAAATCGGGCTCAACGCCCGAGGTGCAAAATTAGGAAAAAAACGCCAAACAGTATCTGCTAAAAAAGTTGCGCTAAAAGCAGTAAATCAAAATTACTTAACAACCATTTTTGATAAATTACCGCTATATTTAGTAGTTTTCAAACACGTTTTTATCATTATTGCGGCTTACTCAACGTTTATCATACATTAAAATTTTTATTTTTAGCAAGGCGAACAATTTCACCTTTCGGGGATAAATATTTCCATAATTTTGCCGTTGCCGGAGATAATACTCCCGACATTAAACTACTTATTTCGCACTTTTGCGATCATTATAAAATTACCGCCATAATGAGTTTTTTAGGCTTTTTTAAGTTTCTTACACAAGAAATAGCAATAGATCTTGGCACTGCCAATACGCTTATTATTCACAACGATCAGGTTGTGGTAGATGAGCCTTCTATTGTAGCTATTGACCGCTCTACAAATAAAATCGTAGCTGTGGGCAAAAAAGCTATGATGATGCACGAAAAAACGCATGAAAATCTCAAAACAATTCGGCCGTTAAAAGACGGAGTTATTGCCGACTTTAACGCTGCTGAGGGGATGCTGCGTGAAATGATAAAATTGGTTTATCCTAAAAAACCAATGTTCCCTCCAAGTTGGCGTATGGTTATTTGTATACCATCCAGTATTACTGAAGTTGAAAAAAGAGCAGTACGCGATTCTGCAGCTCAGGCCGGAGCTAAAGAGGTTTACATGATTCACGAACCCATGGCTGCTGCACTGGGTATAGGAATAGACGTTGAAGAACCAACTGGAAATATGATTATAGATATTGGCGGCGGCACTACAGGTATTTCTGTAATTGCGCTGGCCGGTATAGTTTGCGACCAGTCCATAAGGATTGCCGGTGATGAATTTACTAGCGATATTATGGAAACTATGCGCAGATACCATAGCTTGATGATTGGCGAGCGTACTGCCGAACAGATAAAAATACATGTAGGCTCTGCTTTGAAAGAACTAGATAACCCACCCGATGATATAGCCGTTAACGGCCGCGACCTTGTTACAGGAATACCTAAACAAATAATGGTCTCTTATCAGGAAGTTGCAGAAGCATTGGACAAATCGATCTTTAAAATAGAAGAAGCAATCTTGAAAGCTTTGGAAAGTACACCACCGGAGCTGGCTTCCGATATCTATCGTAGAGGATTATACCTAACCGGCGGTGGCGCTCTTCTTCGTGGCTTAGATAAAAGGATATCTCATAAAATTAAGCTGGCTGTGCATGTGGCCGACGATCCACTTCGCGCAGTTGTGAGAGGCACTGGCATGGCATTGAAAAACATTGCAAGGATGCCGTTTTTGATGAAATAACCCCCATAATACAACCAGCCCTTGGGGAGAACATTTTAGGAGATATTTGACTAAGATGATTTACGAAAAGAGCATTTATTAATACCGATTTACGTAACTTGTTACTGTTATTTATTAATGCATAGTTAGTTTTGCATTTTACAATCAACTGTAACAAGTTACCAACTATTCATATTAGGTGCGCAATTTTATTCTATTTGTCCGGCGCTTTTTCAATCTCATACTTTTTCTTTCATTAGAAATTGTGTGCGTTATACTTATTGAGCGAACTAATACATTACAAGGCAACGACATTATCAGTTCTGCAAATGCAGTATCAGGACTCGTTTACAAAAAAAGAAGCGATGTTGTTTACTACTTTGGGTTACGCAACATGAACGATAGCTTGTTGAACGAAAATGCTATGCTTCGCAGAAAGATAGAAGACTTAAAGAGTATTGATACGCTAAAGGACAGTGTTGCACTGCACAAAGTTATTTCGAACGATACCAATACCCACATTGTAAAATACGCAGATTACACCTACCGTAGCGCTAGAGTAATTAATAACTCAATCAATGCAAGCGATAACTATATTACTATCAATCGTGGCTCTAAAGACGGGGTAGGTAAAAATATGGCTGTTATATCCGGAACAGGTATCGTTGGAAGGGTTGAACACGTTTCTGCGCATTTTGCAAGCGTGTTGTCTATACTAAGCGCGAAGCAGAAGGTTAGCGCAAAACTTAGAGATGCAACGATTGGCTACATAGTTTGGGATGAAAAACAACCGGATCAGCTTCAAATGATTGATGTTCCGCCACAAGCAAAAGTAAAAAAAGGAGACTCGGTGTTTACCACCAACTTCTCCTTTTTTCCTCCTGATATTTTAGTGGGCACAGTAATGCGAATAACTGTATTAAAGAAAAATAATTTTCAGAAATTATACCTGCAACCGTCTACTAATTTCAGAAGATTGCAATATGTATATGTTGTAGAAAACAAAATGAGCGAAGAGAAAAAACGCCTAGAAGATTCAACAGTAAAAAAATAACATGAACGTATATTTAAAAAATACTTTACGTTTTATAATAATCGCACTGCTGCAAACGATAATCTTAAATAAGATTACGCTGCGATGGTGGAGCGAACCTGTTGGATTCCCAATTTTCATACCTTTTGTTTACCCGGTTTTTATATTACTGCTGCCCTTCGAAACTCCGGTATGGGCCCTACTTATTTTAGGTTTTCTTATGGGCGTTACGGTTGATACATTTATGTGCACAGCCGGAATGCACGCTGCTGCCACTGTATTTGTTGCCTATTTGCGTACCAATGTACTTAGCGCTTTGCAGCCTCGGCACCTAAGCGAATATGCTGGTCTTCATCCATCAATAAGAACCATGGGGTGGATGCCGTTTTTGGTTTACAGCGCTTTCCTGATAGTTATTCACCATCTTGTATTTTTCAGCATTGAACTTTGGAATTTCTCCAACGTTGGCTTCCTTTTGCTAAAAATTGCGGCATCAAGCGTTACTTCTATGCTATTTATTGTAGTCTACCTATTGCTTTTCACACGTCAAAGCGCAACTAGAAGTTAGTCGAGTGATATAACAGAATTGAAATTAACTCCATATCCGGTTACTGCAATATCTGGTTTAATCCAATTAACAAAGAATTGACCTGCTGTGTTGATTGAAGAGGAAAACTGCTTAATATAACCAACACCAATATCATCCATTAGCAACGAGGACAGGTAGTAATGTGATGTAAAAAATGCATTGTAGCTAGGTACATACCCAACTGGCAAAGTCAGCATTGTATAATATGTCGCACCCGGCGAAGCCGCAAAGTTCTGCGCATTGTTAGCAAACAAAAAACCACGAATATGTAGCGTATTTGCGGTAAAATCCTTCTTATAATACACTGTACCCGTTACTCCGCCCACCGCAGGAGCTGTACTAACCGCTATGCTATTCCAGTTCTGCTCACGGTTATTTATTCCGAATCCCTTACCAAAGGGCGTAAGAGCGCTCAGCAAAAAATGAAAAGCGTCGGTTGGCGTACCTGTAGGCAGGGCTTGTACAGTTGCAGTTTTGTCCAGTATTACAGCTGGTGTACTACCGTCATTATAGGTCAGCGTGCCGGCGGTTGCTGCTATTACCACATATGCCTCCGTTCCCAAACCAAGTCCGGACACACTACTTGCTGTAAATCGCACCATCTCGCCATTATACAAAAACCAGCCATCAGCAACAGCTATTGCACCTGCCGACGGATAACTTATGGCCATGCCGCTGATAAGTACAGGCGCAGGCCCACCAGAACTTCCCAAAAGTGATAGCGCCGAAACAGTTTCTATATATGCCTGCTGCAAATAGTCAAGCTGATCTTGTGTAAGTGGAAAACCACCTGGTTTAGTAAAGTCTATAGTTTTCATATTATGTATGCTTATTAAAAATTAATGGTGTTCTAAATCGCGACTATCTCATACTGATTCCGACCAGCAAGTCTATAGAAATCTATCAAAGCCCGCATACGCTGTGCATCGAAACTCAACCCAACAGGTACAACTACAATAAATGCAGTACCCAATAAAGATGTTTCCGCATTTGTATATAATACACGTGGATTTACATAGCTCGTGCTACCTACCTCGCTGACCAGACCAAGCCAAACAGGCTTATTTTCAGGAACCAGATACAAAAATTCCGGGTCTTCATAGGCGCCGTCGGTAATGTATATCCGCCTCAATATGGTGTCAAACGTATCATTTAGCGCTGCCTCCAGGTATGCCACCTGGCTATTGTGCGCCAATAAATACAAATTTTCGCCTCTAAAGCCGGTAAACAATCCGTACAACCATTTCACAGGTTGCACAAGGCATTTTAACCAAGCATAAGCAACGGGCTTTCTTAACCGAACCGGCAACAACTGCCACACCAGTACATCGTAATCAATATCAAAAATGGGCATCTTAGTTCTTTTTAGCTTGTTTATAATTTGCCTGCTATCCCCTCCGTTTATACCGGACCATGTGCAGAGTAGGTGATATGCATATCAAAAAATGGCTCATCGAGCGCCATATATCCGGCATCCGGCACATATTCCACTGGTATTGGCACAAAGCTGGTAAACCCATAATGTGCCTGTGCGCTCACAACCTGCCCTATCCTTACTCCTTCAATTGCCTGCAATGCCTCTATCAGAAAATTGAGCACAAACAAACCATTGAACGGTAAATGCTCCAGAAAGTTCTTTACTGCAGTCTTTACAGGATCAGCGCTCGTACCATCAATTCTTGCGCCGGAGCTATCCAATACAAGTGGGTCGTAAAAAATATGCAACGCAAGTTGAAGTTCATCGGGCGGACCGCTTGTAAGCTGCAAACGCACACCTGCATCTTTTATCCTGTTCATATATGCCGAAAATGCCGTGAGTTGCAAGGAGGTCAATGCCGCCAAAGCAGAGCCGCTCATACGGGCCACTTTTATACGTACCAAACCGGCAAGCTCCACCGCGGCTGCATATTGAACTACTAAAACTGCAGGGTCAGCAGGAGGAACAACCGCATACACATCTGTATCTGGCGGCAATGTAACCCCATACTGAAACTTTTTGGCCATCACCACATACCATTGCAGCGTATGGGGCTTTTGTGTGGCTATTATGCCTGTTACTTCAATCTTATGTGCGTCAAACAAACTTTCAAGGGTCCATTGGCAAACAGCCACTATGTAGGTCCATAGTTGCCATATAGCTACCATGCTCGTACTCGTCAGGTTACTCAATGTCGGGTTTGCAGCCTTTGCGTCTTTAATCGTTTGCTGTATTTGTGCAATCGTTCTGGCCATAAATTATTAGGTTAGTGTTTTTGTAAGAATCTATTATCATCCTATGTTTACCACCATCGTAAACTGACTTGCCGGATAGCTTATCATAAGTGCGCTGTTGCGATAAGTTGCTTTTACTCCAAAAGTGTGGTTACCCACCGGCCGTACCAATAATATTTTATCCGGGTTGCCGGGGTCAGCAGGGTCAGGAACACCCACCACACCAGTGTAAATCCAATTCAGCGTAATGTCATTAAAACTGCTAAAATCCGGCAAGGGTAGGGGCAAATGACTTCGGGTGAGCCTCAGCGTTGCTTCTGTTTCTGTAGACGAAACAACTTCCACCAATAAATCCGGTGCAAGACAGGCTTTCACGATGTTTGCGTCTGCCTGCAGCGCTACAAGCGGCGAGTAATAAGCGGTATTTCCAGCTACATCTTCGAACGTTACTGTCTTTACTGGAGTTGGGTTTGCATCCCAGCACATCATCATTCCATGACCGGCATCCCACGGTATCGAATAGGGGATATGCTTCGCAGGCATTGGCGTTGTCCCATCCGGACTAACATTGGCCGATGCAAAACCCGCCAAGTACCTGTCTTCCGCTTCGTATTTAAGCGGGTTCGCAATCAGGTAGTCGGTAATAAGTGCATGCTGATTGATGAACATCAAATTATTCCCATCAAGCGCGATACTATAATGATCCATAATCGGCGCGCTTGATGTGGCTATCGCTGTAAGTACAGGTTTCAAAACAATCGTAACTTCCAACTCGGGTGCTGGCGGCTCGTAGGCAACTCCGGCTGTTCCTATCACAATTTTTTGCTGTCGCAGATATTGCAACACTCCCGCATCACTTAATGGTTTGATTTCTTCCGTCTCCAGATTTACCTCATCACCCACATTCGGTATATCGCTAATGCTCCGTCCGTTATTGGCAAGCATGATTTGCATGCCACCTTCAAGTGTACCGCAGCCCATCAACACGATATCAAGCATGCTTTGGTTTGGTCTTACCGTTATTGTCTTTCCCATAGTTGCACATTTTTTATCTTCTTGCTTCCGGTATTCCTTCGGCAGCAAACCCCAACTTTATGATCAACGATAGTAGGCGTCGCTTTTTACTACTCCATCCTTCGCCAGCGCCACCCGCTTCACATCCATTCCGTCGCGCGCAAATTCTACGCTTATGGCTCTGATCAATTGCTGGAAGTTTTCATCATCCATATAGTTCAACACCCCTACGCTTATGGTAGGATTTTGCTTAAAATCTCCTTTGTTGTTCAAGATCAGTTGTCGTTGATGTTGAGCAGTACTCTCTACCACCACAAAATCGCCGGTAGCTATCTCCAGATCATCCGAGGCATCAAGCCCTATATCTATCATTGGTCTTGCCATAACTGTTTGATTTGATTTCTTTTTTAAGAAGTAGCTCTTCCCACCATTATGCGCTGGTCAGGTTGCTCAACCTGGCTTGCAAAGCAGTAAAAGATGCAACGTTTATGGGCACAGTGCTTGGCCCGGTCGATGTGCCTACAGTTAGCGAGGTTATTGCAGTAATCATGTCGTTTAGCACGGCATAAAGGCTTTCCGTTGGCGTGGTCATTTTTATTATCTCCGGAGTCAGTACAAAAGCTACGCTTCCGTTGGCAATTGTTACCGCATCGGCAGTTATCAAGCACTCCACATTATCTATTTTCACGCTTACTTGCTCCGGCTCGCTAATCAGCAAAACCGCCCATTCCCCCGTACCGTCTATGCTCGCAATAACTACGTCGGTATCATCTTTCGGTATTTGTAGTATCCCATTACCGCCTGCCGAATGTGCCTTCAGCATTACACCCTCTATTGGCGATTCGCCATCAGTTGGCAGCACGCTTATTGTTCCGTTGGTTTCATCTATGCTGCCTGCTACTACCTTGCCGCTTATTATTTCACAACTTCCACCAGCCAGCGCTCTAAAAGCGGAGAGAATTTTTCCGGTATTCTTACTCATACTACAGCTCTTTTGCAAACCCTTTTCTGGGTCCGAGTTCTACAATTCTTCTTGCTCCTCCCATACCAAATACCACCTCTGTACTCTCTACCAGATATTCGCCATTATGCTCGGGAAATCTCTTGTCCAGTATCTGCGCATTATAACCGGGCAATGCAAAAGGCTCCAGAAAACCCGTCAGACTACCCTCAAAACCCAAATTGTTAAGCTGATAGGCTTTTTCATTGGCCAGCGCCTTAAGGTCTCCTTCTACTAATACCCTGTTTATTATTTTCTTGTGTCTGCGCAAATGCTTCTTCAGTATATCCGATCGTTGTGCTATCACGTTTCCGTTTGGCAATTTCTTACTGTAGCGCACTTCTACACGGTCATTTTCGTTATGCTTCACCTGTAGCTGTTGGTCTCTCCGCACATTTTCACCAATACTATACTTCACAGTTCCTGCTTTAAGCGCATCTTCACCTTTTGCCCAGGCTGTGTATAATAGCCCGCACCACAGTTTGTTGGGCTCCACAAAAAAGCAGGTTAAGCATTCATCGGTATACTTTTTTATGTTCGTCAACAGATCAAACGAGCTATCTCCATCGCCGTTAACCTTACCCAATTTCAAATTCAGGTCGCATTCCACCGCAATTTCATTCCCCGGTCCCAACCCCGAAACTGCCTCTTCAAGCAACGCTTTTACTTTGTCTGCCTTGTAAAACCTGGCATTACTTGTCCTCCTTAAAAGCCAGCTATACCCTTCGCAATGCACTTCAAGGGGCATCTGCAACGACCGATGGCGCACAAAACCGCTGAACTCGCTACGTAGGTAACCATTATATCCAAGCTTTATTTCTACTGCATCTCCGTCGTTAAACTGATTGGCTGTTGTTATCGTACCAGGGAAGGCTACTCCGCCGCGCAATATTTTCGCGATAGATGGTATTGTTATTATTGCAGTATCTGCCAAACCATGCAAACTCCGCCTTATACGCACTTCATGAACTCCCGTAAACTTAAACTTGCCTATCGTTATCTCGCTACTCAATACAAACATACCTTCTCCCTCGGGCCTCATTTTTTTGTTTTATAATCACTTTTACCCAAATCGCTAAACCAACACAAGGCTGAATCCCTCGTCACTCGCCATTACCAGTTCATATGGCCGTATATTTTTCACTCCGGTTACTATAGGCAACTTCAGTTCCTTTATCACTACTTTATCGCTTCCATTTCTACCCGGTCTCAGCAAAAACAAATCGGTAAGCGGGCATTGTATGGATAAAGCGACATTTTGCTCGTACACCTCCCTCAGCGTAGCTACTTCTGCTTCGGGAAACTCATTCGATGCGCCTATAATGAACCCTTTCACTACAATCTCGTAGTCTTCTATGTTTATGAGCTCCTTCACAGTGCCCCTCCGCTCGGTCATTGGCGTTTCTACTATTACTTTCCTGCTGCTTATAGCAATCACTGCATTAGGTAAATCCCATTTTTTCAATACTGTCACCGTATCATCGCCATCGCTAAATGCCAGATCCGGACTTGGCGATGGTAACGCTCTTTCATCTGGGTAAGTAAGCGTTACAGGCATATAATACTCTCTCCCCAGTGCGCTACGCCCATAATAAGCCGATCCGTAAGCGCCCTGCTCTACCCGCCCGGGCGGATTTATACCCTTCACTTCTTCAAAGTCTGGCTCAAATGCCTGTGTCTTATATCCGAACGTGGACTCAAATAATTGTGCCAGATCAAATGCTATTTCCGCCATATGGTTATTTTATAAGGTTTGCGCTATTCAGTATTTCCAGCAACACTTCTTCTACTTTCCGCTTAAAATCACTCAACCCCTCTTTCGCGTCCTTTATCTCAATTGTAAATCGCTCTATTAGCGGCTTATCCAAGTGTATATGCACACTCCTGCCCACTTCATTTTGTCTGCTGTTTGAGTTCCTGCTTCGTGGCCTCCCTACATCCCCGCCTATCGAATCGCTATTGTACCTCGGGCCCGGATATAATTGCCTTTCAGGCGGCGCTGTTATTGCCCCAAACTGCATCGAACCCCGATTTTCCGACAAGCTTACAACTCGCATGGCTTCCATTTGTGCCGCTTTATTGGGCGTTATTTGCAATTTACCCGCTGTGCCTTGCGCCCTGTCATTACCTTGCCACAACGCGCTTTTAGCTGAAATTACAGCCGCTCTGCGTTGCACATTTATGATATAATGTTGGTTTCGGTCGCTATTAAATGCCATTGATGACATTGGCGCTACGCTCGCTTCAACCAAAGAGCTCAAGCCAGAGCTACTCCGCTGTTCCGGCAACATTCCGCCCAATGAACGGGTACCCATTTCTGCCAGTTTCGCTTGATAAGTACCTACCGACGGAGAAACTGTACCATTGCTCACTAAACTACTTAAAGGATGGTTGCTGCGACTTACAGCAAATCCA
Organism: uncultured Bacteroidota bacterium; assembly: GCA_903882805.1. Lineage (GTDB taxonomy): Bacteria > Bacteroidota > Bacteroidia > Chitinophagales > Chitinophagaceae > Nemorincola. Next base: position 10,121 of record CAIRYK010000079.1, on the reverse strand, counting down.
CTTTCCAGTTTTGCAATTCCATTCACTGCCGACGATAATACTGTCGTCGCCATTCCTGCAACGCCGCCTATTGCAAAACCCGTTACCATATCGCCAATCGCCAATATGATCCCTTGCAGTCGCGCTACAATGTCCGCTATTTCAGCTATAGGTATTACTTCGGTTTTTGTCGCCTTGCCATCCTCACTTTTTACACCTGTTGGCAATCCGGGAGCATCCTGTTGCGCCCTTTGCTGCACCATTCCAGCGTTAAACATTACCGAGCGCTGCTTACCAGCTGATTTTCCTCTCGATTCACTTCCTACACTCCATTTCAAATTCCCTGCCCGTAATCGCTTCTGCAAACCCAGCTTGTCGCCGCCCATCGTCACTCCAGTTATTATCGGCTGCTTTGGCATATATTTCGTCGCAGCTTCGGCCAATGATATAGCATTCTTACCGGGGATTTCTATTGGCGGTATCACGGGTGTTCTAAGGTTTTGTAGCGTTTGCATGGTAGGGTGTTTTAATCTGGGTGGGTAGGTTTACTTTTCGGTAATCGCGGTTAGTCGTCATGCTCCACGCATTCACGCTTTCTTATGTAATCGAGGTGCGCTATCTTCTGTGCAAACTGTTCGTCTGTCAAGGCTCGGTGGTCCAGTCCCGGCAGGTAGTATTCAAGCATAGTTTCCAGATAACCTAAGGAATCGTGCGCCGGACCTCCGCACGACTCCTCTATAAGTTTACCAGTGTGGCCTTCTTGCCGTCCAGCTTCACTTTTATTTCCTGGCTCACCCCGATAAACATTTGGTCGTCCTTCAGTATCTCTTCGCTGCCGCCTATAAATGTCACATTCGCCAACTCTTCAAACACATCAAGCGCTTTGTCTTTGTCGGCCTTGCTCATGGCGCAGTTCAGCTCATGCCTGCCCGGATTCTTAAAGTAGCCTATATGCCCGTCCACCTCAACCGCATATATCCCATATTTGTGCTTTTTCTTCCACTCTGCCACCTGTTGCTCAGTAGCCTGTCCGGTTAGTGTATGTTCGTTCTCCATGGTATTGTTTTTCGTTTTAATACTCTTTCTTACTCATCGCCTTGGGGCTCACTCATTATTCCGATAGCAGTTTCATAAACACAATCGGCAATGTAACATCCATATGTTTAGCGCCTTGCTCCCAACCCTTTTCAAACTCTTTTACCTCTACGCTCACCAGCGTATCTATTTGCAATTGCCTAGCTCCCTTGGGTTTATACGTCACTACTATGTCAAACTGCATATCCAGCACATCGTCGCCGCCGGCCAGCTGAGCAGCCTTATTCATATCGTCTATAGCCCCCTTCAGTACTTTTATTTGTCCCTCATAGGTGCGATTGCCATGTTGTATGCTTATTGGCTCGTCGCCGGCGGCATGCAGCAATTGTTTCTCCTTTGCGGCTTTATATTTCAGCCCGCGTATCTTAGTAATCGGCGATCCCGCAAGCATCACCGTCATATCGGCCCACTCACAGTCTTTGCTGTCGAAAAATGGTATTGATGGCATATTGTTTGTTTTTACTCTTGTTTGTGATTGTTGTTTGGCTACTACTTTGCTGTTATCTGTAACGGAGCTCTTATTGTACTTCCACTAATGGCCTTTTGCAACCCGTCGAATTCTACTGTGCCGGATTATCGAAACCCAAGTTGATTTCTATTTCTGTGGCATATCCTACAGGCACAATTTTCAATACCACATTCAGCCTGTTGGAGCTTAGTATGTTTTGCGAAGGGTCTATGTAGCAGCTCACTCCGCTTATTTCTTTTTGTGCGGTCATAGTGTTGTTTACTTGATTCACTATCTGTTGACTTAACCATTTGCAAAAACCCGCATCCAACGTTCCATCTTCGTTCACCAGCGCTTCATCGTCTACTTCCTGCACAAAGGTGGCATAGGCCAGCGCATGGGCCTTATCTATTACCCTGCCTCTCGACAGCATGCTGTAGTCATCGGTAGTAGCTACCAGCATCGGGTCGCCGCTAAAAAAATACCCGCTTACATTGGGGTAAGTTATAAAGGTCATATATCCCTTACCGGCCATTACAGCTATTGGGCCGGCGCCAGTTGCTTCCACAGTTGTTGCGCCTATATAGGCGGCAGTATTGGTCAGTGCGCCGGTTTTCACCCTGCTTATCTTACGCTGCACCGGTACTGAAGCTACTACCCCCAACGCCAGACCTAAGCAAGCCGAAGCGCCCGTTACAGTATCGCCTACTAGTATGCCCACCCGGTTGTTGTTGCCTCCTGTTGCCTGGTTTGTAAGGTCGGCCGGAACTTCGTTATACGATGTGCCGCCTATTATGCACCTGAATGGTTGTTCATCGGCAAAATATGCCTGAGCCATAACCTTCATCTTGGTTGCCGCAACATATACATCAGCATTCAGGCCGTTGGTTACGGTTATTGTTCCTCCCGCCGCCGCTATGGCTGCATCGTCGCTCAGTAAGCCAAGTACTTTTATTTTTCCCTGCGCATAATCCAGCAATGCCTTGGCGCTGTCGGGATTTGTATTGTCGGCCATATCTTTTACGGTCATTGTCGGCGGCGCCAGCATCAGGTACAATTGTGCTCCGCTGCCTGCCTGATCGTAAAACTCCTTCAATTGCTTCATCGCAAACGGATTCAATGCTTCCGATATACCCGCGCCGGTCACATCGCCCATGCTTGTTACCAATATCGGAGTCAATTCCGTGTAGCCGCCAACGCGGCTCTCTGTCTCTCCTGTCAATACCATGCCCACAATGCCATCGCGGGTTTGTATCGTTCCTCCCAGCTGGCCATTAGCCAGCGTTATTTGCACACTACCCATATTTTTATTTTAGTCTTGTTGGTTAATTTTTATAAATTGTCTCCATTCCGGCTATGCCTTTTATAGCCCTGATCTGTCTGCCTCTTGCAGATATTCAGTTGTCAATTTAGTTGCATGCCGCCAATGGCTACTTTCTAATTATTGTTTTCGATAGGTTTTATAGGGGCTGGTTATCTGTGTTGCAGCGCCTCGCCGGCGCCGGTCTTCTCCAGCGTATGTATTCTGTTGGCATGCTCATTAAGGCGGTTGTGTATTATGGCATCCTGCTCCTGCAGGCCCTTTATCTGCTGTCCTTGTATGGTGGTTGCCTGCGTTAGCTGCTTCAGTTCCGTCACTATATCGTCCAGCCGCTTTATCACTTCAGCAGTTACCAGTCGCACCACAAACCCCAGTACCGTAGCCATAATACCAGCCACGCTTAGTAATATCCAAATCTTGATTTCAGAAACCATAACATACTTTTTTACTGCTTTTGGGTGTTAGTTCTATTTGGCGTATTCCCTTCTCGGCCGTAGCTGCCTGCCCTATTTGCTTCTGTTCTGCATTTCAGAACAGATAATTGTTGCCGCCCGACCTATTACACTTGCCGAGCGGCGCCAATTTCCAGGCGGCTACCAGCTTAGGCTGCAGCCTGCACTATGGCTACTATTCCCTTGGCGTCGCTGCGGCGTTTGCGGGCGCCCATTCTCACACCCACGCTATATACATCGCCATAATAAGTAGGGTCGCCTATGCGTTCAAAAAACGACACCTGACCCAGCGCACGCTCCACAGCGCCTATTTGCCAGCATAACGCTCCGTCGTTGTCTTCATCGTCTGGCGTTGCGCCAAAAGCGTTCACTTGTGGCGCAAGTGCATTGTCATACGTTACCACACTGCCGCGCATCATTATCTGAAAACCAAACAATCTGCCCAACACGCCGTCTTTCACATCGTATGCGGCGCTGAAGTCGCGGTATTGCGTAGCCGACATATCATCTGTCAACTGCTGAAACATATCCGCGCTCAGCAAAGCATACCTGCCTTCCATCGGCACGTTCTGCTTATTCAGTTGCAACTGTGCATTCTTCAGGTCGCTCACGGTTAGCTTTTTGCGGTTGCCCGTGGTTCCGGTTAGGTGTGTGGCTGTTGCAGCGCCTGTAGTCCGCACTACCACTCCTGTGCCGCCGCCCGGGCTCCAGCTCACCAACAGGTTGTCGGCTACTGTTTGTCTTAGTGCAGCTTCATATTCGCCCAGAACACTCTCGCGCTTGCTGTAGCTGAGTTCATAAGCCTCTATGTTGGGTATCAATATAGGGTCGGTGGTAAACTCATCCAGCACATAGGTTATGTCGGCATCCGTGCGCTGCACCACTACCGCCGGTACGCTGCTGCGATTCTTGGCAATAGTTGGCAGTGCGCCAGCCTGTGGTATATGCACCACTTTACCATTCAGCACATACTGTCCCGCGTCTGTCGACGCCATTAAAAATTCATTGTTCTTAAACAGGTTCCCCTCAATGTGGTCCTGCCAGATCTCCTTTTGGATGGCCATTGTTATTTGTTTTTGGTGAATAAAATTTTTAGAATATTATGTCATCTCGCTGCCCGCCCGCAAGTCCGCGCATACAGCGCCCGGAAGCTATCCCCTACCGGAAAACAGCGACAATTGAATAACTTATACGTTAGGATTAGATGGATGGGTATAGATCAACAGGTGCGCAATAGCGCCGGTACTTTCAATATGTTCAGTTGAAAAGGTGGTACGCCAAAGGAACAACAACCTTACACGGTCATTGATTTTAATGGCAATCTGCAACAACAGTTGCTATCTTGGAATTTTAAGTTAGCGCCTTCGGTCCTCGGGAATTATGGAGGTTGTTAGCCTGAGATGCTCTGAGCAATTTTACCGGCTATGCCCCCGTCTCAAACTTCCGGTCAAACAACTCCCGGTATCGTTCCGGATGGCTCGCTTTCAGTTCTCTCAGCTTGATTCCCTTTGGGTCGTTACGCTCATAGTCGTCCCACTCCCATTGCAGCTCTTCTGCTTCGGCTTGTTTTGTTTGCAGCAGCTCGGTTACGCTGCGGTAGGCGGGCATGGCTGCCAGCAGCATTTTCAGCCCGGCGGCATTTGCTCCATAATCGGCGGCCAACTGGTTTTTCATTGCCACCGTCAGCTTTCTCGCGGCCAGCGCTTCTTCCAGCAGTTGGTTGGTTTCGTACCGTGCATTGGCATTAGCTTGCTCCCGGAGTTGTACGTTTAGTGTAGCTACCTGCGTTGTCAGTGTTTCTTTATCGTTTGCAAGGTCGGCGGCCTTTGTCATCAGGTCTTGCACAGCTGTTACCAGGGCTCGCCCTTCTGTAGTGTCTGCCATTTTCAGCGCGCCGCATAGCTCTTTTAGCACATCTGCTTGCTTTATCGACTGCGCAGGCAACGCCATATTCAGATCCATTAGATTGATCTCTTTTTCCTGCGCATCATAAAGGCAGGTCAGCGCATTGCCGTTGCCGGGTATATCCACCAGGCTGCACTCTTTATTATACCACTTGGTTATTGTGGGGCCGGTTTGTCCGGGCAGTTGCATTTCCGGGTCGGTACTGTATTCCAGCACCACAATATGCCCCACCGATGCCGCATTCAAAAAACCGTTTTCTACCTCGTCGCAGGTTTGATCGCCCCTGCTGTGCGCCAGATTGATCACCGGTATGCCTACCACCTGATCGCCTTCTATCCGCAGGTCTTCCCATTTCACGGCGATACCGTCTTCCCGGCGATGCATATAATAGCCAATTGGGTTTTTCTGAAACATACCCAACTGGTATCCTTCTGTCAGCAATCTGAAACCATACTCGTTTACGCTGCTGTCCGACAGTACATAAGGCCTGTCTATTTTCCTGAATTTTTCGGTCATGATAGGGATTTCGTTGTTTTGCAGCACAAAGATGACAACCATTTTCACCCCCTGCAAATCACGTTTTTATAACAATACGTATTTGTTGCTATCACGTCTCATACAGCGCTTATCATGTATTTTTTTTCACGCTCAATCCCTTCACTATCCGTCATTTACAGGTTATTAAGGGCTCAGTAATTGCACAATCCGCCCACAACCATCCAAAATCAGTTTAAACAACTACACATTTAACAAAAACAACAATTAACGGGCGGTAATTATACAAAATCGACATTCAAATTCATCGCCAACGCATGTCATTGCGCCGATTGGTGCAATAGGTTTGTAGTTATGTTCCATTATATGCTGCGTCCCGTAGGGTCGCAACAACAGCTGTACGGCGATTTTTAATACCCAAATAGTATTACCCCTTCATGTGACCAGCCTAACAAAACTACCACATCGCAGTACCCATAATTCAATAAGAAAACCCTTTCCATAGACCACCGCTAAATCGTTTTCGCGAATAGCCCCATACTCTACTTGCAATAAAGAATACTAAGCGCAACACATTGCTGCCCTTCTGGCTTCAGGAGCCGAATATTGGCGCAAATCATTAAAAATCATGTTAATGCACACCGCTAACAATGGCTTTGTAATGCTATCTGCATTGCATAGCCGCCTACTCCTCGCCCCATCTATACCCGCCCGTATCCAGCCCGGCCAGCTGCAACACACGCTGTATCACTGTATAGGCCATATCGTCCATTGTTACCGGCCTGCTGTAAAACGATGGTGTGGCCGGACAAATTATCCCTCCTGCCTCTGTCACTGTGGTCATATTCCGCAGTTGTATCAGGTTGTAGGGCGTTTCCCGCACCACGCATATCAGCTTCCGTCGCTCTTTCAGCATCACATCCGCTGCGCGCGTCACCAGGTCATTGCTCATGCCCGCAGCTATGCGTCCCAGGGTACCCATACTGCACGGACAAATAATAAGCGCACTATACGACGAACTGCCCGATGCAAACGGCGCCATAAAATCGTTCTTATCCCATATCTTAAATGGTATCCGTTCGTAATCCTTATTCCCCAATTCATGCTCCCATACCGTATAAGCATTAGCGCTCCACACTACACCCACTTCCGCTATCTGTACGCTTAGTCGCTGCAACTGCTCCAACAATACTTTTGCAAATATCGACCCACTCGCTCCCGTCACTGCAATTGCTATCTTTATCATAAATATTTACGGCTATCCGCCAAAACTACATGGAATAATTGTAAATTCGTTTCCAAAATTCAACAATCAATGAAACGTGTATTGCTTCTTGCATTATCTACACTCCTGATAGGCTCCTCTGCCAGCGTCACAGCTTTTGCTCAGGCCGGCAAAAAAAAGCCGACTACCAAAAAAACCGCTAATTCAAAATCTAATACAGAAATCAACTGGCTTTCGCTCGACGAGATCCAGGAACGTATGGCAAAAGAGCCTCGCAAAGTATACATGGACGTATATACCGACTGGTGCGGATGGTGTAAGAAGATGGACGTAGGCACTTTTACCAACCCCGATGTAGTGCGCTATATGAATGCCAATTTCTACGCATTCAAATTCAACGCAGAACGTCAGGACACCATCACCCTTCTGGGCAAAAAATACTACTACAAACCAGAATATAAAGCTAATACCCTTGCCGTAGAATTACTAAAAGGACAAATGGGCTACCCTACCAGCGTTTTCTTCCTCGAAAACTTCCAAAGCCCCAACCCCATTAGCGGCTACCATGGCGTAAAAGAAATGGAAATGTTCCTAACCTATTTCGGCGACAATACCTTCAAACATAAAGCATGGGATGCTTTCCAGAAAGATTTCAAACCTACCTGGAAAGAAGTATCATCGGTAGATATGAGCGCTCCAGCCGGACACTAATAATAAATAACTCTATACCTAAAAGGCCTGATTTTCAAAACATCAGGCCTTTTTCACTGCATTTTCAGTCGAAAATCAACCAAAAACTTCGCTCTGTGGATATTTTTTAACCCATGTGGATAAGTTTCCTAAAAAATGTTAAAATCTCTGGAAAAAATAATTTATTTTGACACAATAAAATTTTCACTTAACTTCACGTGAAAATATACCCGATGAAAAAACTTCTTACTCTTATGCTTGGCGCTGCTCTTACTTTTGGCGCCGCTAAGTCTGAAGCGCAGTCTATAGTGCCGGCTCACGATACTATTTGGTCTTCTGCTACAGGCGCTGCAACTTTAAATAATTTCCTTACTATATCTTCTGGACCATTCACAATCGATTGGAAAGTATCGGCTACCGATTTTCCAGATGATTGGAAGCCATTGTTTCAGGCTTGCGATAACTACAACTGTTATCCATCATCATTGTTGTTGCCAATCGGCCCTGGTAAGATAAAAACATCTGCATCTTATCCTAATGGCGTCGGTGACTTCCACATGCTTATCGACCTTTCTACTGCTACCAGCTATGGTACGCACTACGTGCGTTACAAGTTCATGAGCAACTCCACAACCGATACTGCAGTTGAAACTTTCGTTTTCACCCGCATGACTACCGGCGTTACCAGCATGGTTAAATCTACCGATGACGTAGTAATCTATCCAAACCCTGCTAACAATGAGCTCAATGTCGTTTACGATGCAAACGCAGATGTAAAAAACATAGCTGTTTACAACATCATCGGTAAAGTAATGACCGTTTACAAAGTAACCGGCGAAAGCGCTAACCTCAACCTCGAGGCTATCCCTTCAGGCATTTACTTCGTTCGCCTGCTCAACAGCCATGGCGCAGTAGTAGCTACAAGAAAATTCACCAAGCAATAATCTTCAACTCATTACATACCCCATAAGAGAAGCCCAACAGCTTCTCTTTTTTTATGCACCTACACCCAAGCATAACAAGAAAACCAATAGCGCCAAAACATCATAACACCAGCACACAACCACAACGCTAGCGCACAACACCGGCGCCGCAACACCTCCCTATCCCTCGGAGAGGGCCGGGGTGAGGCAACCAATACCCAGTGATAATACCCGATCATGGCATTGAAGTTTATATCAACAAATACGGCCGAAACAAAACATGATTCCCGTTCATAACAAAATGTGTGCAATGGTGTTTTATTCCATATCTTTATCAAGTAAAATACCTGTAATGAAATCACTCCTTATTATTTTGCTTGGCGCAACGATATCCTTATTTGGAGCGCAGGCATCTGCTCAGTCCATGACCCCAGCGCACGATACCATTTGGACCACTGCGCCGAGTGGATCTATTACTATTACAAATAATATAGCTATAACTACGACTACGCCGTTTACAATAGACTGGAAGGTTGTAGAAACTAATTTCCCTGCCGACTGGCAATCTATTTTTCAGGCATGCGACAATAATAGTTGCTATCCCTTACCTACACTACTACCTATCAGCGCTGGAAGAACAAAAACATCCGCTGAGTACTTTAACGGTCCAGGCGCATTTAGCATTGGCGCCGACTTTGCAAGTGTTACCAGTTATGGTACCTACTATGTTCGGTTTAAGTTCATGAGCAACGCAACTACCGACACTACAGTTGAAACGTTTATTTTCAACCGCACAACTACCGGCGTTTCCTCCCTGATAAAATCTACCGACGACGTAGTAATCTATCCAAACCCTGCTAACAATGAGCTCAATGTGGTTTATGATGCAAACGCAGATGTGAAAAACATCGCTGTCTACAACATCATCGGCAAAGTAATGACCGTTTACAAAGTAACCGGGGAAAGCGCTAACCTCAACCTCGAGGCTATCCCTTCAGGAATTTACTTCGTTCGCCTGCTCAACAGCCATGGCGCAGTAGTAGCTACAAGAAAATTCACCAAGCAATAATCTTCAACTCATTATATACCCCAAAAGAGAAGCCCAACAGCTTCTCTTTTTTTATGCACCTACACTCGCTCACGCTTTGGCACACCCTACTCAAAAATCCACGATCGATTGCTGCATTAACCGACTAAACTTCAAAAATCGGCAGACTTTTTTCTAATATTAGCTACTCAATTTGATTGTAGTGTGTACTTAGCCCGATAGGGCTAAAATGTGCGTAGCCGGAGGTGAAGCCTCCGGTAATAAGGAGAATGAGGTCCAACTCCGAAGGAGTTGAATGTGCTATAGTATACTACAAATCCTTATTACCCCAATTGTATTTCATAAATCGGCAAACTATAGTCGGAAATTTGTCACTCAATTGGATTGTAATTCGCACTTAGCCCGATAGGGCTAAAATGTGCGTAGCCGGAGGTGAAGCCTCCGGTATTAAGGAAAATTAGGTACAACTCTGAAGGAGTTGAATGTGCTATTTTATACTACAAATCCATATTGTCTATTCACATTCAACCCATTCTGGGT
>CAIRYK010000078.1 GCA_903882805.1 uncultured Bacteroidota bacterium | reverse complement strand
GCCACGGGGCCGCTATTCGTTTATAATATATTTATATTTTTAAAATATTACCTGTTACAGTTTCCTGCGCTTCATTTCTTTATCTATCAGCGTCAGCTCCCTGCCAGTTTGCCCGGCTACCGATGTGTTTTCCTGCGCCCGGCGCATCAGGTAGGGCAACACATCTTTTACCGGTCCATAAGGCAGATACTTGGCCACCTTATAGCCGCTGTTGGCCAGATTGAAAGAAATATTATCGCTCATACCAAAAAGCTGTGAGAAATATACCCGGTCAGTATTGGGCTTAATACCATTATCATCCATATAGCGCGCTACTTTCAGGCAACTGTTTTCGTTGTGGGTACCTACAAACAGACCTAATCCATCGAGGTGGTGGAGGCAAAAATTGGCTGCTGCATCGTAATCGCGGTCTGTCGACTGCTTATCGGGTTGGATAGGCGATTTGTACCCCTTCTCGGCAGCGCGGGCGCGCTCCTTTTCCATATAGGCGCCGCGCACCAGCTTAGCGCCCAGCAGGTAACCTCCCTTCTTAGCCGTCTCGTACGACTGCTCCAGAAATGCCAGTCGGTCGTGGCGATACATCTGAAAAGTGTTGTACACTACAACTCTATTCTTATTATACTTAGCCATCATAGCATCAGTAAGGTCGTCTACCGGTTGTTGTATCCAGCTTTCTTCCGCATCTACCAGTACCATAATATTATTATCGGCGGCCGATTTGCAAATGAAATCAATCCTGTCATATACTCGCTTCCATGCAGCCTCTTCATCAACTGTAAGGGTAGCGCCCGCATGTTTCTTTTCCAACAGCGCAAAATAAGCGAAGCCAGTAATCTTCACGCTCACAAAGGGTATATTCTTGCCAGATGCTGCGTGTTTAATTGCTTTTACAAATTCAGGCACTGCACGGTCGAAGTCGCCCTCCGTCTCCTTACCCTCTACGCCATAGTCCAGTATGGTACTCACGCCATACTTACCCAGCATAGCCGCCGTAGCTGCTGCTTCGTCCATTGTTTCGCCTCCGCAAAACTGATCGAACAATGTCGACTTTATCAATCTCTTTACCGGTAAATTCCACGATATAGCAATCTTGGTCATTTTCATACCTACGCTGGTAAGGGTAGGCGAACCCATGGATGCAAACAGGAAACGCGCACGTTTCAGCTCTTTATCGCTGCGATAGCGAAAAGCAATTTCGGTATTCTCGAATTCGGGTAGCATAAATAAATTAAGATGCACAAAGGTAACTTATGTAAACTGATATTTAAGAGTCAACATGCATTTACCGCACTACGTTTACGAATCGGGACCAATATTTATCGGTATCGACAAAACTTGCTTAAGATTGCTTCCTAACGAGGATCAAGGAAATGATTAATCAACTCTTCGCACAGGCATGTAGGGCGAGGCTGCTTTCGGCATGGCGATCAAGCTAAAAACACACGCCATCGTAAGTCCATTAATTTCATTATCAAATTGTTATAGTTTACCAAAAACGCAAAAAAATTGCACTTTTTTATTAGCTTCCGCTCTGCCTCCAAAAAAAAAATCCGATAATTTTTTTTGTTGTAAAAAACATACGTACCTTTATCCTTGAAGCTATTAATAATAAACTTTCCCCAAACAAAAAATTATGAAAAAATCTTTTCTAATCCTTGCAGCCGGCTTGGTAGCCGGGCTCGCTCATGGGCAGGAAGCCCGTAAAAGCGTACTGTTCAACTATGGATCCAATCGCAGTGAAGTAGTTAACAAAGGCGCGGCATTTCAGTTGTCATCAACTATGCCAACCATCCACAACAACGATCCTAAACCAGCGGTTCCAGGTGGCACAGCAGGTACAAGATGGTACGATTATGTTGATGAAATCATGGCTCCAGCTACAGTAACCGGTACTCCTGGTTTCTCTGGTATGAACATGTGGGAAAATCAACAAGCAATCTTCGGTTTCACCGGCACAACTCCTTTCGATACAGTACGTTTCGTAGGCGCGGCTATGGGCTTCCAGCCTTTCGCTTCTGCTTGGAACGCATCTACAATGTCAGGCATGGCTATCACTGCTTATGATGCATATGTAATCGATTCAGTTGCAGTTTGCGGCGCATACGAAAGAAACCCAGCAAAACCAACTATCGTAGATACACTTATATTCACTTTCGCTACAGGTAATGGCGCAGCTACTGCCGACCTCGCTAACGGTCTTGAATACCCAGCAGGCCCATTGCCATCAGCATACGGCCTTACTTCAGGTCTTCCATTGTTGACTATGTACTACGATTCTATCAACAATCGTGCAGGTAGCTCAAATGGTGTCGCTCTGATCGTTCCACCAATCACTACTGTTGTTCCAATCACTGCTCCTACAAGAGTATATAAAATGTTGATGAAAGTTCCTGATACCCTTGGTTTCACGCACACAATCGGCGAATTGAACACAGTATATCCTCGTGCTGGTCACTCAGATCCGACAATTAACGTTAGTGTACCTGCTGGAAACTACACTTCAATGTCTATCTCTTTCAAGAGCGGCGAAGCTGGAATTCCTGCATATGCCACTATCCGTAACGTAGACCAGACTTACAACTATGGTTGCTACACTCCTATCATCGGTTTTGCTGCTGATGCTGCCGGCGATCCAGTGTTCCCTCCATTTGTTCTCGGCGACTGGACAAGCGGTTATTTCAAAAGATTGGGTTCTGCAAACAGCGTAGGTACTTATGTTCCTAACTGGGGTTGGACAACTACAGGTACTGGTCCAAGCTTCCTGCAATATCCATTCGTTTCTTACCATGTTAGCTGCGCTTCTTGCTTGTCTATTCCAGATTCAAGACTTGCTGTTAACAATGTAACTGAAGCTACTTCTGTAAAGGTTTATCCTAACCCATCTAACGATGTAATGAACATTGATTTCTCTACAGGCGCTGCTGCTAACACAGTAGTTACTTTGAGCAACGTTCTTGGTCAGGTAGTTGCTACTCAGAACATGGGTAACGTAGCTAAAGGCAAAGCAACTTTCAACACTGCTAACCTTGCTGCTGGCGTTTATATGTACAATGTTTCTGTAAACAACATCTCTAATACAGGTCGTATTGTAGTATCTCACTAATTTGCTAATACATCATAATAAAGAAAGGCAGCGAGCAATCGCTGCCTTTCTTTGCTTAATCAATAGTTTACATAACCATGCCCATCTACATGATGCCATTACTCAAAGCTTGTACGCCTAAAAACTGCTCAAAATCATGCAACTCATTGTAAAAAGGGCATTTTATTAACGCATCATTAAGGTTATCCGAAGTAATTTTGTACAAACTACGCTTACTAACGAAATTCATTTTATGACTTTAAGACAAATTGCTTTCCTCGGCTTGGTATCTGTTTCGCTCGCTTCTTGCGGCACAAACAAAAAACTCAAAAAGAGCGACGAAAAATTAGCAAAACTCGATAGCGTTCATAAAGAACTGATAACAGAGTATTCTAAGTGTAAAGAAGATCGCGCTGCCGATAAAGCACGTATAAAAGCGCTGGAGGAACAGATTGCCGACACCAAAAATAACAGCAATCAAATGTTGAGCCAGCTAAAGGATTTGTCTGTAATTTCAGGAACACAAGCAGAAAGCATAAAAAAATCGCTTGATAATATCGGCGTAAAAGATGCCTATATTCAAAATCTGCAACAAGCCATTAACCGTAAAGATTCGATGAATATGGCGTTGGTCATTAACCTGAAAAGCGCAATTGGCAATCTTGAAGATAAAGACATCAACATTAAAGTTGATAAGGGTGTAGTGTATGTAGATATTTCAGACAAACTGCTTTTCAAGAGCGGCCGTTATGAAGTAACCGACAAAGCTCAGGAAATATTAGGCAAAGTAGCAAAAGTACTGATTAGCCAGCCCGATATAGAATTTATGGTTGAAGGCCATACAGATAATGTAGTGTACAAAGGCGCACCGGGTATGATAGAAGATAACTGGGACCTCAGCGTAAAACGTGCTACATCGGTGGTGCGCATATTGCAAAACAAATACCATGTGCCGCCAAACAGGATGACTGCTGCTGGTCGCGGCGAATATGTGCCTGTAGCCACAAACGATACTAAAGAAGGTAATGCAGCCAACAGAAGAACACGTATTGTGATTCTACCACAGCTCGATCAGTTCTTCAAATTGCTCGAAAAACCAAAAAACTAATTCCCATTTCCGCTATTATAAAAGAGTAAGGATTCCAGACCGGAATCCTTACTCTTTTATAAACAGATCATTAGTAGAGACACCTGAAAATAAAAGCCGACTAATAATTGTTAATGCCCTGATGGGTTTCTGATTTTATTTGTATTTTTGCCCGACCGCAACAGTTACTTATCTTTATTGTTTTTATATAAAAGCTGTGCGCCGGTCATTTCAAAACCAAAGTTATGACCAAGTATATTTTTGTGACGGGGGGCGTAACCTCGTCGTTAGGTAAAGGAATTATAGCCGCCTCATTGGCAAAATTGCTGCAGGCGCGCGGCTTTAGAACTACCATACAGAAATTTGATCCATATATAAATGTAGATCCGGGAACGCTTAATCCATACGAACATGGAGAATGCTATGTAACCGAAGACGGCGCTGAAACCGATCTTGATCTTGGCCATTACGAACGCTACCTTAATACCTATACATCGCAGGCCAACAATGTAACTACGGGACGTATATACCAACATGTTATCAATCGCGAGCGTGAAGGCGCATATCTCGGTAAAACAGTGCAGGTAATACCACACATTACCGACGAAATAAAGCGCCGTGTATTGCTTCTGGGTGAAGATAAAAAATACGATATTGTTATTACAGAACTTGGGGGCACAGTAGGCGACATAGAGTCGCTGCCGTATATAGAAGCCGTGCGCCAGTTGAAATGGGAAATGGGTAATTCAAACTGCCTTGTGGTGCACCTAACGCTCATACCCTATTTACGGGCTGCAAAAGAGCTTAAAACAAAGCCAACGCAACATAGTGTAAAAATGATGAGCGAGCATGGACTGTTGCCTGATGTATTGGTATGCCGTACAGAGGAGCCGCTCAACGACGACCTGAAACGTAAAGTAGCGCTGTTTTGCAACGTTACACAAGATGCGGTAATAGAAGCTCTGGACGCTGATACCATATACCGAGTGCCGCTGGAAATGATGACAGAAAAACTGGACCTCATTTGCCTGCAAAAGCTACAAATGCCAACAGGTATAGAACCCGATCTTACTAAATGGAAAGAATTCTTAAACAAACTACGCTATCCTAAAACAAAAGTAACCGTCGGACTTATAGGAAAATATGTTGAGCTACAGGACGCATACAAGTCGATACTGGAAGCAATGATACATGCCGGCGCTATGAATGAATGTAAGGTAGAAGTTGTGAATATCCACTCTGAATACCTGACAAAAGAAACAGCGCAAGACAAATTACAGAAGCTGGATGCTATACTAGTAGCCCCTGGCTTTGGCAGCAGAGGCATAGAAGGTAAAATAGATGCAATCAGGTATGCACGGGTAAACAAAGTACCGTTTTTAGGCATCTGCCTCGGTATGCAAATGGCTTGTGTTGAGTTTGCGCGTAATGTTTTGGGCATGCCGCTTGCTCATAGCACAGAAATGGACCCCGATACAGATCAGGGCGTAATATGTATGATGGAAGAACAAAAATCCATCACCCAAAAAGGCGGTACTATGCGCCTTGGCAGCTACGACTGCACATTGCTGCCCGACAGTAAAGCAGCAGCTATTTATGGCTCTACAGCAATTGCAGAGCGTCACCGTCATCGTTACGAATTCAATAGCCAATATGAAAAAGCATTTGAAGAAGCAGGATTCGTACCAACTGGTAAGAACCCTAAAACAAATCTTGTAGAAATAGTTGAACTAAAAGATCATCCCTTTTACATAGGTGTGCAGTTTCACCCGGAATATAAGAGTACTGTAGAAAACCCGCATCCACTCTTTGTAGCGTTCATAGGCGCGGCTAAGGTAGCGCAGGAACAACGCAATGCAGCAACGAAAAGATTATTTGAAAAAAGCAACGCATAAAGTTTAATACTATCGCCCGGCCCAAAAGTCGGGCGATAGTATTTTTAACGAACTTAGTTGCTCCGATTGACCTAAAACACTTAACTTTATTTGCTCCTAATACAAATAAATGAAGCGGCTTCTTGTTTTCCTTTTACTGATTGCCAGTATAACTGCTATTGGCGGCCGTAATAATAAAAAAAGATACCGCGGCCTGCCACGTACGGAAGAAGGACTAATGCATAATGTACTTGGTTGCCTTGCCAACAAAGATTCTGTCAGCTATTTTTACTTATTTCCTCCTTTCGACACGTTGTGGCAACTTGTATTGCACAACCCCGATCGGTCGCCTGAAGCGATAAAAGCGCTAAATCACTTAAAAGAAAATCCACAAAGCCTTATTGCATTCGACCCTTATTACAATAGATCGATAATGACACGTTTCTATGAAGTATTAAAAAAAGGAGAAGATTCGGGCATACATTGGAACAGCATAGCCATGCAGCGCTACGAATTACATAAAGAACAAGCAACACGCAGCCTACTGGGGTATGAACGAATAGCTTCCGACAGATTTAAAGGTTACCTATTTGTACGTGATATACTGGGTAGATACACATTTTGCATAACAATCACCGAAATACAAAAAATAAACGGCTTCTTCTTTGGCGGTCAGTTGCTCAACATACTTGAAGCATCGACTATTGATCAATTTAACGAAAAGGAAGCACAGGAGAAGAAATACTTCGACTGGCTGGCAAAAAACCCAATTATAGATACACCACTTACAGATACATCGAAAAAATCGGCAACAACTGATACGGCAAAGGCTAAAAAAATAAAGAAAACAAATTTATCGATGGATGATGGCGATGAGGAAGAAAAATCATCAGTACGTAAAAAAGTTATCGACCGACGTTACTATGAAGGTAAATTCGATAACGAAATTCCTGTAAAATTATATATCAGGTACCTAAAAGATAGGGCAAACAACAAAACCTATGCTTATGATGGTTTGTACAAATTTGGAGATCAGGTAAAATATGTAAAACTCTACATAACCAGAACGCCTGATGGTAAATGGAATATGGAAGACGATCCATCGGTAGGCACACTTGAACTGACACTTAAAGACAAAACCTATACCGGATCATGGACAAACAACGACAACAATACTGGCTATGATGCCGTGCTTACACAAGCCGATCTACCACAAAAAAAATTAGAACAACTCGAGAATATTCTGGAAAAAGGACTGTCGGGAAGGGTAGACGAAGAAGCCAATGAGGACAAAATAAAACCTCCGGTGAAAATACCCCACAATGAAATAAACAAAGACGAAAACGCAGATAAGGAAAAAACAGACAATAAGAAAACAGAGCCGGGTAAAAATAGTAAGGATAGTGAAAAAGCAAGCGAAAAAAGCGATGAAACGGATCGTGAAAAACGCCGAAGAGAAAAGAAAAGACTACGGAATTTAGGCGAAGAACAAAGACATAAAAAAGACAAACCGAATGAAAAGGACAAAGTTAATGACGACGTAAAAGTAAAACCTTAAGACGAAACAAATGTAAAACCGGATGATAAGCAACCAGTAAAACCCAAGCCGGTAAAAAAAGACGAAGATGAAGAGTAATTATTACTCCCTATAGTGGTTGAGTAACAACAAAAAACAGCAACATTTGAAATGAACTACAATGAAATAACAACGTTTGGAGCGCTGAAAGCATCAGGATATACCGGCAAAAAAATAAAAGATGAAGTACGGGCAAACCTGATAAATCTGGTCAGTAAAAATCAAAGTCCATTTCATAGCGTATTGGGCTACGAAGACACGGTAATACCCGATGTGGAGCGTGCACTGCTATCGCGTCACAACATATTGTTCCTCGGCCTAAGAGGCCAGGCAAAGACCCGTATGGCCCGCGAAATGACTACCTTGCTCGATGAGTGGATACCAGTAGTAGCGGGGAGCGAAATCAACGACGATCCGTTTGCGCCAATATCCCTTTATGCGCGCAAAAAACTTGATGAGATGGGCGATAACACCCCCATAGAGTGGCTGCACCGAAGCCAACGTTATGGAGAAAAACTAGCCACACCCGATGTATCGGTAGCCGACCTGATAGGCGATATAGACCCTATTAAGGCTGCAAATATGCGCCTCAGTTTTGCTGACGAGCAAGCATTGCATTACGGAATCATTCCTAGATCGCACAGGGGCATATTTGTTATCAACGAACTGCCCGACCTGCAAGCCCGTATACAGGTGTCATTGTTCAATATACTGCAAGAAGGCGACATCCAGATTCGTGGATTCAAATTGCGCCTTCCGCTCGACATACTATTTGTGTTTACAGCCAACCCGGAAGACTATACCAACCGAGGTAGTATAGTAACGCCGCTAAAAGACCGTATAGAAAGCCAGATATTAACCCACTACCCGAAGACAATTGAAATATCGCGAGCAATTACCGATCAGGAAGCGCACATTACCGACGACCAAACGCAAAAGGTAGAAGTGCCAGAAATATGCGCAATGCTCGTAGAACAAATAGCTATGGAAGCGCGCAAAAGCGAATTCGTTGATCAGAAAAGCGGAGTATCTGCAAGGTTAACAATATCTGCTTACGAAAACCTCGTTAGTAGCGCAGAACTCAGAGCGCTAAAAGCTGGTGAAGCGCAAACAGTAGCGCGCATAACCGACTTTCTGGGCGTTGTGCCATCTATAACGGGTAAGATTGAGCTGGTGTATGAAGGCGAGCAGGAAGGCCCCTTAAACGTTGCGCATCGCCTACTTGGCTTAGCTATACGCTCCGTATTTCTTAAATACTATCCAGATCCCCAAAGTTTCAAGAAAGGACGTGATTCCCAAAAAGCAAAACCAAAACCAAGTCCCTACCAACCTATCATCGATTGGTTTGGCCGAGGTAATGATGTTTCGCTAATGCAAAACTACTCAGACACAGAATATATAAATCAACTATACAAAATTGATGGATTATTTTCAGCTGTCAAGCAATTTTACCCTAATGCACAGAGCGCACATGTAGGGCTGCTCATGGAGCTGATGCTACACGGCATTTCCGAATTCTCGCTTATCAGCAAAAAAGGCATAGAAAAAGGCGGTTATGCATTTGGCGATATATTAGGCAGTATGCTCAATATGAATTTCAGTTCCGATGACGATATTTAAATATAACAGCCGTTTAAATAATAAAACACAGGAATTATTACACAGGTCTTACTTGCCGGGCAAAAGAGATACACAAACCAACAAATATTAGTAGTACAATGTTTAGTTTTTTTGTGTATTTCTTTCTTTGGCGGTAAAATTTCCTTAGATTTGATTCTTATTTCTAAAAATCGCTACAAGTATGAAGGCATTTTTACTCACCGCAGCAAGTGTATTAGGTTTTGCGGGCAGTATGTTTGCGCAGAATTTGCCACCTGAATATGATTGGGAGATTGGTTTTAATGCTGGCAAGAGCATCATAACAAGGCCTTTGGGCCCTGCTGAAACCTATCAGGGTAATAGCTCAAAAATGGTTAATGATATATCATTAAGGCTAAACTACTATGCAAGTCCGCATTGGATGCTAAATCTTGATATTGGCGACCGCAAATGGGAAACACAGGGAACCTGGCAATTGCAAAACACGCTGAACAGAAAATATGAACCAAGAAATGTCAACTTTCTGGTAGCAGATCATGCAATCAATACTTCTGTTGGAGTAAACTATGTTATTCCGTTCTACTCCAGGTATAATACCTACAATAGCTGCAATGTATACTTTGGCGCAACCTTAGGTCTGTTAAATACTGTCAATGACGGATCAACAGCTTATAGTGTATACAAGTCTGCACAAGATTCTGGGTACATCTATGCATCGCAGTATAACTACAATTCAGGCATGGGCTTCACCTATGGCGTACAGATGGGTGTAACATATTATATTACACCGAGATTGGGTATCAACCTCGACCTTGCAGTTAGGTATGCAGAAGTAAAAACAATAGATATAAACTATAGAGAGAAAAACTCAAATTTCCATCTTCTCTACTTCCCTGAAACATTGGGAATAAGATGGAGATTCTAGAATAAAACATCATTCCAGAATATCGGGCGCGCTAACTTGTGTTGGCGCGCTTTTTTTATTGAATTACGCATTGAAGCAGGAAAAACAAAAGCTGTCTATAGTGCGACTACGATAGCAAACTGAAACAAAAAAGGGGTTGTGTACTAAGTACACAACCCCTCGATATACCAATTAGGTGACATTTACAAACCGGTAAGGCAAATACCTATAGCCATAGGAGTAATTGCTGGTCCTGCATTGTCTTTGTATACCTGCGTAAGATTATAAGACCCAAAAAGCGACAAATTGCCATAACCAATTCTTGCTGTAGCCACAAAATTCCAAGAATTTAGATAACGTTTTGTGTCTACCTTATCTTTCACATTTGTACCTTCTACCGACTTTACGCCTTTTGTATGAGCGCCCAAAAGCGTGCCTACTTGCAAACCAATAGCAGCTTTAAAACCTTTGTTACGGTTTTGGTTGTTGCCAAAATACCTTAATTCAAATGGCGCCTGTAAGTAAGTAGTATTGAATTTGTAGCGTTTATAATCATTGGTATCAGCAATAAAATGTGCTTGCGCGCCATAAACACCCGTGTCTGAAGCAGCTATAACCTGCTTGTCTAGATAAATGACATTGGTGGAAATACCTATACCAGTGGCGAAACTTAAATGCGATTTTTTTATTGGAAAATCATAGCACAGAAACCCGTTGAAACTATAACCAAACGATTTGCTTTTCACGCTATCCGGCTTTGTCAACCAAGTGTTGTAATTGAACTGTAACATCAAAAAGTCGCGCGATGGCTTCACTATCTGCGGCAACGCTGCGCTGCTTACTTTCTCTGTAGCGTCTTGCGCCAATAGCATAGAAGAAGGTAAAAATACAAATGCCAAAATGGCGAGAACTTTTTGCATAATATTCAATTAGTGCGCAAATATAATGGCTATAGAATGGAAAATTTGTTAAAAATACAATATCAACTTACGGAAATGAAAAACAATAGATAATGCCTAATTTAAAAAATCCCCGCTGACAGCGAGGATTTAATAAAATTGTATGACCAGTTCTATATTTTCTTGAACGTTCTAATCTGGGTACCGAAGTTACCATTGTTTTGTATAGAATACATAATGGTTGTATCGCCTGGAGTAAGATCAATAGCGCCCGATCCACCTGAGAAATTACCTTGAGCTGATGGCTGCAGAGGCATATCAAGCGTTGTGTCAGTAGTTTGTACGAAATAGCCTGGTATAATAAAGGCTGGATTTGACTTCAACACACCGCCGACATTATCAGTTCTATACAATCCACGCGATAGTTTTGTGATATTAACAGTGTCATTATTCGCTGTGCGCACATACTTTCCACCAAGATTCATTGAATCTGTGATATTAGTAATAGCAACGTACACATATCCATACCCTGTGAAACCATAAGAGTTACGGGCTGATACTGTAGCGATGTACAATCCTGGCGCAACGTTAGTTAGGCGGCTGGCGTCAACAACGGGTGTTAGCGATTGTTTATAAAAAGAATCGTAAGCGGTAGCCTGTATAGTATTAGCAGATGGCAATGGACCGCCGCCTACAGGAAAACTATAAAATTGCTGACCTTTAATGGTAATGGTAGGATACGAAACCGTAACTACTCTTGAAATGGTAGCTTCTTGTTTTTTACAACCCACTATTGCAAGCGCAGCAACAAACGAAAGCATCAATATTTTTCTCATTCTAATGTTTTTTATGAACTTTAATTATTTATCCCACCAAACACTTGAGGTAAGCGGAAGCAAACCAGTAGAAGGGAAGTTACCATTTGTTGTTGTTTCAGATGTTGGATACAAGAAGCGCAAAGGACGATTGTTACCTATCAGGCTGTTAACCGGATGAACCAAAAAGTCAGGGTAACCGGTACGGCGCCATTCTGTCCACGCTTCAAAGCCTTGGTTACCGCACATTGCAAACCATTTCTGGGTAATAATATGGCGTACTTTTTCAGCCACAGTACCAGTAGTAGGATATACGGCCCAATAACCCGGAGCTAACGGAATAGTAGCGTCACCGTTCACATAAACATCGTAAGCAACTGCAGAATCAACGCCGATTTCATTGCTCATCTGGCTGTTGTAATAGGCGAAACTTGCATGAATTCCTTTGTAGAACAATACATCGTCTGATGCAGAAGCCATTGTAGTATAACCTCTTGCTACAGCTTCAGCCTGAAGGAAGTAACTTTCCCAACTTGTCAACAGATTGACTGGTGCGTTAGCGCTGGCTGAGTTTGATGCATCGCCGGCAACATAAACGTTGGGTATAGAATAGGAAGAAGATGGCAATGACACATTATATTGGCTTTGAGCAATGCCTACAGGCACCCCAGCCGATGTTGCTTCATAAAACACATATGCACGATAGTCGTTGTTACTGTTCATGCTATCGATGCATGTTTTACTTCCCACCAGATTTTGTGTACCTGCCAGCGTTGTTGAGCTTGCTTCAGCATAAAGTGGGCTCTTATTAGCGCTGCTAAAACCGTATGCTATTACTGCATCGTCGCCTTCGCCGATAAACTGTGGAGCAGGAACTGCACGGAAGAAAGAATCGATTTTAGTTCTTGTACCGATAGGATCTATGTTAGACATACGCATCAACACTTTCAAACGAAGCGTATTTGCAAACTTACCCCACTTGGTCATGTTACCGCCATAGATGATATCATCTGTCGATGGATGTATTGGATCAGCAGCGCTGATCAACTTACGTGCAGTATCTATGTAGGCAAGTATACCCTTATATACAACCAGTTGAGAGTCGTACTTTGGATTTACCAGATGACCATCTATATACTGTCCTTTCAACGCCTGTTTGAATGGGACATCGCCCCAACCATCAGTAATCACTTGAAAAGTATAAGCCTGCATCAGCAAAGAAATAGCTTTATACTGCTTTTTCTTCTGTGTATCTGCAAGATTATAAAGCTGGAAGAAGTTCTCCGCTCCTGCATAAAGATTTGTCCACGATGTTGAGAACGCATCCTGACCAGTTGCGTATTGATCTACAGCAATATACTGGCTTGCATTAGGAGATTGTGTCCAATACTGAGCCCAAAATGAACCATATATCTGCAATTCTACACCTACAGAAGAACCTAAGTATAGCTGAGCTGCAGGCAATAAAGTCTGCACAGTAGCCGTCTGAGAAATATTAGGATTAGTGTTGACATCCAGGAATTTCTTACAAGAAGAAACACTAAGCGCCAAACCAACCGCCAGAGTAAAAACAATTTTCTTATTTATCAACATAAAAGATGTTTTAACAGTTAAGGTTTAGAAAGTAACTTTTAAGAATGCGCCGTAGTTTCTAAGAGATGGGCGAGCTGTGAAGTTAAATCCTTGTCCATTACCAGATGCTCCCGCTGATGTCATTTCAGGGTCGTCGTATTTGTTGCTTTCTGCTGTCCACAACACTAAGTTGTTGCCATAGATACCAGCTTCAAGACCGCCGAATGGTGTCTTTTTGTAGTACTTCTGTGGAATCTTGTAAGACAACGCCAACTCCTGAAGTTTCACATAGCTTGCATTTACAAGACCTTGTGCGGGAAGTATTTGCTGCTCAGTAGTTGTGTAGTAAGTGTAAGGTGAGAATTTGGTTGTGTTTGGCAAATAAGTATTGGTGTTCTCAACATTATAGACAGAGTTCTGCCATACATAAGCCTCGCGATTGTTAACTATTGTTTCTGGAGAAGTACCTACGAAATCCATTATCATCTTGTTGCGGCTGTAGAACTGACCACCTTGTTTTGTTACAAACAAGCAATGCAATTTCAGACCTTTGTAGGTGATATCTGTACCCCATGATGCCTGCCATTTTGGAAGGTATGAACCTTTGTATACTGGTTTCTTAGTTGCAACTGGCAAACCTGTTTTCTGGTCTACTACTGCATGCCAATCGCCGCGTGGGTCTTTCCAATACTCTATGTCTGCAGCGTAGAAAGTACCGAATGGACGACCTACCGCAGCAACAATACTCATTCCGCTGTATCCGCCTACTACTGTGTGGTCAAGTCCGCTTGTCAGGCTTTCAACTCTGTTGGTGTTTTTAGTGTAGGTACCAAACAGTTCCCATTTCAAACCGTATTTAGTAGAAATCGGCGCGCCTCTCATAGACAACTCAATACCCTTATTAGAGATGTCGCCCACATTAACATAATTGAAAAGGAATCCTGAAGATGGCGCTGTAGGCACTCTTGTAATCAAATTGCTGGTAGATGAATTGTAGTAAGTAAATGCAAGGCTCAAACGATCTTTGAAGAAAGAAAGGTCAGTACCAACTTCAAATTCTTTTGTTTGCTCTGGTTTCAGGTTGTTATCGCCAAATGAGCTCTGAATCTGATAAGCTGGAACGCCATTGAATGGAGGAACTACCGAACCGAAGCTTGAACTGATTGAAGACTGAGAATAACCTGCATTGTTATTAGCATATGCCAATGCGTCGTTACCTACGCCAGCTGCGCCAAATCTGATTTTACCGTAGTTAAGCACTTTGTTTTTGAAACCACCGCCTTTAAGTCTTTCAGTAAATATCCACGATGCGTTGCAACCTGGGTAGAAATAAGAATTTTTGTTAGAGTTCAAAGTAGAAGACCAGTCGTTACGGGCAGTTATTTCAAAATACAATTCTCTTTGATAGTTCAGGCTTACATCAGCATACAAACCATAAGTTCTGCGACGCGTTAAAGAGTTATAGCCTATTACCGGACCAGAGTTATTCTGCAGGTTGTAGAAGCCTGGGATAACCAGACCACTTGTACCTGGATCGATAACGCCAGCAAGCGTTTCATCGTTTTGAATAGTTGCGTTATGACCAGCTATTACATTGATACCAAAGTTGCGGCTCAACGTGTGTACGTAGTTAGCGATAAGGTCGTTGTACATTCTAAAACCATTGTAGTTTGACTGAGTGTAACCGCCTGTAGATTTAAAGCTGTTGCCTGCATAGAAAGGATCTACTGGCTGTGCATTGATTTGAGGTATGTTATAAGATGCTCTGTCTGAGTTTACATCTATACCCACGCGGTCATATACATTGAATGAACCTTTTTTGTAGCCAATTTTAAAATCGCCCAATACTCTATCTGATTTACTGCGGTTGTCGTAATACTTAGCCACCCAATAAGGGTTTCTTGCATAAGCTCCGTACTGACCGAAACGCTCTACACCCGCTGTATCAGTATACTGCATTGAATAAAACTTGTTATCGTAGTTAGCCATTTCCCAAACTGGTATGTCGCGCGCTGTCTGGTACAAATTGTCTATAACCGAACCGCCGCCCTGTCCGCTGTTTTCGCTACGAGAGTAGGTATTCAGGTAGTTCAGGTTGATGCCAGAGTAGAAATTATTGCTTAGCTGTGTAGTTCCGTTAAATCTTACGCTGTATTTGTTGTAGAATGTGTTCGGTACTACGCCAGTGCTGTTCAGCGTGTTCAATGAAAGGAAGTAAGTAGATGTTTCGTTACCGCCGGCAAGAGATACAAAGTTGTTCAGGTTTTTACCGTGGTTAAAGAAGCTTTTAATGTTGTTTGGTTGATCAGAATATGGCTTAACCATTTGTTTGCCATCTATTTCCTGACCCCATGGGCGGTTATAACCATCGAATTTAGAACCCCAGCTAAAGTTTTCACGACGGTCGTCAACAACGCGAGAGCGGTCGCCCTGACCGAAAGTGTGCTGCAATTCAGGATATTTCAGGATATCAGACTGAGTGTAAGATACTTTGTAGGTGATATCCATTTTTGATGGTTTGTTTGAAGTAGAACGATGACCTGCTTTTGTGGTAATCATTATAGCGCCATTTGCGCCAGATGCGCCATACAATACCGATGCAGCAGGTCCTTCCAACACAGTAACAGACTCAATTTCATCTGGATCAAGGTCGTTAACTGAGTTACCAAAATCTACCTGTGTCAGTTCGCTGAATGCATCGCTTGCAGCAGAAAGCTGGCTTTGTTTACGGTCGTGGTTATTGGTTATAACACCATCTACTATTATAAGTGCGTTATTATCTTTCAGGATAGATTTTTCACCTCTCAATACTACGCGGGTTGATCCGCCTGGGCCGCCTGTAGAGCTAGTGATGTTTGCGCCGGCAACTTTACCTGCAAGGCTCGATACTGCGCTGGTATTGTTTGCTGAGGTGAGGTCTTCGCTCGAAATGGTTGTAGTATTGTATCCCAACTCCCTTTTTTCTCTTTTGAAAGCCTGCGCCGTTACCACCGCGCCTTCCAGCTGGCGAGATACAGGCGTAAGTTTGATGGTAATAGTGCCGTCAACTTCAGAAGCCTGGCGGGTGTTGTAACCCATAGCCTGAATAATGTAAACATTTTCGCCATCCGGAACCTCGAGTAAGAAATCGCCATTAATATCTGACACAGTTCCTATCTGCATACCCTTAACTGTAATCGCTGCGCCGGGGTAACCCTGGCCATGTTCGTCGAGGATTTTGCCTGTTACAGTATGTGTAGATTGAGCAAAAGCCGGAACACCAACCGTAAGTAGTAGTAACACAAATAGTAACAAAATTCTTTTCATACTCATTGCTTTTCTTTTTATAAAAAATGCGCGGTTTAATCAAACACTATTCCCCCTGTTGAGGATAACCCAACGGACCTATTTGGGGGGTGAATTTATTACAACATTACGAATAAACAAAGCATTATTTAGTTTTTCTTAGCAATTCGGCGCTTTATGAGGCATTTACCACGCGATATAAAAGAAAAAAATCAAGCCTTGATGCGTTAGAGGTCTGTTAACGGCTAAGATAATGAATGTAGACCGTATGTTTAAATTTCTTTCTGCGCCACATACTTTTACCCTACTACTCGCATTAACTGATCAAAACACAATAAAAAAGCCGGATCGATTGCGATCCGGCTTCCTGAAAATATATTGTAAGTTTTATGCCAATTTTTCTACCTGAGAGTAGTTGAGTTCTACCGGTGTAGCGCGACCAAATATCTTTACTACCACCTTCAGTTTTTTCTTCTCTTGGTTGATCTCCTCTACAGTACCGTTGAAGTCGTTGAATGGTCCGTCTACAATTTTCACTGTTTCGCCTACTATGTATGGCTCTGCATAAGTAATACCAGATTCGCTCACTTCATCCATTTTACCGAACATCTTGTTCACCTCTGCTTTGCGCAGCGCTGTAGGATGATCTTTACCGAGGAAGTGGATAACGCCGGTAACATTTTTCACAGAGTGAATAATATCGTCGGAGAGTTTACCATCTATGGCTTCGAGTAGTATGTAACCTGGAAACAAAGTTTTCTCGCGAAGTACTTTCTTACCATTTACCACCCTGAATACCTTTTCTATAGGGCAAAGTATCTGAACAACAGAATTGGTCCAGTTGTTGATCTTTACTTCTTTATCGATGTACTCTTTTACCTTTTTTTCTTTACCACTGATAACGCGAATCACGTACCACTTGGTTTCCTGTGCAGGTTTTGCATCTTGCACAATAGCTGCTTCGTTAATAGTATCCATCGTTATTTACCCAAAATTTTATAGATCAGTTCCAATACGTTCTTCGAAACAAAGTCCATTCCGAAAACAACTGTGGTAACCATTCCGAGGGCTATAAGCACGATAATAGTTGTTTGCTGCAACTCTTCCCAAGATGGCCAGGTTACTTTATGCAGCAACTCGTCGTAGGCTTCTTGTACGTAATTACCTATTTTGCTCATTTTTTACAATTCAAAAGTCAAAAAAATTAATTTCACTTGTATTGGGACCAGATTAAGAAATCGGGCGGGGCCTGCCTACAAAAACAACAGCACGGGCACGTGGATTCGAACCACGATCGAAGGTTTTGGAGACCTCTATTCTGCCGTTGAACTATGCCCGTGTATTTCAAAAAACTAAAAAGTCAAAAAGTAAGCCCTTTTGACTTTTCTAAATGAAGTGCGAAGATAGATAAAAATTTGAAAAAGAGACAAAATTTCAGCCAGTGTTTGAAAAAAAACTGCGCAGGCTGTAAATTTATTTCCCATTAGCTCCGACTGCTATCTTCAACCATGAACAACGTTTCTTATAAACCCAGTATACTTAGCGCAATACTAGCGTGTTGGCGCCGGCTGCACAAAGCCGCGCGTCTAATAGGTTTGTTTTTCTTGCTTTCCCAAAGTTGCAACTTAATTGCCCGGGAAACGGGAAAAAAATACCTGTACGTAAACACTGACAACCTTATACTTCGCGACCGACCGGAAAGGTTTTACAAAGTATTTGCTATACTACACGCCCCCTGTAAAGTGGAACAACGACCATTTGATTCGGCATACCATAAAGACAAATATGCAATATCTCGGTTCTATCAAATCAGATTAATGTATAAAGACCCTAACGGCATTTTGTGCAAGATAACAGGCTTTGTAGATAAACAATACATGGTTGCAGACGAAGCAAAAATAACCGTAAAAATAAAAGAGACCGACAAAAATCTGGATATTAACGCTTCGGTAGTAGACCTAATCCCGTACTTTGGTCCGGAAGACGAAAGCCCAAACCCCGATAACGCTCAAAACTTCCGGTGGCCGAAGTACAAAGGCGGCGAAAAAACCATTGTTGGTCGCCCCGGCAACGGGCCAGCACGTAAATACCTGCTAGGGCCGAAAGGCGGTTGCTACTACATAAATGCACAAGGCAACAAAACCTATGTAGACAAAAAACACTGCAAGGGAGCAAGGTAGCTATAGGCCTGCAGGCAGCGGATACCTGTACCAGGTT
Source organism: uncultured Bacteroidota bacterium (assembly GCA_903882805.1). Taxonomy (GTDB): domain Bacteria; phylum Bacteroidota; class Bacteroidia; order Chitinophagales; family Chitinophagaceae; genus Nemorincola. The sequence continues at coordinate 159,985 of CAIRYK010000078.1, read as the reverse complement.
GTGAGCTCGCCAGCCTCTCGCCAGTTGGGTTCGCTCATCCATTCAAATGTTGTCTGGTACACAAAGCCCAACTTTTGCAGCACATTTCTCGACGCCTCATTTTCGCAGTCCGTCATGGCATATATGTCTTTCAGGCCTAGTTCGCGCACGCCGTATGCCAGCGCTGCCCTGCCGGCCTCGGTGGCATAGCCCATACCCCAAAAGCTGCGCGTAAGACGGTAGCCAAAATCATAGAATCGCTCATGGCCGTTTATGAGCCCCTCCATGTATTTAAAGCCTGTCCAGCCGGCAAATTCACCGCTTGCCTTGTCTATTACCGCCCACCTGCCTATCCCGAAATCGGTGTACTGCCTTTGCACCATGGCTATAACATCTTCTATTTGCTGCTCCGTCGATACGGGCTTTTTGCCAACATATTTGTGCACTTCCGGATCGCTATCCATCAGGTACATTCCGGGCGCATCGCTTGCCATAAGCGGCCTTATTATCAGCCTATCTGTTTCTATAAGTATGTTCATCAATTTAGGGTCGCTATCAATCTTTAACGCGGGTATGCCACTTTCATTATGCTTGAAGCGCTTATATTTTAGCAATACCGCCCGGCGTAAACTTCACTATAGTATTGCTTTTGGCCGGCAGGCTTTTCAGGTAGGCGTAAATGGCGCCAAGGTCGGTCGGTGTCATACGCCCATACATAGTCCAGGGCATAATAGAGTTGAATGCGCCTTTTTCCACAACATTGGGCTTGTAATCGGGTGCGGCATAGGCTTTAAATCTGTTTACAAATGCCTCCTCTGTCCATGAGCCTATACCGGTCTGTGCATCGGGCGTCAGATTGCTGGAGCGCACCTTTGAGCCATCGGCAAGTAAAAATTCGCGGCCACCCTGAAACATCATTTCGGGTATTATCTGTCCGTGATTGTCCTTGGTGTGGCATTCCCTGCATGCAGCTGCATTTACCAGATATGCGCCATAAGCCAGCTTGTCGGTAGTATCGGGGCGTTTGCCCGGTTTTGCTTTTTGTGGAATGGTGTTGATAATAACACTCATCGGAAAATCTGAAACCGACTCCGGCACCTGATTATCGATAGCAGGCAGCGAACGTATGTAAGCAATAATACTCTTAATGTCTTCGGGATCCATTTTGCCATACAGCGGATAGGGCATAACCGGGAACATGGCTCTACCCTCTTTTGTTACTCCAGTAGTTATCACCCTAAACAGTTCGCCATCGGTATAGCGGGCAATACCCTTAGGCGTAAGGTTGCGCGAATAATACTCGCCCGGAAAGCCAAACTGTCTGTCGAACTTTTCGCCGCCCTGCCCCAGCGTGCCCTCTACCAGCGGCCCCGAAAATTTTGTCCAGTCGCGCTTAGAGTGGCAGTCCATGCATGCGCTCACCGCATTGGCCAGATATTTGCCTCGCTCTACCCTATCTGTACTGTATTCTATTTTCATCTCCTCGGCAGGCCCTACGTCGGGCAGCGCAAGTTTAGCATAAGCAATAAGCCCTACCACCCCTACTACCAACACCACCAATACCCAACCGAAAATTTTGAGCGCATTTTTCATGAAAAAGAATAAATGTGATTGAAATACATTAACAAGGTTTTAAAGATAATACAATGTATATGAAAAAACCAAGTTGTCTTTATGAAACTTTTAGTTAATAAGCTTACAGACATGAAGTAACGGTAGTACTACCAGATAAAATAAACAACACAGCTTCTTGGAAGATTTATTGGGTGAAGACAATGCTACATACTTTATTGACTATCCGTACGTAGAGGAATTTACTCCAAGACAGCACAATTTAACCCAACTCATATATTAGTAGGTACACTTTTATTCTCGGCAATGATCACCTGTTTATTTAAACAACTAAATTAAGATTGCGCAATCTCCTCGACTATTGCACCACAACCCTATGCTCTGACATGCCAAGCGCATTGGCAATACGCACATAGTATAAGCCTGCAGGCTGATTGCCGATATCTACCTTTGCAGAGCCGCTGGCTTGGGCAGCGTATACCACTGCGCCAGCCATATTCACCACCTCAATTTTCGACGCCATATTTGTTGGCAGGTCTACATTAAACAGCCCCTTCGACGGATTAGGGTAAATGCGCGCCTGCGCCTTTGCCGCAACATCGTTTACACCCACCGCATTGGGATTGTACAAGCGTATAATGCGGATACTATCCATCACCACATCAGTAAGCGGCTTATCGTTCGAGTTGGTAGGCACAAGGCCAATGGCCTGCACTACCGTAAAACCAGTTGTAACCATACCAAACACCGTATAGTGGTTGTTCAGATGGGCATTGGTAACCAGATTGATATAAAACTGACAACCGCTTGTATTTGCGCCGGCATTGGCCATAGCCAGCGCGCCCGGCACATTTTTCAAGGATGGGTGAAACTCATCGGGCAGGGTGTACCCCGGGCCGCCCATACCTGTGCCCAACGGATCGCCGCCCTGAATCATAAAATTGTTGATGACTCTATGAAAAATAAGTCCGTCGTAAAATTTTTCAGACACCCTCGCTATAAAACTATCTACAGTGCGCGGCGTAAGCGTATCGGTAAGCCGTATATCAAAATTGCCCTTACTAGTATAATACCTGACTTCGGTTTGCGCATCCGCGCCATAAAAACCCATAGCGCACACCGCCATCAGTGTTATTTTCTTCAGTATATTCATGAGGCAATAATTTGTAGTGTGTGCAATGTACGTAAAATGTAATGAATGTGATAGGTGAAAATTTGTTGCGGATTTTTTTGGGAGTATGTAGTCACGCTGAACAAACACAGATGATGGTGTTTGATGAAAGAGTGTGTTTTACATTGGCCGAAGTGCGAACTGCGGACTGCTGTAGACAACAATCTAAAGTCACCCTCCAATTTTATACCGCAACCCGATGCCAGTAGTTTAGCTAAACCAAATAAAAATGATGACCGTTGTCTGCGACTAAGATCGCTCGGCAACCGGTCTCCGACCGGTGAATGTGCGTTACACCGGTCGGAGACCGGCATCCACACAATCGTAGACTGCAGTCTACGGTTATCTAGGACGCTGACTGGAGTACGTGCTTTTTATTGGAGCGTGCGCGAAATCTACACAACCACAGACGGCTGCCTGCGGTTACTTACGATCTTTCCGCAGGTTATAGAAATTCCTGCTGCATTCCAGTTCGCTCACGTTCCGCGAAGCCAATCTTTCTTTACACCAAATCAAATTTCTGGAGCCCAAGTGACACTATAAAACTAACTTCTTGCGTCTGATGCGCTAAACACTTTCAATACCGCATCTAACCGTACATTAGTGCTATTATTTTCTAATTTAGATATTTGGGACTTTTGCACCCCTACAAGTTTGCCAAGTTGTTCTTGTGTTAAATGTTTCCCCTGCCCGTAGTCTACCCAAACCAAATAAAAATGATGACAATTGTTTGCGACTACGGTCGCTCGGCGCCCGGTCTCCGACCGGCTAATGTACTTTTCGCCGGTCGGAGACCGGAATCCACACAACCGTAGACTGCAGTCTACGGTTATCTAGGGTATTTTTATGATGCAAAAACTTCGTCTTTTACAAAATGCGATCTGATCATCTTCGGCATGGCATCGCCATCCTCCCTTCTGCTAATGATAGCCTTTATTTTATTTGCATAAATACCGTTACCTTTTTGTACAATTATTTTGTACAATTATTAAAAAAATGCAATCCCTTCGCTCGCCAGTTTCACACGGCACCACTCCTCTTCACGCTCTACCGCTCCCAGCACCCACTCTCACCTTCCCGCTCTACCGCTCGCCCACATCCGCTCTGCGAAGCCCGAACCCGCTCTCACCTTACCCTCCCCATCCTTCTCTATCCAAACTCCTGTACTGTATAGCCTCTGCCAGATGCTCGGGGCGAATGTCTTCACTCCCTGCAAGGTCGGCAATGGTGCGGCTAACTTTTAGTATGCGGTCGTAGGCGCGGGCGCTCAGGTTCAGGCGGTCCATGGCAGTTTTTAGCAGGGTTTGGCCTATGTTATTGATTACGCACACCTCTTTCAGGGTTTTGCTGCTCATTTGGGCATTGCAGTAAATCCCTTCTTTTTTGTCGAACCGGGTGGCCTGCACCTCTCGGGCTTTTATTACCCGCTCGCGTATATGGTCACTACTCTCGCTCATGCGCGATGACGATAACTCGCTAAACGGCACCGGCGTTACCTCCACATGTAGGTCTATGCGGTCCAGCAGCGGACCGCTTATTTTGTTCAGGTATTTTTGCACCATGCCCGCAGGGCAGGTACACTCTTTTTCGGGATGGTTGAAGTAACCGCAGGGGCAGGGGTTCATACTGGCTATAAGCATAAAGCTGGCCGGAAAATCTATACTCACCTTGGCGCGGCTTATGCTCACCCGGCGTTCTTCCATAGGTTGGCGCATTACCTCGAGCGCCGAGCGTTTGAACTCGGGCAGCTCATCCAGAAACAACACCCCATTGTGCGACAGCGATATTTCGCCGGGCTGCGGTATGCCGCCGCCGCCCACAAGAGCGGCATCTCTAATAGTGTTAAAGTTGATACACAAGCCCAGAGCGATTATCAATATTTTTATCATGTTTGAAAGCAACGTGTTAATGTACGTTTATGCTCTTTTCCTACGGCGGTTGCAGTCTTCCAACGCCTTGCCGAGGCTTACATATTCTTTAACTAGCGCATCTATTATCGGTTCAGGTTCATGTAAACTTGCTGTAATTTTTTCAACAACTTTTTTCATCCTATCGCAGATGTCTTGAAATTCGTGTTCAACTGATGTAACCTCCATCTTATTATTGTTTTTCTTGTTTTGCAAGTTATAAAATAAGTTCAGTAAAAACGGAGCAGAAATTAACCATGAAGAAAAATTGAAATTATATCTTGTCTTGGCAATGTCTTGATATCGACTTTATAATCTTGCAAGCTGCTCCAATTAATTTCGGACCTTGGATTTTTCTTACCTCTAACAACTATATGTTTTGTTGCTTCACTCCAAGGAACGATATAAAACTCATTGAGTTTATAATCGAATGTGAATTCAATAATTATCAATTCATCTATCTGCACGTCACTATATTTCTTTAGAGCAGAAAATCTGTTTTTCTTATTGGTTTCAGCTTTTGAATGTGCCTTTACCTGAATATATTTTCCACATACTTCAACATCCCAACCCTTTTGAATTCCATTTTTTGATCTTTTACCATCATAAATAGTTTCTACTAACCATTCCCCAATCTGACAGGTAAAGTCTTTCTTATTAATGAGTATTTTTTCATCGTGAAGGGACTTTAACGCTCCAAAAAATATATTTAATGCCTGTTTTTGTGTTGCATCGCTCATATCAATCTATTATCATACAAGAATAATAAAATTAAGGTTGTCTTTCCTAATATTGTATTGTAATGGATAAATTGGATAAGTTTTCAAATAAAATTGATGCACTGACTTTATTGGTCAACCAATACTTAGTTAATGTGGACCAAAAGACGGACGACCAGCCCAAAGCATTTATCTACACACTTGCATATAAAACAAACAATGGGTTATATTCAGTTAACCTTTTAATAAAGGACATGCTGTACAGACCTCGTTACTGTGATTCCATCTTTCTTATCCTTAGAACTATGCTATCTGATGCAATAACCTATTTCTACCTATTGACTATAAGCCAGGATGAAATTGATGGTGATGATATTTTTGTGGACGCAATTAATCGGTTAGATGCTGACCATTTACGGTACTCTTTCAATAATTTGCGCCTGTTTCAACTATTGTATAAAGAAACGGATAAATCGATTGAAGGAAAACGAGCCCTAACAAGAAGTCGCTATCCTTCTTATTTTAATGCTGATGGGCGTTTTAAAACTGAATTAAGAATGGAAAGCATTGCGGAAATGGTCGCAGTGGTAGCAAAAAGTAATCTTGATTTTATTATTCGTCCGGTTACAAATGCTTTTAAACTTTACGATATTTTTTCAAAGTATGAGCATTTAGGAATGTTAACGACTCATTTGATAACAAGGCAATTTGAGAAACCAAATCAAGAACAGATATTAGGCGAAGTATATCTTGCTATAAAAACAGTCTTGACACTACAAAATTCATTATTGACTTCTTTCTTAGATGCAGAAGAAATGAAAGCATTTGAAAACCTCTTGAATGAAATCGTGGAAATAAAAATTTATGAAGTGAATTAGTGTTATGTTCGAATTGATTGCCCTAAAAGTTTCCAACGCTGCTCATTTTGTCCCGTAATACTTGCCATTAACCAGAATAGCAACGACATTCATTTCGCTACAAATTGCAAATACTTCGATTGACGTAAGCCTTTCGGGGTGTACCACATCGAATGTGTGAATAGTTTTCTCTGTCTGATGTTGAATTGTAATAATCACAGTATCAATTATTATGCAGCTACTTTATTAATTAAACGTCTTACTTGTTCCGGCCCGAATTGATTGCCCTTAGAAGTTTTAAAACCTGCATCATTAAGTTCAACAGCTATTTCCCGCAAAGACTTTCCATTTTTATATAACAGATTGATTACTTTTTTTGCTTTCTGATTATTGGCATTACTATTTGCTATCTCAGTCAGTTTCAGTGTTCCCATCTGCCTAACAGCCTCCGTAAAGTTTTCTGGTTTACCCAATTTAACGCCTCTGGCTTTAAGTACACCCAATGCGGACTTAGTACGTTCAGATATTCTCTTACGTTCCCATTGTGCCAATGCTCCGAAGATGCTTATGGTTAATTCGTTTGCGTCCGGCATATCGCAACATATAAACCGCACCTTCGTATCCATTAAAGTAGATATGAAAGTTAGATTGCGTGAAAGCCTATCAAGTTTCGCAATTAATAAGGTTGAGCCAGTTTGCTTTGCCATTTCAATAGCTTTTAGCAACTGTGGGCGATTATCGTTCTTGCCGGTTTCTATATCTGTAAATTCAGCAACTAAGGTTCTGGTATTCAAAAAAGATAGTACAGAGTTTTTTTGTGATTCCAAACCTAAACCTGATAAACCTTGTCTTTGAGTACTACAACGATAATATGCTATGAATTGTTCCATATGGCTAAGATAAGCCACTAGTGCCACATTCCGCTAACGTTCGTTAGCTAAGTGTGGCTATAGTTGTCCACATACTTTTATGATATAAGTGTCCAAATAATTAATTCTTACTGGATGGTACATTTGATATGAGTAATTTCCCCTTTTGTGGAATAATATTCGAATATTAGGAAATACAGTCAATGAATGATTGAACCCATTCGGCAGTAGGTTCATCGATTGGCGCAATTTCGCGTCTTTTTTGACAAATTGATTCGGATATTGCAGTTAGCCATTTGATCCCTATCTTATTACTGTCAAGTTCATACTTTTCTATTTGAGTACTCACCCAATCTGCAAATTCCATAACAGGAATTGCGGTTTCATGAATAAGCTCTAATTCTTCTATTCGCTTTCTAATTTCATCTTTTAGATTAGGCTTTTGGTCAGTAACAAAACCAGCGATTTTTGTTTGAGGATGTGATTTCAGTTTATCATTCAATTCTTCAAGTTCGTCACGTAAATATGCTTTGCCATACTTAGCGTCCCAGGATTCAATAATATCCATGTTACCTTGTGTGAGCGTTACTTCAATATCCCCTATATTTCCATGTTTTTTATTTGCTGAACGCATTTGTGACAGTGGCTTAAGAAAACCACTCAAACATTTTTCTTCCTCTAAAACTTGGAAAAGAGCATGTAGAGCAACTTCAAACATTCTTGCGGAATACGTTGAGTTTTCTATAAAATTTGTGACAACATTAAAGCAGTCTTTATAACTCGGTCTTTTTTTAATATATGCTTCTATTGCTTTTGATGCCTCATTTGTCAACTCCTTAAATGCTTCAGAATTATTATTCAGGAAAATTAATAACTGTTTCAATGCATTATAGCTATCAAGAGTCCCAATTTCAACTGAATCAGTTAACTCCATCCACTCAATTTTAGCACCTCGAATTGCAGCTTTATAGAGTTTTGAATAGGGATAGTTTTCGGCTAATGATCTTGTCATCATAAAACCATCAGCATTTAATTTTAGAAGATTGTATTTCCGTAATACGGGCGTGATATAGTTTTTATCTAATACTCTCATTGGAATTCCTTCCTTCCAAGAAAATTCGGCACCAGCGCTTCCTTTATGTAATCTTATTGATTGCTCAGGAATGATTGACTTTACTGTGAGTTGTAAGATAGTAAGACCGACGATCGCTCTGCCTACTTCACTCGTAACTGAATTTACAAGGGATTTTATTACTTCTATTTGCTCAGGTTGGATTTTTTCAATTTTAACTTCTGGATTTTGACATTCCACGATTATTTTTTCAAGAAACCCGTTATCCAAGGCATGTTTTATTGCCGCTAACCTTTTCTTTGCTAAATTGGTAGGTTGCCCTTCATCATATTGATATTGATTTCCGTCTTCGTCCTGTAGTATACTTCTATCTGAAAAAACAAAGAGGACAGGCTCACTTTTATCATTTTTCGCCATTTTGCAATGATTTATTTAATTGAACACTTAATGGCGTCAAGGTCGGGAATTTATATGGAATTAAAAATTCATCCTCAGATATTTCAGGGTTTGTATTGCTATTTCTAATCTCAAAACCTATTTTTTTCAATTCAAACAAACATTCAACCAGCTCTTTAGGCTTAATTTCATAACTCAATGCCATTTCCATAATATTTCTAATTTGACCAATTCGTGGATCATTTAAAATTAGCTCTATGACACGCCAGATGTTATTGTCAACAGTTTCTTTTCCAAATTTTTTGAAGGTATAGATTATGTCATTTGAATATTGATAGTAACCACTAAGTTGAACAAGATCAGCCTTAATATGATTTTCTGCCAATGCTTGTTCAAATACTTTCCAGAGTAAAGTATAGTCAATTAGTGTTTCACTGTTAGAAATGAGTCGTACCTCATTCACTTCAAGGAACAATGGAGAATTAGATGCACGTGAAATATCAATACTGAAATCTACTTTATTTTTTTTGCCTTCTGTATAGTACAATTCAAATACCCATTTTTTACTACTGGGCTTAAAGTCAATTTCAATTTCCGATTTTGCATTGTTTATCAATTTAAAATTTTGAGAAAGGTCAATGCGGTACTTTTTACCAATAATTTTACTTCTTATTTTACTTGGTGTATTATCAATCGCATGTGCTGCTTTTTCAAAATATTGATCTGTTTTTTGCATTTTCAATTTTCTAAAAGACAGTTTTTCTTCTTCGGATAAGTATTTTAATTCAAAGGGTAATTTTATATCGAAGAACTGATTCAATACGCTTAATGCTAATATTCTTGCGAATTGCGGTGGAACAGAATTCCCTATTTGCTTACCTGCAATAGCTCGATTCCCTATTATATTATAATTGTCAGGAAATGTTTGAAGTCTCTTTAATTCATCAATATTAAAGTGTCTATTCTCCCAATGAAATGGACCGGTGTATTGACCTCCCGATGCTTTAAGGGTTCGAACTGGTTTTGTCGGATCAGCCTTATAGAGAAAATCTGAAAATTTTGAACGCCATGCAAATATTGGGTTTGGATGCCCCATTTTATCTGTGAAAAAACTATAATTCAAACCAGGTGGCACATCTGGTAAAAGATGACCAAATCGTCCATTTATTGAAGATGGTTTTTGATTGTCAATATTTTTAACACCTAATACTGCTTCTTGAGCAGAATAATGAGGATATTTAGAATTAGTGTCGGGTCCATGAGTAGGTTTTGGAAATTTAAAAGCCTTTCCTTTCGAACCTACTATAATTAATCGTTCTCTGTGTTGTGGAACACCGTAGTCGGCAGCGTCTAAAATTCTATATGAAATATTATATCCAATATTGTTAAATGCGCTAATTATTTTTTTAATTGATTCACCTTTTTCTGCACCGAGAAGCCCATATACATTCTCAAATAGAAATCCTTTTGGTTTCAATTTTTGAAGAACCCTAACATATTCTTCAAATAAACTTCCCCTATCATCTTTTGTTCCAGCGACCCCATTAGCTCTTCTGCCGGCTGCTGAAAAAGATTGGCATGGTGGACCTCCTATAACAAAATCGACTTGCGTGGAAATGTCTGGTTCATACAAACGTATGTCCTGACATAAAATATTTGCACCTGAGAAATATGTTCCGGTAGATTGATTAAAAAGCATTGTCTGAACAAATTTTTTCTCAATTTCAACTGATTCTATTAAATTAAATCCAGAATCACAAAAACCGATATCAAGACCACCAGCGCCAGAAAATAAGGCAACGATATTTATATTTTGTTTTAATGTGTTTTCCCCCCAAGTTCTTATAGCTTTTCCAAATTCATCAGGTGATAAATAATCCTTCTTAGATATTTGTTTGCAAATTTCAGAGTAATTATTTCCTTCAATTTCATGATCAAAAAAGGCAAGCTGGTTAGCTTTAGCTATTTTCATTTTAAATAGTTATTTGAGTTTTATTGCAATAGCATAAATGCCATATTCCTGTTTCTGTGCATTGATTAAAATGCAATTCATAACATAGCAAACTTACCACTTTTTCGAATGATAAGAACTGTTGTGAACAACTCTTAAAAGTGCCAAATAGCATCTTTGATCTATCAATGCAACAATGTGGACAAAAATTGTTGTGATATAATTCCGCCGTCCGGTTTATCCTCCTGACATTAGCCTTATAAAAACATAGACGATGTCAACAACAAAAAGAGCGGTAGTAGCTAAGGTTCCCGCAACAACAAAGAAAAGAGCGGTAGTGGTTAAGGCTCCGGTAACAAAACTGAAAACCGACTTTGTTACAGTCGCAAAGACTAAATACGGCTACTATCGTTATTGGGTCCGTGCTATCATGGCTGAGGCGGCTGTAATGAAATACAGGTTCATTAAGAATTCTGATAGCTACGATGGAGTATTAGCAGTAGCAAAAGAAGAGGCAGACAAAGCAAGGAAGGCACTGACTGCATATACAAAGCAGAACCCTACCACAGTAAGCATGTGGGAATTCTAACAACCGCTATTTATCGAATAAAAGTAGGCACTAGTTTTAGTGCCTTTTTTATTTTATGGCATTTTATTATCACATGATCGCTTACTTGGGGTGATTCTATTATTTAGAAAATGTGTTTCTATAATTCTTTAAGTGCTATCTTGAACGTTTAAAATATCGGTTAATAGTATATTTTTGCATGTAGCTTAAATAAAGTATTCCAAATCAATATAATGATACTGACAGATAATTTTCCGAAACTCCGGACTGACCTCATAAAAGAAATTGCAACTAATTGGAAACTCGAAGCCAAATCTGAAGATGTGTCAAGATATTTCTATCATATGAATGAAGTAGAAACAATTATGGCTGGCTCAAAGAACTATGTTATAGGAAGAAAGGGAACTGGTAAGACGGCAATTAGTGAATTTATTCTTAATAAAAAAGGCAACGATATTTTTTCTGAAAAACTTTCATTTAAAAATTTCCCATTTAATGAACTATATGGGCTCTCTAACTCTAAATATACGCCGCCAAATCAATATATCACACTATGGAAATACCTCATTTATAGCGTTATTTGCAGGCTGATGTTAAGAAATGACAATATCAATAGCCAAGTCCGTGAAAGTTTAAGTTTATCATATACTACCGATCCAATAACAAACCTACCGGTTGTAATTTCTAATTGGACAAATGACAATTTCAAAGTACCGAGTGAAGCTATTCAACCGACAAATAATCTGTCATGGATTGAAAAAGTAAATCTACTTGAAGGTATAATTAAGGCTAATTTGGACCAATCTAAATATTATATCATTTTTGATGAGCTAGACGAAGACTATCGCGATATTAAAAATATTGAAGAATTTAAACCATATAATAATTTAGTAACCAGTTTATTTAAAGCAGTACAGGATATTAAAAATATTTTTCGCTTATCAAAACTGAATATTCATCCTATAATATTTTTAAGAGATGACATTTATGATTTGATAAAAGACACAGATAAAAATAAATGGAGCGATTACAAGATAGAAATCGATTGGGACGAAAATAAAATTAAGAGATTACTTGCGTTTAGAATCAGCAAGGGTATTTCGATTGACCAGCAACCCTTGCCTTTTGATAAAGCGTGGGGAATAATATTTCATCGAAATCCAGTACAGATGGGTAACCGTCAAACTAAGGAAATGCATAGTTTTGAGTTCATTGCGGTAAGCACTCAAATGAGACCCAGAGATTTTATTAAATATATTCAAGCTTGTTGTGAAGAAACGCACTATTACAATAGACCTTTTATATACCCAGAGACTATTAAACAAGTTGATAAAGCATTTTCAAATTATCTAAAATCTGAAGTTGAAGATGAAATTCAAGCTATACTACCTGACATTCCACAGATTTTTCAAGTTTTTTCACAAATTAGAAAATGGAATTTTACTGTTAGTGAATTTAAAGATGCTTACAATAAGTACGTTGAATCTGGAACAATAAAAGAAACTAATGTTGACTTTGTGATGCAAACGCTTTTTAATTTCAGTGTTATTGGAAATCAAGCAAAGCAGCGACAGAGTCAATTTTTTAGATATAAAAACAAGGAGGCAAGAATAAATTTTAGTGAAAATATTGTCGTTCATCGTGGTTTATTTAAGTCATTGCAAATTCTTTAAAGTGTATGGACTTTTTTACAGAAATCAACAATTTATCTACAGACATAAAATCTCTGGATGCAACTGATAAAAATTTAAAAGCAAGTATCGGACAGTGTAAAACTTTTATTCAGTCACATTTCCCATTTGACCATCAAGTTTTTAAACAACTTGATGGAGTTACGATTGAACCTCGCGGTAGTTATTTTCCGGAACTATACTCAAAACTTAAAATAGAGGCGTTGAGTGATGCTAAGAGATCTTTGCTGAATTTTATTGATGTAACAAAAGAGGAATTTAATCGGTTGTTAATTGATAAGCCATTTGAAGATATAATAAAACAAGATGAAAGTCAATTTGTAGAATTTAAGTCAACACTTTGCTGGGATGTAAAAAACTCAAAACTTGACAAAAAAACTATGGGTGAAATAATAATGAAATCAATATCTGCATTTTCGAATTCAGAAGGCGGCGTATTATTAATTGGCGTTCAGGATGATAAGAAAATTTTGGGATTAGCCGATGATTACAAAACGTTTAAAAATGGCTCCGGTAATAAAGATGATTTTGAACTTCATTTGACTACATTAATTATAAATAATTTTTCTAAAACATTTGCGAAGGACAGCATATCAATTGAATTTCCCAAATGTGATAAGAAAGAAATTTGTCTTATCCGAATTAAAAAGGGCAATATCCCATTTACGGTAAAAATATCTGACAAAACGGGGCAACAGAAGGAAAAATTTTTCGTTCGAGTAAATAATTCTTCAAGAGACATTGATGACTTAATAGAGTTCGCCAAATATATAATAATGAGATTTCCAAACTGGAAATAGTTTCTTAAGTAAATCCTCGCAAATCATATTTAACGTTTTAATTTCGTCTCGATTTCCAACAACTACGTTTTTATTTTTCATGTGCTATCTTGAAAGCTCAAAAAAATGCAATCCTTACGATTTTGGGCATGATCCGGGCGTTTCTGACCCGAAAGTGATATAGTTCATTGCAGCGTGAAATTTTAGCCCAAATCAGCTTAAAATAATTTATGATAGGATTGCGTTTATTTTGCTTTCTCTCATAATTGCTATATACCTGTTTTTCATCACACCAGATAGTATTTGAATCAGTGTATCAACAACTTTTTTAGTAGAACTGAAATCCCCTGGTCTAAACGCAAAATAATCCGGTAAGGTGTTATCGGTAATCACAATTCTATTTGTCGAGAGATTTATAAAACCATCAAATACCATAGCACCGCCCCCGAAATCTTCAAAATAGTAGGTTGTGTATAACGGGCTATCAACTTCCTGCCATACCCTGCTTCTCATCTTATCGAAAACAATTCCGAACAACGGTTCAATTGCGTTTTTAATTTCTGTGATTCTAAATTTTTTCATCGTTGTTTTTGTTTTTTTATTGAGCAGTACATTAAATAGTAAAGCCGACTTTCATTGCTTTGCTCTCGGTAACAGTTGGAGTTTCATAAACATTTCGCATAAAGTATTTTCGCAACCGCCTTAGATACTCATGTAAAAACTTCCCTTGTGCAAAGTCACCGCTATATCTCAAATTATACACCAGTTTTTCGTTTCTGCATATCAGCGTAGAAACTAAGTCTCTGGTCGGTTTTACTTCGATTGAAAGTACATACGCTTCCTTTACCTGATAACCATAGCAACTAAAATTGTACTTCTTAAATATTTTCCCTTTTTGCATGAAATTTATATAGCTGCGACAGAAAATGTTTTGTGTCTTGACTGAATTTTTAATCAATAATGATGAATACGCTTTGCGCCGGAGCGCAAGCTCCCGCTTGTGTTGCGGTAAGCTGTCAATAAGATACGTATCCGGCATAAGAATGGAATAAGCCTGAACAAGAAGTATATAATATAGTATATAGTATATCATGATGTTGCAGACTTTCTCGAAACACCTTACCAGAGTAGGCAAACATTCGGAAAAAAATGAATCTACCCTGAAAAAGCATAGCCTTTGCCAGTATAGTTCTACGCTGTTTTAAGGCTGCAGGTGTATCACAAATAAAATTCACCTCAAATACCACTTACTCCGGATCCTTGCTGCCATAGCAAATATTTTTCAACGATTAACAATCCTCGATTCTAAAAATAAACTTTTCTGTTTTTCTATATAAAAGAGTAAGAAAAGGTCTTAATGCGGTTCACCCTTGCAAAAATGAAAGAACGCGAAACAGTCATTTAATATCTATAAAGCAAAAATTCCCGGCACTGATAAACCTATCAACCGGGCCGTCATACTGAAAAGTGATTTTTATAGATGCCAATTGAAATGCAATTACGATAGCAATATTGATTTTTGTATCTGACGGATACCCAGTAAGCCAACGACTTACTAACGGGTGGTCAATTAGATGGCTGGGTGTAACAGAAATTAACTAACGTTTACGGTGTTGCACAAATCCTGAGTATCAACAAAACACTTTCAAAAAGTGTGATATGACGGATAAAGGATTCGTTATACCTACCCATCAGATAATGTTGAAGAATAGAGCTTGCACCAGCAAGCGCGTTTTACTTAGCACAGAGGATTATCACTTTCGATTTTAAATGCACTGGCGCTATCCCAAAATCAGTTATTGCAGTGTTTCAACGAACCTTTGTTGCAGTCATTATTAAATTGTATAGCTGGACAAGTCAATGAAGAACACCAGGGCAAATTAATGCACTGGTGTTTCTTTAGTAACGCTACAGGCGTTCTGTTATCCATTTATTATTTCAAATGTTTCATCGGTTTCATCAATGAAATAGGTTTGTGTTTCTGACACTAACTCAGGATGTAAATACCATCTACTATGTAGCTGGTTCTCTATAATGTAATCATTGAGCTGTTCTTCCTTTGTTAAGTCGTTCGGTACTGAAATTATCCGTTCAGTTTTATATACTTCGGTAATTCGATTTTTGGTTGCGATTTTTATTTGTCTCATTGCAGGAGCACCCGTAGGCTCAACCACAATATTTTTCTCCTGTATCATCTTGTTTGTTTTTACATTTTTGAAATAATAACCCCGACACTGATCGCGCCGGGGTTAAGTCGGTGCGTTCTTAACAGCCGTTATCTGCATCAATTACGACGTGTGTAAATTGAATATCAAAATAGATACTGAATGACCTGTTACAGTTATCATTGAAACATACCCAAGTTTCATAACCATTTTCATCGTTGTAGTCTATATCCGCTTCATCGCGGGACATATCAGAACCGTTACACACGGGGCATTTGCCAAATTCGTATTTCTTAGCAGGAACTCCCGTAGGCTCACCGCTTGTGTCTATATTTTTCATTCTATTGTTTTTTTTAACTAAAAAGCCCCGGCACTGATGCACCGGCGCTTATGTGGTGAGTAAAGATGTTTATGTAGATTGCGGTGATTTTTGTAGAAGCGACCTTATCTGAAATCCAACTACAGATTGCCTATTTACCCTACCACTTACAGCCGCTGCCCTGCATGACGGATTAAATGCGCAGCTAACTGGTTTGTCCGGATATTCTCTGACCATCAAATCGGTTGGTATTTCAAGCACTTTGTCAACTTGCTTGAAAAAATATGGAGTATCTGTTGCCTGACATTCTGCCTTTAATTTCCTTCCCCAGTCTGTATCGAACGGACGCCTGCCGGGTCCGCTCTCACCACCCTGTATTACCCAGTGAATTTGCTTTGCTTGCAGCCAAGGTAATAAGGATATTTCGCTGAGCTGCGGCTCTACCGAAAGAAACCTGCTGCCATTGACCTTCAGCAACTGCTCTATGAGTGTCATAGATGTCAACTGATTAACTGGTGATGTGCCGAACATAACATTGATCGGCGGATTTACTTTCCAGTTCTCAGGAATCATCCTATTGATATTGCTTGGACGCTTCGTCAATAGCAGGAACATAAGGTTCGGGTACATACCATTGCTAATGTTATCGAAGAATTGCTGTCTTATATTACCAGTATCAAACGCTAACAGGTTACCCTTGCTATCAATTACCGGCATTGGCTTTTCAAATATATCCATCATAGAGCCTACAAAAACTCTGTGTGACGTATCTGCCTGCTTTGCAAGTTTTTGATATTTCAGTAAACTTGTCCATACTGAGCTTACTTGTTTTCGGGGCTTGTCATTACCCCAGACATCGTTGCCCCATCTATTCGATAATGATGCTGCATAGCAGTGATCGCATCCTTCGTGTACTTTAGTACAACCCCACCATAGGTTCGCTGTGTGGTGTGTCCATTCAATTGTTGAATCTTGTGCCATATACTTGTTTTTTGTTTTTGAGATAAAAACCCCCCGGCGCTCGTCGCACCGAGGGTATGTGGTGAGTTGATTGGAGATAACTAATCAGTAAGTAAATGTTTGTTGCTTCGATACCAGTCTTCCCTTTCCGCAGCCGGAAGCCTAGCCATATCCGACAATAGTTCGAGATTAGATTTTACCGGCTCAACAACAGGTTCGGTCAAATCATTCCCGGGACTCGCGATATTCCATTTGTTCAGTAGTTTCAGTTGCGCGCCTCCATCAAGCCCGAGGCTTTCCAATCGGTCGAACAAGTATTGACCTACTTCTTCATCTGTTAATGTCGCAACGTATGCATTGATCTTATCAATTTTCAATTGCGCTGCGGTCTTCGGTGCTACGCTCCTTTGTATTGTCTTGACCGGCTTTACAACTTTCACTGCGTTCACTTCTGCTTTCCTAACTGCTATTCTTACTGCCCCCTTCAATTCTTCGGTTAAGCGCCTACTGTCGGGCCATCCGTCAGGACACCATCGAACTGGCTTCGCTGGTCTTATCCTGTCGCTCATTGACGCCACCAGTTGTTCAAATCCTGGGCGATTAGTTACCCCTACTGGTAGGTAGGCGGTTACTGCTTTGCAGTCGGCTTTGTCTCGTGCCGTCAACGGTGGTAAAAATTTCTTATACATACTCAATCGGTTACAGGTTTTTTCCTAATTAACTAAGCGTCCTCAGATTTTTCAGCCCCGTTTCTTAGAACAAAGCTACCGCGGGAAATTCGATTTACAAGGCATTTTCAGTTCTTTATATTTAAATTAACATCTTCCATAATCAATTGGTAATTAACCATTAATGCGTGGTATTGGTGGATAAAAACCACTCTTCCATGGTATAGTGGAAGATGCCATAAAACGACGGATAAAACCATAATAGTGTAGTATTGGTGGATAAAAACCACTTGTCCATGGCATAGTGGATGTTACCATAAAATGATGGATAAAAACCATTAAAAAGTGGAGATAGTTAAATGGTATTGCATATAACAGATAACCCGCCTTGTGGCGGGTTACCTGTTGAACTGGTTATTTTATTGTGTCTTCTCAATCATGATACGTAGCTCAGCGATCCTTATCTGATACTGCAATTGCTTCTTCTTAGCTGGATCGTAGGTTACACTCAGTTTCTTCCTGATGGCGTAAATCTGTTTTCGCAATAAATTTATTTTCTCGGTATCATATGGCATCGGTTAGTTTTATTTTTTTTGACAATCTCAATATGTCTTTTTCCAGTCTATTCCTTACCAGTGCATGAATGAAATCAATTATTGCAGGCTCGGTGTAAAGGTGTTTATTCTGATATTTTATGTAGCTATTTGCCGGGAACTGGTATAGTCTCATTTCTCTTTTCAGATAAGACAGGTTAACCTGCAGTATCTCTTTCAGCATGTGAGTATCATAATAGTTTTCGTTGATGTTGTAGTATCTCATAGGTCTTTTGTTATTTCTTCGAATTCGTCTCTCATTCTGTCAATCCAATCCGGCTTACCTGTTTTGCTTGCTGCGGGTTCTTCTTCTAATAATTGTTCTATTGTCTTGATCTCTTCATTGAGCTTGTGCCTGATGAACTCTTTGAAATCGGTTGCTAAATACATTATACGATGGTGATTTTTTTAAACCTGTTCGGGTATAAAGTATATATTGAAAAGTTGTCGCTTCCCGTTAATAGTTCACATAAAAAAACCGCTTGATTTGTGGTCAAGCGGTTTCTCATTGTATCAACAGACTAAAATATAGAACTTGTGAATACTGCATTCTATATTTCAGACAGTTGATTAGGCTATTGAAATATCTCTTTGAATACAAGCATATCGGAAAAATGATAAGCTTGTTTCAAAGCGGAAAACCAATAATTTTACACAATGACTAGTGAGGAAGTTACACTGATACAAAACCAGATTTATACACAAATTCTATTGGATGAATTTAGGCAGCAAAGAAAAGCGGGCGCTAAAGAGCCCGCTGATTTTCTGATTGACAAATATGAAATCGATAAACTAACTGCTGAAAAATTGAAAAAGATTTTAGCTGAAAGCAAGTAGTTATTTTTTCTTGCGGTATTTACGTGGTAATACAATTGATAAATTAGAATTAGCGTTATCACTGTAACCAGTATTTGGCATATCAATTTGAATTTTACCATCTTCATCTACCTGTATTAATTCATAAAATGAAATGTTATCTGATATTGTTTTAGTCACTGCTTTACCGTTCTTTCTGCCATTTCTGTTAATTTCTATTTCCTGACTAATTAGATGACTGTCTAAGTCATTAAGTTTGAAATCAATGGAAATATTATATAGCTGGGTTAATTCGCTCCAACTCACCGTAATAGCGTTTATTGTTTTTCTAATGAAATCAGTTTTTTCTTTAACGTTTTTCATCTTTCTAAATGCTTTAATCCCATCAGTTGCAACAATCATTAAGCTTTCTTTGTGTTCTACAATAGATAATTCTTTTGTGTACTTAGCTACGTTTATTGTTGCTGCATCGAGACTATTTTTTATAGGTTCATACCTATTTTTAAATTCTTTCTTATCAATTGTATCATCATTGAATAACTCCCAACATTTTGCAATTTGTTTTTCTAAAACTGCTATTCTATTTTTTGTAATCGTTAATTGCTTAAAAACATCATCAGTTCTTATTTGTAAATCAATATCACTGAAAGCCGTTTCAATTGTTTTTTCAAGATTGTAGATACTATTGGTAACCAATTCATCTAAATACTCAATGTTGATACCACGGGCACCGCAATTTTTCCCGTACCTGTTACTATTGCATACATAGGCGTTATCATTCAAACTTGGTCTTTTATGTCCATAAAATTTACCTCCGCAGTTAGGGCAATCAATTAAACCTTTTAATAAAAAACTATACTTGTTTCTTCCGGTGTCTTTAAATTGGTTTCTTGTCGCTAATTGTACTTGTAATAAATCAAATACTATTGGGTCAATAATACCAGGCACGTTATAGTATGTTACGCCTTTATAAACTCGTTCCCCTTTATAAAGACTGTTTGTAAGTATTCTATATACAGTAGCATCCCGCCAAACAAATTCAGTTTTTACTACGCCTTTTACTGTCATTTTTTTACCAGTGGTTACATTGCCTCTTTTGGTAGGTATTCCCAATTCATTTAATCTATTAGCAATAACCTTTGTCCCATTTCCCTGCAATGCTAATTCATACATTAATTTTACCGTCGGTTCTTCTACTTCATCAATAAGCATCATTTTGTTTTCATTCTTATAGCCGTAATTTATCAAGGGTCCGCCTGTTACCTGCCCCTTAATAATGTTTCTTTCTAACGCCCTTATGATTGCGCCTTTGTTACCCACCCTTTCAAGATGTGCAACGTCTTTCATTATTCGTGCAATAAATTCAATTGTCGGGTCTTGTAAATCAACTAAACCTTTTAAGTCAAATAGTTTAATGTCTTTACTAATAAACAGACTGATTAAGCCATCATCGGCGTTTCTACTCAATCGTTTAATATCAGTTGTAAAAATCCCCGTTATTTCTTTTAGTAAACACTTAGTAAGTAGTTTATCAAATTCGGGTCTTTCGTTAGGGAGTAACCCACCTGAAACACCGCCATCTATAAACACTTCATATTCCCAGCCTAAAAGTTTTGCTTGACTAATTCCCCGTTGTTCTTGGTCTTCTAAGGAAACACCGAACTCTACCTGATTTGGTGTACTTACTCTGCAATAAATCCCTAATACGTTCTTATCGTTCTTCTTATCTATCTTATGTTTCATATTTTAGTTTAGGGTGTAAAGTAGTCAATCTACTTTAACACTAACAGCTCTGATATGGTATGGTGCGGACTACGGAATGGTCGCTGGGCAATAAGCGATGTGTTTACAGGCAGCTTGCCCGCTACCGAATGTATCTTGGTGGTCTCCAGGGCTTCGTGCAGCGTCAGCGGCGGCAATATGGTGGGCAGGCGCTTGGCCAGCATGGTCTTGCCGGCGCCAGGCGGGCCTATCAGTATAGCGTTGTGGCCACCGGCGGCCGCTATCTCCAGCGCCCGCTTAACGTTTTCCTGTCCCTTTACGTCGTTAAAGTCTATCTCAAAATGACTCTGGTTTTCGAAAAACTCTTCGCGGGTGTTTACTACCGTTGGTTTAAGCGTCTGCGTTTTGTTGAAAAAGCCTACCACCTCGCTAATGTTGTCTACCCCATACACCTCCAGATTGTTTACCAGCGCTGCTTCGCGGGCGTTGGCTTTGGGCACTATCAATCCCTTGAATTTTTCGGCCCGCGTTTGTATGGCTATGGGCAGCGCTCCCTTTATAGAGTTGATAGTACCATCGAGCGACAGCTCGCCCATTATTACATAATCTTTAAAATCCTCCGACGGCATTTGCCCTGTGGCTGCTATAAAGCCCAGCGCTATGGGCAGATCGTAGGCAGCGCCGGCTTTCTTTATATCGGCAGGCGCCATGTTCACCACCATTCGGCCGCGGGGGCGGTCGAAACCGGTATTTTGAATGGCCGATATTACCCTGTCTTTACTTTCTTTTACTGCATTGTCTGGCAGGCCCACAATAAACACCCCGAACTCGCCGCCGGGTGTATCTACTTCGATAGTTATGGTTATAGCATCTACGCCGTACACGGCGCTGCCAAAGAGTTTTACGAGCATGCTTATTACAGATTTACCGCTTTATTTCGTAGGGTAAATGTACTTATAATAGGCGATTTACCCCGCTATGGCGGTGCTGAAAAACTACAGGCGGGCAGCATTAGTTTATTCCCTGCCGCCGTTGGCTATAAACTTGTTGAGGTCTATGCGATTTTGCTCTATAATAAGTATATAGGGCACACGATGGTAGTTTTTGCGGTCGGTAACGCGGGGATAAGCGTTTTTGGCAAATGTAAAACTGGCATAGTCGTCGTTCATTACCCGGCATATTTCAATAACCTCATCTGTCGACAGGCAATTGTTAGCCAATGCCTGCTGGGCGGCTGTCAGTCTGCCCGGCGTGAAGTTCTCACTGCGCATTTTTTCCAGCAGCGCATTAAATTCCATTCTGTGCATAGGCCAGCGGCAATCAGGATTGTCGTTATACATATCCTCGCGCGCAGGCGGCGTATAGGCTGCGGGCTGCACAGGCGCAGGCCGTTGCTAATTGGCGTTTACATTTATATTGCCCGTACCGTTGGTATTTACCCCCACGCTTACGTTTACGCCGTTTACACCTACGCCTATCTGGCCGCTGTTGCGGTCGGGGGCGCTAACGGTGGTGTTTACCCCAGCCACACCCACGCTTACAGCGCCTGTGTTGGTTTGTGCGTTGGCGTTTACGTTAATACCCGCCTGAGGGACTGCGGCTGCCGGAGCGCCAAAATGCGCCACATACATATCGGGCGGCGGATTGTATGATGGCGGCACAGGCACGCTCGAAAACATGCGCAACTTAGATTCGCCTTTCTTATTTTTCTTTATACGGTAAGTGTTCTCCATATAGTTTTTGGCGTAGGCGTCCTGAGTTATCACATTGCCGCCCAGCTCGCCCTTGGCTGCATCGGCAAACAATATCTTGGCTTTGTAGTAGGGAGCTGTTAGCCCGTCTACGCGCACATTTGTTTGCGGAGTAGGATTTTGTTTTACGCCATTGAGCACAAGATAAAACGGGTCGCCGTCTTCAGAAAAAACGACAACCACTCCCTGAGCCAAAAGACTAAACGGTAGTAAAAAGCACAAAAAGAGCGCTGTGTATATAATTTTCATGGTCATTAGTTTTTGGCAATAATATGGATTAAAAATAGATAGACTGTAAATCTATAAAGATTAGACGGATACAGAAAGCACAGTTAAAAAATATTTTGCAGCGCTACTAACATTTTATTTGTTTGGCACGCCTATATATGCAAGGGGAGATTTTTTCTGCTTCATAATATCCTGATCCTATACCTATCAATTCCTATTAACACTATCAAAATCTTCCGTAAACCCCATTTCCTGATCCATCCTGGTCAGTCCCTATTTGATGACCCTATCGAGTTAAGAACTGGCAAATTACCAGAATCTGGTTTAACAACTACATATATCGGCCCCGATTCTTCGGGGCTTTTATGTTTTTAACATCTGGATACCTTATCAAAAAAAATATTTTCTACAACTACTAACTTTTTTCCTCACTAACACGCCTATGTAATTACAGCGAATAAAATTGCTGCTTTATACCAAACCCTAATCTTTCGTTTACTATCAGCCCCATCAAACTACAAACCCAATCTTAAGCCCCGTACTGAATCCCTACAATATTATACCTTAAACCCACTACTCTTTAAACCCTTATCAAAATAACCTATAAGCCCCGACTCATCGGGGCTTTGCCTTTTTTATGCCGTCCCCAAAAACTCATTGCCCCGATACAAGCGCACGCTCGTACCGGGGCAAAATATATTCAGTTGTTCGTGATTATAGTTCTATACACACATTCTTAGGCTCGGTAAAAAAACGTAGTGCATCCCATCCGCCTTCGCGACCTACTCCGCTGTTCTTAAATCCGCCAAATGGCGTGCGTAAATCGCGCAGCAACCAGCAGTTTACCCATATTATACCGCTCTGCACCTTCATGGCTATACGGTTGGCGCGGCTCACATCCTGCGTCCATATAGTTGCAGAAAGGCCGTAGTCCGATGTGTTGGCCAGTTGTAGCGCCTCATCCTCCGTAGTAAACGACTGTATGGTTACTACCGGGCCAAAAATCTCCTCCATATTGGTGCGGCAGTTAGGGCCGAGGCCCTCTATAACTGTAGGTTCTATAAATAGTCCGTTGGCGCAGCGACCTGTCAGCGCAACGCTGTTGCCTCCGGCCAGCACAATGCCGCCTTCCTCCTTGGCCAACGCTATGCAACTCAGCACTTTATCGAAATGCAGTTTGCTCACCACTGCGCCCTGCCTGCTGTTATCGTCGAGCGGGTCGCCTACGTTCAGTTTCTTGGCGCGGGCCACAAACTCGGTTTTGAAGCGTTCGTACACCGTTGCCTCTACCAATATCCGGCTACCGCACAGGCATATCTGCCCCTGATTGCTAAACGACGACTGCAGCGTGGTGCGCATCATTTTGTCCCAGTCGCAATCGGCAAAAATGATATTGGGATTTTTGCCGCCCAGCTCCAGCGATATTTTCTTAAACATAGGCGCCGCCGTAGCCGCTATTTCGCGACCTGCGCGGGTGCTACCTGTAAAAGATATTGCTTTTATTTGCGGGTGCGCCACTATAGCCGATCCACAGCCCGGGCCCGTGCCATGCAGTATGTTGAGCACGCCTGCAGGCAGCCCGGCCTCTATGCATATTTTGCTAAGCAGGTAGGCCGTCATGGGCGTTACCTCGCTGGGCTTAGCTATTACGCAGTTGCCGGCGGCAAGCGCAGGGGCTATCTTCCAGGTAAACAGGTAAAGGGGCAAATTCCACGGCGATATGCAACCCACCACACCTACAGGCTGACGCAAGGTGTAGTTGATAGCTTTATCTTCCATGCTATGGCTCTCTGTAGAGAAATGCATAATGCCCGTGGCAAAAAATCTGAAATTGCTCGATGCGCGCGGTATATCTACCCGCTTGCTCAGCCATAGCGGCTTGCCATTGTCGTTGGTCTCAGCAAGGGCCAGCGCATCCATATTGTCGTCTATTAGCTGGGCTATAAGGTTCAGTATCCTGAAGCGTTCCTCCGCCGGAGTAGTACTCCACAGCGGGAAAGCCGCCTTAGCAGCGCCTACCGCTTCTTCTACGTCGGCGTTGTCGCTGTCGGGCGTTTGGCTGTATACCTCGCCCGTTGCGGGATTTATGTTATCTATATATTTCCCGTTCAGGGGAGCCTGTAGTTGTCCGGCTATGTAGTTGGCAATATGCGATGGCGCTGCAAGATTCATATTGCAAAAGTACGGATTGTAGTTATACATAGTAGCCTTTGCAGCATTACATAGCGGCCAGTTCGCGCACCTCTACCGTATTGCCTTCGCCAGCCAGTATGGGGCACTTTTGGGCTATCGCCAGCGCGCCATCATAGTCGGCAGCCTTTACTATTATGTAGCCCAATACGGATGTATTGTCGGTAGTATCCGGCCCCTCGGTTACGGCGCCGCCGCTATGCGCTACTTTGCCGGTAGGAGCAAGGTGATTGCCGCCTACCAGAGCGCCGGCGGCTGCTATACCGCCTATCCATGCAGTCCAGACATCCATACGTTTTTGCATTTCTTCGGCGCTTGTGGCTGCTATTGCGCTGTAGCTTGCACGAAATAAAAGAAGGTAGCTGTTCATAAGTTCTATGTTTGATACCGAAAACATTATTATGACCTAAAAATAAAAAAGGTTTTCTGCCTAATATACCTAAAACACAAAAGGGGCAATGCGCCCCTTTTGTGTTTATTCAAATACTATATTTATTAATGTTGCACCTGCAATTTTGCTATATAGTTTACAGATGGCGTATGTACGTTGATGATATAAAGGCCACTGTTTACAGTAGACAAGTCGATAGTGCGTGCGCCGCTACCAGCAGTCATGTTGATTTCTGAAGCAGATACTACTCTACCGGTAATATCTGTGATAATAACCACACCTTTTTCTGCCGCCATATCCTGCCATTTTATGGTAACCAAACCGGTAGTTGGGTTCGGATAAGCCACAACTGTTGCTACAGAACCGTTTACAGTCTGTACAGATTGTTCGTTTGGCGTAATAGTCATAGAGATAGTATGCTGCGTAAAGTGCGCTGCAGACATAACAGGAGCGCCGGATGTAAGGCTGATAGCTGTATAAGGCACTGTCTGATAGTTGAGCGCTTCAGGGAATATGCGATATGCAACGCCTACAGGCAGATTGCTAAAGGTATAGTGGCCAGCAGCGTCTGTTTTTGTTTGCTGCATAAGGCGGCCGGTAGCTGTGTTGAAAATATACACTGGCAAGCCAACAACAGGAGCCGGACCAGATGTGCCGCGGTTAGCGCCCGTAGTTACGTCGCCTGCTATAAAGCCCGGACCAGTAGTGGTGGTGCCATAAGCCATGTATATATCCTGATTGTAATCTGGCACGCCAGCTGTGTGGTACAATACATGAGCATCGTGCCAGTAGTAAGCGCTGTCATGATAAGTTGGGATATAACCTACGCCAGAACACAAAGAGCAGATAACGGCAGCCTTGATACGGAAAGAATCGGTACCTACACCATAAAAACTATAGTAAACACTGGTGTCGTAAAACGATATCGTTGTAGAGTCTACCGCTGTAAGCATGTGCGTAGTAGTGTTGTAGTTGATGAGCCATACACGTACTATACCTGAATCGCGTGGTCCGCCGAAATGAATGTAACCAGAGATGCCGTCTGAAGCAAGCACAGTAACTGTTGTTGTGCTGTACACAGCGCCGCCGCTGCAGGTAGTAACAGAATAAGTGATAGTAGCTGTACCTGCTGCAATGCCTGTAACCATACCTGTAGTTGGGTTGATGGTGGCAATGCCAGGGGCGCTGCTGCTCCATGTGCCGCCTACTACTGTGCTGCTTAAAGTGGCAGTTGTTCCTATATAAACACTTGTGACGCCAGATATAGTACCGGCGGTAGATGTGTTAACAACGGTAATCACATGTCCAACAGATCCTGTGCCACAACCGGTAGAGGCTGTATAGTCGATCAAAACCGTACCCAAAGAAACGCCGGAAACAACGCCTGTAGATACGCCTACTGTAGCTATTGCAGGGTTTGAGCTGCTCCATGTGCCGCCAGGCGTAATATGGCTCAACGTAGCTGTAGTACCTAAGCAAACAGTTGCAGGACCAGATATAGAATCGAGCGTTGTGCCGCCTACTGTGATCGTAGTAGATACATAACAGCCAGAGTCAACAGTATAATAAATATCGGCTGTTCCGCCGCTTACGCCGGTAATAACACCTGTAAACCTGCCTGCGGCTGCAATAAGCGAATCAGAGCTTGTCCATACGCCGCCAGTAGTAGAGCTCGACAATGATATTGTGCTGCCTACACATACCGAGGAAGGACCAGTAATGGCGCCCGGCATGGCGTGTACAGTAAATACTGCGGTAGCAATAGTACCTGATACATCGTAAGTAATAGTACAGGTGCCGGCAGATATGCCCAAAACAAAGCCCATACTATCTACCGTAGCAATAGCAACATCGCTGCTATACCACATGCCGCCCGGCGTACTGTCGATAAGATAAGAGCGTCCGCCAACGCAGGCATGGGTAGTGCCGGTAATCGGCGCAATAGCATAGCCGCTGATAGAAAAAATGATGGCTAAAAGGGTAAGTGTAAAGAGTTTTCTCATAAATACTCGTTTAAATATTGGTTTTTAAAAATACAGAAAATATGGCTTTCAGTAAATGACGCATAACCATGCGCAATCGTTAGCAAAAGTATGATATTTTTTATTGCTAAATGTATAAAACATAAGTTAAAAAGCAGTTACACACTGCAATAATTATTCAACTCCTCTCAATTAGTCCAGCGTTTTGATATAGGTAACCGGATGCACTTCCCAGCAGCTTGCACGCCAGTTGCGGTCGCCGTTTGGTCGGGTGGCAAATGCCTGACTTTTATGTTCCTCGTCGTAAAACAGCCACCCGGCCACTTTCACTCTGTGGCCTACCAGCATATCCTTTAGCTCGCTCGTCGACCAATCCATCCCTTTCATGGCCAGCAGCGTGCGTATGCGCGGGGTTACTTCTACAATTAGCCTGTATTCGGGGCCCGTGTGATTGGCATCGGGCGTTAGCTCTATGTGGGTGTCTCGGTGGTCCTGGTCGGTTGCTTTGCAGTTGCAGGTCTCTACCCCTCCCATTTTTACATCATATACGTATCCTGTTAGTATCACCGCCTTCTCTATCGGGAAATCATCCTCATTGCCGCTTTCTAACAACTGCCGGAGTGTAATGCCTGTAATGAAATCGCTTTTACGTGGAAACTTATACCTGTTTTTATACACATTCAGCCGGTATTCCGGCCGCTCCATTCTTGCAGAGCCATGCACATCGCAGTCGGAAATTACTTCCTGTGCCCACGAGGTAAGGGAACAATTTACTACCAGAACAAGTGCAGCAATCAGATTGTGGAGGCGCATGGTGAAGAGGAACGATTATCTGTAAAAATACAGCTATAATCGGCATCACACCAAATCAAACCGATCCAGATACCCGACCAGCGTTTCGCGCTCTACAAACATCATCAAATCCAGTATGGATAAGTAAGGCACAAATTCGTTATTGAACTGAGGATAAACCACCGACTGCATTTTATGAAAATGCAACGCAATACCGTTATCTGCAAACTCCTGCTTGTCATAAAGTTCCATACCGCCAATCGGGTTTATATAGGTATCGCCCCCCAGTCGTTTCACAATCTCCATTACGCGATACTTGCTTTTCAACTCATGGTCCATATCTATCGACGACGATACTACGAGCGGGGTATCTATTTGCAGATAGTCTTTTATGGTATCTATTGAGTTGAAAATGTAACCAAACAAATTAACGTCAGTATAATTAAAGATGGACTCAATAATGGGATACACGGTTTTGAATTGGGGGGCTTTACCGTAGGCCGATTTTATCTGCCCCAATATCTTGTTTCTTTCTTTCTCAAAACCCTCTGCCAGCGAACGCTGGTCTATATTCAGAAAATCTGAATCGCTTTTCAACGGCAGGCTGAACAGAGCGTCTTTGCCATTGAGCAACATACGATTGCGATGTATCCAGCCTTTCTTGGTAAATTTTATATTGTCGTACACAACATACTTATCGCAAGCCTTCATTATCTGAAAATAACCCAGATAAGGCAAAAAATAAGGCTGCATGATTCCAATTTTCATAATGTTGTTTTTTTGTGTACTCCTATTCTTCTTTCTTTTGCCGGCGCCATGAGCGAATGAAGCAGACAGAGCGCAAAAATAGAGGAGTTTTTTTGCAAAGCAGGTATACCGATGCCCATTACATACAGGGCGTCGCAAATAAAACCCTTGCGTTGCGATTAATTTGTATTTTCGCGCCTGTTCTTAGAAAGCAATACTAATTAACTAAAGTCGCCATTTATGCAAAATGATTTTGCCAGCATTTTAAACAACGAGCGTAAGCAACTGCTCAATGTGCTCAGGTCTACCCGGTTTAGCCAGCTCAATAAAGATTTTATTCATCAGCAGATCATTCCGCTGGCTTCTTATGCCCCCTGGGAAAAAGATGAAGAGTTTGTGCAACTCATGGATAGCATAAAAAACAACACCCTTGTAGACAAATACCGTTGCTACGAACTGTGGGATCTTGCCAAACAAGTAGCGCCACTGGCAGGCGATGTGGTAGAAGTAGGCGTATGGAAAGGCGGCACAGGAGCGCTGATAGCAAAGGCATCGGAAAGCAACCCAGGCAGCGTTGTGTATCTTTGCGATACATTTGAAGGCGTTGTAAAAGCTGGCGAACACGACACCAACTACAAAGGCGGCGAGCACTCTGACACCAACGAAAATCTGGTAAAAGAACTGCTGAAGGCCAACAATTCTACCAACGCTGTAATACTGAAAGGTATTTTCCCCGACGATTTTCAAGACCAGATGCAGAACAAAAGCTACAAGTTTTGCCACATAGACGTAGATACTTACGGCTCGGCAAAAGGCGTGTTCGATTACATTTGGCCAAATCTGGTAGTGGGCGGCATTGTCGCTTTCGACGATTATGGTATCTGGGGTTGCGAGGGCGTAACTAAAATGTTCAACGAAATTCAGATTACCAATGGCACAAAAATATACAACCTCAACGGCCACGGGGTAATCATTAAAAATAGCCTGTAACACTCATTCCGGTTTTTACCGCACATAAAAAAGGTCTGCTGCTTTAGCCATGCGAAAAGCATAGGCATAAACAGCAGACCTTTCTCTTTTAAGCGCTTCTATCGTGTACTTAACAATATATCCATTCGGTAGTCCGATACGGGCAATACCTGATTGGTAATGGTACAGTTCAATCCCAATCTGGAACATACCTCTTCAATATCAACTGGTTTCCACCATGCACCCAAACCGCCATTGGTTAGGTCGCCCTTCGCTTTATTGTCGTAGTAATATTGCTTACGCTCCTCGGTGTTGTAAAAATTCCACTTCAAATCCTCGTTTGGCGCACCGCGGAGCAAGAATGCAAAGCGAGGCGACACTGCCCCTATTCCCTTCAGCATGGCTTCCAGATCGGCAGGCGTAAAGTAGGCAAGGCTGTCATTCATCAGGTACTTTTCCGGCGTCTTACCGGGCCACTCCTCCTTAAAGGTATCCATGTAGGTAACAGCGCTACCCAACCTATAAGCTATATTATCGGCGGCCTTGTACTTATTGGCGGTGTCTATAATATTTTGTGCAAAATCCACCGCTATTATTTCTTTCACCACATCGCGCAACTCGTAGGTAAACAAGCCATTGCCACAACAAAAATCTACCAACAGATCGTTGTGAGTAAGGTTTAACTCTCTGATTATCTGCGCAATTATTATATCCAGCACTTCCTTTTCCACCGGCTTTTTATTTACCGTGCGCGCTACCTGAAAAAACAGATCGTCCTCGCTGGTTACTTCGGCCTTACCATGCTTGTGGAGTAAAAAATTATCCCAATAGTCGTGCCATTGATCGAATTGCTGCATAAACGTATTTTTATTACTTTCTGTTTTTGTAAATTATCCTCTACCGCTTATCAGTATATCTATGCGGTAGTTCGACTCGCGAGGGTCCTGATCGTACACTTTGCAATCAAGGTTGAGCGCCTCACACACTTCTACAAACTCCGCTCCATTCCACCAGCGGCCCATACCATCGTTTATAAAGTTGCCCGTTGCCAGATTGTCTTTATACTTCTGCCAGCGTTCTTCCGTATTATAAAAGTTGCCCAGCTTCTCAACATTGGGCGCTCCCGTAATCAGGAAAGTGAATTTATTGCCAGATATACCGATGATTGCCTTCAGTATATCCGTCAGGTCGGCAGGAGTAAAGTGCGGTATAGAGTGGTTCATCAGGTACTTGTTAGGTACCACACCCCACTTAGATGTAAACTCATTCAAGAAATCGAGGGCGCTACCCAGCGTATAGGTGATATTGGGCGCCAGTTTAAATTTATTTGCAGCCTCTATGAGGTGCGCAGCAAAATCCGTAGCCATTATTTGCTGCACCTTGTCTTTAAACTCGTAGGTACACAACCCATTACCACAGCACAGCTCCACCAAAATATCTGTGGGTTGCAAATCGAGATCCTTTATAATATTCTCGTTTATGAGGTCGAAAATCTCCTTCTCAATCGGTTTTTTATTGATGGTTTTGCCCACCTGAAAATACAGATCGGTTTCATTTTCAACTGCTTTGTTTCTATATACTTTATAAAACTCTTCCCAGGTTTCGTATTGCTGCATAGCTGTATGGCGATAATATTTTTAAAATAAAACTGTTTGGCAATGGCTAAAAAAAACAGCCATCGCATTAATGGCTGGTAAAAATAATACTTTTTATATGCTAATTACAGACTGCCATTTTAGCTTCCGCTTATCAGTATGTCCATTCGGTAATTAGAAATTATTTCCGGCTGATTCCAGATGCGGCAGTTCAGCCCGAGACGGTCGCATAGCTCATTTATCTCTGCCGGCGACCACCATCTTCCCATGCCTTCATGCATAATATCGCCCTTGGCCACATTCGCCAGATAATGCTCCATCCGTTCGGGCGTGTTGTAGTAGTTGCTCAGCAATTCTAAGTTGGGCACTACCGTAATAAAAAACTTAAAGTTGCTACCCGAAATATTGATGATACTCTTTAGTATGCGCTCGAAGCCTGCAGGATCGAAGTAAGCCAGAGCGCCGTTCATACAATACTTGGTAGGAACAACTTCAAACGTAGTTTTAAAGGCGTCTAAAAAATCGAACAGGCTACCGAGGCAGTAGGTAATATTTGGCGCAGACTTCAATTTATTGGCAGAGGCAATAAGGTGTTGTGCGAAATCTACCGCTATTATTTGCCGCACATGGTCTTTATACTCGTAAGTGCATAAGCCGTTGCCGCAACAAAAATCTACTAAAACATCGTTAGCGCTCAGCTCAAGTGTTTGTATCAGGTCCTGATTTACCAGATCGAACAGTTCCTTGTCTACGGGCTTCTTGTTTACAGTGCGGCCAACCTGAAAATACAAGTCCTCTTCTTTTTCAGCATTGGTGTTGCGCCATTTCTGCCAGAAATCCCGCCATGATTCTGCTTGTTCCATTGGGTGATTGTTTTGTTGTATGCTAACCGGTAATACTAAAGCTACTACTTACGAATTTTGGGCCCTGAGCAATATTCTGCACACAAAGTCTATTTCCTCGAAAGTAAGCGTATGGTACATAGGCAGGCACAATACCCGCTTAGAAATATCGTTCGATATCGGTGTTTCAGACTTACCTACAAAAGGCAATGTAGAAAGGCTGGGGTAAAAATACCTGCGTGGGTATATCCAATTATCATTTAGTTCCTTCATTGCCTTTAGCAACGCCTCTTCCGATTTGAATATTATAGGGTAATAGGAGTAGTTCGGCTCAGCTCCCTTTATGAATTGTGGCTTTTCCACTTCCAGCGATTTCAATGCAGCATCGTAATGCTTTGTCTGATCTATGCGCGATTGTAGCAACTCTTTTATTTTCTTAAGGTTCACGAGGCCCATAGCCGCATGAAACTCAGAATTTTTGCCGTTAATGCCTACTGCAGCAAAAGTATCGTTCACATCGTGCCCAAAATTGCGCAAAAAAGCCATTTGCTTCAGTACGGCAGGCTGCGTTGTAAACACTGCTCCGCCCTCTACTGTATGAAACAATTTGGTGGCATGAAAGCTGGTAGTGCTTACATCGCCAAACTCAAATACCGAACGCCCATTGTATTTCGAACCGAAGCAATGAGCGGCATCATAAATAACTTTCAGATTATGTTTTTTAGCTATTGCAGCAATCGCCTCCACATCGCAGGGGTTGCCAAATACGTGCGTAGCCAGTATGCCGGTAGTGCGTTCCGTAATTGCCGCTTCAATCTTTGCGGGATCTATGTTGAGCGTGTGCCTGTCTATATCCACAAACACAGGCTCGCAACCCTCCCACAATATAGACGATGTAGTGGCTACATAAGAAAACGGAGTAGTTATTACCTCGCCTGTTATATCCAAGGCTTTTATGGCTATCTGTATAGCAATGGTGCCATTGGTCATGTACAATAAATGCTGAACATCGAGGTAGTCTTTCAGCTTCAGTTCCAGATCGTTTACCAGCGGGCCATTATTTGTAAGCCAGTTGCGCTTCCAGATACCGCGCAAGTACTCAAAATACTCCTCCATTTCTGGCAGGAAAGGCTTGGAAACGTTTATCATAATTATTGCGTTAATGTAAATGGCAGAATAGGCCGGATAGCGCCTGGCCATTTGCCAAACCAGCTACCTTCGCGCGCCTCGTCTACCACTTCAAATGTTAACAAATCTTCTATGGTGAATATTTTTGTGGACGAATCCTTTACAAAAAGCAGATTAATAGTGTATATATCATCGTTGAGCAGGTTGCCAGGTATTTGCAACTCGCTCTTATATTTCTTTCCTTTCTCCAGCGTCAGCGGTCCAGCTCCAAGGTTGAATATGCAAACGCCCGCAAAAGTAAACAACAACAAACTGAGTTCTATCGGCACTTTATCCAGATAGCTGATAAACTCAAACTGCATTGTTATAGGCGTGCCTACAGTTATAGGGTCGTTAGGGTTTGCTACATGCGGTATTGCGCGCGCAGCCACCATCTTTATGTACTCATTACCCGGAGCCTCATTGTCGCCATTCCAGTCGCGCTCCATGCAGTTCTTTATTTCGCGGCTCAGGTAGTTGTTTATTACCATATCGGTGCGGCCAACATCGGCTACACGGCCTGCTTTAAGGTACAACGCTGTTTTGCACAAGCTTTGCACCGCCTGCATATTATGGCTCACAAATATAATGGTGCGTCCGTGGCTGGCCACATCGCCCATTTTACCGAGACACTTTTTCTGAAACTCAGCGTCGCCTACAGCAAGCACCTCGTCTACTATCAGTATTTCCGGCTCCAGATGTGCCGCTACGGCAAACGCCAAACGCACATACATACCCGACGAATAACGTTTCACCGGCGTGTTGATATACAACTCCACGCCTGCAAAATCTACTATTTCATCAAACTTGCTGCTTATCTCGCGCTTGGTCATACCCAGTATGGCGCCATTCATGTATATATTCTCCTTACCGGTAAGCTCGGGGTGAAAGCCCGTGCCTACTTCCAGCAACGATGCAATGCGGCCGCGCACCTTTATCTCGCCCTTGGTAGGCGTTGTCACGCGCGACAGTATCTTTAGTAGTGTTGATTTGCCAGCGCCGTTTTTACCTATTATACCCAGCGTGTCGCCGCGCTCCACATTGAAGTTAATGTCTTGCAGCGCCCAGGCATAGTCGCTGTTGCTCTTTTTGGTACGATCGTTTTCTACGCCTACTTTCAGGTAGGGGTCTTCCTTGCCGCGCGCGGTAGCCCACCACCTTTTCAGGTCGTGGCTAAGCGTGCCTGTACCCACCTGACCCAGACGGTAAAGCTTACTTACGTTTTCGGCCTTTATCACTACCTCGTTACTCATTCTGCTATATTATACGGTGTCGATAAAACGTTTCTCGACCTTATTGAAAATAATGATACCGAATATCAATAAAACCAGTGTAAATCCTGCGCTATACATCAACCAGAATGGCTCAAAAGATCCCTGACCAAAAAAGCCATACTTAAATGCTTCGAACAATGACGTAAGCGGATTAATCTGAAAAAAAATCTTCTTGCTGCCCGATACCTGATCGAGTGGAATGATAACCGGTGTAAGATACATAGCCAGCTGCACACCAAAACCGATAAGGAATATCAGGTCGCGGTACTTTGTGGTAAGCGATGTAATAATGATGCCAAATGCAAGACTCAACAACACTATGATAAACAACCAGAGCGGAGTAAGCAGGATGTACCAGTTGGGCGTAACGGCGTGTTCTATAAATACGTAATACAGCCACACAGCCAAAAACAAACTAAACTGTATGAGAAACTTAACTAAGCCAGAAACTACCTTAGAAAACGGTAATATCAATCGCGGAAAGTATACCTTGCCAAATACTGAAGCGTTGTCGGTAAAGGTCTTTGAGGTAATGTTCAGCGTATCAGAAAAATAACTCCAAAGCGTAGTACCTATCAGGTAAAACAACACCGATGGAACTGTGCCTGTTGATATTTTAGCAATACTGTTGAATATAAAGAAGAACATAAAAGAGGTAAGGACAGGCTGTATAATAAACCATATTGGTCCCAATATGGTTTGCTTATATACTGTGATGATGTCCTTTTTAACGAACATCATCAACAAATCCCTGTATCGCCATAGCTCTTTGAAATTAAAATCTACAACGCTACGATGAGCGGCAATCCTTATATCCCAATTTTCAGAATCATAATTTGCAGATTTATCAGTCATAAATTATAGTCAAAAACAGTATTAAACGTAAACACTAATATCCCTTATTTTTCTTTCTTCGATTTACTACGACCCGAACCTCCGGAACTTAACCAGCCCTTAGCGCCCTTCTTCTTATCGTCTACATAGTAGCCGTTTCCGTATGATCCGTAACCATAACCATAGCCGTAACCATAGCCATAACCATAGCCGTAACCATAACCATAGCCGTAGCCATAACCATATCCTTCCTCATAACCATAACCGTATGCGAAGCCTCTGTTGGCAATTACGTCATTGATAATGAAGTTCAGTCTTGGTATTTTTCCGCTATAGTATAGCTCGTTAGGTATGTTCAGCTGTTGCTTATAGGTCTGACCCTGCCTTACTATGTACAATGCATTATCGGCATATCTGTTCAGCAACTGGGCATCCGTTACCAGACCCACAGGCGAAGTATCCACAATGATAAAGTCGAACATCGTTCTCAGTATCTGGAACAACTCTTCTGTACGCGGCAACAATATCAACTCCGACGGGTTTGGCGGAACGGGACCAGCAGGCAATACAAACAAGTTGGCATCAATGCCTGATGGCAGGATAATTTGCGAAAGATCTACTTTGCCAATAGCATAGTTAGAGAAACCAATAGAACTGTCGAGGTTCAACATCTTTGAGATCTTAGGTTTACGCAAGTCAAACTCCATTATCAACACCTTCTTGCCCGACATTGCCAAGGTGATCGAAAGGTTTACCGCGATAAACGATTTACCCTCGCCCGACATGCTCGATGTAATCATCAATACCTTGTCTTTCTTATCAGTAAGCAGATACTGCAGGTTAGTACGCAATGCACGGAACTGCTCAGAAATGATGGTACGGCTGTTCTTGGTAACAATTACGCTATCGCCATCCTGGTTGTTTCCAATTTCACCAATAATAGGTATAGTGGTAACCTTAGAAATATCTGTACGGCTGATAATTTTGATGTTAAGACCGCGGCGAAGCATAATAACGCCGAAAGGCAATGCTATACCAAATATCAGGTATATCATCAATGTACGAGAGTGATTTGGCAAAACCTGACCTGTGGTCAAAGCAGGGTCTATCACGCTTGCATTGGGCACAGTAGCTGCCATTTCTATAGCTGTTTCTTCTCTCTTTTTCAGAAGGAATATGAAAAGGTCTCTTTTTATGGCCTGACGACGGGCATAATCGAGATACTGGCGCTCAACAAGCGGCACTTCATGCACCTTGCCGGTTATGCTACCCAGTGATTGTCTGATTCGATCTACTTTCAATGCAGCTTCCTTCTTCGACGAAGTGAGCGACTGAATAAGATTTTGTTTTACTTCATCTCTTTGCTTAATCAGATTTTTGGTAATGGGGTTACCCAAAGTATTAGAAATAAGGCTTGTTTCAATTTCTGTTTGCAGGGTATTGAACTTATTCATCAATCCTGACAAACCCGGATTGTTCAACAGCGATGCTGGCAGTATTATCGACTGATCGTTACCTTTTTCCAGATAGTCGCTGATAGACTCTATTATTTCCAGTTCCACCTCGCCATTGCTCAGCTTATCCATTGTAGCCGCATTTGCATTGAGCAACTGCGTAGACATAGCGCCGATATCAGTAATTTTCTTATCCTGCTTAAATTCCTGAATGTCTTTTTCTACATCAGTAAGTTCGCGACCAACAGAATCTATACGAACATTAATAAACTGCATCGTGTTTTTAGAAATCTTATTTCTGGTCTGCACGTTGTTGCTCATATAAAACTCCATGAGCAAATTGATGATATCAACTGCACGCTCAGGAAGGATGTCCTGCATTTGCAGCGTGATATAACTCGATGATTTTGCCGGTGGAGTGATATCTACTTTATACATGTACGTACGCGCTGCATCAATTGGCGGCGCAACAAGTACATTATAAACCAGCTTTTCTGTTGTAAAGTACTCTGTTTTCCTTACTACTGCCCTACCGGCGCCCAATTTAATCGTATCTCCAAATTTACCTTTAGACTGATTTCCCCAACCGTCCGATAATTTGAAGTTGACGCTGTCTAGTACATTTACATTGTAGTTAAAATAATCGGTAACACTATCCAACACCAACAACTCAAAGGGCTTCTTGCTGTAAAGAGGTGTGTTTTTGAAACGACCCGATATGGAGTAGTCAATATTAAGGTGCAACTGGTTTACTACCTTCATCATGGTAGTACGGCTTTTCAGAATCTCTATTTCGTTCTCAATATTTACCTTGTTGTTATCAATGTTCAACATCTTCAAGATGTCGTCGCCCGATGATGAACCGCCCTTTTTTGTATCAATAATCAACAATTCTGCATAAGATCTGTATACCGGAGTTGCATACCTCAAATATAAATTACCTATAATAAGCGAAGTTATAATACTACCCAACAGCCAAGGCCAAATAGCCAGGATAGTAGATAGAAACCATTTGAGGTTAAAACTACTGCCGTCTTCCAATTTTTGTTTTCCATCTGCCACAACAGGCGCAACACTAGCTTCCATTTACTGTCTTTTAATTATTTTATATTCCTAAATATCAGAATCAATGATGCAAGCGACAACATTGACGATATTATACCTAAGTTTCTGATAAGCGAGTTATCGCTAGCTTGAATTTTGTTCTTGCTAGGCTGAACGTAAATCTGATCATGCTGCTTGAGGTAGTAATATGGCGACTGGTATATTTTGCTGGAAGTTAAATCAAGTCTTGCAAACTGGCGTTCGTCGCCTACAATACGCGTAATCAATATATTGTCTCTGCGCGCCGTAAGATTGATATCGCCCGAAAGTGCAATCGCATCAAAAATGCTTACTTTCTCACTCGGTATTGTTACAGTACCCGGATGACCTACATCGCCCAAAATAACGATATCAAAATTGGCGATTCTTACATTTACAACCGGATCTTTAAAAAACTCCTTCGCTTTCTGCTTTATCAGTTCTCTCGCCTCAGCGGTGGTTAGGCCGGCCACTTTCACAAATCCCATAAGCGGCAACTCAATATAGCCGTTCTTATCTACAAGATAACCGTTGAGTGCGCTGAACGAACCGGTGGTATTGGTGCTGATTGGGTTTGTTGCGTTCTGTATAATTGTCTGAACGTTGATAGCAAGGATGTCGTTACTTTCTATTTTAGGATCAATAAACTTCGCAGGCTGGGTCATTACTATCGGCGTATTGATGGTATCGGGCAAATCATTA
This sequence comes from uncultured Bacteroidota bacterium, assembly GCA_903882805.1. Taxonomy (GTDB): domain Bacteria; phylum Bacteroidota; class Bacteroidia; order Chitinophagales; family Chitinophagaceae; genus Nemorincola. The sequence continues at coordinate 121,210 of CAIRYK010000078.1, read as the reverse complement.
AAATATATTGCCTTCTTCACCGCAACGCAGGAAGTCATTGTCATGTATGACATAAATAGCAATAGGAGACTAAAACTATAGCAGTTTTGCCTGTTTAGTTGAAACATTTTCAAAAATTTCACCAAAAATAGTTTAAAATATGCTAAAAATGAAAAAAGAAGGGCTCAGGAAGTTTAATTCACGCAGAAATAAAATAAGTAAATATCGCTATGTAGTCTATACCGATAACCTATTAATTACAAACGCGCGGTAACCATTTCTTTGTCAAGGCAGCCTTTCACATCATAAATAACACCTCCTGATTTCACACGTTTGGTCCAGTCTGTTTGTAGAAAATCTTTATGCGCTACCGCAAGTACCAAAGAATCAAACTGCTGGTTATCCGGCAATTCGGTAATAATAGATATACCATACTCGTGCATCACATCTTCCGGCTTAGCCCATGGATCGTAAATAGTTAGATTAATTCCATAAGAAGTAAGCTCTTTTACAATATCTACTACCCTTGTGTTCCTTACGTCGGGGCAATTTTCTTTAAAGGTAATACCGAGTAGCAGGACATTAGCTCCCTTAACCTGCACATCTCTGCGAATCATCAACTTCACAATCTCGCCGGCTATATACTGCCCCATACCATCATTCAGCCTACGGCCTGCAAGTATTATCTCGGGATGATAACCCACTTCCTGCGCTTTTTGTGCCAGGTAGTAAGGGTCTACGCCTATACAGTGTCCGCCTACCAACCCTGGTTTGAATGGCAAGAAATTCCACTTTGTAGCAGATGCTTCCAATACCTGATGGGTATCTATACCCAATTGGTTGAAAATCTTAGCCAGTTCGTTTACAAAAGCAATGTTGATATCGCGCTGCGAGTTCTCAATAACCTTCGCAGCTTCAGCAACTTTTATACTCGCTGCCTTATGGGTACCCGCGGTGATAATAGACCTATATATAGTGTCTATTTCTTCGGCTGCTTCAGGTGTTGAGCCCGATGTTATTTTTTTGATTTTGGCAACTGTGTGCAGTTTATCTCCCGGGTTAATACGCTCGGGCGAATAACCGCAATAAAAATCCACATTAAATTTCATGCCGGATACTTTTTCAAGTACTGGCACACATTCGTCTTCGGTTACGCCTGGGTATACGGTGCTTTCGTATATTACCAGATCGCCCTTCTTCAACACCTTACCTACTGTTTCGCTGGCTTTGTACAATGGCGTCAGATCAGGACGATTATTTTTATCTACCGGAGTGGGAACGGTAATGATATACACGTTGCACGATGCAATATTGCTGAGCACATTGGTGCAAAAAATACCCGTCTCATCCATTGCCGGAACATGGTCTTTTATTACAGCCTTCAATTGCGCTTCATCTACTTCAAGCGTGAAATCGTTTCCGCCCTGAAGCTCGTCAATTCTTCTTTTATTTATATCAAATCCTATAACAGGATAATACTTACTAAACTCTACAGCGAGGGGCAATCCTACATAACCTAAGCCGATAACCCCTATACAATAACTTGAATTTCCCATGAATCTTAAAATCCTTTATAATATAGCCAACCTTGTACCTGATACAGAACAAAATGAGGCAAAAAAATGTGTTGGCACAAAAATATACTTTCTCATCTTAATATCAAACCAATTAAAAACACAATTGATTATTTAAGAATGGATAGTTGGCAAAGGTATGATAATCTTTTGTGCCTGCCATCACCTTCAGCACATTCACGTGCTTTTCGTGGTGGGCATCGCTACCGCAGTAGTCGTACATATTTTTAGAAAGCATCTCGTCGGCAATAGCCTTAATGTTTCTGCCATAGTAGCCGGCAATAGATAGCATATTCAATTGCAATCTGCAACCGCGCTCTTGCAATTCCCTGTACTTCCTGAAATTCTGATGAAAAAACAGGTACCTTTCAGGATGAGCAATGATAGGACGGTAGCCCATACTTTGTAGCCTGAATATGGCATCAAACAGCATAGGCGGCTCGTACAGCATAGAAAACTCTACAAGCACTTCTTTATCCTTGATAGTCAACAATGGCTCTTTTTCTATAAGCTGCATAAAATACTCGTCTATATAGTATTCTGCCGCCGCCTTAATTGGAATATCTATATTATTTTCCTTAAGCGCATCCTTCACCTGTTGCAATGCATTGCCAATAGTAACAGTTGTATTGGGGTAGTAATCTATCATTACGTGCGGTGTAGTAATGATGCTCTTGTACCCCATATCTATCATAGACCTTATTAGCGTCAGGCTATCTTCTACAGTCTTTGCGCCATCGTCTATACCCGGCAAAAAATGAGAGTGCATGTCTGCGCCTAAAAACGACCAGTTTTGATTTGGCGAAATGTGCACTTCAGCCATCTCCTCATTCTCTTTCTTTTTCCTTCCAAATAATCGCGAAAACATAAGTGATGAATTAATAAGTAAAACCAACCTAAAGATACAGCGTAGAATCCGGTTTGCTATTCTGCGCTTTATGGTACTCGTTTTCCGCTACACAACTGCCAGATAGTTGGCAAGGGCTATCAGCTATTAATTGACTTTAAATTCTACTCTACGGTTCTCTTCCTGTTGTGCTTCCGGGCACTGAATTCCCTTGCCGCAGAAATTGATCAGCTGCCGGTATCCGAAACCCTTTGTCACCAACCTGCCTGCAGGTATTCCTTTAGATTGCATGTATTCAGCTGCCGCCTTTGCCCTGTTCTTTGATAAAATATCGTTATACTGCTCCGATGCTCGCGAATCGGTATGACCATTAATATACAATCGTTTACCGGGATGCCTTTTCAGCCACTCAATCACCTTGTCTATTTTACCAAAATCGTCGGGTCTGATATCATACTTATTCAAATCAAAGTGAATGACCAGATCTTCGTAGTCAGGAACTATTTCCTCCACTGGCTTAGGTTTCGCCGGGGGAGATGGCGGAGGTGGCGGAGGCGTCACCCTAGGAGGCGGAGGCGCTACTACCGGCGGCTTTGCCACTACTACTTCTTCTTCAACCGGCGGAGGCGGCGTAGGCTTGGCGGTGCGCATTTTCCCTATTGCATAGTTCCTTGCCCTTATCAGGCTATCGGCCATATCAAAGAAATAAATATCATCGTCGCCCTGTCCGCCAGCTCTGTTCGATGTCACATAGCCGCGCCTTCCTTCATCAAGCGTTATTATTCCATAATCATCGCCGGGCGAGTTTATAGGCTGCTTCAGCACTACGGCTTTCTGCAATACGCCATTCACTTTTTCAGCTACACAAATATCAGACCCTCCAAACCCTTGATAACCATCGGAAGAGAAATACAAATTGCCCTCCGGATCCTCAAACGGGTATTTTTCCTTACCAAATGTGTTCACTTTCGGCCCCATATTTATAGGCTTACTCCATCCATCGGTAGTGCGGCGGCAGTACCATATATCGGTTTCTCCATAACCGCCCGGACGGTCTGAGGCAAAATATATTCTGTTTCCATCGGCCGATATGAATGGGCATGCCACTGAAAAGCTGTCGTTATTGAACTCAAACTCACGCAGCTTACCCATTTTGCCGTTCTTTATAACGCCATAGTATATCTTAATTTTTTCTATCCCTATTGTTCTTTTTTCTTCACCGCGCAGATCGCGCACTACCCTCGAAAAAAACAACGTATCCTCCTGTGGCGAAAAACATGCTGGACCGTCGTGGTACTTATTCACCACTTCTTTATTAAGGAATGGCACCAGATGATCAAAATCTGTATAACTACCTCCCCTTTTGGCATAGTACAAACCCAAAAAATGCTCGCCCGACCATCCATCTATTCGTGTCCTTTTGTCTTTTCCGCATGCCGATGTAAATACTACGCCATCTTTAAACATCACCGGACATAAATCGGCATATGGGCTATTGAGCGGTAGTACATTCTCTACAATCAGCGGCAGGTCGTCTACATGGTCGTCTTTAGCAATATCGCACGACTCCATAAAAAAACGCCCTCTTTTATCAGTAGGCTTCATAGCCATATACTTCTTAAACGCTTCTTTTGCTTCCGGGTACTGAGCGTTTGCTTTAAGCATTTGTCCGTATTCCAGATAAAAATTGGGTATGCTGAATTTCCCCTTCTTATCTACCTGATCGAAGGCTGCCACTGCCTTGGCATAATTGCTCATACGCATGTAGCACAGTCCCAGCTTGTAATACACCAGGGCTGAAGGATGATCTATCGCTTCTTTTTCGTAGAGCGCTGCAGCGCGTGCATACTCCCAACGGTCAAAAAGCTTGTCAGCTTTTTTGGTGTCGGCTTTTGCGCCTATGCTACAGAGCAGCGTGATTATTATAAAAATTATTTTTCTCATTTCCGTTATTTATTGGCAGCTAATGCTGGCCGGACTATGTTTAGAAAAATCTCGGATTCTCCATCTTGGTTTTGGCCTTGCTGAAATCCCAGCCCAACATCAGTTCATGCGTGCCGCCATTGTATATTGCCTGCTTTCCAATATAATAATCGTACGAATACCCAAACCTGAACATACGCAAGAATTCCACTTCTGCTATCGCTACCAGGGCATTATCTGCGCCATCAGTGTTTATGCGCTTGCTGGTACGTAAGCCGGCGCCTGCAAAAAAACGCTGCTTGAATATAAAACAAGCATCTAGTTCGCCTATAAGCGGCGCCGATTGCACATACTTCGCCAAAAAGGACGGACGAAAATCGACCTCATCGTTTATTTTAAACACATGACCGGCGGCAAGAAAGTAGTTTCTGTAGTACTTGGCAGAACGCTGACCGGCGGCATCATTGATACTAAACTTAGTTTGCAATAAATGCGATGCTGAAAAACCCACATACCAGCGCTGCTTGTGCAGGTAAATGCCTGCGCTTGCATCTGGCACAATAGCAGAGGAAGACCCAGTAGAAAAAGCGAGATCCGACTGGTCTTCTATATGTATTTGATCGCCCGAAATGCGCAGGCTAGCAATGGAGCCCGAAAGCCCAAACGACAATTGCGTTTCATCGTTGATGGGCAGGTGATAGGCATAGGTAACGCCAAATCCGGTGGTTTTTACAGGCCCGGCCTGATCATTGATCAATTGCAGTCCAAGCCCCACTTTACCGCCCTTTAAGGCAGAATGTACATTTAGCGTTTGCGACGACGGCGCGCCATCTACACCCACCCACTGTGTACGGTGTATAAGCGTTCCCGACAAATAATCGCGCGTACCTGCATAAGCCGGGTTTACGTACATCATATTGAAAAAATACTGCGAAAATGCAGCATCCTGCTGTGCAATTGCCGTAGAGCTAAGCGCCAAACCAATAAGACCCGTTAATAATTTCCTTTTCATGGTGTTATCGTTTTATCAGTACCCAACCTGTTTTACTAACATTACCATAAGTGATTGTATAGTAATAAGTGCCGTCGGGCAATGCTTCGCCCGCCAGATTCTTACCTTCAAACACTACCTTACTGTTGTCGTAATTGTCTGCGCGCCATACCTCGCTACCCCAACGGTTAAGTACCGATACTTTATTTTCCGGGAAAAACTTTAATTCCGGTATCTTCCATGTATCGTTCTTTCCATCTCCATTGGGCGAAAAAGCGTTGTAGCCATCTTGCTCACTTACTTCTACCCTCACAGTATTGGTTTGCTTACAGCCTGTAGCATCGTTTGTTTCGGTAAGGGTATATATTGTGGTTGCTGGCGGCGTCACTGTAGGCATTGCCTCGGTTGGCGAACTAATATTATTGGTAGGCGACCATAGGTAAGAGCTGCCGCTTACTGCTTCAGCGCCTATCTGTATGCTGGCTTTGGGCGGTATAGACTGGTCGGCGCCCACATTTGCAGCCGGCAGGGGATTAACTGTTACCAGTACCGGAGCCGACAGGCTGCAATGTGCATTCGTCTCGGTAAGCGTATAGGTGGTAGTGGTTTCGGGTATGGCCGTAGGCTGCGCTACATAGTCGGCGCTCAGATTTGTAGGCGGAGCCCATTTATACGAATTACCTGTAACAGCCTGGGCGCCCAATACCACGCTCTGCCCATAGCATATGGCCTTGGGTCCGCCTGCATTTGCAGGAGGTAGCGGATTCACTTTTACAAATACCGTATCAGTAGCAAAACATCCTGTACTTACATCAGTAACCTTAAGCGCATAGGTAATGTTGGCAGCCGGCGACGCCAATGGTCTGCCCACAGTGGCAGATGAAAGCCCTGTGGCCGGCGACCATATATAGGCCATACCCGCAACCTGACTTGCGCCTATTAGTATACTATCTGTGAGGCATACCATAGTGTCTGGACCTGCATTGGTTACTGGCAGCATGTTTACCGTTACTATTATTGTATCAGCATTGTGGCAGCCGGTAATGGTATTTGTGTCGAGCAGTATATAGGCTGTTGTTACGGTTGGAATTGCCATAGGCATGGCTACAGTATCGTAGCTCAACCCTGTAGCCGGCGTCCACTGGTACACTACATTGGGGCTATCGGGGCTGCCTATGCGCAGGCTGTCGCCTATACATATAGGCGCATCAAGCCCTGCATTGGCTACCGGCAGTGGTATGATTGTTACTACAACAGTATCGCTGTTGTAACAGCCCGTGGCGCGTATAGTGTCTGTAACCACATAAGTAGTAGTGATGGTAGGACTGGCCATGGGCGCAGCTATCGTATCGCTATTCAGGCCATCAGCCGGTATCCATCTATAAGCAAGTCCGCTATCTACAAGCGTATCGCCTATTGCAGCGCTGTCGCGCAAGCAAATCGTAGAATCCATACCCGCCCATGGCGCCGGTAGCGGATTAACCGTAACCAACACTGTGTCGCGATTGAAACAACCGGTTACCATATCTGTGTCGGTAAGCCAATAGGATGTTGTAACAGTGGGGCTGGCAATGGGTTGCGAGAGTGTATCTGATGTAAGCCCTGCCGCAGGCGACCAGCTATAACGTATACCTGTAGCCGGAGTGTCGCCAATAGCTACGCTGTCGTGTAGACAAATAGTTTTGGCCGGCCCTGCATTTACAAACGGTAAAGTATGCACATTGATAAGCACATAAGCAGTATCGCATTTTGATCGGAACCCATCGTCGCACACCTTGTATATTATTGTATCCGGACCGTTGTAACCAGCGGTCACGGCATAGCGTATACGATTGAGCGTGAGTGATGAAATGCCATGTGCCGGTCCGCGTACTATGCCAGTAGTCAGTACATTCAAATCGGTGTCGTGGTCGTTGGCTTGTACATTTATGATTATGCTCGGTCCGTTCTGGCACACCTCAACGGTGTCATCGTTAGCAACAGGCTTTTTGTTTATGATTGGAATAGCGCAGGGGCCTTCGCCATCTGGCGGTAGTACCGCCGAGGTTCCGCCCATGGTAACCGGCCCGTTTATTGTCAGCAACCTTCCTTCCACTTTAGCGCCCGTGGCCACTGTTATTCCTCCGGCCCAGTTCATAACTGTACCTTTAAATAAAGCATTGGCGCCTATGTCCACTGCGCCCCTTACCGCCCAAAAAATGTTGGCGCCCTTTGCACGGTTGCGCAACTGCACTACGGCATTGGGTCTTACGGTAAGCGAGCCGTTTACCTGAATAATGAACGTGCCGTTGCCGTTGTTTTGCGCATCTACAAACAATGTATCCTGCAATATAGTAGGACCATCGAGCGCATAAATGTGTGGTGTAAGTATGAGGCCCTTGCCAAAAGTAGCAGGAAAACGCAACAAAATGTCGGCAGCAAGACTATCGCGATTGCAGTATCCATAGGCCGCATATAGAAAATTAGCTGCTTTGATAGTGGGTGAATCGAGGTAATGGGTGAAACCAGTAATGCCCGGAAACAATGGACCGGGGTCTGTACCGCCGCCATTGCAACCTACATCGCCTATTATAGCAGTAGTAGACGCTGGATTGGTTAACTGACCCGATGATGAAAACAGCGCAAAGCATCCCGCTTCATTGAGATTGGCGGTAAGCGGACCATACAATGGGGGATAACCGCAACCGGTAGGTATATAGGCCCTTACGCTATCGCACGAGATATTACCGTTGATGCTCAGCGCGCGACCTTCGATGTAAGATCCTCGGTATATGGTTATGCCGCCATTAGATATGGAAGTACCCTTAAAAACTGTATTGGCCCCCATGGTCACGCTGCCATCTACTTGCCAAAACACATTACATGGCTGCGCGCCGTTTACAAGCTGAATCTGCGCATCTGGAAGCGTAGTAAGCGAACCGCTGATTTGTATAATAAATACCGTATTGGGAAATCTGCGCGCATCGAGCACCAAGTTACCGGTTATAGTGGCATTGCCCGATATCTTATACACACCACCATTCAGCACCTGTCCTGATCCTAAGCTCCCGGATGGAAAAAATGTGGGGGTACGCGCTGCAAGATCCAAATAAACAAGCGTAACAGATGATGCACAATATACTGTAGGGGTATCGGGTACCATAAGATGCAGACTGCCGTTAATATTGTCGTTCCATGTGGTAATTCCAGAATTGGAACCTATATCGCCAATAATGTTGCTTCTATTTATATTAGTAATATTCCCCGCCGATGTAAAAAACACAAATCTGTGGGCATTATTGAGGTCAGGAGCTATCTGAGCAAAAATATTTGCAACATTAAAACAAAGCAGAACTGAAGTCAGGACGGATATAAGCTTACGTTTCATGCAATTGAATTTTAATGACTATGTAATCAATGTAACAAAACATAGCAACTGCAAAGATAACTCATTTTAAGCATGCCTATACAGGCGACAAAATGCGTTAATTGACAATTAACATGTTAATAGACCTCTTGCATACAGAAAATACACACACTTCTACAAACTCACTTTATTACTCGGTTTGCTTTCATTCCACATCCTGTCGAGCGCGGTTACAATATATATGGGCTGTTTGTATTTTTTTGCATCCACATCTGTAAACTCTTGGTTTTGCTGGATAGAAATAATACGATCATTTCGATCCAGATCAATTGGCTCATTGCCGGCAAACCGGTAAACAACATACCTGATAGGCTCCTTTCGTGGGTTGTTTTGTTGCCATTTAAGTGTGGCTGCTTGGCCAACGCCGCTGATTGTGACTACCGGAGGCGCCGGCGCCACGCTATCTAACCAAATCATGGGCGGTATGAGCGCGGGGTAGCGGGCATAATCGTTTCGCAGACTATCTTTAAGCGGCTGACGGATTTTATCGAAACAGGAAGCGCTGTAAAATGAGTATCCAGAGTTGGGGCACTTACCTCTAATATCGCGCAACTGCCACATCATTTCGTGTGCAGAGGCCCATGGTCCGCTCTTAGCATTGGTCATGCGGTACAAACCCAACCCATAATACACATGGCGACTAAAGCAGTGATTGTACCACCACGGCATGAGTGTGCCAAACGGAGCTACATTGTGGCTGTGCTCCCAATACAACTGAGGCATCATGTAGTCAATCCATCCTTTTTGCATCCACATCAGCACGTCGGCATACAGGTCGTCGTAATTTGTCTGCCCGCCATGTGTGTCTGAGCCTTCAGGATCTTTATTTTTGTTGCGCCAAATACCGAACGGACTAATACCCAGTTTCATATAAGGCTTAATCTGTTTTATTGCGGTATTCAGTTGGTGCACAAACTTATTCACATTATCTCTACGCCAGTCCTCGCGTTCCAGTCCCTTGCCATGCGCAGCATATGATTTGCCATCGCCAAACACCTTGCCCGCAATACGATAAGGGTAAAAGTAGTCGTCGAGGTGAACAGCGTCTATGTCATACCGTTTCACCACATCGGCCATTACTTTCACTACATAGTCGCGGGCTTCGGGTATGCCAGGGTCTATATACGATTTACCTCCGTACGATATTATCCAGTTGCTGTGCTCACGCGTTACGTGATCGGCAGGATTTGGATTGTTTTTACTGTCTACCAATGCTCTGAATGGATTGAACCATGCATGAAATTCCATATTGCGTTTGTGGGTCTCGACCAGCATAAACTCCAGTGGATCGTAAAACGGCGTTGGCGGCACTCCTTGCTTGCCCGACAAATAATGACTCCATGGCTCGAAAGCCGAAGCATAAAATGCATCGCAGGCCGGGCGTATCTGTACAATTACAGCATTGCAACCCAAGGCTTTCAGTTGATCGAGCCGATCAATAAACTGTTGCTGCTGTTCACCGGCAGGCAATCCTTGTTCCTTTGGCCAGTCTATATTGCCTACCGTTGCAATCCAGGCGCCGCGAAACTCACGTTTCGGCGACTGCGCTTGCGCGATGCCCGACAGCAAAAAAAAGACAATAGCCAAACTAAGGATGTGCTTCATAATCAACTTATTCCGTGTAATTGCAAATATCGTACAGATAGGGTTAATTATGGGGTAAATTCCGGTAAATGAGGCTGTTTTGATTGAAAAATGAACGTCTTGACACCAAAAATTAACAAACACGCGGGGTATGAACGGATAGCTGCGTTACTGTCAGTATATTATAGTGACGCGCCAATATCGGCTTCTACATAGCTTGCTGTGGCTTTTAGTAAGAAATCTATAAAAAATAAAAACCTGGCCTATTGTATTTTTGAAAAACGCAATAACGACACTTTGTTAGCAACCAAATTCGCCTCACCACTGTATTGCCATCTTGCTTTAGAATAGCAGTACAGGTTCTGTTGAGTTCATAGAATAGAAATGAAACCAGATAGCGCGGAAAATAATTGATACGCCGGTAAGCTATGTTGTTTATTTCTTCCCTTTCTTTTTCTCTGCACGGCTACAGGGCTCTACCGAAATATTGTGGTAAGTAATACAGTTGCCGCCAAATGAATAGCTGATGGTTGCGTTGCCTTCTTTCTTTCCATTTACTAATCCACTGTAGGCATCTACTTCTGCAATGTCGGCTTTGTTTACACTCCATGCGCCGCCGGGTATGCTGCTAAGACGCGCTGTGCCGCCCTCGCATACATTTGTAGACCCTTGTATGGGCGATCCTACCGGCACCACGCTTATCGAAAACAACGCTCTATCTGCGCCCGGCACGGTATAGGTTACCAATACAGTTCCTGCAGTTTTGCCGGTTATCTCACCTGTAGTTTCATCTATTATGGCTACGCCGGCGTTACTGGCACTCCATCGGCCGCCGGGGGTGGCATTACTTAATTTTGTAGATGTACCCAGGCATATAGCGCTCATCCCGGTTATTGGCTCGGTGGCATACGCCATCATTGAAGATAATAAGGCTAAAGCAAAAAGAGAGTTTTTCATATGCAAGTGCATTGCGCGGAGGCTATGCGGTATTTATTACTGCAAATTAAGGAAAACTACGGTAATTGACTTATACTTTGTTTTTCTCCCTCAGCAAAACACGCCCCGAAAACTGCGGCAATAATAATAAACATAGATACCCGACGCCTGATGACGTCGGGTATCGTTATGAAGTAACCCCTCGGGGATGTATTATTTTACTTGAGCAACCAATGCTTTGAAAGACTCCGGCTCGTTCATAGCGAGGTCGGCAAGTACTTTACGGTTAAGGTCGATACCCTTGGTAGCGAGCTTGCCGATGAACTGGCTGTAGCTCATGCCTTCTTCACGAACTGCTGCGTTGATACGCACAATCCACAAAGAACGGTATTCGCGCTTTTTCAGCTTACGTCCTACAAATTTGTAACCTTGGCCTTTTTCTAATACGTTTTTAGCAACGGTATATACGTTCTTACGTTTGCCGTAAAAACCTTTGGCTTGTTTCAGTATTTTCTTCCTTCTTGTGCGCGATGCAACCGCATTAACTGAACGTGGCATATCTTAAAATTGAGCAACTCTGCATTTGCCGGTTAGCCCTCAGGCCAATCATCTTCGGCGTTACAAAGTTTGTTTATAAAATTTTTATCTAAAAATTGGTACTTCTTTTATTCATTGCTTTTGCTGTAGCCTACTTGTATTTATAGTAAACTACAACAGATACGCAGCTACAATTATCTCATAGCCAGCATACGCTTCACAAGGTTTAGGTTGCTTGGGTGCACTAAACCATGAATGCGCAAGTGGCGTTTGCGACTTTTAGCCTTTTTGGTAAGCAAATGGCTCTTGAACGCCTTATACCTGCGAATCTTGCCTGTACCGGTAACTCTGAATGTCTTTTTTGCACGTGAATGCGTTTTCACTTTTGGCATATGTGTCAAATTTGGGATTGCGAAGGTAAGGGAAATAATGTATTGGATATTGATAAGTAAGAAAAAATCTTTGAATATTTTTTAATGCTATGCAACAAAAGCCTTTTATGACCTCAAAAGTAAAAAACTAAGCGCATACTACCATATCATTTATTAATTTTACGCAGAGAACCTATACAAACATGACGATACTCAGATTCAGGATTTATTGGGAGGAAGACGATCAGACCTACAGAGATATAGAAATAATGGGAAATCAAACCTTTCTCGACTTCCACAAAGCTATTTGCACTGCATTTGAGTTTGATGGTAAGCACAGCGCTTCGATTTACGAAAGCAACGATAAATGGACCTATGGCCGCCAGTTCAGTTCTGAGGTTTTGGTAAATAAAAAAGATGCTCCGGCGCTCTCTATGGTAAAAACGCCTGTGTCGGCATTAGTAAGCTTGCCCGATCAGAAGTTTATTTATGTATACGACCCCATCAAAAAATGGACGTTTATGGTAGAGCTGATTGGGGTTAGTAAAGAAGAAGTATCGCGTAGGGTATATCCTTTCTTACTCCGTAAAGAAGGTATGGCGCCCGCACAGTATGGCGTAAAAGGCGTAAACCCCGATAAAATAATGGAGGTAGAAGAAAAATACGACCTTGGCGCCGACGACATGGCAGAAGGCTTTGGCAATGAAGGCGATGGCGAGCAAGAAGCCACAGAAGATGCAGATATGGGCGGCGACGACCAGTATGGCGGGCTTGAATAAAACAGCATAAAAATATAGTTTACAGATACAGTGCGGAGGCCACTACGATTGTTGCCTCCGTATTTTTTTGCGGTTACCTTTGCCAATAGTGACCAATAACAAAATATATGTGGTGTGCGGCCCCACCGCAGTAGGTAAAACGGCCGTAGCCATCGATCTTGCGCAAAAGCTGGGTACATCAATAGTGTCTGCCGACAGCCGACAGTGCTACCGCGAAATGAATATTGGCGTTGCTCGCCCCAACACCGACGAACTTGCCGTTGTTAAACATTACTTCGTCAATGAATTTCCAATTAGCATCGCGCTAAATGCCGCAGATTTCGAAAAGCTGGCATTGCAATATCTCGATGAAATTTTCACTACCAACAATACAGCAGTGGTATGCGGAGGAACCGGATTATATATCAAGGCGTTAACTGAAGGTCTGGATGAAATGCCCTCTACAGATCCGGTGATAGTTGCAGACATAGAGCAGCATTTTGCAGAACAAGGTATGCAATGGCTCCAGGATGCAATGAATAGCGAGGACCCTGAATTTTTTGAAAGCGGCGAAATACATAATCCGCACAGAATGATGCGTGCGCTGGCTTTTAAACGCACTACCGGCCAATCTATACTTCAGTTCCGCACCGGCGCCCGAAAAATCCGGCAGTTCGATATTGTAAAGGTTGGACTACAGTTGCCCAGAGAGCAACTTTACGACCGAATAAACCGGCGTGTAGACCTTATGATGGATGCAGGACTGCTGGATGAGGTAAGGGCGTTATACCCCCTAAAAACGCTCAAGAACCTGCAGACGGTGGGTTATACCGAATTGTTTGACTACCTGGATGGCAGATGCACGCTCTCTGAGGCTGTAGACAAGATTAAACAACACACCCGCAACTACGCCAAACGACAAATGACCTGGTTTACCAAAGACAAACAAGTAAACTGGTTTGATGCCGACGACAAGAATATAGTAACGAAAGTACTTTCACTTTAACCGCCCTCTCCCCTGAACGGGGCCGGGCTTAGCCAAAACACACTCAAGATAACTTCACTTTAACCTCCATCTCCCTTGGATAGGGCCGGAGTGAGGCATAATATATCTGCTTGCACTGCCCACCCCTTATGCCGATAGCCCCTGCGCTACACGCGAAGAGGCTACCATTTTCTACAACGATAATAATCAGTTGGCAAGCTTAAAATTGATTGGCAGCGTGAAGTACACTTTTACGGGTATGCCGTTCTGCTTGCCGGGTCTCCATTTTGGCATGGCGCTCACTACCCTCATTGCTTCCTCATCCAGGCCGCCGCCTATGGGTCTGTTCACTTTCACATTGGTTACGCTACCGTCTTCGTTTACCACAAAGGTTACCAATGTGCGGCCTTCTATGTTGTTTTCTCTGGCTACAGCGGGGTACATCAGGTTTTTAGACAGGTAGTCGTTCATGTTGTAGCCTGCTGTTGGCATCTGATCTACATAGGTGGGTATTGCAGCAGGCGGCGGTGTTTTCACCGGCACGGGGCCGTTGCCTGGCGCTTCAATAACGGGATCTACGCCTGTGCTGTCGCCATCCTGATTGCGCGGACCGGCAACAACCACTTCGCGCACTGGCGGCGGAAGCTCCTTTTCATCCACCTGCTCGTCGGTGCGTATTACCGGAGTGGTGAAGCGCTGCATGGGTTTCACTGGTGGGGGTGGTGGCGGAGGTGGGGTTGGCTGTACAGGCTTTACAGGGTCTATAGGCGGCGGTGTAACGAGGGTTATTACCTTCTCGTTGGCCAACGGTACTACGGTGGGCTTCATACTCATGTTCAGCGCTGCATAACCTATCAACGCTATGCAAAGGCTACCCATAAATACCAGAGATCTGCCTACCCGCCTTGCATAATTACGGCGTAGCTCGTAGCTGCCGTATTCCTTGTTGCGGCCATCGAATACTATATCCAAATAGTCTGCTTTCAAAATTTTGTTGGTGTCCATTTGTTTGAATTTTTTAGGATCAATTAAAAATTGTTTACCTCCATTATTCAATTCATGCTCCGTTCTTAATCTACTTTTCCGACATAGCGAGCCATTTACGCTCAGTAGGGGTGATGTCTGCTATGGTATATACCTGTATGTCGTTTATGTTCATTTCATCCAGTATCGCTACAAGGTCGGCATAGGCGCTTGTGGTATCAGGTTTTATAAACATAGTGGCGTGTGTTTTGGCACACAGGTCGCCGGTTTGCATTAGCATAGCTACTTTTTGCTTTTTAGCTATTATTGCGGCTCTTATGCTATTCACATCACTGGCTACTATCAGCGGGTTTGCACCTTTTTCATCTGTCAGACCCTCGTAGTAGTAAATCCCATGGTTTTTACCGAGTACAATTGTCATGGCTGCGCTGGCTGCTACTGCTGTTGAAGGAGGCGTCAAACCATCGTTATAAGGCATGTTAACATCCATGGTTTTGGGTTTGGCAAGCGTAGCCGACAGCATAAAAAACGTGATGAGCAAAAAGCCTAGATCTACCATTGGGGTAAAATCTATTCTGATACCTGCTGCGGTCATTTTCCTTTTTGTAGGGGCAATAGCATGCCTTCCGCCTCTTGGGCTGGTTTCCAGTTGTGCCATAAAACAGAGATTAAACTATGGAGAATGAACTGTGGTAATGGTAACTTATTTGCTTCGGCCGTTACACTAATAAGACGCTACTGCAATGACTTTCCACAACTATTTCGAAGTTTTTTTTGTGGAATGCATGGATATTTTCACCATCGGCACTGCATAAATTTTCAATAATCTCTTAACGCCCAATCCATTGTATTTTTCAATTCGAAGTTCATAAGATTGGTCTATGATCGAGATTTAAACCAATTGCGTATAACATGCGATGCCTATGGCATCGGTCGCTATTGCATTTGCGTCACTACAAACATTTGATGCCTACGGCATCGGTTGTTTTACCTATGATGGTACCAGATACAGTTGAGATTAACGAATTTGCTTGGTTTGCGATGAAGGTATTGTAATCATCTCGTGCAAGAAGCTTGTAGAAGTATTTAGGTCATAATTCGCTGGTAAGAGCTCAAAATACTGACCGTATAAACGGTACTACATCCTGACATACACCTCCAAATACCAATTTTGAATTGATCTGTAATACCATTTGTATTTCATAAAACAGCAAGCAATTGTCGAAAACTTGTCACTCAATATGATTGTATTTCTTACTTAGCCCGAAAGGGCTAAAATTTGCGTAGCCGGAGGTGAAGCCTCCGGTATAAAGGAAAATGAAGCCCAACTCTGAAAGAGTTGAATATGGTGTTATACACTACAAATCCATATTGCCAATTCATATTCAACCCATTCTGGGTTGGAGTGTTAGAAATTCCTTACCCCGGGATACTCCCGGGGCTATGCATATTAAGCCCATTCGGGCTTTTCCTCAGCAAAGCAATGGCCGTTACTTCGATTGCAATTGAAGGACAAACACCCTTCCGTGTGCTTAAGTCTGCCGGAAAATGAACCCATATTGGTATTACTAACACAATTGAAAAAGTAACCGAAATCCCTCCCAAACAAAAAAGGCCGCCATTGGGCGACCTTTTCATTATTTGTATGCGGTGTATTACTCTAACTTGAACATGATGGGTAGTGTGAAGTACACTCTTACCGGTTTACCGTTCTGTTTTCCGGGTTTCCAGTTAGGCATTGCTGCTACTACGCGTTTTGCTTCTTCATCGCAACCTCCGCCGCCTATACCGCGCTGCACTTGCACATCGCTCACTGAGCCATCTTCATTTACTACAAACTTCACCAATACGCGACCTTCAATGTTGCTTTCGCGGGCAGCATCGGGGTAGTGCAGGTTTTTAGACAAATAAGCCGACATATCGTAGCCCGAAACCGGCATTTGCTCCACATAGCTAAAGATTGCCGGCGGCGGTGGCGGAGCCACTACGCCAGTTCCCTGTGTGGGCGCTACGATACCGGGATCAATACCGTCCACATCGCCCTTTTCGTCTTTCGGACCAGATGCCGTAATTTCCTTTTGTGGCGGCGGCACTTCCTCCTCCTTCACTTCCTCGTCCTTTTTAATTACCGGCGGCGTAAATTTCACCATCGGTTTTACAGGCGGCGGCGGTGGCGGCGGCGGTGGTGGCGGCGGCTTCTTGGGGTCAATTGGCGGCGGCTCTGCAAGCGTTACCTGCTTCACCATAGCTACCGGTTTCTTTTCTACCTTAACCTTCATATTTATGAGGGCATAAGCTGTTATACATACACCAACGCCTACTAAAACAAGCATAGAACGTCCGACGCGCTTAGAGTAGTTTTTACGCAACTCATAACCGCCGTAGTTTTTATTACGCCCATCAAATATGAGATCTATATAGTCGCTGCTGAGTATTTTATTAATGTCCATTTTACTTCTTTTTAGTCATAAGTATAAACGTGTTACTTATACTTTATTAGCAAATGCATTTTTATGTTCACTGCCGCCGGCTTTATTATCTGCCGGCATTTGCTGCTTCTGTTTCTTTAATCCAGCCTTGTTCCAGATCGCTGATGTCAATGATCGCATAAACCTTTACATCGTTGATGTTCATTTCATCAAGTATGTTCACCAGGTCGCTGTAAGTGCTTGTGGTGTCTGGTTTTATAAGAATAGTAGCTTCATCTTTGGCCGACAATGATCCTGAACGTTTCATATCGTCTACCATTTTCTTCTTGGCAATTATCTCATCTCTGATGCCGTTTTTCTGGCTAAAGTTGGTGGATTTCATATCAGGAGCCACATTGGGGTCGTCGCCAATACCCTCATAATAATAAACCCGGTGATTTCTGCTTAGCAATACAGTAAGCGCAACGCTTTTCTTGATCTTATTCTGATCCTCAACTTTCATGTTGGGGTCTTTATAAGGCATGTTTATTTCCATGGTTTTGGGCTTTGCCAGCGTTGTTGTAAACATAAAGAACGTAATCAACAAGAAGCCAAGATCCACCATGGGGGTAAGATCTATACGTGTACTTAATTTCTTTCCTTTTTTGACCCCAGGGCCTTTTTTATGTCCCCCGCCTTTCGACGAGGTATCCATTTCTGCCATAACAAAAGTCTTTTATTTTTTTATCAAAATTGTTTATTTGTCTTTCCTGCATTACTTCTTTTCGCCTCCGGCAGCTGCTGCGGCCGCTGCAGTGCCTGCAGGTATAGCTTTAAGGTTGGTAATCAGGTTGAACTTGAAGATTTTCCACCCTTCCAGCGTCTTAATGATCTTTTGCACGTTGGGATAAGAAGCATCGCCATCGGCCTTAATACATATACGCAATTTAGGGTTTGATGTTCTGGCCACTTTAACCCACTCTGCAAGCTCGTTGTTCACAGAAAGTACAGATGTGTCTACCTGAACGCCGGGAGCGCCCATGTCCATTTCTTTTTGCTTCTCCGGAGTTGAACTCAGGTATTCTTTAAGGCTGCTGAAGGGGATGCCGATAGACGAACCCAATGCGAAAGCTGTCTTTTCAGCCTCAGTAAGGTTCAGGTTCTTTTCGTAGCTTATTTCCTCTATAAGCTCTTTCCTTTTCAGTTTGTTGTCTATACTAAAGAATATGCGTCCTTTTGCATCTACAGTAAGCAACATAATATCTACGTCGGGCAGTATTATCTCAGATATAGACGATGGTGTTTTTACCACCACAGGCTCATCTGGTTTAAACTTTGTGGCCAACATAAAGAATGTAAGCAGCAAGAAGGCTACGTCGCACATAGCCGTCATGTCTATGTGGGTACTCTGCCGCGGTATTTTTGCGTGGGGCATTTTAAATTTCTTCTGGAGTTAAACTAATAAGATCCATTATCATTCACTTTCCACAAATCAATTTCACATATTTTTCAAATACATGTAACTTGCAGAATCAGACTTGCCTATCCGTAATGAGGCAAGTCGTTACATATGTAAGTCTTTAGCAGTAGCGCGCCGTAATGTTGCACGCCGCAGATACCGCTAAAGACTTAAACATTGGAACAATTATTTGTAAGTAGCTGTAAAGCTCTGCGTCAGTGTGAAACCGCTTTCGTCGATACCATAAGTGATACCATCGATAAGGGTAGTAAAGAAGTTGTAAGACACTATAGCGAAGAACGAAGTACTGATACCCAAAGCCGTGTTGATCAAGGCCTCAGAGATACCTGCCGCAAGAGCTCCTGCATCTGGCGCGCCTGCCTGAGACATCGCAGCAAATGAACGTATCATACCCATTACCGTACCGAACAGACCCAACAGGGTTGCGCAAGAAGCGATAGTAGATAAGAACACCAGGTTCTTTTCGAGCATTGGCAGCTCAAGAGCTGTTGCTTCTTCTATTTCTTTCTGAATGTTAGCCACTTTCTGGTCTGTATCCAGATCATGGTTAGTGGTCATTTCGCGATATTTCAACAAACCGGCACGCATTACGTTACCTACAGAGCCATGCTGTTTGTCGCACTCTGCAAGCGCAGCTTCCAGATTTTTGTTGGCAAGGTGGTACTGTACTTTACGAACAAACTCAGCGCCGTCCATGCTGCCTTTAGCTTTAACGATAGTAAGTGCGCGTTCAACAATAAAACAAAGAAGGGTAAGCAATGTTGCAATAAGAATAGGCACAACGAAACCGCCCTGATACATGGTACCCAGTGCATTTTTAGCTTTTTCTTTCAACTCGTCGTTGAAGTTGCTCGGGTTGCCCAACACAAACTTCCAGGTAAGGTAACCTACCACAATACAAGAAACCACTACCAAAAGGTTCGTCAAAAAGTTACTTGAGTTTTTTGGCTTTCCAGCGCTGCCGTGAGAAGTTGATGGTTTTGCTGCTGCCGTTTTTACATCTGCCATAATGCTGATTTTTGATTTTGTGTTTGCTGATTATTAGTTAATGAACTTTTATTGTGCGTTTGCAAAGATATATTTACCACCCAAAAAAACAATTTCGGGCGAAAAATTTTTTCAAATATAGGGTTTAATTCATTCTGCACTCTTAAACTACTGTTATCTTTTGGTAATTGTCATTTTGCATGGCAATTATTCAATAAAACTAATATATTACCCGCCGGCCGACGCAGACAATGCATTATAGGTTATAGGGTTATACCGGATTGCAGGTTGTAGTGCGCACTTACTTGCTGCAGCGTTCTTCCGGCGTCTTTGCAATTAAACGATGTTTTTGTTTGCTTATTGTGCTTTTAAGATAAAAAATAATAATTTTCTAAAAATACAACATTAAACATAAAGTAAAAACAATAGTTGATGCAGCCCGATTGTTTTCGGGCGCTCTAATACTACTGACGTATTTCTATGGCGTTTCCTTTGTATTTTTGCGGCATATTTTTTTTAATCCTGAATCAGATACATGAATTTTAATCCCTGGCACTCCGTAAGCTACGGCGACAATGTGCCGAACACAGTGACCGCAGTTATTGAGATACCCCGAAACTCACGCGCCAAGTACGAATTAGATAAAGAAACCGGAATGCTGCGCCTCGACCGCGTTCTGTACTCATCAGTTTACTACCCGGCTAATTACGGCTTTGTACCCCGCACTTACTGCGACGATAATGACCCGCTCGATATTCTTGTGTTATCGCAGATCGATATGCAGCCGCTTTGCCTTGTAGAAGCAAAAATTATTGGCGTTATGCGCATGCTCGATCAGGGCGAGGCCGACGACAAACTAATAGCCGTATGTGCAAACGATATGAGCGTGGCTCACTACAACGACATCTCTGAGCTTTCTCCACACTTTATTGGCGAACTCCGCCACTTCTTTGAAGAATACAAGCGTCTGGAAAACAAAGAAGTTAAAGTAGAA
This sequence comes from uncultured Bacteroidota bacterium, assembly GCA_903882805.1. GTDB lineage: Bacteria > Bacteroidota > Bacteroidia > Chitinophagales > Chitinophagaceae > Nemorincola. Next base: position 100,466 of record CAIRYK010000078.1, on the reverse strand, counting down.
GATTTTCAGAATGCCCGACTTGCCAAGAAGATTCTACAACACAGTATCAACGACTACAAAATAAAATTCGGCGAAAAACAGTAAACTTAATTTTTCCCAGCTAATGGCTTTTTGAGCGTCCCGGCAACAGGTAGCATCAAAAAGCCATTATTTTTTGGGGCATCTACATTTCAACGTTCCTACGTCTTTATTTCCTTTTTCAATAACTACCTACTTTTAGTACTTTTGACATTTAATATCTTTTAGCGCCAGATCGTATGAATATTACCACAATTCTATCGTTATTGTTGCTGGGCGCACTTGCCGGCATACTGAGCAGTATGGTGGGCATAGGCGGCGGCTTGCTGATAGTGCCGGGTTTGGTAATTATTATGGCAATGAGTCAGAAAATGGCTCAGGGCACTTCACTTGCGCTCATGTTGCCGCCGCTTGGCGCCTTCGCAGTATACAATTACTACAAAGGCGGATTTGTAAATTTTAAAGTAGCCGGCATTCTTTGCCTGGCATTTATAATAGGCAGCATTATGGGCAGCAAACTTGCGCTCAATCTGCCGGAAACTGTTTTGAAGAAACTATTTGGCGTTTTCTTGCTAATCATGTCGGTAAAATACCTGATGGGCGATAAAATAGTTCAGTTATTCGATTCTGCAGTTACCAGTTTTAAGCGATAATTTTTAGATAAAGCAAAATGAAACGGACAAAAATCAAAGACATTTTAAGAAACGATGCCACCAATTATCAGGTAAACGTAAAAGGCTGGGTGCGCTCGTTCAGAAATAATCAGTTTATAGCCCTCAACGACGGCTCGTGCATGGGCAATATTCAGGTGGTAATAAGCCTGGATACCGATGCCGAAATAGTGAAGCAAATAAATAATGGCGCATCTGTGAGCGTAGACGGCACAGTGATAGCCAGTATGGGCAAGGGGCAGAAAGTAGAGGTAAAAGCAGACCAAATAACAATAATGGGCGTTTGCGATCCTGAGCAATTTCCGCTGCAACTTAAGAACAAACCAAGCCTTGAATACCTCCGCGAAATAGCGCATCTGCGTTTCCGCACCAATACATTTGGCGCAGTGTTTCGCGTACGCCATACGCTGGCCTATGCAGTGCATAAGTTCTTCAACGATCGTGGTTTTGTATACCTGCATACCCCCATCATCACTGCCTCAGATGCCGAAGGCGCAGGCGAAATGTTCAGGGTTTCTACTTTGCCGCCCGACAATCCGCCGCGCAACGAAGATGGCACGATCAACTACAAAGAAGACTTCTTTGGCCGTTGCACAAATCTTACCGTGAGCGGACAACTGGAGGCCGAGCTAGGCGCCATGGCATTCAGCGAAGTGTACACTTTCGGGCCTACTTTCCGCGCAGAAAACTCCAACACTGCCCGCCACCTCGCGGAGTTCTGGATGATAGAACCCGAGGTAGCGTTCAATGACATTACCGACAATATGGACCTGGCAGAAGATTTTATCAGGTACATTATTGGCTATGCAATGGAGCACAACCGCGAAGACCTTGAGTTTCTGGCGCAACGCCTGGCCGATGAGGAGAAGCAAAAGCCATTGAACGAGCGCAGCGAGCTGGGTCTGATAGAAAAGCTGGAATTTGTACTGAACAATAAATTTGAACGTATTACCTACACCGAGGCAATACAAATATTGCGCGATTCGCCGGCATACAAGAAAAAGAAATTCCAGTACGATGTGACATGGGGTATAGATATGCAGAGCGAACACGAACGATATCTGGTAGAAAAACATTTCAAAAAACCAGTTATCGTTACAGGCTATCCTAAAGACATCAAGGCGTTTTATATGCGCATGAACGACGACGGCAAAACCGTTGCGGCTATGGACATACTGGCGCCCGGCATTGGAGAGATAGTAGGCGGCAGCCAAAGGGAAGAGCGTCTGGATATGCTGACTAAGCGCATGGAAGAGATGCACATTCCTGCAGAGGAAATGTTCTGGTATCTCGACACCCGCCGTTTTGGCACAGTGCCGCATGCGGGTTTCGGACTGGGCTTCGAGCGTATGGTGCTGTTTGTAACAGGTATGACCAACATTCGCGACGTAATACCGTTCCCACGTACGCCTAAGAATGCAGAATTTTAATAATTACAGCGCATGTTTTCATGCGGGCTGCTAAAGCATAGATATCAGTGACTAAGCAAATAAAACAACGATTATTGCATTTACAAACCAATTAAAATAAGCTGTTGTTTTTTCCTGATTCTTTCTACTTTTGTTACTCGAATTTAAAATTTTAACTTTTGAAATAATATGAAATCAAATATCAATATCCAGATTGAGCTTGCAGAAGACAAAATGCCAGAAACAATACACTGGACCGCCCCGGATGGCGGCGTACCAGACCTTCAGGCGGCAAAAGCAATTTTACTGGGATTGTGGGATGGTCAGGAAAAATCGGCTTTGCGCATAGATTTATGGACCAATAAAATGATGGTAGACGAGATGAACGATTTCTTCTACCAGACATTTTATGGCATGGCCGACACTTACCTACGCGCCACCAAGAACGCAGCGCTGGCCAACGACCTGAAAGAGTTTGCCAAGGTGTTTCTGAAAAAGGCAAACGATGCTTTAGATAAATAACGGAAACCAATTATCAACCGCTTTTGGCGCCTGCTTATGTGCCCAAACACATGTAAGGCAGCGCCGAAAGATAAATACCACAACTATGTCGCTTGAGCAAAAAGTAATGGATGAGCTAAAAAATGCTATGCGCGCTAAAGATGAAGCTGCGCTGCGCAGTTTGAGAGCTATTAAGGCCGCAATAATTATTGAAAAAACAGCCGAAGGCGCCAATGGTGAAATTTCTGAAGCTACCGAATTGAAAATGCTACAGAAAATGGCTAAACAGCGTCGCGATTCGCTGGATATTTTCATGAAGCAAAACAGAGAAGATCTGGCTGCAAAAGAAAGAGAAGAACTAAGCATAATTGAAAAATTCCTGCCTCAGCAAATGAGCCCTGAAGAGCTGAGAACCGAACTGCGCGCTATAATAGCGCAGGTAGGCGCTAAGTCTCCGGCCGACATGGGCAAGGTGATGGGCGTAGCCAGCAAACAGCTTGCCGGCAAAACCGATGGCAAAGCCATAAATGAAGCAGTTAAAGAACTGCTTGCGCAATAATCTTTTTTAGCTACAACCTGTTTTATACTGCTTGCCGCTGTGCGCCGTATAATACAGGTTGTTTTGCTTTTCGCCTTTGTTCCATTACATTACGCCGGTTTTCCTCTATTCGCTTTATTATGGTTCTCGATGTAATTGGCATAATATTCATTATTTTGTTTTTTATCCGCGGTTATACCAAGGGATTCATTGTGGCGGTATTTTCTGTGCTGGCATTGCTGTTTGGCGCAGTATGCGCTATGGCTTTGTCGCACAAACTATCGGTATGGCTTATTGAAAACAAAATAGTGAGTAGCATGTGGGCGCAAGGGCTCAGTTACATTGTATTGTTCATAGGCGTGGTAATGATCGTGAAAATGATAGCCAAAGTACTGGAAAGCGCCGCCGACAAACTACTACTGGGCACTATCAATATGGCTATTGGCGGATTGCTTTATGGTTTTATGGGCGCTATTTTCTGGAGCGCAGCGCTGTGGCTGGGCACAAAAACACACATTATTTCTGCCGACACCATTGCTGCATCCAAAACCTACAATTCGCTATCGGCGCTGGCGCCTTGGGTATTTACTAAAATGGGCGATATACTACCTTTTGCAAAAGGCTCGTTTGCTTATTTCGATAATTTGTTTCAGACGCTGAATAAATAATAACCGGTATGTGGGTATTGATAGACAATTACGACTCGTTTACCTGGATATTATTGCACTATATATTGCAAACCGGAGCCGAATGTGTTGTATATCGCAACAACGAAATTACGCTCGATGAATTAATTGCGCTCCGTCCCGAACGGCTTGTGTTGTCTCCCGGCCCCGAGACCCCTGTGCAGGCAGGCATCACCATGTCGGCTATACAATATTTCCATAATCGCATACCCATTTTGGGCGTATGTCTGGGCCACCAAGCCCTGGGTATGTTTTTTGGCGCCCGGCTCGTGCATGCGCCCTACCCTATGCATGGCAAAACAAGCGAAGTAAACCACAATGGGCATCAATTATTTTCCGGCATTTCATCGCCCTTCACCGCTATGCGGTATCACTCGCTTGCCGTAGACAGTTTTGATAATACAGAACTGATGAGTATTGCCACCACCGACGGGACAATAATGGCGTTGGCGCACAAGCGGTTTCCCTGCATAGGCGTTCAGTTTCACCCCGAAAGCGTAGGCACGCCCTGCGGCGCTCAGCTATTACAAAACTGGGCCGATATGCGTTTCAGCGAAAATACTTAGCCATTACCACACCCCTACTTCGCGCTCCAGCTCTATACCAAAACGCTCGTGAACGGATGCAACTATCTCGCCCGACAATTGCCAAATATCTACGCCTCGCGCATTGCCATAGTTTACCAGCACCAAGGCTTGCCTGGCATGTACGCCTATAAAACCCTTTTTATAGCCTTTCCAGCCGCAACGCTCTATGAGCCAACCAGCAGGTACCTTTACCTGCCCCGGCGACACCGCATAATGCGGCATATCGGGGTGGTGAACCAATAGCGTCTCGTATTGCGTAGTGGGAATGGTAGGATTTTTAAAGAAACTACCGGCATTGCCTATCACTTTGGGGTCGGGCAGCTTAGAGCGGCGAATGTTCATTACCGCATGCGCTATAGCTTTCACGGTCGGCTCCGTTACGCCCAGGCTTGCCAGTTCGTCGCTTATGGCTCCATAGCTGGTATTATATACCGGGTGTTTTGATAGCTTAAAAACCACCGCTGTGATCAGGGTTTTGTCCTTTAGGCTGTGCTTAAAAACACTATCCCGGTAGCCAAAGCAGCATTCTGTATTGGTAAATGTCTGCACCTTTTGTTCATCCCATAGCCAGGCGTCTACTGTTTCTATAGTGTCTTTTACCTCTACGCCATAGGCGCCTATGTTCTGTATAGGTGCAGCGCCTACGGTGCCGGGTATCAGCGCCAGGTTCTCTATACCTCCCAGGCCAGCTTCAATAGCATACATTACAACATCGTGCCACAGCTCTCCCGATTGCGCACGCAGCCACATATAGTCTATATCCTCTTTTTCTACAGTTATTCCTTTCAGCTGGTTATGTATCACTATTCCTTTTACCGGGCCTGTGAGCAATATGTTGCTACCGCCGCCCAAAACATGCCTTGTGATGCCTGCTGCGCTTAGTGCAGGCAACTGACTAATGTTGTGAAGCGCAGTAAAATACTCAGCGTCTACATCTATACCAAATGTGTTGTAAGGTTTAAGTGATACATTTTGTTGCATAACATTATTGTTTGTGGCGTAGGTGTGGTTACAGGCTCAAAAGTAAACCAATATTTAAAATCGGGACAGGTTAGCTACCTAACTGCACTCAGGCTTTAGTTTTGGTCGCCGCTCCTATTGCTCATATCTGCCATCTTCCAGGTATCGCCTACAGAATACAGCAGCAAATAATCTTGCACCGGGCGTTTCAATGTCAGCTCATAATAATGCCCCGGATCTTTCAGGTCCAGCTTATATACATTGTTTTCATAGCTTATGCCGCCCTGTCCTGCCATCCACCACCAGGTACCCCATTGGTTTAGCGTCACCCGCAGCACACTGTCGTTCACCACTGTTACGTGTGCGCCATCGGTAGGCACAAGCATATTATAAGCCATGGCATCATACACTTCATTGTCTATTTTACGATCGGCATGTAGCAGATTGTGCATCAGCTTAAACTCGCTGTTTTTTTCAGCCCCTATCATGGGAGTGCCGTTAAAACACTCGGGCAGGTTGAGCAACACCATTATCTTACCCTCGGCTCGGGGTATAGTGGTCAGCAAATTGGTAACAATACGCTCAGATTTACCCCAGTAACGCGATGTCATAACTGCATAACGCCAGTTGCATAGCGCGAAAAAAGCGATAAGACCTGCCCGCACAATATTTACCGGTATATAACTTAGCAGCACAGCAACCAGCATATAAAAAAATGCGGAACTTAAATAAACATAACGGTCGAAGTGCACCAGCAGCAACTCGCTGAACCATAATGGTATGGTCAACGCCAATGTAATGAGCATAGACATATAAAACATAGCCGCTACCTTGGCTTTGCTACTCAGCGACTTTACACGGTAGGCAATAACGCCCACCGACACGACCACAAGGCTGTAAAAAGTATATATAGACCGCTGAGCATCGCAAAAATCGTACGCTTTCTGGCGTAGCTCCAATGGAAAATAACGCCCAACCAGCAACAGGTGAAACAGGTATTTTATGGGCTTGCCAAAAGCGCCAGGAGTAATTGTGGTAACCGCATCGGTACCAATGCGCGATACCCAACTGCCATACACCAGCCGGAACCCCACAAACCGCAATAAAAACAAAGCCAGCATGGGCAGAAAAAACCATACTATCAATTGCCCGAACAGCCGTCGCGGATAGACAGGATGAAACCTATAAAACAACGCCAGCGTCAGTACCAGCCATGGAGTAGCATAAAACAATTCGAGTGAGAAGAGCGAAAGCGCATACAAAATCAAGGAGTTGCGCACATACTTATTATCGCCGGTATGTATATAGCGCTGCACCCATTGTAGTATCAGCAAAGGCACCATCAACCCTGTAAGAAAATGAAACGAAGGTTCCCAAACGATCACTTCTGAAAGATAGGGGGAAAGGCAAAACAATAAAGAACCAACAAAAGCTATAGCGCCTGCTCGGGCAACGCCGCCATCGGTAAGCATACCGGCCGCCACCCTATATAGCAGCGCTGCATTTACTGCCTGGAGTGTGATAAACAGCAAATGCCACCGGCCTGCATCTATACCCAGCAACTGATAAATGATATAGGTTAGCAATTGAGTAAACTGATACATACTTACCGCCTTAAAATTGGAACGGTTGATATACTCCCAAAACGGATGATGCTGTACCTGATCAAGCCATCCGGTAAAATCGGTAACAAACCCAGCCTTAGCCGCCGGCCGATACAAAAAATAAAGCAACAACCACAGGAGGCAAAACAACCACCTTATAGCAATAGGCTTGCCCGGCTTAGGGTCGCCCGATATATCAATAATTGTAGAAAGCTGGTACACTTGTTTAGGAAGATGAGTAAACAAATATAGTCTTTGTACTCGGCGTTTGCGCCATCATTGCAGCCTATTGTTACTTCTCGCGCCACTGGCGTGCAGCCGGCGTTTATTTCACTGCAACATTTTATAATATTAACAGTATGCAAACACCTGTTGCAGGGCAATAAAGGCGGTTTGTCGGTGTAAATATATATTTTTGCCCACGTTCAACCACATACAGGATGATTTCAAAAACATACAAAGCATCATTATTAGTAGCAGAAGACGAAGAAAGCCTTCGCGAAGCCCTAAAGCTGAACCTGGAGCTGGAAGGCTACGAGGTAACAACTGTAGATAACGGCCCTGCTGTTATAAAGATGGTGAAAAATGAATACTTCGACCTGATAGTGCTGGATATAATGCTACCCGAAATGGATGGCATAACTGTATGCGAAACCATAAGAATGCAGCACAACGATGTGCCAATACTGTTTCTATCGGCCCGCAACACCGGCGCCGACCGTGTGGAGGGACTAAAAAAAGGCGGCGACGACTACCTTACCAAACCATTTAACCTAGAAGAACTACTGCTGCGCGTAGACAAACTGATAGTAAAAAATAAGAAAATTAAGGAGCCGCAGGCCATGGGCGATGTCTATGAATTTGACGGATACAAAATAGATTTTGCCGCTCACGAATTTACCGACCGCAACAACACTCATCAGGAACTGAGCAAAAAAGAAGCGGCGCTGCTAAAACTGCTCATTGAGCACGAAGGCGAAGTAGTATCGCGCGAGCAAATATTGCAGATAGTTTGGGGCTATAATGTATACCCTACTACGCGTACCATCGACAACTTTATTCTTAATTTCCGTAAATTTTTCGAGCGCGACAGCCGCAACCCAAAACATTTCCACTCTATAAGAGGTGTGGGTTATAAGTTTACAAAGTAGTTACTACCAGGCAAGATCGGGATCTCCGGCATCGCGCTGAGCGCGGTGGGCTTTTCTGCTCTGTATCTTTTGCAACTGGCGGTCGTATATCAGCCTTGCAATTTTTGCCGGGGCGTCGGTTTCGCCATGTAGCGCATTTATTTTGCGCTCAGAAATGTCTAACCTATACATAAGTCTGTAAAATGGCTCAGCCCCCTGAGCCAGTATTGCTATTACCCTCGCCTCGAGTAACTGCAGTATCGCCTCTTCCGACACCATGCCGCTGGCATCTATGCCCCACTCCTGCTGCAAAGCAATTGCGGTTTCCTGTAGCAGATTATCGGGCATGAGCAGCGTGTTTAGTGTATTGGGTAGTTAAAAGTACGAGATTATCCACCTACGGCATCCACTATAAAAATTATTTATCGCAAAATTGCTTTTGATATTTTAACCTTTACATTCGCTTAGCGTCTAAGAACTATTCTAAACGGGAGTGGGTAGCGCGCGCTGCGTAGCATTTGGTAAAGTTAATAAACAACGATTATTTGAAACTTGCAGTTAAGGCGCTACTATTAGCTTTCGGACTTTTATCGTCCATCGGCGGCCTTGCGCAATCTACCGATACTACGCTGTTTACAATTGCTACCGATACCACTATTCCGCATGCGCATTTCAACGATGTGCTCAACGACGAAACTGATCTGGTAGATGTGTTTACCAATATCTGGCATCGTGGCACGGGTAAAAGAAAAGACACCGGTGAGATCAAATCATCGAGGTTGCGCATATCGGCAGTGCCTGCAGCCGGCTATACTTTACAAACAGGTTTTGCAGCGCTGGTAAGCGCAAATGCCGCATTCTATACTCGACCCGACGCCAATGTATCTACGCTGCTTTCCAGCCTCACCTATACCGAGCGAAACCAGATAATACTGCCGCTGCAAACAAGCATCTGGACACGGGCAAATAAATATAACATAGTTATCGACTGGCGTTACCTCAAATACCCCTCTTTTACATATGGCCTCGGCGGCTACACTACGCTATCCAACGGCTATACCATCGACTACTCGGCGCTGCGTATTCACCAAACGATACTGCGCGAACTGGCGGAAGACATGTATGCGGGTATTGGGTATAAACTCGATTATTTTTATGGCATAAACGAGCTAAACCCTCCTGTAGGCGTAGCAACAGATTTCCAGACCTACGGCCTGCATAATACCGAATTCGCATCCGGCTTCTCGTTCAATTTTCTGTATGATACGCGTAAGAACCCTATCAATCCGCAAAAAGGCAATTTTGTAAATGTGGTCTACCGTCCCAACCTTACCATATTTGGCAACACCGCATCCTGGCGGTCGCTGGTGGTAGATGTACGACGGTATATGCGTTTTCCTCGCCAGTCGCGCAATGTTTTTGCCGTGTGGATATACGACTGGTTTACGGTTAGCGGCAAAGCTCCCTACCTGATGTTGCCCAATACCGGCGGCGATCCATATAGTAATACTGGAAGGGGCTATATACAAGGCCGTTACCGCGGCAACAACATGGCCTACTTAGAGGGCGAATATCGCTTTAGGATAACCAATAATGGCTTGCTGGGCGGCGTGGTGTTTGCCAATGCGCAGACGTTTAGCGAGCAAACAACAAATAGCTTTGAAACCATAGCGCCAGCCTATGGTCTTGGGCTTAGGGTAAGGCTCAATAAGTTTACCCGCACCAATCTGGCTATAGACTATGGCTTCGGTAAAAACGGCTCCAGCGGTATATTCGTCAATCTCGGCGAGGTCTTTTAGCCAGTTGGCTCGCAGCGCAGTTTTAGTTTTACCTTTGCTATATGGCTTACGGGCATTACAAAGAATTTCTCGACGAAAAAGTAACATTATATAATCAACCAGCCTTCATTGCCGCCGACCCAATTTGTATTCCACACGCCTTTACGCTAAAGCAAGATATAGAGATAGCCGGCCTGTTTGCAGCAACGCTTGCCTGGGGTAATCGCACCACTATCATCAACAATTGTAAAAAGCTGATGCAATGGATGGATAACAAACCTTACGATTTTATACTTAACCACACCGACGACGACCTGCGCCCCTTTGTGCATTTTGTACATCGCACCTACAACGCTACTGATCTGCTATACTTCATACAATTTCTGCAATACCACTATAAGCGGCGGCCATCGCTGGAGGATGCCTTTGTACCGGAAACAGCCTATATCCAGGCGAATATTGGTGAGGCGTTATCGCATTTTCATCGATATTTTTTTTCTATAGAACATCCCGAGCGTACCCGAAAACACGTAGCCACTCCCGACCGCGATTCGGCATGTAAGCGGCTATGTATGTATCTGCGGTGGATGGTGCGCAACGATGATAAAGGCGTAGATTTCGGCATTTGGAGCAAGATTAAGCCTGCGCAGCTCATTTGCCCACTCGATGTGCACGTGGCCCGTGTAGCGCACAGAATGGGCCGTATAGACAACATTAAATCGAACTGGCGAAACGCGGTAACGCTCTCCGGGCATCTGAAGCAATTCAATGACTCCGACCCAGCGATTTACGACTATGCGCTTTTCGGCTTGGGCATGGCCGAGCATTTCTGATAGCTACCACTAAAAACTTATTCCCCCAACCAAAAATGGCCGCCCTTATCCGGACGGCCATTTCTATTATTGGGTCAGTAACTAATACTGATCTTTCATTTTAATAATTACTCTTCTGTTCTTGGCTCTGCCTTCCTTGGTAGCGTTGCTCGCTGCAGGGTTCTTTACGCCATGACCAATGGTCTTTACAGACTTCGGATCTACGCCCTTACGCTCCAGATAGTTCTTAACCACTACAGCTCTTTTCTTAGAAAGAACCTTGTTGTATTGCTTAGTACCTGTATTGTCGGTATAGCCATGTATTTCCACCTTCGCTTTCTTGTTTTCTTTCAGCTTTTTAGCTGTTTCCTTCAGTACTGGCAGCGACGATTTCTTTATGCTTACTTTATCTACATCAAACAACAATGGTTTAGATACCTTAACCTCTGGTTCCGGCTCTGGTTCTGGTTCTTTCACTACTATCGGACAACCGCGATTGCTTGATGGTCCGGCTACTTCAGGGCATTCGTCCTCATTGTCTGGTATACCATCTCCGTCGGTATCAGGGCAACCTTCAAACTCAGCCAATCCTTTTCTTGTAGGACAAGCGTCTTCGTTATCTGGTATTTCATCGCCATCTGTATCAGGGCAACCATTGAACTTAGCTAAGCCCGGAATTGTTGGGCAGGCATCATCTACATCGGCTATACCATCGCCATCTGTATCTGGACAACCATTCAGCGCCTTTGGACCAGGATCGGTTATGCATTTGTCTTTATCATCTGGTACGCCATCTCCATCAGAATCTTTCTTGGTTTTGATGAAGTAACGGGCGCCAAACGAAATACCATAGTTATGATTCACCACCGACGATACGCCATTCATCACCGAACCATAGCTACCCAACTTATCTGTCAGCTTACCGTTGTTGTTATTATCAAAGTTCTGATAGATGTAATACACACCAAGGTTGATCGCCATCTGCTCCGACAAATAGAAGCTTACTGCCGGACGAACAAGGAATCCAATGGATGCAACTTTATAATCTACATTTCCCGTATTGGCGTTAGGTTTTACACCCAAACCTACATTATATCCGTCAGCGCGCAGTTTATTGAAATAGCCCTCAATATTAGGATTTGAGGTAACGCCTACATAGGGTACTCTCTTAATTATCAGATCTGATGGATCTGGTATAGGCGATGTTTCATATACAGTGCCGTTAGATCCTTTAACGCCGCTATACTTGTATATAGCTTCGTAGTCGAAAGATGCATCTGTTGTATACGAATTCTTAGCCAGCAGATTCACCAGCAGTCCTGCATCGGCAGTAAAGCCTACGCGCTCGCTGATTTTTGTCTTATACTTAAACAGTATAGGAATGTTCAGGTTAGATATCTTGATCGCTTCTTTAATAGGCCCATTTGCAGTAATGAGCTGCCTGTAGGTTTTATTAAAAATATCGGTAGCCTGATACTCCACATGGTAAGCATCGAGGGTAACATTACCCTGCTGATACATGTAAGACACCCCAAGGCCCGCGCCAAAATGACGCTTCTTGCCAAAAAAGTAACCTACCTGCACATCAGCGCCCAACGACAGACCATCCTTGAATTGCACATCGCTAATATTTGAGACGCTTGTCAGTGCATTTGAATATTGAGCGAGTGGGTTGCCGGAAGTAAAGTTTTGATTGAGCAGCCCACCGACCAGATTAAGATCGATGCACCACCTAGACAACAAACTATCTGCCGGTATTTTATTTCTCAGCGACGAACCTGCGTTAGGAGCATTATCAACTTCAGGGTTAATGTTTTGCGCCTGCATTTGATAAGAGCCTCCAAGAACAGCAAGAATCAGAATTGTTTTTTTCATCAATGTTTTTTTACTTACACAATTGTATTAGTTCTTTATAAATCGGGCAGTAGCAATTTTTATTCCGTTGCGGGTGCAGTTTACCAAATAGCAACCAGCAGGCAGTTCGTTTACATCAAACTGTGTAACATTACCTGTCGCTGTGCTCATCTTTACTTGCTGACCCATCATGTTTACAATAGCAACCTGAGTTTCACCGCCATTCCAGCCTCCCAGCGTTACGTTAATCGCGCTACTAGTTGGATTAGGATACACATTCAGCTCAGCCTTGTTGTTTGCATTTGCAACTCCAAGCGGGGTATTGTAGTATGTCTTTTGTGTGCAACCATTTTTAGTGGTCATCACCCAATATCTGTAGTTAGTAAAGTTTGGCGAATTATTTGGGTAGCTCTGAAATACCTCATTGCGAAGAATCGAAGAATCGAGTGTAATGGCATCGTCATATCCCCACTGATAATGCTCCACTTCATTATCAGTATATACAAACTGATAATTGAAATAAAGCACGTCGGAAGTAGACGCAGTAGTCGCGCCCACATTTACCACCACGCTATCAGATGCCTTGCATTGAGCAGCGCCTACCAAGGCTGTAAGCGTTATCACGGCACGGCCAGAAGTAGGGAAGTTTACCAACGCATACTGATGGCCTGCGCCTTGAGCATATACCGTAGCGCCTGTTGCGCTCCATGCATAAGATACACCGGCAGCAGCAGGGTTTGCAACGCCAAAGTTCTGATACATTGTACCCTTACAAAGCGTATTAGGCGACTGTGTAGTAATAGGCGCTACCGATGGTACCGGACTAACGTTTACCGTTACGTTTTCCGCATTAGTGCAGCCATTAGCTGTAAGTACAAACGCATATACTGCATTCAGCGCGCCGGTAGTGGTGTTCGTAAGTGTGTCATGAATATCGCCCGTGCCAAATGAACTTGCAGGTAAAATACCTGTTACTGTCGCTCTGTTCCATTCAAAAGTTACACCGCTTGTCGCACTGGCCGATACATAATTGAAAGCGCCGCCTGTACAGATAGTATCAAACAAATCAGATGACAATCTTGGAGTAGGATGAACCACCACTGTAAGCGTTTGTATGCTGCTACAACCCAATGAAGAAACTGTGAAGTCGTAAGTAACGGCTACATCGTAATAAGTGCTGTTGTGCAATGTTTCAAATGGGTTGCCTCTGCCGGTATCTTCAGCATTGGTAATACCGCCCACAAACGGGCGATGCCAGAAGAAATCGGCGCCTGGCGTAACGCTAACCGGAGTGTATATAAATACAGAATTATCGCATATAGCAGGAGGCGTAAGCGTGCTGCTTAATACGGGTGTATTTTTCACTGTTAGCGTTGCTGTTGCCGTTGCTGTTGCGCAGCTCAGTGTAACTGTATAAGATATCACTGAAGCGCCTATTCTAACACCAGATGCTACTCCGGTGGTAGCGTCTATAGTGGCTACTGTAGTGTCTGAGCTGCTCCACACGCCGCCGGGCAAAGAATCGGTAAGCGCAGTTGTTGCTCCCTGGCAAATAGTTAATAATCCGGTGATTGGCTCAATAGCTGTTGATGGACTGATATTAACTGTATAAGTAGCTACAGCCGAACCGCAAACGGTAGTAATAGTGTAAGAAATAATTGCTGTACCCGATGCTATCCCCGATACCACGCCTGCAGTACCTACAGTTGCTATTGCGCTGTCGCGGGTAGACCATACGCCGCCTGGTAAACTTGCAGAAAGTGTAGACGTATCGCCAAGGCATATTACTCTGCGGCCTGAAATAGTTGCTGCAGTAGGCAACGGCAATATGCGCACAGTAGCCGTGGCTGTTGCAATACCGCATGACTGCGCCTTAGTGTAAATGATAGTTGCTGTGCCGGGAGTAATACCCGTAACAATACCCGACAGCGAACCTACAATAGCTGTTATGTTGTAAGCGCTGCTCCATGTGCCGCCCGCGGTGGTATCTCTCAGCGTATCGCTTGCAAACTGGCAAATGTTGGTATTGCCGGTTATAGCGCCCACATTGCCGGGAGCGCCAATGGTAACCGTCTTGTTGCGCGTAGCTGTTCCGCAGCTATTGGTAATAGAGTAGAAGATTATTGCGCTGCCTGGCATTACGCCGGTTACATAGCCGGTAGTAGATACTACCGATGCCACCATAATATTATCGCTGCTCCATGTGCCGCCTGCCACTGTATTAGTAAATCTGTTTATTGATCCTCTGCACAATGTATCTGCGCCAGTTGTAGTGCCCGGAGTTGGGTAAACCTCAATGTTCACCACCTTCATAGCGCGTGCGGCGCCGCAACTTGTGGTTACTGTATAATAAACCGTATCTACACCTGCAGTAACGCCTGTAAGAACGCCCGCGCTGGTAATGGTAGCGCGACTATTGCTGACGCTCCACACACCGCCGGGAATAGAATCGGTATAAGTAGCGGTTGCTGCGGCGCATAAATTACTAACGCCATATATTGTACCTGCTACCGGCAACGGATTTACCATAACCGCAACTGTAGTAATAGAACTATCTATACCATCCCAAATGCGAATGGCAAATGTATCGGGACCAGTGTAGCCTGTGGTAGGACGATAAGAATATACTGTAGGCGTAATTGTATCGCCGGTAGATATGGCTATGTCGCTAAAGCCATCGAGCGAACCATGTGAGGGCAGCCTGCGCACAGACCAAACCTCGGTTTGACCTGAATCGGCATCGGCAATAGCCATCATAGCATTGATAGAAACCGACGGAGAACTTATGCAAACGCTCATGCTCTGAGCCACACCATTTACAAATATTGGTGGATTATTGGGTAACGGACGTGCTTGAGCAGTGAAACATAATAAAAATAAACTAAACAATAATATTGTACGCATAATACCTGTTCTCTTAGTTTTTACTCGATTATTAACACTCTGTGGATAACTTATTTACCCGCTATGAAGCATAGCACGGCAAATAATTGCGAAAAGTAGTGAAAATTTTGCAAAATCCAAACTTATTAAAAAATACCCGGTTGTTTCAATCCCACTTTTCAGCCAGGTTATCCACAAAATTCACCCGTTCGTTGCATTTTTTTATCCGCACCAATATTCAATCACTTGTTAATCACCATCTTAACTACCCGCAGTTCGCTTTTCGGCAAACAAAAAGGGCGACTATTTGCCGCCCTATAATTACTCAGTATTGTCTTATTAATCTTCGCTATCGTCGCCGGGATTGGTAGTTCTTTTTTTATCTGTTGGTCTTGCATCAGGCACTTGCTGCGCTTCTGTATCATCTTCATCAGGCACTGCATAATCTCTGAATGCAGAGTGCATTGGTAAGGTAGCCTGATTGGCCGAACCAGCCGAATGATGACGCATAAAATAATAATGCAATCCCAGACCATAGTAAAAATAGGATTTGTAGTTGATGCCTTCGTAAAAATCATAATTGCCATAACCGTATCCATAGCCATAACCAACCTCGCCCGATATACCGAAAGACTTAGCAAACAACATTTCATAGCCCGCGCCAAAGTTGTAGTAAAGTGGCGGCTTGGTGTCGTAACGCACTTCAGCATGCATCATCCTACCGCCTGCACCCGCAAATAGATAAGGATATACAATCAACTTATCGCTCACAATATTGTGCAGGTTAAACCTGTACAGGTACCGGGCGCCAACATAGGGCCTGCCAAAATAGCCATAAGCATATGGCCCTACCACACCCTGCAGCACAGAATGAGGAGTTAACGACAGCTTGATAGAAAACGCCGCAAATGGATTACCGAATTGCATTCCGATACCCACTTTTGGCAACTTGTTGTCCTGAGCATTAGCCCCCGACAACATAAATAAAGCAACTATAATTAATAAAAACCTGTTCATTCCTATTATTTGAGTGCCAATGTATAAATAATATTTTACCGCTCCAACGATTTTAGTCAAAATGAGCCCTGCCGGCAATAAAATCTCTTAAAAAGTTTACCAAAGCGCCCATCTCACAGCTAATCAACCTCATTCTGATGCCGATAAAGTTTTGCATAGTGGCCATCTATGGCCATTAGCTGTTCGTGTGTACCCTGCTCGGCTATTGTTCCATTGTCTATAACTACTATCTGGTCAAACTGCCATGTTGTGAATATACGGTGTGTTATTACAAAAGTTGTTTTGCCGTTCAGGTACTGTTGCAGATTGTTCAATATTGTCTTCTCAGTTTGCGTATCCACCGCGCTCAGGCATTCGTCCAGCGTCACTATACTGCCTTTCTTCAGGATGGCGCGCGCCAAGGCCAGACGTTGCTTTTGCCCGCCAGAGAGCATCACGCCGCGCTCGCCCACCACCGTTTCATATCCGGCAGGCAACCCTGCTATATCGCGATCCAGATCGGCCATTCGCGCGGCCTCTTTTACTTCTGCGTCGGTGGCTTTATCATCGCCAAATTTTATGTTGTTAAATATAGTATCTGAAAACAGATAGGCCTCTTGCGGCGTATAGGCCACCTGCCGGCGGAGCAACTGCAGGTCGTACCTGTTGATATTGGCCCCATCTATGAGTACACTACCGTTTGTAGCGTCGTACATGCGCAGTAGTAAATGTGCTATCGTTGATTTGCCCGAACCTGTCTTACCTATTATAGCCACCTTCTGCCCTGCCTTTACACTCAACGAGAAGTTGCGCAATGCAGTAATACCGGTATGCGCATAAGTAAACGTAACATTATCAAATACTACATCGCCGTTAACCGGCGTTGTGATGGCATTTTCAGGGGTTGAAATTGAGGGTATGGTGTCAAGAAACTCATTAATGCGCTTTTGCGATGCGCTTGCCCGCTGGGTCATACTGGCCACCATGCCTATGCTCGATATAGGGAACATGAGGAGATTGATGTAAATGACAAACTGCGCTATGTTGCCCACCTTTATTTGTCCGTGCACCACAAAATTGCCGCCTATAAGTATCACGCTTATCATGCTCAACCCTATAAACAGGTTCATTGCCGGAAAATAAACAGCTTCGGTAAGCGACAGATTAATAGAGCTTTCGCGATAAGCCGCCGAATTAGCATTAAAAAAACGCAGCATATTCTGCTCCTGCACAAAAGATTTGATGACCCTGATACCCGAATAAGACTCCTGAGCCGTGGTGGTAAGCGCCGATAGCTGCGCCTGAATCTTAGTACTCTTCTTAAAGATGACTTTGTTAACCCAAAAAATAGACAATGCCAGCAGCGGCAGCGGCGCAATTACACAAATTGTGAGCATTACATTAACCCGTAGCATATCGGCTACGCAAAACACCACGAGAAATACCACCGAAGTAAAATACATAATAGACGGCCCTGTGTACATGCGCACCCTCGACACATCTTCACTTATACGGTTCATGAGGTCGCCGGTAAAATTGGCTTTGTAAAACTGAGTGTTCAGCTCCTGATACTTCTTATATATCTGGTTCTTCTGGTCGTACTCTATGTGGCGCGACATAACAATAATTGTTTGGCGCATCATAAACATAAACAGACCGCGCAGCAGCGCCAGCCCCAGCAACCACAACCCGCCCATAGCTACTACCTTCAATATAGCTTCATTGCCCTTATGCTGATCCATCATAGTCTGCACTTCGTCCAGCAAACGTTGTATCACATTGCCGGGCATCACTGCAAACTTGCTCGATACGGCTACAAAAAACAGCCCAAGCAGCAATCGCCATTTATATTTTAGAAAGTACTTGTTCAGCGACCCCAAATGCGTCATAGGCTGCAAATGTCGGGGTATTTTAGAAAACAACAGCGCATTTCCATTTATCGGCGCATATACAGCTTAGTAGCAGCGCCTGCCGCAAATACTACTTTCGTGTAATTGCCCTACCCTGATTTTGACGGTAGCTTTACAGCGCACAACTTAGGCAAATGTGGAAACCGAAAATGATACTGTTGTTTGTACTGGGGATGCTTTCGTGTTGTATAAAATCGTTGCGGGCACAGAAAATGTCCAACCTGCCTATCGCTCAACTTACACTAACTTCCTCTGATGGATTGGTCGTAACACTGTCAGCTTTTGCACAACACAAAGCTACCGTACTGATCCTGCTATCGCCCGAATGCCCTATTTCGCAACAATGCACCAAGGCAATAAACGAATTGTGGCTACAGAATAACAAAAGCAATATAGCTTTCTATGGCGTTGTACCCGGCGCTTTTTACGACACAATTTCGGTAAACGCCTTCAAAGAAACATACCATATTCCCTTCCCTATCCTTACCGACAAAAACTATGCGCTCACCAAAGAGCTGAAGGCGCATATTACGCCAGAGGTTTTTGTACTTAGCGGCGATTACGCGATTGTCTACTCAGGAGCCATCGACAATGCCTATGTAGCTCCAGGCCGAAAGCGCGCTGTAGTTAGCGCGCATTACCTTGCCGATGCGCTTAGTGCGCTAATGCACGATAAGCCTATCACTACTCAAAAAACTAAAGCCATAGGTTGCCTAATAGAAATAAAAGATGCCGACCAGCGATGAACAACGATATGAATGCCTGAACAGGATAGCCAGATGGGTCGCCATTTCACTACTCGTCTTGTGCCATTGCTTACCTGCAAGCGCAGCCAAACCAAAAATAAGCTTCTACCACGACATTCAGCCGCTGCTATTTGCCAACTGCACCAGCTGCCACCGCCCCGGACAAAGCGCGCCATTCTCGCTCATTACCTACAACGATGCAGTAAAACATGCGCAGATGATGAGTAGCGTGACCCATAGCGGCTATATGCCCCCCTGGAAAGCCGACACAGCCTATCGAAAATTTATCGACCAACGTATTCTAACGCAATCAGACATTGACCTGCTCGACCTTTGGATAGCGGGAGGAATGGAGGCTGGCGATGCCGCCGACAGCATTCCGATGCCGTTTTTCAACACCCACTCCAATTTGGGCAAACCCGACCTGACCCTTACAGCCCCCGAAATATACACTGTGCCCGGCGACAATAAAGACACCTTCATCTACTTTGTGATGCACTACACCCTCCCATCCGACACCAATGTACTGGCATTTGAATTTGTGCCCGGCAATCCGGTGGCAGTGCATCACTCCAACACCTGGGTATTTCCGGAACCATCGGAATACGACCGTTTTTACAACAAACGCCAGCCCGACCTGATGACCATAGAAAACCTGCCCAGCATAGAAGATTATGTAGCGGCAGTGGTTACGCCCCAACCTCCTCCCCCGCCGCGCATGCCGGGTTATCCCGATTTCTTCCCTACCGTAATGCCGCTATACTACGATGGATGGGTGCCCGGCACTACCGCCCGTACCTGGCCCGAAGGATTTGGCTTCCGGATGCCCGATAAAGGTGTGGTTATTATGCAGATTCACTATGCCCCTACCCCGGTTGAGCGGCAAGACCAGTCGTTTGTAAATATCTTCTTTACGCAAAAAAAGGTAGAGCGAATGATAGAGAGTTTCAATATAGGCTCGAGCGGCGGCATAGCTGAACCCGAGCCCGAATTGCTGATACCCGCCGACTCTGTAAAACACTTTGAGATAACCGCCGATGTAGCTAAAGACCTTTCTTACATTGCCCTCAACCCGCATATGCACTATTTGGGCCGCGAAATGAAAGCATTTGCCATAACCCCCGAAAAAGACACTATACAACTGATATGGATTAAAAAATGGGACTTCCGCTGGCAGGAATTTTACAAACCACTCTCGCTCATAAAAATACCCAAGGGTAGTATTATAAAGGTGCAGGCTACCTACGACAATACGGCCGACAATCCCGACAATCAGTTTTCGCCGCCGCAAGATGTGGCCGCCGGAGCCCGCAGTACCGACGAAATGATGAGCCTGATAGTAATGAGCGTAACCTACCGCGAAGGCGACGAACAAATAAAATTACGGGCAGATCAACCGACTATTACGCGCAGGCCGCCAAAGAAAAAATAGCCTGCTCGGCATGGCCAAAAATAGGCCATTATTTTTTTTAGAAATTTTGCGTTTTCAATATTTTTATTGTTTACCTTTGCCGTCCCAAAAAGCGGGTGTGGTGAAATTGGTAGACACGCCAGACTTAGGATCTGGTGCTGCGAGGCTTGGGGGTTCGAGTCCCTCCACCCGCACACTTTAACTTTCAGCCGGGCTCGGAAATCCGAGCTCGGCTGTTTTTTTAATCTTAAAAAATTGTAAATTATGGCTACGGTAACGCGCGAGAATATAGGTACGTTGCATGATAAGTTGACAATTAAGCTGGAAAAGGGCGACTATATGAAACCCTTTGAAGACGCATTAAAAAAATACGCCAAAACTGCCAATGTACCCGGTTTCCGTAAGGGTATGGTGCCCGCAGGCATGATCCGCAGAATGTATGGTCATTCTATATTCAACGAAGAAGTGACTCGCACTGCTGGCCGCGAAATGGACAACTACCTGAGAACAGAACGTATAGCCATTTTTGCTCAACCTATGTTTGTTCCAAACCCCGATCAGGCTCCTTTGGATATGAACAACCCTGCTGATGTTAATATCTCTTTCGAAATAGGCGTTAAACCCGATTTCAACATTCCGGCAATAGATAATAAGGCAAAACTTCCCCGCTACAAGGTAACCGTAACCGACGAAATGGTAGACCACGAGCTGGAACTGATAAAACGTAAATTCGGTACAATAGACGAACAAGTTGAGGTTTCGGATAAGGAAAATGTGATTTTCTCTACGTTCGAAGCTTGCAATGCCGACGGTAATGTGCACGCAGGAGCTACCAAACTGGAAGACACCCGCGCACTTATGAACCTGCCTGCAAAACTTGGCGACATGCTTATGGGTAAAGTACCCGGCGATTCGCTGGTTATTACTCCGGTGGATGTATGTAGCGAAGAAGAACTGGGCGGCTTTATGAAGAACCCATTGAAAGCGGGTTCTGAAGCTGTAGGACAACATTACAAAATGACCATAACAAAAGTAGGCCGCGTAATTCCTGCCGACATGGGTATGGAATTGTATGCAAAAGTGTTGCCTAACGTAGAAGTAAAAGACGAAGTAGATTTTGGCGAAAGAATACGCACCGAGCTGGAGCGCGAATACAACAGAATAGCCGGCGAACGCCTGCAAAATGAGATTTTTGAATTGCTCGTACACAGCACAGAAATCACACTGCCCGTACCTTTCCTGAAACGCTGGCTGAGAGAAGGCGGCGAAAAGCCAAAATCGGCGCAGGAAGTGGAAAACGAATTTGGCAGCTTCGAGCATCAGCTTCGCTGGCAGCTCATCTCCGACAAGGTGATGATAGAAAACAACATCAACGTAACCCGCGAAGAAATAGAAAAAGACGTGAAAGGTCGCGTTCTTAACTATTTCGGCCTGGGCCCTGATGATGAAGACGAAGCGCCATGGATGGACAGCTACATGAGCAAACTGGCCAAAGATGAAAAAATGATGGAAGAAACTTACAGACGCATTTTGTTTGCCAAACTGTTCGTATTCTTAGAAACACAATTTACAGTAGAAGAAGTAGCTATCGACGAAAAAGATTTCTTCAAATTGGGTAGCCCGCACGAAGCGCACCACCATCATCATTAATAGACAATTGAAATTACTATACACAGCCGCCCCTCACGGGCGGCTGTGGCGTTTAACACCCTGACTCGGAAAGAAATTACGAAGTCGTGTGGGCAAGCGCATATCTGCCCGGATCGCGTGGGGTGCGTTATGACGGTATGCGTACTGCTGTCTGAATCACGGATAATAATTGATATCACCGATGCCACGGAGGGTGATTTGCGATACAATAATGCTGATACTGTCCTCGAATTGTCTCTGCCCTTCGCAGGACTCTTCGATACGAGAGTTGGGGGGATTTGGTATGAGATTTCTTATGCGTCCTACTCACTCTGAATAGCGCGAGTATCTCCCTCCCCACAAAATACCGATATGCCCCGTTAGCGGGCAACCCTGTTTGTAGAAAATTGCCCAGGATTGTGGCTATGCCTCGTAGAGGCTACCCCATTCGTGTATTGGATAGCCTCTACGAGGCATAGCATTTTGCAATTATATATTACTACAAACAGGTAAGCCTCTACGAGGCATAGTTAGAGCCACAGTGCAGCAGTTGTTCTAATTTCCTCGAAGAGTCTCTGCCCTTCGCAGGACTCTTCGATACGCGAGGTGGGGTAATTTGTAGATAATTGCTTTACCTTTCGACTAAATTTGACTGAACCATACATATGTAGCGTTCAGTTTCAATTATTCCAAAAAACAGTATAGAAAAATACGCATTTGGCACAAAAATTGTAACACTAAGTTAAATTCCAGTTCACCAATATTAAATATACTATTGCATAACCAATACATATAGCGGTAGAGACATTATATCTACTATTCCTTACTTGCAACAAACATATAAACCATTACCGGCAGAATGACTAAACTACTAAACTACCTACTTACCGCCTGCGTGCTTTGCTACATAGCAACCCTACCTGCCTGCAAAAAACCTGAACCGGAGTACCACTACGTAAGCAAAGAGCTAAAAGAATATTTTAACTGGAAGAAGGGTACCTATTGGGTATTTTACGACTCGGTAGCGCGCAAGGTAGATAGCATTTCTGTATTAGGAATTGGAGTAAAGACTCCTCAAATGACTGGAACTCAAGGTTATGAAAGTATTGGAATTGGTATGATAGGGTACTATCGTGGAGCTGGCTATGATACATGCACTTGGAATATCATTCTTCGTTCTACAGATGCAACAAGCTTGTCGTTATATAATAATGCTCAAACTTTAAATTTTTCATTTTTATATGGTAAGCCATTTTATTTAGGAACATATCCTTCGAGTGACGACAGGTATCCTAAAGCTATTTCTACATTTTATCCCACACTTAACATAGGCGGCAATACGTATTACGATGTATATAAAATTCATTATGCGTATAAAAACCCCCAATATTACGACACCTTTTACTTCAATAAAGACTGCGGCTTTGTAGCAGTGTTTCTTAACGATGAATTTTACAAGAGACGATTATATTTACTAAATTTCCACAAAGCAGTGTAATTTGCTATACATTTCCCAATTGCCCGGTATGTAGTCACAAATATTCCCCAATCTCCAATTTGCTGTCGAACAAGCCATGTCGGATAGCACGCTTAACTGTAGTCAGGGGAAAGCAGTACGGGGATTAATTAGTGCAGAGTAGTAATAGCTCCGCCCATGTTAAGCCATCAGGCAAAGATTGGTTGCTCAATTCAATATGTATAACTCTTCGTTTTTGGTTATTTGTAGTTCGTCCCGATGCATGCAGCAATAGAGGTTTCATAATCATTACTGATCCCCTACTTACGTTGCATATCGTTTCCTGCTCCTCATTATGGTCAATAGTTTCAGGTCGGTAAATACCTCTCAGATGCGAACCGGGTATTACATGTAGTGCACCATTATTTTCATTGGCATCATCAAGGTGAATCCGAAAAGTGATATTGCTTTGCAAAATTGCCAATGGCGGCTGCACTGCATATTGTTCCTGTTTTACTGTCCACGGTCCAAATCCTTGTATCTCCAACTTATTGCTTACAGAAATAGTTAAATCCTGATGATACGATACAAACCAATTGGAGCCCTCCGGCTTATCGAAATAAATAGACTTCACCACAAAGTAGTCCGACCCAACCAATTCATTTATCATAGCTATAAATGAAGGCTGAAAAATTATTGGCGCTACAGCAGGTACTTCGTTTAAAAAACGCCTGATGGCATATAGTCCGGTGGTTTTACGAAAATTGGCGCTTGAATTATCAGCCTGCTCAATTGCCTCTACCAAGACCGCCACATGCTCATGGGTAAATACATTGTTGATGATGGAGAACCCTTTCTCTTCTATTTCTTGCTTGTGTTGTTGAAGGTTCATAACCATTGTGCGTTGTTGCACAATAAAAGTAGCACTTTGTAGAAAAGTTTGGCACCTATTTAGAATTTTTCATTCTAAATTATCGTTTAAAGGGCTACTATCTATACCCCCAAAACTCCTCTATATTTACACCCCAAAAAAACACGACTATGGAACCAGATAACGCACACAAAGCCGCTGCGGTGTTTGATAAGCACGCACACCACTATGCCGAACGATTTATGGATGTGTCGCTATACAGCAACCTTTTAGATATATTGTGTAACAACATAGTTGCCAATGGTACCGTACTGGATATAGCCTGCGGCCCCGGCAATATAGCCCGCCACCTGCTGCACCGCCGCCCCGACCTGCAACTAACCGGCATAGACCTGGCACCTACAATGGTGGCACTGGCGCAAGCCAATAATCCCCAGGCGGAATTTAGGGTAATGGACTGCCGCACCATTGCCGCCTTACCTGCCGACTATCAGGCTGTTGTTATTGGGTTTGCAATGCCCTACCTATCTAAAGAAGAGGCGTTGAGGCTCATTGCCGATGCCGCACACCTGCTTACCACCGGCGGACTGCTGTATATAAGCACCATGGAAGACGACTACAGCAAATCGGGCATACAGCAATCGAGCAAGGGCGATGAGGTGTATATGTACTTTCATGAGGCCGATTACTTGCTACCCGCCATGTCACTCCATGGCCTCACCATAATAGACGAGCAACGCATTACCTATGCCGATGCCAAGGGGGGTATGGTAGTAGATTTGTGTGTGGTGGCGCGTAAAGATGGATAGTAGTTGCCACATGAAGGTGTAGGTTGGGTGCTGCACACGGCATTTATATTATTCCTTTTAGCTCGGTCTATTCTATTTACACTGCAAAAACCAACTAATTTTGGTAGTTAAATAGGCACTATGTAATTTAATAGCCCGATAATGGACTACAGCAAGCCCGAACCTCTGTTTTACAGCAAAGAACAAGCCATACTAAAGTATGGTCTTAGCGGCAATTTGCTTAAACTGTCGTCTTTGAGCGAATATAGCCGGGCAGTAGACTCTACAGGGCTGGCCATAAAGTTTGTAGCTGAGGGTACAGAACGCTATAGTATAAATAAACAACACTATACTGTTGCTGCCGGTAGCTACCTGTTGCTCAACGGGGCTATGGAAGCAAAAGTAGAGATAGAGAGTAAAAAGAATGTAAAAGGCATTTGTATACACATAGACAATGCGGCGCTAATAGATGTGTTGGCCAGTATTATGCGTCCCGATACTGCCTACCCCGACCCTTCTATTGCCACCTACCTCACCACCGATTTTTTTCTCGAAAACCAGTACCAATCTGCACATACTCTTTTGGGCAAAAAACTGCTCGCGCTCAGCAACGAGGTGCAAGGCAAGCAATTTTGTACCGACGATATTAACACAGGTCTGTTTTACGAGCTTGCCGAAAAACTGGTGGCCGATCAGGAAGTAGTGTTTGGCCATTTGCAACTGATAAAAACTGTAAAAACAATTACCCGTCGCGACCTGTGCCGGAGGCTGATACGGGGTCGGGAATATATAGACAGTAATTTTACGGCAAGCCTCTCTACTGCGCGCATAGCACAGGAGGCCAATATGTCGGAATACCACTTTTTTAGATTATTTAAAACAGTTTTTGGGCTGGCGCCGCATCAGTACCTGCTGCATAAGCGACTGTACGCCGCCAAACATATGCTGTCGCTCGACAACTCGGTATGGGACACCGCATTAGCATGTGGCTTTGCCGACATTTTTTCTTTTAGCAAGGCTTATAAGAAGCATTTTGGTGTGCCGCCTTCCACACACAAGCAATTGAAACTACAATAGCCGACCGGTGTTCAGCTACCAAATAAAAATTAGCAGGATTAGACAAAACACCTATGGGTATTTGTTGGTACTTCGCTACCAAAAAAGCCATGTTGAAAATTGCAACAACCGCGGCAACCCTGTTTGTTGCCGCAGCTTTCTGCCACGCCCAGCATATTATCCGTAAGGCATCGTTAGGCATTGGCTACTATCCGCAATCGCCCGATAGCCTGACAGCCAGGCTGGGCTATACACACGGCGCTATAGTGAAGTTGGTAATGCCCAACACTACTGCTGCTGCAACCGGTATTTTACCCAATGATATAATAACCGCAATAAAAGGAGTAAGCATAGATAAGCCGGCTGACATACTGCTGCCGGCAAAGGCATTGCGCAGCAACGATAAGGTAACCATAAAACTGATAAGGGGCGGTAAAGAAAAGACCCTAAGCGGCAATGCCGTAGCCAAGCCTATGGAAACCAGCGCAAATGCAACCGTTGCTTATGGCGAGTTTGCCTACAAAGGCGGCTATGTGCGCACTATATACAAGAGCCCGAAAGGTGCAAAACCCAAGGGCGCCATCTATTTCCTTCAGGGTTTGCCCTGCTACTCCATGGACAATTTTAGCGAAACAGACATAACAGGCAAGGCCATAAATGCGATGGTAGACCGTGGATTTGCTGTCTACCGGATGGAAAAGGCTGACATGGGCGATAATATGGGTATGCCGCCCTGCGAAAGAATGGGCTACAACGACGAGCTGGATATGTATGATGCCGGCTACCGGAATCTATTAGGTTTGAAGGGTGTAGATACCGCGGCAATACTCTTGTTTGGGCATTCTATGGGCGGTGTTACGGCTCCATTGCTTGCCGCAAGGTATCAGCCCAAGGCTATAGTAGTATATGGTACAGTGTTTAAACCATGGATGGATTATTTGCTTGATGCCTATGTAATACAGTCGCAATACTATGGCGACGACCTGGCCGACTTGAGGCAACGGGTAGAACAAATGAAACCCTATGCTTACGACTACTTTTATGGTGGCAAAAACATAGATACCCTATGCGCAACCGAAGCTGGCCGCAATGCGATGAGTGAACTAATGAGCTATGATACAAAAACCGGGCTTGCCGCATCGGGCAGGAGTCCGCTATGCCATAAGGAACTTAACGAGCATAATGTAGCTTTGGCTCTCAAAAATAGCCGTGCAGCCGTACTGGCCATCTATGGCGAATGCGATATTGCAGCCAACAATGCCACCGACCACCAGGCCTTGATCAACTATGTAAACCTGCTGCGCCCCGGCAAAGGAACTTTTTGGCAGGCGCCCGGCACCACCCACACATTTGAAGAAATAGGCACAATGGAACAGTACATAAAGTGGCAGGCCGATGTGGCGGGCTATAGCAAGTATGCCGCTACAAAATTCAACACCAAGGTTTTTGACTATGCCTGCCAATGGATGGAGCGCGCGCTGGCGCAATAGCACGGGCATGGTAGCTTTTTCAAATTAGCAGTTTTGAACAAATGTCCGATTGCCGCAACCGATAATTTTGATACAGCAAAACAAGAAATACGCACAAATAAAAATCAATAAAGATGAAAACAATAGCCCGACTGCTTTTATCGGCAGCAATAATACTGACCACAAATGCCACCCATGCACAAGTAGTAAACCCCGAACTGGAAGCGCGGCTCAACCGCACGCTCGATAGTATGCGCACGAGGATAGGCGCTAAATCATTTAGCGCAGCCATACAGTTTGCCGATGGAGCAGTATGGGCTCATGCCGACGGTATATCTTCCCTATCGCCATTGGCCGATGTAACAACTTCCGACGCCTACCTGATAGGTAGCGTTACAAAAACAATAACCTCGGCCTGTGTGCTGCAACTGGCCGATGAAGGAGCACTGAGCCTGGACGACAGCCTGCACCGCTGGCTGGATACTATGCCCTATATAAACCCCAATATTACTATACGGCAACTACTGCAGCACACCAGCGGCATTTACGATGTGCTCACCCACCCCCATAACCAAGATTCGCTGATGGCCGATGTGTCGAGGATATGGACTCCCGAAGAGCTGATTGAGCGATTTATTGGCGCACCACTATTTAGTGCAGGTGCAAGGTGGTCGTACTCCAACACCAACTATTTTCTATTGGGTATGATCATAAAGCGGGTTACCGGCCGACCCTTCTATACCGAGATAAGGAACCGGTTTTACACTCCTTTGCTGCTCAATTCGTTTGCAATACCAGCTTTCGAACCCCTTACAGGCCCTGTGGCGCACTGCTGGCTGGACATTACCGGCGATGGCAGCCTCGACGATGCCCACGACTTTTATATGAGCTATTTATCGCTCAACTCTACTGCCGGGGCGGCAGGTGGCTACTTTGCCACCCCCACCGACTGCACCAGGTGGATGCGCAAGTATATGCGTGGCGACCTGCTAACTGCGGCTATGATGACCGAGGCGCGCCGCACGGTATCTGCACCGGGCTCGCAGGGCGGACTTTATGGATTGGGGCAAATGAAAAACCTATCCGACTTTTTGGGGTATGAAGCTTATGGCCATGGTGGCGATCTTGCTTACCATGCCTCATCGTGGTATTTCCCTGTAAAAGATGCAAGTATTACCGTTTTCACCAACGACAACGATAAAAACTCGTGGGCGCTACTGCCTGTGGTGCGCGAGCTGCTGCGCACCTACACCACCTTTAAGCCCACTGCCGTTGCCAACATTAATACCAACAGCATAGATATAACCACCTACCCAATTCCTTTTGGCAACGAACTAAATGTGACTGTAAACCTAAGCGCACCAAAAGAGCTTAGTATAGCCATAACCGATGTATGTGGCCGTGAAGTAGCTATGCAGCACACAATGGCTACGACCGGTAGCCCAACCTATACATTTGCCAACCTCAATGGTTTGTCAAACGGAGTGTATTTTGTAACGCTCAAAACAAACGACGGCCTTGGGCAGACTATTAAGATAGTAAAGTAGCTACAGCTGTACATATGACCGCCAAAGTTGTGTTGGGGATAAATGGCAGCCTGAAACAAACAGTGAAATGGGGATGAAACACCCAAAAGTACATATTGCGCAACGGGCGACACTTAGTTTTAATAGTGGCGCCCGTTGCGCAATTGTTATTGGTATCAGCGATGAGTATCAATCTATAAGACAATATGAATGAAGGAAATGTAATGACAAGTAACGTTTTGTGTTGCAGCTCTGCATCAGATATAACTACGAACTTCCTCAAGCGCCAATCCATTCGCACCGGCCATTGAGAAAACAGCGCTTTGAACAACATGATAGTTACAAGGTGTATATAGCGGCCGAAATATTCGAGATAAAAAATAACTAAACCTGCGATAATAAGTGTTTCGCATTATCAATTAAATTATTACATTTACATAACGCTGCATTTATTGCTTGAGTACAGCGCTATCAACCAGCCTTATTTTTCAAAGCATATATATGAAACCAAACCACTCTATTAAATCTTCTCTCTTGGCCGGTACTGGCAAGAGCCGTCCGCTTACCGGACTATTCTCAAAACTGATAGGCATTGCAACCCTTTGCACGTCGTTGACGGCAGGCGCAGCCACATCTATCACCACCCCCTTCGTGTCGGGACACTGGACGCTGGCGGGCTCGCCGTATAAAATCTACAACAACATAGGCGTAGATAATGGCGCATCGTTGGTTATAGACCCGGGCGTGCAGGTGGTATTTCAGGGCCCCTATGCGCTCTATGTGCTGGGATCTATGAGGGCTGAAGGCACAGCGGCGCAACACATTGCCTTTACTATGGGCGACACTACCGGATTTACTACCGACAGGGTAGGCAACAGAGGTGGATGGCATGGTATACAATACGAAATGTTCACAGGCTCCACGCCCGACAGCTCAAAGCTGAGGTATTGCGATATTACTTATTGCAAATACGACAGTATGGACGCTACGCTTCCCCATGTGGGAACACTCGGCATTTCGCGTGGCCTGAAAGTGCAGAACTGCACTTTTGCCTATTGCAATGCAACCCTGAGTAGCAGTATTAGCTTTGGCGCCATAGGCACCTTAACGCATACCGGCGAAGTAGTAGAAGTAGATTCGTGTACAATACACGACCACAATGTAGGCGGCTTCCTGATATCGGTAAGCGGTACAGACGGGCGCACCAGCATGAGCAACAGCTTTGTATATAACAACCCACGCACTGCCAGCGTGGTATATGCCGGACTGGCTAATATAGACCTTGTAAATAATGAGATATACAACAACGGGCACCCTACGTCAAGCGGCTACGGCATCATCACTATCTTTGGTAATCATGCCTTTATATGGGGCAATGTAATACACGATAATGTAAGCGAGATGGATGCCGTGGTGTTTTGCGCAGGCGGTTTTGTAGACATCCTTTACAACTACATTTGCAACAATCACCACATTTCCGGAACGTGCGGCCTTGCCGATGGCGGAGGCGCAATAAGCATAATGCAGAACTCGCCTGTGCCGCCCGACAGCACTTTTTATATAGTGAAAAACAATGTGATAGCCAACAACTATTCACCGTTTCATGGCGGGGCTATTAATGTGATGAGCGCCAGCGCGCTGATAGTCAATAACGACATCATTAACAATCGGAGCCTTACGGGCGCGGCAATCTTTTTGAATAGCCTTACCCCTACCAATAATGTAAAAATTAAAAACAACCTGTTTTTCGGCAACCGAGAAGACACCACTACTGTGCTTAACTCTCCCGATGTACAGGGACGCTTTACAGCAACAGTATCGTACGAGCACAACTGGTCGCAACACAACGCCACCTTCAATCTGGCATCGCTTATAGCGTCGGGCGGAGTAACGATAGCCGGCGACACCACCACAAATATTGTAGGTACTAACCCACGCATGATACTGCCCACCACAACATCGGGCTACACAGAAACCGCGCTCACTGCCAATTTTGCACTTACACCCTTGTCGGGCTGTATAGACCAGGGCGACTCTGTAGGCGCTCAGGTTGGCATGATCGATATGCTGGGCCGTCCACGTATACAAAATCACATTGTAGATATTGGCGCTTACGAGTTTAACGCCATCCTGTATCCGCTCGCCACGCCATCCACCCAATTGCCGGCAAGCAGAGTAGACCTATACCCCAATCCTGCAAACACAATACTAAACATAGGCAGCGATGATATCATCAGCTCTATAGAGGTAATCAACATAGTGGGCGCTACACAGTATTCGGCGCAAAGCAACAGCAGGCATGTGCAAATAGATGTGGCCAATTTTGCAGCCGGTACCTATATGGTAAAGGTAAATGGCCTACATACCTACCGATTTGTGAAGTTATAGATCAAAATAATGTAAATACTTGCGCCGGCACATACCAGAGAATGGGTGTGCCGGCGTTGATTTGGGGGTTAGTTCATAAGATTGTGTAAGCACAAAATATTGGTGAGGGAAGAAGTATCCTGCCCATAATAAAACCTTTGGCACATTAGTATATTAACCCAATATGCAGGTGTGCTTGTTGTTGCCTGGCTACGAAAACACTATGACAGCAAATTGGCGTCATTAATCAAACTACACTTATCCTTCTTGCATTTTTCCTATTCTTTCTTCAACTCCTACTGAAGTAGATTTCAAGCTACAACAATTGGCTAACATCAAAGGCATCGAACCAATTCCTACTATTTTCATTTTTTAAGGGTTTCCAAAAGCAATTGTGCAACGGCTTCTGAAGATGCCGGGTTTTGACCCGTTATCAATAGGCCATCTTGTTTCACATAAGACGACCAATCTTTCCCCTTGGTGTATAATGCACCATTTTTTTTAAGTTCATCTTCCAATAAAAACGGTACTACGTTTGTTAATTGCACGGCTTCCTCTTCTGTATTAGAGAAGCTTGTCAACTGTTTTCCTTTTATAAGAGGTTGGCCATTTTCTGCTTTGGCATTTATCAGGGCCGCGGGGGCATGACAAACAAATGCAATCGGCTTTTTATGGTTATAAAACTCCTCAATCAGTTTAATGGAACTTTTGTCAGTGGCCAAATCCCAAAGCGGTCCATGACCACCGGGATAAAAAACTGCATCATAGTCATTACAGCGTACTTCACTCAATTGTAAAGTATGGGCTACTTTATCAATGAGCTCATTATCTTTAAAAAATCGTTCGGTAGAAGGTGTTTGGGCATCTGCCGATTCACTTTTCGGATCGACCGGTGGCTGGCCTCCTTTTGGAGAGGCGATGGTTATTTCTGCACCGGCATCGGCCAATACATAATAAGGCGTTGCAAATTCTTCAATCCAAAATCCGGTTTTTTCGCCCGTATTTCCTAACGCACTGTGTGATGTTAAAACGATTAATACTTTCATGTTATTTGTTGTTTTTTTGTTTTATTACTATTGAACTTTTACTATCATTTTACCTTCATTTTTGCCCTCAAATAAATCAATAAATGCTTGGGGTATATTGTCAAATCCTTCCACAATTGTTTCTATATAGGTTATATGGCCCTCTTTGAGCCACTTGGTTAATTGCTTTATAGCAGCAGGAAATTTTTCAGAAAAATCGCTAACGATGAATCCACGCATAGTCGCGCTCTTTGTTAAGAGTATAGGCTGTAATCGTGGCCCGATAGCAGGTTTAGTATTATTATAAAGCGATATGGCTCCGCAAACTGGCAATCTTGCATATTTATTTATGTTGGCTAAAACCGCATCTGAAATTTCTCCGCCTACATTGTCAAAATAAATATCTACACCATTTGGGCAAGCATTTTTTATCGCTTCTTTCAAATCAGGTGTTGTTTTGTAATTAATGGCATCATCAAATTTGAACTTTGATTTAAGCATAGCTGCTTTTTCATCTGATCCTGTGATGCCCACTACTTTGCACCCCAACAATTTACCAACCTGACCAACTACCGTGCCTACAGCGCCGCCTGCGCCAGATACAACCAGTGTTTCACCTTTCTTGGGTATTCCTATTTCGGTTAGACCTAAGTAGGCGGTGAGTCCGGTCATTCCCAGTATGCCCAGGTATGCCGACAAGTCAACTTCGCTACCGTCAACTTTGTTTAACCCTTTCCCGGCCGAAGTTTGATATTCCTTCCAATCTAAATTGCCGAAAACAAAGTCTCCCTTTTTAAAGCCAACCGTATTTTTGCAATCCATCACTTCAGCAATAACACCCGACTGTATTGGCTTATTTAACTCAAATGGCGGAACATAAGATTTCGTATCATTCATTCTGCCGCGTAAGTAGGGGTCGACCGAGACATACAAGGTTTTTAATAAAAGCTCACCGTCTTTAGCGGTCGCCATTTCTTCCTTAATAATTTTGAAATCGCCTAAAGTGGGTTTCCCAATAGGTCTGCTGTTCAATAGAATTACTTTGTTCATAACTACACTTATTAATGGATTTGAGGCCTGCCAGTGTTTTACGTCGGCTTTCATTTCGAAAATGTTCGCTACGGAGCCGAAGTATTACAGTGATATAAAGTTGCAGACAATTGCAGCCTAAAGTGTTAGGTAATTGTAGGCATGAATTACATCATTCCCACATTGGCCAGAAAAGTTGATGCAGGTATTGTTAACGAAGGCCATGTTTATACAAAAAATGCAAACGCAACAACACCAGTTACAAAAGCCCCGCGATTGCGAGGCCTTTGTGAACAAGTTTTGACTTTTCCCGAAACTTATCGTCGTAGGTTTGAAAAAATTGGAGAATGCAACCGCGATCCTGACTTTCAAAATATCAATATTAAGCTGCTGATAGGTCGCCGGGAAATACGCCGGGTTTCATTAACCACAAGCCATGCCCATCAGGGCAAGGTTTCTTCTTTTTCTTTCTGCTGTTGTACATAGTCTACAGCATTGAGTATCATGTCGCTGGTTATGAAAATGAGGCTTCCCTTTGGTGCATTTTTAAAAGCGCAGTCGATGGCCTCGCTCTCCTGCTCTATAACCGTTGTTTTTTTAGATGGGTCTATGTTGTGAATGCCTCTGAGTATAAGATCTATAATTTCCTGTCCCGGACGGCCCCTTAGCGATACATCCTGACGGATGATTAGCTCGTCGAATATGGTAGCTGCCTCCTCTGCAAGGTGTATGATATCTTCGTCGCGCCTATCGCCGGTGCCGGCAATGATGCCAATCTTAACGGTAGCGTCGAAACTGGTCACCAACTTGCTTATGGCCTTCATGCCGTGCGGATTATGGGCAAAATCGACAATGACCGAAAAATTGCGGAATTGAAAGATATTCATACGACCCGGCGTAAGCGCTACCGACGGCGTAAAATGCAACAATGCAGTGCTGATATCCTCTATATTTACACCCACGAGATACGCAGCGAGCGCGGCAGCCATAGCATTAGCTATGTTGAAATCGGCCTTGCCATTGAAGGTAATAGGTATGTTAGAGAGTGGCGCTACCATTATTTTGGCAGTACCGCACAAGATAGTTAAACAACCATTTTCAGGTACTATGGCAATCCCTCCCTTTGCACAATGCGCTGCAATCCTTTGGTTGTTTGGATCGTGCGAAAAATAGGCCACATTGCAACTTAGTTTTTCGTGGATGGCATACACCAGGTCGTCGTCAGCATTAAGTATTGCATACCCCTCCGGCTTTACGGCTAAGGCAACAATTGCTTTCACATCTGCCAACTGCTGTAGGGTGTTTATACCTTTAAGATCCAGGTGGTCTTCGGCCACATTGGTAATGATAGCCACCTCGCACTGATTGAATGCCAAGCCGGCACGAAGTATACCGCCGCGTGCGCATTCCAGCACCGCAAAATCAATATTCTTATTATTCAATACAAGCCCTGCCGATACCGGACCGCTGCAATCACCCTTTTCCACGAGCTCACCCTGAATATAAATACCATCGCTGCAAGTGAAGCCTACTTTGAAACCGGCTTGTTTCATAATAAAGGCAGCAAGCCGGGTAGTGGTGGTTTTACCATTGGTGCCGGTTACCGCTATTATTGGGATATGCGAAGCCGCATCTGTAAGGTTAATATTTGTTTCATTTTCGCTCTTAAGCATCACTGTCCCTTTACTTTGTAGGTTTTCGTCCATCACCTGTTTAGAATTAATGCATACAAGCTACAGAGAATAAACGACTATGGCGCAGCCGTAACAAAGAATTGATTTTAATTTATCATTTCGAGCTATGGGCTTATATGGGTATAGGTGGTTTCTATTGGGTACGGGCATCGTGCTCACATGTTTGGCTAATGCGTAGTCTAGAACCTCGATTTTTGTAGCATAGATGATGAGAAATAATGCGCTACTGATCCAAGGGTAGTCCTTTGACTCCTGTAGTGACGAAGCGTCTCGCTTCCGTATATTGTTATTTACCTGTTATGCAAGTGAGGGCTTGCTGTTGCCGGGGCAATACACCCAATTTATTTCATCTTCATTTGCACAAAGTAAGGATGCTCCGGATTTACAATAAGCTCCTGCCGCTGTGGGTGAACAAGTACATCCATATCTTCAAGCGGTATAGCGCCTAATAGTGGTTCGGAGCTACCCGGCAATACCATTGCGATGCAATTGCAACGCCTGTTTTTGAAAATAACTTCTATAGGCGATACAACATCATATTCAACAATATGCCCATTAGCCAGCTCCGCTTTACGTTTTTCCACTACGGGCAACTGTAATTGCTATTGTATACTTTCATTAATTGCCAGCATATAGGCACCGGTGTCTACGAGTATGTTTACCGGCATTCTTCTTATTTCGTCTTCCCCAATTATATGTCTTCTGGCCAAAACAAGATCTTCTCCATTTATGAGTTCAATGTCTGCATATACTAATCTCATGGCTAAGGTGTTTTACCAAAGATAAGGCAGGGGAGGCAAATAATTGGTGGGGAGTAGGGGAGAAGAATGCTTTGAAAAGTAGCTACTTGATTACAACTCGATTTCTTTTGATCTAAATGCGCTACCGGATTTGATGTCGTTGATGATTTCCTCAGCAGATTTATCTGATGCAAACGCTCCAAATGACTTGAAGAATGATTTTTCCTTTTTTGATTGGTCAGACCTAATGGATTTTGAAAGACGCTCTATAAGCTCCAATTTATTCATTGAGCTAAGCCCCTCAAACAGTTCGGCGTACGCGTTAACGATATGTTTGTCGGTATATGTCACTTTGTTTTTAATCGAAAATACGAAGAATGTTCCTATTTATTCAACTATCTTATTTGGGTGATGGTCAATAATCTTGTTGTTTAGCTAATATTTCAACTCAATGTGCAAACAATTGTAAACTAAAAAAAGCCCCTGCATTCGCAGAGGCTTTTCGTGATTCCGTTGGGACTCGAACCCAAGACCCATACATTAAAAGTGTATTGCTCTACCAACTGAGCTACGAAATCATAATTTAAGAACTATTTGTCAACCCGTTTCCGAATTGGAGTGCAAAGATAGGGATTTTCTGTTTCCTGCAAAATTTTTCTTTTGGTTTTTTAGAGAAAAAGGAAAGAAATAGCCTAAAAGTTGAAAATTATTTTGATGTTGAGCAGCCGCGAGGTGAGGCGGTTGGGTACAGCATAGGTTTTAGAGGTGCTTTGGTCTTGTATCCAGGTGTAAGACAGGGTGTTTTGTATACTTAACAGGTTGAACACTTCGAGGCTCGCCCATATGCTCTTTATGTTGTTAAACAGGCTGTGGGCAGGGTGGTCTTTGCGCTCACCATCCAGCAGCAGGGCACTAAAGCCCATGTCTACACGCTTGTAGTCGGGTATGCGCAGTATGTTTTGGTACAGGTGGCCGGTGGGTGGGCCTACGGGCAGGCCGGTGGCGTAGATCATGTTTATGTGCACCTTAAAGTTTTTGTTGCGGGGCAAGTAGTCCTCAAAATACATACCCAGCATAAACCGCTGATCCGACGGGAGGGCAAAATAATTGTTGTAGCCCGGTATGGAGGGGCTGTCGGTTACTTTTTGCTCGCCCTTCATCAGGCCTATGCTTATCCACGATGTGGCATCTTTTACCAGGTCGCCATACAGGCGCAGCTCGCCGCCATATACGTAGCCTATGGCGTTGTTTATGCCGGTATAGCGTATCCGCACATTGTCATAGCGGTAGGGGTCTAAGTCCCACAGGTTTTTGTAGTAGGCTTCGGCAGTTATTTTAAAGGGGCGGTCATACATCTTAAAGTTGTAGTCGGTACCCAATACTATCTGCACCGATTTTTGTGCCCTTAGTCCCTTATTTACCTTGCCGGTCTGGTCGCGCATTTCGCGGTAAAAAGGTGGCTGTGCATACTTACCCGCCGAGAACTTAAACACCCAGTCTTTTTTCCAGCGGGGCTTGTAGGCCGTTTGCAGGCGCGGACTAATGATAAACTCGTTGTTGAGAAAGCTGTGGTTGAACCGCACACCCACCGATGCCGTAAAGCGCGAGGAGTCGAAATGGATATTGTCTTGTATAAAGCCAC
The DNA here is from genome assembly GCA_903882805.1 of uncultured Bacteroidota bacterium. GTDB lineage: Bacteria > Bacteroidota > Bacteroidia > Chitinophagales > Chitinophagaceae > Nemorincola. The sequence continues at coordinate 62,680 of CAIRYK010000078.1, read as the reverse complement.
TGATGCGCGAATAGTTGAAAGACGTAGCCGAATTGTAGAAGTAAGACATGCGCAGGGCATTGGCATCGTAGGGTTGTGAGAAGCCGGCCGAGTCGCGGCGTTCCCATTCGTGCAGGTCGTCTTCTATGCTGGTTACGGTGGCGTTGGCACCAAACTGAATGAAATTCTTTTTAGCATCGTACGATCCGCGCATACCCACATCGCCTACGCTCACGTTCAGGTAGTTGCGTGCAAAGGTTTGTATGCCACCGGCACCCAGGTACGTTTTTATCTGCCCAAAATCCTGCTTGCTTTGGTCGGTTTGCAACTCGCCAAACAGGTATTGGCCGTTTATATCGTAGGTTTCGTATTCGTTGGTCTGGAAGCCCGATGCCAGAAATTTTAGTTTCAGCTTAGAGGAGTCGGGGTGGTAAGATGCCGATATACCCGCAAAGCGCGAGTCGAACTGGTCGAACTCACTGCCGTTGTAAAACACATTGAGCTGGTAGGCCTGATTCAGTACGCCAAAGCTGGAGGTCTGGGTTTCGGGAAAAAACGTAAAGCGGTTGCGGGCGTAGTTGCCTATGGCTTCAATCTCCCAGGTATTGTTTACCCGGTAGTTGACCAACGCCTGTATATCGGTAAACGACGGATTGTAGATACCCTTTGTGGGTTGCGACTGCAGCAGGTACTGGTTGCTTTTTTGGCGCGCCCCTATCAGGTAGGTAAGTTTCTGGTTTTTGGTGGCCCCCTCCAGGTGCAGATTGGCACCCAGCATACTGGTCATCAACGAGCCCGAAAAGTGTGTTGGGCGTTTGTAGGTTACATCGAGTACACTACTCATTTTATCGCCGTATTTCGACTGGAAACCACCTACCGAGAAGTTGACATTGTATACCAGGTCGGGATTTATAAAACTCAGCCCTTCCTGCTGACCGGTGCGCACCAAAAACGGGCGGTATATCTCAAAATCGTTTACATACACCAGGTTCTCATCAAAGTTGCCACCCCGCACACTGTATTGCGACGACAGCTCGTTGTGCGAGCCTACTGCCAGTTTTATCAGTCCTTCTACACCGCCTATGGTTGTAGGGGCAGTGTTTACCGCATTCATAGGCAGGTACACGCTACCTACCTCAAACCGTTTGTGCTGACTGGTTACGGTATGCACTTCCAGCACATTTTCTTTTAGCCTTATGTCTATGGTTCGCGTTTCGCCGCTGGCCAGCGTCAGCGTTTTGCGCTGCATCTGGTAGCCAGGAAAACCATATATCACGGTTATGCTCTTGCCTGCTGGCATCTCAAACATATAGTAGCCCTTGGCATTGCTATACGATCCGTATCCGGTCGCTTCATTGGCAATAACCACCTGATCAAGGGGGGCGCCGCGCTCATCGCGTATTATACCGGTTATTATTGCTTTCTGCGCCCATGCGTTGGCGCAGGCAAATAACAATGCGATATAGAGAAATAGTTTTTTTTGAAGCATACCCCCTGTTAAACGGAATCAATTTACTTTTATTTTCCCACCTGCTTCAGCAACTTTATAGTATTGTGCGGGTTGGACGATGAAAACACGGTATTACCAGCCACCAGCACATCGGCTCCTGCCGCAACGATTGTCGCTGCATTGTCCAGCGTCACGCCGCCATCTATCTCTATCAGGGTGTTGGCTCCGGCATTAGTTATCATTTGTTTCAGTTCCTGAATTTTGCGCAGCGTTTGGGGTATAAACTTCTGTCCGCCAAAACCGGGGTTAACGCTCATCATGCATACTACGTCTATATCCTCTATCAGATCGGCCAGCAGGCTTATGGGGCTGTGGGGGTTTATGGCCACGCCCGCCTTCATGCCCAGCGCCTTTATGGCCTGCAGGTTGCGGTGCAGGTGGGGCGATGCCTCCAGGTGCACGCTCAGTATATCGGCGCCGGCTTTTGCAAATGCTTCAAAATACTTTTCGGGTTCCACGATCATCAGGTGCACATCAAAAGGTTTTGCCGCCGTTTTTTTCATGGCCGCAATTATGGGCATGCCAAAAGTAATGTTGGGCACAAAGCGGCCGTCCATTACATCCAGATGAAACCAGTCGGCTTCGCTGGTATTGATCATTTCTATTTCGGCGCCCAGCCTTGTAAAGTCGGCCGATAGCATAGAGGGGGCAATTATTGGCATATTGTTGTTTTGTATGTGGTTATTCTTTGTTTTTCACTTTGGCACACAGCGCCTACCAGTCTTGGGTAGGCACTTTTAGTCGTCTTAGCGCTTCTTTGGGGCTTTCGTAGCCGGTATCCATGCGTATGGCTATGCGGTAGTCGTTTATTGCATTTTTTATGCTGTCCATCATCTCCGCGCACAATCCACGGTTGAAGTAAATAGTAGAGTTGCGCGGGTCTATTTTAGCCGCCAGGTCGTATTGACGGTAGGCTTTCTCTACCGAGTCCTGATCAAACAGAATAACGCCCAGATTAAAGTAGGCGTCCGGGAAGTGGCGGTTGCGCAGTATGCAGCGTTTGTATTCTGCCTTTGCCGCTACATAGTCTTTGTTGTGCTGGTAGTATACGCCCTTTGCAAACAGCGGTTTCACATCGTTACTGTCTATCAGGTAGGCATTATCGTAGTAGCGCAGCGCCAGCGGGTCTTTTTTAGCGGCATATAGCCCGCCCAGTTGCATCATAGCGGGGCGGTAGTCGGGAGCTACGTTTAGGGTAGTCAGGAAGCTCGATATGGCTTTTGTGGTATCCAGCATATCTTTATACACCATACCTTTCAGAAAATAGGCTTCAGGGTCGTACACATTGGCGCGTAGGGCTACATTTATTTCTTCAAATGCTTTTTTGTAGTCTTTTATGTACAGAAACAGTTTGGCAATTTTCAGGTGCGCCTTTCTGTCGCCGGGGTTGCGGGCAATAGCTTTTTGTATCCATTCCACCGATCCAGCAATGTCTTTATGCTCAAACAGCAGATTGCCTACGGCGCTATAGTATTCGGATTTGGTAGTATCGAGCGTTGAAGCTGTTTTGTAGTCTTTTAGCGCCAGCGAATCGAGCTGCATTTTATACAGCATATTGCCGCGCTCAAAGAAAAGGGCTGCATTATTGGGCGATTTATTGATTTGGTCTGTTATTTTCTTCAGCTTTGAATCGCTCTGAAAAATCGGGTCTTTGTCGGCGCTTGCCTTGTTTCCGGTAGGGTTGCTACAGCCCAAAAACAGTAACGTAGCTAATACGATAGGAAAAGATTTTATCCAAGCGGTATTCATTACGCAAACTTATTAAAAAGTAGAAAGAAAACCGTAATTAGTTGTGGTTGCCTTTCAAGTAATTTGTGATCAATACCTCCGAAGACTGCCTGCAATAGCTCATTAGGCCAACTTGTCACATTCCTAACTACTACAGCTTAACTATTTTCCATACCGAATTGTAACCATTCGCCTTCAACTCAAGCATATATAAGCCCTTGGGCGCAAGCGATAGGGAAATTGAGTTGTCGCCGGCTTTAAGTATGCCGCTTGCAATGGTTTGGCCTATAGCATTGATGCAGTTGTATTGCATTTCTTTCGGCGTATATACATTGACTAAGCCTGTAGCATCTACCGGATTGGGACTAATAATAATATCAGCATATGTAGGTGCTGTGTTGGCTACGGCTACTGTGCTGAAGCTTACTTTGCGTATCAGGTAATTGTAAGTATCGGCAATATACATATTGCCACTATCGTCTATGGCCATTCCTTCGGGAGCATATAAACCAGCGTCTGTTGCGGAACCTCCGTCATTGATTGGAGGTCTTGGAGCTACTGGCCCCACTTCACCAGTCCCAGCAAAAGTGGTTATTATCCCCGATGGGTTTACTTTTCGTATCCTGTGGTTGTATTGGTCGGCTATATACAGGTTGCCTGCTTTGTCTGTTACAGTACCAGCCGGGCCGTACAGCCTTGCTATGGTGGCTGCTTCTCCATCGCCCCTAAAGCCATGGTGTACAGTACCTGCTACTGTAGTTATTATTCCATTGCTATCTACCCGCCGCACCCTATTACCATCTTGTTCGCCTATGTATAAATTTTTATTTTTATCTATAGATAGTCCGCGAGATGTATTAAGATAGGCTTTTGTAGCAGGGCCGCCATCGCCCAAGTACCCAAATGCGCCGCCGCCGGCATATGCTGTAATTGTGCCCGATCGGTTTATTCTACGAACCCTGCCGCGGGTACCATCAAGTACATATACACTTCCATCAACATCGGTTGCTATCCCTCTAATGGACGAAAAAGTAGCATCTGTAGCCGGGCCTCCATCTCCCTCATCGCCAAAATCTGTATTGCCTGCAAAAGTAGTAATGATGCCGGAAGGGTCAATTTTTCGAACACAAAGGTTTTCTCTATCACCTATATATAGGTTGCCTGCATAATCTGTGGCTAAACAATTAGGGAAGTACAGCATAGCGGCAGATGCCGGGCCTCCGTCTCCGCTATACCCACTATACCCTCTCTTCCCTGCTATTGTGTATATTAGGCCAGCCTTGGTAATTTTGCGTATGCAGTGGTTGTTCAATTCTGTAACATAGAGATTGCCCGCAGTATCGAATGCCATAGAAGTAGGAACAAATATACTTGCGTCAGTTGCTGGTAGCCCTTCGCATACACAGTAGCTATATTTATCGCCGGCATAGGTTGTTATTATTTGCGCTGTAGCTATGTGTTGTAATAGTAGCATTAGCAATGCTAAACAAATACTATTAGACTGTTTCATGTAGTTCTATTAATTGGAAAAGAGTAGGTTAGGTAGCCATTCAACGCTCAACATTTACAATTAGCGCATTGCATTATGATAGGCAATGTAGTACGCAGCATATACGCACTGTACTTAAAGAATAAAGTTAAAGTAATTTGTTGTATTGCTGAGATTCGCGGCAAAAATCTTCATTACTTAGTGTGTAAGCGCCCCTAAGAGTTCATGTATTTACAATAGATTGTAAAGAGGCTACGCGACCCCAGTTGTCGTCAGGCTTGTTATTACTGGCTACAGTTTGCAACCGCTGCATATGGTAATGCAGTAGGTATTAATCAATGAATTTATTTTGAGTATGGTGCAGCGCTAAAACTGGCTTGGCAGGCAATTACACAAACGCCCCTATCATGCCCAGTTCAATATACGCATCCATATGACCGAACAATGGTTTGATAATAGTGTAGTGTGGACGCGCTTTTACGGGAGCTACCTTCTTGCATATCTGCTTTGGCGATTTCACCAACACAGTATCCATTGCCTTTTTGCAGTCCGACTTTTTAGTTACCAGCTCCATAGCATCCAATTTTTAATAAAAATACTGGTTAACTTCGAAATAACAAATGATTTTGAGCAATTAACAAAAATATTTTGTCAAAATTTAGCTGTAAATCAGCTGAATACGTCTTAAAAGTGGCCATATCGGCACAACTGTTAACGATTATTTGTTAACAACAAAAATGGCTCCCTTTGTTGGGAGCCATTATAATGATGTATAAAATGCTATTATTAACCCTGCAATGCCGCAGCGCCGCTCACAATTTCTGTAAGCTCGGTAGTGATGGCTGCCTGACGGGCGCGGTTGTAGCTAATCTTCAATGCCTTCAGTATTTCGTTGGCATTTTCGCTCGCTTTATCCATTGCGGTCATGCGCGCTCCGTGTTCAGAAGCGTTGGCATCAAGCACTGCTTTGAAAACCTGTGTATTTAATATCTTAGGCATCAGCTCTATAAGCAATGATTCCATAGAAGGTTCGAAAATGAAGTCGGTATTCTTGTGGCCATCTTTTTTCTCTACACGCGGTATGGGCAGGTATGCCTCCGATACAAAGTTTTGGGTAGCTGCATTCTTAAATTGGCTATATACCAGTACTACGCGGTCGTATTCCTTGTTCAGGAAGGCCTGCTGCGCATATACCGCTGCGCGGCGCACGTTTTCGAAAGCAAGGTCGGAGAAAATGTTCCAGAAGTTATCAACAACCTTGTAGTTGTTTCTCAAAAAGTATTCGTATCCTTTTTTGCCAATGGGCAGAATGGTCACATTACCTTTTGTTTGCTGGTCGGCATATTGCTCTTTTATCAACTGACGGGCAAGCTTGATGATATTGATGTTGTAACCGCCGCACAGACCTCTGTCGCTGGTAATAGGGATGATCAGGATACGCTCGGCAGGGCGCACATCGGCAAGCGGCATATTTGCCTCGCTCGATGAGCTGCTAACGATATTGCTGAGCATTTCCTGTAGCTTTTGCGAGTATGGGCGCATCTGGATGATGGCATCCTGAGCGCGGCGCAATTTTGCAGCGCTCACCATCTTCATAGCTTTTGTTATCTGCTGCGTTGATGTTACAGATTTGATACGATTACGAACCTCTTTAAGCTGTCCCGACATATTATTATAAAATGATAATGATAAAACCGATGCAAAATTATTACTTTTTAGCGTAAGCAAAAAATTAGCGTATGCTAAAACCCAAAAATTACAGGTATTTCACCATATTTATGGCGCTGCCTTGCGCTTATACCCGTTTGCCCGCGTTGGCTGGCGCTGGTTCTTCAGCTGTTGTAGCTATTCTTGTTCCTTCAGCTCCTTGAGCAGTATCAACGATTTTGCCCACATTGCCGATTCTGTGTCGGTAAATATGGGTAGCGTTACGGGTACTTCCTTGTTTTCGGGCGTCAACCACCTGATCATTTTGTTTTTACTGAAGAAAAACTTGTTGACTTCCACCTTGGTTTTGGCGTCGTCATACCATACGGTGTCGTTCTTAGCTTTGGCCACTTCCTCTGTATAGCTTACCGGTTTATTGTATAAATAGTTACTCTCCACTACATATATCAGCATGCCATCGTCGAAGTAATAGTCTGTAAAAGTGCGGCAGGTATCAAAGTAGTTTTCGGCCGATATTTTCTTTACTTCTTTATCCTTGTAGTATCCGGTTATGCTGCCGCCCAGTTGGGCCGTTAGGTCGTCTACCTGTTTTAGTTTGTAGTCTTTTAGTTTTTCGTTTATTTTCTGGGCTGTTTTTATGTTTTCGGCTACTACATCTTCCGGTTTGCGTTTGCACGATGAGGCGAAGCACAATAACAGCATCAAAAGGGAAAATGAGTATCTCATGGTTTGTGTATTGTAGTTTATTACAGCGGTTCGAAATTAATGCTTTTAATTGAGTTGCGGCAATAAGCGCCTTTAGTGCAGGCTCAGGTATCGCGGCTAAAAGCTCCGCCTATATGTATATAGCGATAGCATCTATAAAATTAATTGACAACCAATTATTTGCGCCACAATGGCTGTTCTCACCCATGGTTTTGGCATTATTTTAGTAAGCCGTTAAGCTCAATTTGTCTTAATTTAGCGGTTTAGTAACAGGGAACGATTATTTTTTTGATGCGCAAGCTATTTTATATAATATTATTTTTTGTTGTTCCCTTGCAGTTATTTGCGCAGGCCGATACCGCACAATGGCTCCCTCCTGAGCCGCAGCATTACGCTTTCATTCACGATGCCGACAATGTATTTACTCAGCAAAACAGGCTTGATACTTTCTTCAGAAAACTGGTTCGTTTAAAAGCTACACGTAGGGGTAAGGTGAACATCGTGCACATAGGCGATTCGCATATGCAGGCCGATATGATGACCTGCATAGTGCGCAACGGTTTTCAGGATTTTTTTGGCGATGCCGGCCGCGGACTGGTATTTCCTTACCAACTTGCCGCTACCAATGCGCCGAAAGACATTCATGCCGCTACCAATGCCACCTGGACCAACGCCAAGATTATAGGTCGCGATCTGACCAAGAAAACGGGTATATGCGGCATAGGGCTGCAAACCGACAATAAGAAAGCATTTGTGCGCATGAATGTGCGCGATGCAGAATTAAACCCCTGCCTGTTCAACAGAATGGTGTTTTTCCTGGGCGACGATGAGGCTACGTATCGCATAACCGACTCAGCGCTTTCGGAGCCTGCCGAGCTACACACACGCCGCTATGCCGATACGCCGTCGGTAGTATATGATGCGCCTGCGCTGCTCAACGGTTTTGAACTTACCAAGATAGAATCGGCCACCGACGAGAGTTTCGGGTTTTATGGCGTATCGCTGGAGCGCAACGACACTTGCGGCGTGCTGTACCATACCATAGGCGTAAATGGCGCCCGCTACGACCAATATAACAACAGCGACCTTTTCTGGCGGCAGCTGAAGGCGCTGCATGGCGATTTGTTTATCGTGTCGCTGGGCACCAACGAGGCGCAAACCCTGCATGTAAACGAACCGGCTTTTGCAGCTATTTGCCAAACTTTTGTGCAAAACATAAGGCGTATTGCTCCGCGCGCTACCATTCTTATCACCACACCTCCCGGCTCGTACTTCAGGGGCAAGAAACCCAATGCCGCTGTAGAAGCTGTATCGCATGCGCTAACGCAAGTGTGTGCCGCCGGTCAAATGCCCTACTGGAACCTCAACGCAATAAGCGGCGGTAAGACCAGCGCCCTGGGTTGGAATAAAGCTAATATGCTGGCCCGCGATCTGGTGCATTTCAACCAAAGCGGCTACCAGCTACAGGGCCAGCTATTCCTCTCGGCATTTGCCAGGGCCTACAACAGTTATGCCAGGCAACACCACTATGTGGCTCCCAAGCCCGTGCAACCCAAGCTACCTGTAATAGCCATGAAAAAAACAGTGGTGGCAGATAAAACGGTAGTAACACAACCTGTGCCGCAACCCGCCGCACCTGTGCCGCAACCCGCAAAAGACACCTCTGCCACTGGCACAAAAAAACGCAGCAATATAAAACTGGAGTATCTGGAGTAGGGACTACTTAGAGCCAACATGATTAATACCAATTAGTGTTCATTTTTCGGCATACATTGGTACACTAACAAGCGTTTATATGTCCTTCAAATACAATCGAGATAGATTGCTATTGCTTTGCTGAGGAAAAGCCCGAATGGGCTTTAACATGCGTAGCCCCGGGAGTATCCCGAGGTTAGGAATTTCAAACACTCCAACCCAGAATGGGTTGAATGTGAACAGGTAATATGGATTTGTAGTATAAAATAGTACATTCAACTCTTTCAGAGTTGGACCTCATTTTCCTTTATACCGGAGACTTCACCTCCGGCTACTCTCAGTTTAGCCCTATCGGGCTAAGTACGAATTACAATCAAATTGAGTGACAAATTTTCAATAATAGCTTGCCGATTTATGAAATACAATTGATTTAACTAGTCAACGGACGAAACGGCTCCTCTAAAACTGCAAATAAATAGGCATTACCGGCACGCTCGATTTGAACTGCGCATACACTACCAAAAACACAAAGAACACCAGCACATAGGCCACCATGGGGGCTTTCTGCACCCGGGGCATAATGCGATCGGGGAGATTGTCTGGTATCAGGTGCAGTGCATAGCCCAACAGCATGAGGTAAATAACATTGTGATAATTATTGAAGAACTCCGGCCAAACCGACAGCGAGAGGTTTGTACCTATCTGGTGAATCATACCAATAGCGGCATCGAAGGTGAGGGCCTTAAAGAATATCCAGCAGAAGCATACAAACAGGAAGGTGAGCAATTGTGCCAAGGCATTGTACACCCTGCTTTCATCGTATCTGGCTATAAATCCTTTGGCATATTCCATCCACAGTTTGTGTATGGCCAAGGCGATGCCATGCAGAGCGCCCCATATCACAAAGTTCCACTCGTGGCCATGCCACAAGCCGCCCAGCAGCATAGTAATAAACAGATTGACATAGGTGCGTATGCGCCCTTTGCGGTTGCCGCCCAACCAAAAGATATACAGATAATCTTTGAGCCAGCTGGACAACGATATGTGCCACCTGCGCCAGAACTCTGTAATAGTCTTGCTCTGGTAGGGCGACAGAAAGTTGGGAGGTATGGTTATACCCAGCCACTTGGCTATACCTATAGCCACATCGCTGTAGCCGCTGAAGTCGCAATAAATAACTATTGCATAAGCAAACAACGCCATTAGGCATTCAAGTCCGGTATGTCTTAGCGGGTCGTCGAAGATGTAGTTGACGAGGTTCAGGGTTATATAATCTGATATGACCAGTTTTTTGAACAAGCCCGAGACTATAAGGTAAAATCCTTTGGCAAAGTCATCCTGCTTCAGCACGTACGGCTTGTGCAGTTGTGGTATAAAGTCTTTGGCGCGTACTATAGGGCCCATCACCAACTTTGGGAAAAACGACAGGAAAAGCAGATAGTTGATGAACTTTTTCTCGGGCTCAAACTCGCCGCGATACACATCTATGGTATAGCTAAGGTTCTCGAATGTATAAAACGAAATACCTACCGGCAGCAGTATATTGAGTGGATTAATACCGGTATTGAACGCCTGATTGCTGAATGCTATGAAAAAATTGGTGTACTTAAAGTAGAACAGCAGACCCAGATTGATGATGATACTAAATGCCAGCAGCCATTGTTTTTTACGTTTATCTTGTTGCCGGTATATCAGGTTCGATAAGGCATAGTCGGCAACAGCCGCTACCAATACCAGCCCAACAAAGTAGCCGCTGGCCTTATAAAAAAAGTATAGAGAAAATATAGAAACAATGTAGCTACGGGCCATATTATTGTTTCTGAACGCATAGTACAGACTAATAAAAGCCGCAAAAAAATAAACGAAAAAACCATTATTGAATAACAACGGATTGCTGGCGTCGTAAACAAACTGATGCAGAAAACCCGCTAAATTAAAATCTGGCATATATGCTTAACCGAAAAATATTTTTAGTACAACTGATAGTAGCTCATGTTTTATAAACCAGGTTTTGGGGCGTTGAGTTTCCGCACTGCAAATGCCCTTATAGGGTAGCTGGCAGCTTTTTTAGGGGAAAGCGCTTTTAATCCTTGATTCAGGTTTACGGTATTTGCATTTGCTTCATCTATATTTTCTTTTGTCCACACCCAAGAGCTATGCCCTATTCGCCCAAACACCGGGCTCATGCGCGCGTAAAACTTTTGACCATTAATAATCACGCCCTTGCCCGCGCGCAGCGCAGGTTTGTGCAGGCTCAGCAGTTGCGCTGCCGACGGCAACCCCCAACCGCCATTACATACTTGCAGATGCTCCGCCCATTCTTTGGCTTCAGTCCAGGTATAGTCTTTGTCGTCGGCTATATACCATTCCAGATTACTCTTTTTGTCTACAATGGTATTGCAGGTTGTAACGGTGTATGCGCTATCTATTGCAGTAGGGCCGGCGGCCTTCGGCGCTGGGGGCGGCGGCGGAGCCGGGGCGCCCCTGAGTTTCTGAAAATCTTTTATAAACGCATCAAACAGCATATTGCCCAGCGTTTCAGCGCCCTTGTGGTTGGGATGTATATAATCTTTGTTAGCCAGCGGCGGAGTTGCATCGGCCCAACTGACTATAGTGCCAGCTCCGCCCATACTGGCATACATATTGTAAAAGGCAGCGTTGTTGTTGTAAGCAAGCGTAGCCTGAATTTTAACCAGATTTTCTATACCGGTTGCCGATTTCCACTTGTCGCCATACAAGAAGGCCCTATCGGCAGTGCTTACTATCAAAAACTCTGTATGCGGCATAGCTTTCTGTAATTTGCGCACCACAGGCAGTATATGTTTTTGGTACCACGAATAGTCTACATCGTCGGGGCGAAACATAAGGTTGGCGCCGTATTCCAAAATTACCAGATCGTAGAAGTTTTCGTTTTCCAGGCTTTTAAGGAAGTTGGTATCCAGCTTACCCAGCTCAAGACCGGTGATGCCCCTAAACGAGAAATTGTCGACAACTACACCCGACTGGGGCTCTAATGATACGCCATATACCGGTAGCTTGTCGTTGCGTATGCCTATGCTTATATTGTGGCTGGCGCTTGTATCCAGCGTCAGTCTGTTCAGCGGTTTGTCTGCCTTGTATTGGCGTTGTTGCCCATTTACGGTAATATTGACCATGCCCCCGTGCACAGGACCGCAAAGCAGGGCTTTCTCAATCTGTTGGGTAGTGTCTTTAAAGGTCATGTCTTTCAACTCAAGCTCGCCATTTCCGGTAAAAAAAGTATGCCCTGATAAAAACAGCGGCACACTAAGGTCTTTGGTCTTAAAGCTCTCTTCCTTCCAGTCGCCTTTCCATTTATGCGCTACCGTAGTGCGGAAACCGGCGGTTACCGATGTAGCCGATACAAAGCCTACGCCATAAGCGCCAAAGTACTGCTGCATGCGGCGACGAAAGGTTTGCGAGAGTAGGTCGCCCTCTATCATACTATCGCCAAACCAGGCTATACGAACCTTACCTTTCTTGTTCCGCTTTATAGCCAGCATTTTCTGCATCAGGTCGGGCAGCGCTGGTAGCGCGGTATCTGTGCTGAAATTTACAATTGTTTTGGGTAGCGTATATAGTGTCAGGTCTTTTTCGCCCTTTACCGTAGATGCCAGCGGCTTGTCTGCTGGCTTATCCTTCTTTTTGGCAGCAGTGTCTTCTGGCATAGCTGCTGCAGCCTGCAAAATGCTGTCTGTGCGCTCGGTAAGTATATCAGAAAGTATGCTTACATTGTTAAGACCCAAAAAATTGGTGTGCGCAATGGTGGCGACGTAAGAATATAAGAATAGAAGGAATGTAGTCAGGAGTGTGAACACTACTACATTCTTATTATGATTCATAAACGGGATGGAGACCTTTTGGCAGCCAGCAAAAATAGGGAATATTACAGCCCATTAGAATAAATGGCCCCCAATATTCTTTTTTCCCATATTTCGGGATCTTCCGCATATCCTGCTTTGCTTATGGCTTTTGCCCAGGCCTTCGCATCTTCTTTGTCTTTCAGATTGTTGTAAAAACGCTTGTGCGATATGGTGCGGCAAAAATCTATGTAAGAAAATAGTTCGTTTTGGTACTGCTTATACCGGCTTTTGTGCCCACGGTTATTAACTATTTCGTTTTTACCTACTATGCCAAAGTGGTTGTTCAAAACCTTGGCAGTAGCAGCCCTACCCGATGCCGACTCTACTATTGCCACTGCAAGTATAATAGATGAAGGTATTCCGTATGCTTCTGATAAAACTGCGGCAAATATTTTGTGATTGTTGATGTAGGTGGTGTTTTGTGCGCTGACAGAGAAGCTGGAAATAAGCAGCAAAACAACCAGAATTTCACTTCGGATCAACCTATTAATTATTAACATATCGCTACAATTTGATTAGGTGAGCACTAAAATTAATGAATAATACCTTGAAAATCCAAGAAAAGTTGTTAAAATTTTCAAATATAGCATTGTAAATGCCGCTTTTAGGCTCTTTTAGGTTGGCTTTCGCTGCTTAAATAGATTTTTTCAGTATTCAGCCATTGTCTATTCCGTTACCTTTGCGCCCCATGCAAAATCTGGATTTTAACAAAAATACACCATCTGCAGCAAGCAGTATTGCAAAGGCAGGCATATACCTGCACATCCCTTTTTGCAAGCAGGCGTGCGTGTATTGCAATTTTCATTTCTCTACATCGCTGAAGTATAAAGATGAATTGCTCGCAGCTATGCTACAAGAAATAAAGATGCAGCGCGACTACCTCAATGGGGCCGAAATAGAAACCATTTACCTGGGTGGCGGCACCCCATCGCTACTCACTGCCGACGAAATAAACAAAATTTTCGACACCATATATCAGTATTACCCGGTAGGTACGCTAAAGGAGTGTACGCTCGAAGCCAACCCGGATGATCTGAATAAACGCTACCTGCAATCGTTGCGGTCTACTCCTGTCAGCCGCTTCAGCATTGGCGTGCAATCGTTTCGCGACGAAGACCTGACCTATATGAAGCGCGCCCACAATGCCAGCGAGGCCGACTACGCAATAAAGGCAGCGCAGGATACAGGCTTTACCAACCTGAGTATAGACCTTATTTATGGTATACCCGGACTAAGTAATGCCGACTGGAAACGCGCCTTGAGTACTGCAGCTGAGCTGGGTGTGCAACACTTTTCGGCATATGCACTTACCGTGGAAGATAAAACCGCGCTCAGCCACGCCATAACTGCGCAAAAAGCAGCGCCGGTAGATGCAGCTCAAACAGCAACCCAGTTTGAAATACTGATGGATAAAGCCCCTGAACTTGGATACGAGCATTACGAAATATCGAATCTGGCGTTACCTGGCTCTTATGCGGTGCACAATACCAACTATTGGCGCGGCCTGTCGTACCTGGGTATAGGGCCATCAGCCCATTCGTTCAACGGAACAGCTCGCCGCTGGAACATAGCCCACAATATACAATACACACAAAGCATACTGGAAAAAGGCAAGTTGCTCTACGAAGAAGAACGACTGAAACCCACCGAACACCTAAATGAATATATCATGACGTCGCTGCGCACAATGTGGGGACTGGACCTTGACAAAGTTGCAACAGAATGGGGCGGCGGCTACGACCAGCAAATAGAAAAAGACATCCACATATTTCAGGAGAAAAAGTGGGTTACACAAACGGACCGCCTTCTAACCCTTACCAATAAAGGCAAACTGTTTGCGGATAGGATTGCTTCAGAATTGTTTGTGGTGGATTGATCTGGATTGGGTTTGGGTTTGCAATGAGATTTAAAGACAAGAAAGCGGCAATTCACCCGTTACATCTATCCTTGTTGGCAAACAAAAACTAAGGCGCACCGTAATTTCAACAAACAACTACAAAACGCAATAAGCCCCCGCCGAATTGGCAGGGGCTTACTTATATCTGCAATATTAATTACTTCTTAAACTGTGGGATGAGTTCTTCTGCAAGAGCAACGAGTTTTTTCAAACCATCTTCAGGCAGATTTCCTTTCTTAAACTCTTTCAGTACATCGCTATGTTTCTGCTCCATTTGCAACAGGAACATTTCTTCAAATGCTCTGATGTTTTTAACCGGAACCTCTCTCATCAGGTTGTTTGTACCCAAGTAGATGATTGCAACCTGCTTTTCTACGCTATATGGGTTAAACTGTAGCTGCTTCAACACTTCCACGTTACGGCTACCTTTATCGATAATGGTTTTTGTAGCTGCGTCGAGGTCGCCGCCGAATTTAGAGAACGCTTCCATTTCTCGGTAAAGCGCCTGGTCCAGTTTCAGCGTACCCGCTACTTTCTTCATCGATTTGATCTGTGCGTTACCACCTACTCGGCTTACAGAGATACCCACGTTGATCGCAGGACGGATACCAGAGTTAAACAGGTTCGACTCAAGGAATATCTGACCATCGGTGATCGAGATCACGTTTGTAGGGATATATGCCGATACGTCGCCCGCTTGTGTTTCAATGATTGGAAGCGCTGTAAGCGAACCGCCGCCTTTTACCAGGTGTCTGATGCTTTCCGGAAGGTCGTTCATTTGCTTAGCTACATCGTTGTTGTTGATGATCTTCGCAGCGCGTTCCAGCAAGCGGCTATGCAAGTAGAATACGTCGCCGGGATAAGCTTCGCGGCCCGGAGGACGGCGCAACAGCAGTGACACCTCACGGTAAGCCACAGCCTGCTTAGAAAGGTCATCATAAATAACCAGAGCCGGACGGCCTGTATCGCGGAAGAACTCGCCTATTGCAGCGCCCGCAAACGGAGCGAAGAACTGCAACGGAGCTGGTTCAGAAGCTGAAGCCGCTACTATGGTTGTATATGCCATAGCGCCGTTGTCTTCCAATACGCGCATTACACCCGCAACAGTAGATGCTTTCTGGCCGATAGCAACATATATACAATATACAGGCTTGCCTGCAGCGAAAAACTCTTTTTGGTTGATGATGGTATCTATACAGATCGCAGTTTTACCAGTCTGACGGTCGCCGATAACCAACTCACGCTGTCCGCGTCCTATTGGAATCATCGCATCAATCGCCTTAATACCTGTTTGCAGCGGCTCTTTTACCGGCTCGCGGAAGATAACGCCCGGCGCTTTACGCTCCAGCGGCATTTCATACAGTTCGCCTTTTATAGGACCTTTACCATCTATGGCTTCGCCCAGTGTGTTTACCACACGGCCTACCATGCCATCGCCTACCTTAATAGATGCGATCTGGTTGGTGCGCTTTACTTTGTCGCCTTCGCGAATGGACATATAATCGCCCATCAATACCACGCCCACATTGTCCTCTTCGAGGTTAAGGGCTATGGCTTTAACGCCATTTGTAAACTCAACAAGCTCGCCCTGGCGAACGCTGTTAAGGCCATATATGCGGGCGATACCATCGCCTATCTGCAATACGGTACCTACCTCTTCGAGGCTTGCAGCGCCATCTACATGGCTAAGTTGCTGGCGCAATATCGCCGATATCTCATCCGGTTTAATGTCAACCATATTTTATAAATTCAAAAGTTAATACTCTGTTTCAATAATCTCCGGCAGCATCGGCTACCGGTTGTTGTATTATAATTTGCTTTCGTAGCTGTGATCTACCAGTTTAGCGCGAATGTCGTTCAGGCTTTTCTTTACGCTGGCATCATACAGTTTATCTTCTACTTCCAGCACAAAACCGCCTATCAGGCTTTCATCTATTTCCGTTTTCATGTCCACGGTATCGTCGGGCATGTATCCGGCTATCTTTTTTACTATACTGTTTCTTACCGCTTCGCCCATAGGAGCTGCTGTAGTCAGTTTTACTGTGCGTATGCGCTTCAGTGTGTTATACTGAGCTACAAATGCAGTGGTCATCTGGTACAGATTGGCTTCTCTGCCTTTGTTTACCAGCAGTGTTATAAATGCGTTGGTCAGCAGGTTGATGTTGTATTTCTCCAATACCAGCTTCAATACATTCAACTTCTTATCGCCGCTTATTACAGGGCTGCGCAGCATAACCTCAAATTCGGGGCTTTGCTGGCAAATTGCATGCAACAGCTTCACATCCTCAAGCACGGCTTCCAGGCAGTTTCTTTCAACAGCCAGATCCAGCAGTGATTTGGCATAACGCGCGGCGAGACGGGGATTTTGCATAATTATTCTCTTCTCCACTTTTGCCTGCCGGGCAGGCAAAAGTCTTGTGTTTAAAAATATGATTATTATACACCGCAGCTACAAGCGCTACGGCTACATTAATGCTTAGTTCAGTTTAATATCGTCGGCCAACATTTTCATGTACATTTCCTGACCGTCTTTTGCATTCAATTGCTGACGCAATATTCTGCCGGCTACTTCTACAGCCAGGCTGCCTATTTCGTTTTTCACTTCGGTCATAGCCGCCATCTTCTGCTGCTGTATCTGCTGCTGAGCGTCTACGATTATTTTGTTGGCTTCAGTTTTGGCTTGTTCTTTCGCTTCGTTAATGATACGATCTTTCATCTCCTTAGCTTCTTTAAGCATAGTAGTGCGTTCTTCGCGGGCTTGTGCAAGCAGTTTTTCGTTTTCTGCTTTCAGTTGGCTCATTTCGCCTTTTACGCGTTCTGCTGTAGCTATGCTATCTGCAATACCTTTCTCACGGTCGCCCAGCGAGCTAAGGATTGGTTGCCACGCAAATTTGCGCAGAATAAAGAAAACTGCAAGAAACGCTATGAGCGTCCAAAAGAATAAACCGAGTTCCGGGGTCAGCAAATCCATTTTTATATTCCGTTATTTGGTTAAAACAATTAAAAGTTTACTTCAATTACTATTCCGGCATGGCCGGCGGTTGCGATGGGTTTAGCAACAAATTTGGTAGTTCTTTTTCAGATAGTTAAAATTAACTGCATCCTCTGCCCTATGCGTCGGATGCAGTTAACAACTTTCTTAGCCTGCGCTTGCTACTATACGAAGATAGCGAGGATGCCTGCGATAACCGCAAACAGAGCCACACCCTCAACGAACGCTGCAGTCAGGATCATGTTAGCGCGAATGTCTGCTTGAGCTTCGGGTTGACGAGCAACAGATTCTACTGCTCCTTTACCGATCTGGCCGATACCGATACCAGCGCCTAACGCTGCGATACCTGCGCCAACAGCGCCGCCAGCTTTAGCCATATCGCCGGCTAACATAATTGTGTTCATTAAAACTGACATGTTACTTGGATTTTGATTAAAAAAAACTCTTTGTATAAATACCCTTTCGGGAAAACTTCTTTGGTTAGTGCGCTACTGCTTCTTTATGACCATGGCCATCGTCGTGACTATGATCGCCTTCCATTGCCTGACCTATAAATACGCAGGTAAGGGTAGTGAAGATGAATGCCTGAATAACAGCCACCAGCAACTCCAGCATAAACATGAATATGGAGAACGCCAGAGATATGACTACGAAGCCGCCGCCTACATATACATTCAGCAATGCAAATATAAATATAAGACAGATAACGCTCAGGATAACAATGTGACCAGCCAGCATGTTTGCAAAAAGACGTATCATAAGGGCCACTGGCTTAATGATGAGCGACATAACCTCGATAAGCACTAACAGGCACTTTACCAGGAACGGAACGTTTGGCGGATTGAGCAGGTGACTCCAGAAATGCGAGTTGCTACTTGCCATCATTACTATAAAGGTTATCAGCGCCAAACAAGCGGTAACCGCAATATTACCCGTAAAGTTTGCGCCGCCCGGCAACAAACCAAGCAGGTTGTTGATCCAGATAAAGAAGAATATGGTAAGCAGCAGCGGCATGTATGCCTTGTATTTATGACCCAGATTTGGTTTTACCACCTCATCTCTCAAAAACACCACTACTACTTCTACAAAATTCTGGAAGCCTTTTGGCGCCATCATAGATTTGCCTTTATACTTACCTGCTGCGCTGGTCATTGTCCACAAAAGCAACACAACGCCTACCAGCATAGATAATACATTCTTGGTAATAGAAAAGTCGTAGACTGCGCTACCGTCTTCGGCGAGCAGTTTTTCCTTCATGTGCTTTTCTATATACAGTCCGTTGTAGGTTTGGCTTATTGCCTTACCATCGGCTTCTTTGCGCCACTCGTGCTGCTCGCCAAAAACAGACGATGAAAACACAGAAAGACCTTTACCGGGTTGGTAAACAATCATTGGCAATGACATCGCAACCGCGTGCTCATGGCCTTCTGCGTTTTTGAGGCTAAACAAATGCCACTCATGAGAATCTGAAACGTGGCCAAATACCAATTCAGTTATGTTAATTCCTTTTTTCTCCTCATGCCCGTGCGCTTCGGCGCCCTCTACAGGTGCGGTTGCTGCATGTTCTTCTGCCTGCGCCAGACACAATTTTGAATTGCCCAACAGACCAAGAACCAGTATCAATAAGGAAAAGAGACGTTTACATGTCATTACCACTCCGAAATTTTGTGCAAAGTTATGGGTTTTAAGTTCAAAAATCATTCACTTTGCATAAATAATTCAAAAATATTACCATTAAATATCTTTCAGAGGCACAATTCCTTCATTTTACGGCTGTTTAAAGGCTAAAATGAAGCTTCAAAGGGTAGGTATGTAACATCGACTCACAAAAAATAAATTTTGCGCTACTAAGAAATACCGATTTTCTGCCCATGTTCTTGAACACACCGTATTCCGATCAGAGTACAATGTACACTATTTTTCAACAATGCACTGCGCCACATAAATATTGTTTTGTGACTGTCCACAGTAATGTAATTGGTAAAACAAGCTAAAATACGTTAACAACACAATTAATATGCAGATTGTAGCTGTATAGCGCCAACAACTACCGTTAACTCGCAAATCATCGTTACATTTATTGCTGGTTTAATGACTGTACTTGATTGTCGATGAGTAGATTATTCTCCATTCTTTTGCTGTTACTGTATTTTGATGCCTCAGCCCAAAACATGCTGCGTTTGCAACGGTATACAGTTGACGACGGACTATCGCAAAGCACAGTATATCACATTTGTCAGGATGCTTACGGTTTTATGTGGTTTGCCACAGGCGACGGCCTGAACCGTTTTGACGGAAAGCAATTTACAGCTTACAAAAGCAAGTACAACGACACTACCAACGGTAGTCTGAAAGATCGCAACATCAACTCTAAAATTATGGAAGACCGCAATGGCAGATTGTGGTTTACATCTGATGCCGGTCTGTATTACATGGACAAAAGAAGATCGCAGTTTCATGTTGTAATAGATAAATTCACTACCGACTGCGCTTCTGTGCTTATAGATGTAGATACCGGCTACGCATGGGTGGCGGTACCGCGCAGGGGTATTTTTAGCGTAGATATCCATTCCTTCAAAATAAACTATTACGCTTTCAACGACAAATTACAAACTGGTCAGGATGCTATTGGCATCATCAGAGGCGGCTGCGGATCCCCTCGCGGACTATACGTTACTGACAGGTTCGGGCTATTGTTTTTCGACAAAACAACGCACAAAGACAAACGCCTACTTGAAAACGAGGCCATAAACTCATCGTTGATCACACGCACCGGAAAACTGATAATGGGAGCTCGCAATGGCGTATATATATACGATACAGCGCTGCATACCTGCACATTTTCGCAAATAGGCGACTTACAAAAAACAGGAGCTATTACAACATGGTGGGCAATGACCGAAGATTCTTTGAGTAATTGCTTGTATGTAGCGGCAAGGTATGGCGGCGTCATTTACAAAATAAACATCACTACCGGCCGGCATGATAAATATGACTTCCAAAATAGCGACATACGCAGCCTGTATGTAGACCTGTCTGAAAACTTGTGGGTAGGCACCGAGGCCGAAGGACTATACAAACTGGATATTAAACCTGCAAAATTCAATTGTTATGCACCCAACAAAAAAATTAATCCGGGCGACGAGCGCAGTTTCTTTGTAAAAGGACTGTATAGAGACGATAACAAGCAAATATGGATGGGCGTGTACAATGAAGGGCTATTTGTTTTTGATACTGTTAGCGGCAAACATGAAAAAGTCAATACTGGCCTATCCGGCAACGAATTGATAGGCTGTATTCTTAAAGATTCTACTGGTCGCATAGTCGTTACTATAGGCAATTCTATATTGTGGTTCGACTCTAGGACTCACAAAAAAATAACCGAATTAACGCTACCCGCTCGAAACGATTTATCATCTGAGCCGCCCTCTATTTACTCGCTGTTAGAGTGGAAAAAAGGTCATTACATGGCCGGCACAAATGTTGGCATATTCCCTTTCATAGCCGATGACGGTAAAAAGCAAGTGTTCAAACCCTACGATCGCACTTCATCCAACTTTATGAATGCATGGATTTACAACATGTATCAGCTGCGCGACGGAACGATATATATGGGACGCAGAAACGGCTTTACCAAAATAAAACTGATCAACGACACAACAGCGCTATTTCTCGACGACGGCTTTTACGAATTGCCGGTAAGGAGTTTTTATAAAAGCGCTACTTCACCTATTCTCTGGCTGGCTACCGAACAAGGATTAATAGCCTATAACGAAAAAACAAAAAAACACTGGCTATTTGACGAGAGCTCTGGTCTGGCAAACAGTTATGTTTATTCGGTTTTGCCTCAAAACGACAGCTCCTTATGGGTAAGCACCAATAAAGGAATATCGTGCGTAAAAGCGCACTATGGCGCCAATGTGCAAGCGCTGTTTACCAACTACACAACCAAAGATGGACTGCAATCCAACGAGTTCAATTCAGGAGCTTTCTGCAAAAGCGCTGATGGCTTCATTGTGTTTGGCGGTATAGAAGGCATCAACTGGTTTAACCCCGACCTCATAGTTACCAACAAGTATAAGGCAAGACCTGTTTTGTCGGGTATTGCCATAAACGACAGCGCCTACGCTACCGATACTGCCGTTTACTACCAGCAACTGGTACTACCCTACAACAAAAACACGGTCACACTATCCTTTAGCGCCCTCGAGTATACACGCCCCAATCAAAACCAGTTTGCCTTCAGGCTCGATGGCCTTGAAGATGAATGGGTGTATACCACATCTGACAAAGTGCGCTATTCTAATCTTGAGCCCGGCAAATATACTTTTCTGCTAAAAGCCAGCAACAACGACGGCCTATGGAACGAACAGCCGTTGCAACTTACCATCTTCATTGCCCCGCCCTACTGGAAAACGTGGTGGTTCAAACTCATTGCTGCGGCAGTAGCGTTGGGCATGGTTATACTGGCAGGCCAGTACTACATAAAGCAAAAAATAAAAGACCGCACCAAGGAACTGGAACGACAGCATGCGCTGAATATGGAGCGCTTAAGGATATCGAAAGATGTGCACGACGACATTGGCTCCGGACTATCTAAAATATCGCTTATATCAGACCTGGCGCTAAAAAAAGCCGTAGGCAACGACCGTCTGCAAAACGATGTGCGCAATATAACCCTCATTGCCAAAGAACTGGTAGACAACATGCACGACCTGATATGGGTGCTTAACCCCGAAAATGCAAAACTCGATATACTGGTGGCGCGCTTCAGAGAATATTGCGCGGATTATCTCGACGGCATGCACCTACAGGCAATACTTCAATTCCCGGAAACCATACCCGATTTAAGTATTTGCAGAGAAGCTCAAAAAAACATTTTTTCTACCGTAAAGGAAGCGCTCAACAACTGTGTTAAACACGCTAGGGCAAGTCAGATATCGATAACCCTTACAATAACAAACGAAACACTGAACATTAAAATAGCCGATAACGGGCAAGGCTTCGACCAAACAAAAATAAAACAAAACAATAATGGTTTGCGCAATATGAAGCAACGCATAGAAGACTTAGGTGGCTCGTTCAATATTACAACCAATGAAACGTCGGGCTCGGTAGTAAACCTTGCTGTTTCGCTTAGTAAGATTACCTGTTAGTAAACCTTTACCTCAAAATACTACTAACGTGTAATTTTTTTTCATCGCTGCTGCAATATATTTACAGTTTATACAAACGTTAGCAATGAAAACTATAAGGGTAGTAGTGATAGAAGACCACGACCAAACCCGCCAAATGCTGGAGGCGCTTATAAACAGCCGCAGCGGTTATGTATGCGCTGCGACGTATGCCAATGCTGAGGATGCAATAGTTGCCATTGGCGCAGCTAATGCGCACGTGGCGCTGGTAGATATACATCTGCCGGGCTTGTCGGGCACAAAATGTGTGGCGCGCCTCAAAAAACAATATCCGGATACGCAATACATAATGTGTACCTCGCTCGAAGATTCAGAAACAATCTTCGAGGCGCTCCAGGCTGGCGCCACCGGCTACTTAACAAAATCGACTGAACCAGAAAAAATACTGGACGCAATAACGGATGCCTTCAACGGAGGCTCGCCAATGAACAGCCATATAGCGCGCAAGGTCATAACCTACTTCCAAAACAAACCTTCGCCAAACTCAGAGCTTAATAAACTATCGGTGCGCGAACAGGAAATACTGCAATATCTGGCAAAAGGCTATCGCTATAAAGAAATGGCGGGGCTACTCTTTATTAGCATAGAAACCGTAAGAAAACACATACACAATATTTACGAAAAGCTTCAGGTAAACTCCCGTACCGACGCGCTGAACAAAGCCTACGCATCTACCAAATAACCGCGCGAGAATACCACGAAAGTGGTATTGCGCTCCGTCTCACGTAGGGTATTTTTGTAACTAACAAAACAACCTACTACAAGGCTAAATTTCAGCCTTCGACACCCTATTCCCTATGCGGTCCTTTGCCCTTGCCAGCATACAAGCTTCGGCAATACTATACTGCTATTAAAACAACCATTACCGGAATAGAAAAACTATGCACATGAAAAAACTGCTACTGGTATCATTATTCATAGTATTAGAAACCTCGTTGCTGCTGGCTCAATCGCTCGAAAAACCTCAAGTGGCCTTACCCTCGTTGCTGAAACCAAAGAAAACGCACTACAGCAGCAACAAAGCCGGCTATATGGGATTGTGGGACTGGAATTTCGGCATGGGCTATATATATAAAACCGAACAGCGCAAAGACGGGTCGTCGCTCACCAGCAACGAAAAAACAAGCGGTGTCTACACTATGTTTCAGTTGCAGGAAAGCATGCTTAGCAACTACTTCTGGGCGCGCAAAAAAAACAAACGTATCAAATTCGGATTTCAGAATACGGGGACCATTGGCATTAAAATGGGGCCGGCCCTCGACAATAACGCTGTCGCTGCGAGCAAAAAAGATATGGGCCAGGTAGACTATATACTCGACTATCAGGCAGGCCTGGCGCTTGCCGTCAGGGTTAGTCCTAAAGTAGACGTCGGCTTCACCTATTACCCTTACGTGTACTCCAGTACCTATTCCGATGTGGGGAATTATGCTAAGTTCAGGCTAAGAGCAGGTAGGTTCATGTGCGAATACTCAGCCATGGGCAAGCAGGCAATAGACGTAAAATACCTGCGCGGACGAAAACTGTACCTTGGCCTTAGCTATACGCATTACGAACAGACCTCAACCAACTACTACAATAGTTCACTTAATACATCTACGAACTGGATACACCTCAACTTTGGCAGGGTGTTTTAATGCCCGCCACCGCTGGCTAAAAGTCAAATTAGCATCACCACTAAATAACAAACAATGAAAAATAGCCTACTCAAGTCGTTTCTGTCTGTAGCAGCGCTGCTCGGCATCGGTCAGGCGCATGCGCAATACAGCAAATACACCAGCTACAGTAGTCAGTATGGCAAATACACGGGCTACGTGGCGCCCCCCTACACACCTATGAAAGACTATTACGTAAAACCCGTAGCGCCTGTTCGGGACTATTATGTAAAGCCGTACAATCCACCGGTAACACCCTACAAATCATCTTACAGCTACGATTCCTACAAGCCATCATACAACAGCTATACGCCCTCTTATAAAAGCAACTCATCTTATACGCCATCGTACGAAAAATCCTACAAATCTTATAGCGACTATAGCTATGGCTATAAATCGGGCTACAACAGCAACTCCTCTTACAAGAGCGATTATGTGGCTCCTGTTGAAGACCCTATAAGAAACGGCAATCTGGCCAACAGTAATGGCGATATTTTTACCGGCAACTACAAATCAAACACCCCCTACGAAAACGGCACTATTACATCGCCAAACGGAGATAAATATGTGGGCGCTGTAAGCGGCTGGACAAAAAGCGGTTTTGGCGTAATGACCTATGCCAATGGCACAAAGTATGCCGGCAACTGGAGCGGCGGTAAAAAAAGCGGTAAAGGAAAAGAATATGACGCCACCGGCAATCTGGTGCACGACGGCTACTGGGAGGCCGGAGAATACAAGTGCGGATATACCGGAGAGTATAAAGACAGCAAGCGCAATGGGTACGGCAAAGAAACCGACCTATATGGCAATACCTACGAGGGCGACTGGAAAGACGACAGCCGCCACGGTAAAGGCAAGGAATATGACAAAAACGGAACTATTGTGCATGAAGGCGTGTGGGAATACGGCTACTGGAGCTATTCGTACACCGGCGATTACATAGACGGTAAAAAACACGGCCATGGAACCTACAAAGACAAAACAGGGATAACCTACGAGGGCGACTGGAAAAACGACCGGATGGACGGTAACGGTGTGTGGACAAAGGACGGAGCTACCTATACCGGTGCTTTTGCAGCCGGACAAAAAAGCGGCTACGGCACAATGAAGTACAGCAATGGCGATGTGTATGCCGGCAACTTCAACTACGACCGAAAAAATGGACCAGGTACTTTTACCTCAAAGGCAGGCGTAAAATATACAGGCCAGTATAAAGACGATAAAAAACACGGGCGCGGCGTTGAAGAAAATAGTTATGGCAAGTATGACGGCGACTGGCTAAACGATAAAAAAGAAGGACAAGGCAAGGAATACGACAAAGCCGGCGCACTGGTGCGCGAAGGCACATGGAAGGACGACAAATGGCAGTTCTCGTACACAGGCGGCTATCTGGAGGGTAAACGCAACGGCCCAGGCATATACAAAGACCCCGACGGCGTATATGATGGTATGTGGAAAGACGACCGCAAAAACGGACGTGGACTGTACACATCCGACAAATACGGCTTTACCTACGACGGCGAATGGAAAGACGACCGCAAAGAGGGTAAGGGCATTTTCAAATCAGCGACAAAAACCTATGACGGCGAATGGAAAAACGACCATAAAACAGGGCAGGGTACGTTTAAAGACACCTATGGCGTATATACCGGACAGTGGCAAAACGACCAACGCGAAGGTAAGGGCACTATAGAATGGACCACCGGCGAACGGTATGACGGCATGTGGAGCGGCGATAAAATGAATGGCGAAGGCACTTATACATGGCCCGACGGCAAACAACCCAAAACCATGAAAAAAGCTGTGAAATATACCGGCACATTCAGCAACAACTACTTCATCGGCTACGGACAATGCTTCAATACAAAGGGCAAATGCATAAGTAAGGGCTATTGGTCGTACAATGTTTATCAGGG
The DNA here is from genome assembly GCA_903882805.1 of uncultured Bacteroidota bacterium. Classification (GTDB taxonomy): domain Bacteria; phylum Bacteroidota; class Bacteroidia; order Chitinophagales; family Chitinophagaceae; genus Nemorincola. The sequence continues at coordinate 36,373 of CAIRYK010000078.1, read as the reverse complement.
CAAAAAGAAAAAATAACAGCAACAAAACATATTTACTTGTCACCACGCAAAATGCCCCGGCCTCCTACCGGGGCATTTTGTTTGCAAAAATTCTTCGCGCACTTTGACCGCTTATTGCTACAAAAATGCTGTATAATTTATTGATACCCAAGTTTCAGGAGACCAATTACGTCTTATTAGTAGTGATTACAGGTATCCGATGCGCATAATTAACAACGGCGCTTTTTTTGCTGTTATACAAAAACCGCAAACTATCCTATTTTTGCAGCATATATTCGGTATAGACCCTAATACAACACATAAAATACAGCCTATGAAAATGCGCTCCTTTTTCCTGATTTGCACCGCTATGGTTACTGCTTTTTGCCATTCTGCACAGGCGCAGGTGATTACCACCGTTGCCGGCCGCAATGGCGGAGGCCTGCCCGGCGACGGCATACCTGCCACCAATGCCACTATAGGCGCGCCATGGGGTGTTACGACCAACGCAACCGGTAACTTTTATGTGAGCGATAATAGCAATCATGTTATCCGCAAAGTGAACGCTGCGGGTATTATCAGTACCATAGCCGGCACGTCGGGAACCGCAGGCAGCGGAGGCGATGGAGGAGCTGCAACGGCTGCCGAGCTAAACTACCCTCGCCAAATAGCAACCGACCGAAGCGGCAACGTATATGTAGCCGATCAAAACAATAATGTTATTCGTAAAATAACTCCGTCTGGCATCATCAGTCGGTTTGCAGGTACAGGCGTTATGGGCTATACCGGCAACGGTGGTCCGGCAACAAATGCCAAAATATACTTCCCGCAAGGGGTAGCTACCGACAAATATGGCAATGTGTTTATTGCCGAAGAAAACACTATCCGCAAAATAGATACTGCTGGTATTATAACGCCCGTAGCTGGCGCTTACCTGCTGGCGCCCGGCTATAGCGGCGATGGCGGCCCGGCAACAGCCGCTCAGTTTTATTATCCGCAAGGTTTGTGCACAGATACGCTCGGCAACATATACGTAGCCGATACGCGCAACCACGCTATTCGTAAAATAAATGCATCGGGCATTATTACCACAATAGCCGGTATAGGCTCCACAGGATTTACCGGCGACGGCGGAGCTGCAACAGTGGCCAAACTTAATTACCCTATGAGCGTTGCCATCGACGCAACGGGCAATCTCTATATTGCCGACCAACAAAACCACGCCATTCGTAAGGTGAAGCCATCTGGCATTATCTCTACAATAGCTGGCAACGGCGCATCGGGATACAGCGGAGATGGAGGCCCGGCAACTGCAGGCAGATTGTACAACCCAAGCGGCATTGCAGCTACTCCGCAAGGCACATTGTATATAGCAGATGCCAACAATGGCGTTGTGCGTAAAATTCAGTCTACCAATTTCGCGCCGGTGTTTACTGGCGGCGGCCGTCAAAGCTTCTCCGTATGCGAAAACGACACTAAAGACATTAATTCGTTGTTGGCTGTGTTAGATTCAAATATTGGCCAAACAGAATCGTGGCGCATAGTTGCCTGGCCAATGCATGGTACACTTGGCGGTTTCTCGCCTGTGGTTACCTCTACCGGCGGCATTGTTATGCCCCCCGGCACAACGTTCACGCCTGCTTTTGGCATAGTGGGCACAGCCGTCGATTCATTTACTATCCAGGTATCCGACGGTATTGATACCGCCTACACTACCATTCGCGTCAATGTGCTTTTGTCGCCCCATCCGGCAGCCATTACCGGCCCTGCGAGCGTGTGTATCAGCGCACCTATAACCTATACCAATACTACTGCCGGAGGCGTATGGAGCCTCAGCAATGGCCATGCTACTATTACCACTGCCGGTCGGGTGCGCGGACTAACTTATGGCGTAGATACTATCAGCTATCGCGTTACGTTGGGCTCTTGTAGCGCCACTGTTACTAAAACCATCACCATACTACCCGACACCGCATCGATCACCGGCGCCGACTTCCTTTGTATCAACTTTACCAACACGCTGATTGGCGTTCCGGCGGGCGGAGTATGGAGTTCACTCAACAGTACGGCAACGGTTAGCTCTACCGGAATTGCGACGGGAGTGTCTGCCGGCGTTGATACCTTTTTCTACACCGTAAATACGCCATGCGGGGTATCTACTGCCACAAAAATTGTAACCGTTCAACCGCTTATTTTCCCATCGTTGGTGATAACCGCCGCACCCGGCGAGCATATTATGCCCGGCGAAACAGTAACATTTACAGCAAATATCCCATTTAGCTCTCCAAGCTTTCAATATCAGTGGGAAATAAACGGCAACATTATACCCGGAGCTACCGACAGCACATTTGTATGCGACACCATTGCCAATGCCGACTCTATAACCTGCTTTGTAAGCAATCTGTATGAGTGCTACCTGCCTACCTTCTCGTGGATACTGATTACAGTAGAGAATATGGGCATTACCCCAGCAGCAGATTTTGTAGCAGATATTAAACTGTTGCCCAACCCCAATAATGGCGCTTTCCGACTCGATGGCCGATTGCCGACTACTACTGCCAACGCAACCATTGTAATAACCGATATGGCTGGCAGAACCATTTACAGCGACAGTAGCCCAACGCCAAACGGGCGACTGAAACAGGACATACAGCTTAGCCCCGACTGGAGCAATGGCCTGTACTTGGTAAATGTGTACTATGGCGGCGCTCATAAAGTCGTCAAGTTTGCGCTTACCCGCTAATACCGGGTATCGGCTCTTTATTCCATCTCTACAACCTGTTTGCAACATGCCTGAACTACTTACTTTTCAAACTTTTGCAGGCATAGACGAAGCAAGAGAAGCGGCCGAAATATTGGAAAAGAACGGGATCGTTACCCTGATTGCCGAGCGCAACGGACGACAACTGGACGCCGTGCTGATAGGTAATGACTATGGCGATAAAATAACCCTAAAAATTGCCGGCAGCGATTTTACCGCTGCTAATGATCTGCTCTATAATGCACCAATAAACCTGGCCGATGTCCCTGCAAATCATCCTGTGCTTGCATTACCCAGCGCCGACCTACTGGACATACTCTCTAAGCCCGACGAATGGGGCGCGTATAACTACCGTATAGCCAAGACGCTATTGGCTGAGCGGGGCATTGTAATCGCCGATACAAAACTCAAAAAACTTGCCGAAGAACGGACGGCCATACTTGCCGAACGAAAAACATTGAGCCCGCTGCTACTTGCGGCCGGCTATGCCTCATCGCTTATCAATTTGGGAAGGTTGTTCTTTTATGTAGGGTTTGCAGCGGGCGCCACCGGAGCAACCGATACTATGAGCGAAGCCGTGTGGTACTTTCCGGGCTTCTTCGGACTGGTGTTGGGCGGCGTTGTTGTTACTGCCAAAAACACCCTACCCAATGGCGAACGAACACCGGTATACACTGCCGGAACCATAAAGCACGGCATGGCAATGTTTGGGCTCAATGCGCTGGCATGGCTGGTGAATATTATAGCTTATGCATCGGTATAATCAAGCGGGCAAATAAACAGGGTAATATTGCAAAATATTTCACCTTTATTTTTTGACGATTGTTCTACTTTTGAGGCCGGAAGCGCAGGCTGCCGAAACCAATAACCTGCGCGGCAAAAAACACAAGCATGAAAAAAGCCATTTACATAAGCCTGTTATCCTTTGCAGTTACCGCCTGCACATCGTCGGCCAACCACGAGCGACCATCTACCAAATACGAAGAGAAAAAACAGTCGTTGGAAGAAATGGAACGTGAAAGCCCGCTGAAGTTTCTGAAAGTATCTGGCTCGTATCACGGCAATCTGCTGAACCAGAGCGTGATAGAAGGCGAAATAACCAACAAGGCAACACTTGTAGGCTACAAAGACATAAATGTGCAAATCAGCTTCTTAGACAAAGAAGGCGCGCTGATAGAAAAACAAAAACACCTCCTCGATGAAGCAGTTGATGCCAAATCGACCTCCAGCTTTAAAATAAAAACCAAGCACGTAAAGGGCGCAGAATCTGTGTCGGTAGATGTGGTTGGGGCTGTGGCCGAGAAGTAGTACGCAGGGTCGAGCATACAACATTTGATATAATAACCACCACTTTATACGGGTTACAAACTTTTTGAAAAAAAAATTTCAGAAAGTTTGTAACTTTTTTCTTTTCTGCCCGATATACAATAGAATGGAGCAAAACGACTACAACGCATGTGTACAGGAATGGGCGGACGCCCTGTTCAGGTTTGCCTGCAAGTGCACCGGCCAGGCTGCCGATGCGCACGATGTGGTACAAAACAGCTTCGAGGTATTATGGCAAAAAAGAAAGGAGGTACAACCCGGTAAAGCAAAGGCATTTCTGTTTCAGGTGGCTTACCGCAGCTCGGTAGACAATTACCGAAAAAAAGCAAGACTAAGCTACGATGCGCCGCCCGAAGAAACGTATACGCCAGCTAATCCCGACCTGAAAAAAATACTCGATAGAGCGCTGGCAACGCTCGATGAACAATCAAGGGCGCTGGTGCTGCTCAAAGACTACGAAGGTTACCGCTATGACGAGATAGCGCAAATAACAGACCTAACAGAAGCGCAGGTGAAAGTGTACCTGCACAGAGCAAGAAAAACACTGAAAGACTATTTGGTAAGCGTAGAAAACATTTTATAGCTATGGTAACGTGGGACAATTATGAAGAATATATAATAATGCATGCCGACGGCGAACTATCGCCCGAGGAAGAAACTGCATTGCAGGCTTTCATTGCCGTGCACCCCGAGCTGAAAAGCGAACTGGACGCCTATAGCGCTGTAAAGCTTACGCCCGATACCGCTGTGGTGTTTGCCAACAAAGAAAGCCTGCTGAAAACTGCGCCTGCCGGCCGCGTTATTGGCTTTCCGCAATGGCGCAAATACAGCATAGCCGCGGGAGTGGCTTTGTTGCTCGGCCTATCGCTGTACAAATGGAATGCAACGCCGTCTGTTACCGAAACTGTTGCTAAAAACGATACCGTGCGCCAAATAAACAACACCTTGCCTACCCCTACACAAAACAACATAACCAACGCCACCAATCCTAAAATAGAAAACGCAGTAACCACCAACGAAATAAAACCACAACCAGTTATAACAAAACAACACAACACAACAACTGCGCCAATGCCGCATGAAGCTACAGCGCACATTGCGGTTAAACAAAATAACGCCACAATTGCCTCAAACCACGAAAACACTGCAGTAGTGCGCCTTGCTGAACAGGTAGACAAACTGCCCATTGAAGAAAATAAAATGATGGCCATTTCAGCCGAGCCTACACAACAAAACGCCGCCACGCTGGCCTATACGGCAGTGGTAGAGGAACCGGCAAAACAACAAAAATCGTTTCTGGATCAACTACCCATAGACGAGCTGAAAAAACAAGGCATAGAAAGTATGGCAGCTGCAGTAGCCAATACTTATCAGCATATAAACAACTTAAAACACAACCTGAGTGGAAAAACACTGACCATTCAGGTAGAAAAAAGAAAACTCATCTTATCATTTTAATCTCCAAACAACCAAACTTAGATTATGAAAAACACTATTTTCGCGATAGCCGCTATCGCAGGCCTGCTGTTTGCCAACACTTCTGTAGCGCAAGACAAAAAAGAAGAAAAGAAAGACGATTCCAAACGCAAAACCACGCTCACCATCTCTAACCGTGGTATTTACCTATCCTCCGCCGATTCGGCAAATGGCGTGAAGGCCGGCAAGGTAAAAAAAGAAAGAACAGAGGGTATTTTCAGCAGCAATTTTGCTATGCTCGATCTTGGCTTCAACCAACTGATTGATAACACCAACTACAACGACCCTGCGGTAAAAACCTTTCTGGATGTGCCTGCCAATATGCAAAACAAAAGCGTATTCACATTGCACACTGCAAAATCCATCAACGTGAATATCTACCCTTGGATGATAAAATTCAGAGCGCTGAAGACAGAAGGTCAACGCATCTATCTATCGAGCGGTATAGGCTTCCAGTTCTACAACTTCCGTTTCGAAAACCCTGTAACCTTTGCCAAAAATCCTGCCCGCGTAACAATGGATACAATAGTATTTACCAAGGATAAACTGGCTATGAACTACCTGAATGTGCCGCTGATGCTCACCTTTAAAACCCGCGTTCATAAAGACGACAGCGGAAAATCGAGCAAAGACAAATGGCTGGTATATGGTTTTGGCATAACTGAAGGAATGCGCATAGACTCGTGGAGCAAACAGAAATCGGGCGCCCGCGGCAAAGTAAAAGTACATGACGCCTTTGGCCTTGCTGATTTCAACACCTGCGTATCTGCCGAAATAGGACTCGAAGGATTTATAAGGTTTTACGCCACCTATCAGGTTACCTCGCTGTACAGCAACGGCATAGACCAACATCCTGTTAGCTTCGGCATTCGCCTTGGCGGCATCTAATCAGCCCCTCAAAATCCATCACTATATCATTACCATCCCGGGTTTCCTTTGCGAAATCCGGGATTTTTTTGCTTCAATGTTTTTCCGTAATTCGCTGATGTTATACCAAATCGATTAAAACTCGGCGCCAACTTATGACATTGCGCCGTTAGGCGCTACAGGTTTGTAGCTGAGTTATGTATTGTTTATGGCTGCGCCCCGCAGGGTTGCAACAACGAGCGCATAGACATTCTTAATATCCAAAAAGTACTAGCCAGTACACTATCCCAAATTTCGACTGCTAAAGGTTGTTGTTCGTCGACCTCATAACCGCTCCTGTTTCATCGCTATCAAATAGCACAAAAAGGAAAAGCCGCACCAATATGGTGCGGTTTTTCCTTTTATAAATAAGTAGCTAAAAATTACTTTTTACGGTAGTAAATCTGGTCGTCGTTAAACTCAGAAATAGACTGCAATGGAGCATTAGCCATACGCTCGTATATGCGCGATATCTCTATCTGCTCTTTATTTTCATGCACTTCTTCCAGGTTGTCGCCATGTACTGTAAACTCATCGAGTTTGCGGTGCAGCTCTTCTTTCATTGTAACAGAAATCTGATTGGCGCGGCGTGATATCACGGCGATAGATTCGTACAGATTACCGGTTTTCTCTTTCAGCGCTACCACATCGCGTGTTTCCACCAGTGGATTCACAGACGCCATCGACCTTCTATTTGTGTTGCTCATCGCGTATTTTTTTAACGTTGTTATCTGCTATTGTATATAGCTTATCTGCTTCCGGTAAGTATTTCGATTGCGGATAAGCCTCTTTCAATTCTTTGTAGGCGCTGATAGCGCTTGCATATCTTTCTTCCTGTTTCTCTTCTATGCTCGCTTTAGCATACTTAAACATAGACTTCATGATCATAAACTGATAGAGGTCGCCATTTGCAGATTCAGGATAGTTGTGTATCACGCTCTTGTAAGCTACAGAGGCTGCCTTAAACTGATTGATATTAAAATACAGTTTTGCAGCGTCGGCCTGCTTGGTCTCCAGTTTCTTCTTCGATTTGTCTATATAATCGTTAGCCTCGGCTACTTTTGCCGACTTTGGATATTTGTTAGTAAACGACTGTAACGCCTCCAGCGACTTCATAGTATTGCTCTGATCGAGCGAATACTTGGGCGCATACTTAAACAAACATACAGCGCTCATAAATTCACATTCTTCCGTTTCCTTGCTTGTAGGGAAATAATCGGTGAAATTTTTGAAATAATAAGACGCTTCAACGTAATCTTTAAGGTAGTAAAAAGTAAAGGCGTACTTATAAAACAGGGCTTCGTAGTTGCGCGTACTCTTCATTATAGGCATCAGCTCTTTGTAAAGCTGATTGGCATGAGAGTAGTCTTTCTTATCGAAATACTCATTGGCTTTCGTGAGTTTGTAGTTCACGTCGCTGCTCTTTCGGATTTTTTCAAATCCGCCACAGGAGCTTAAAAGCACAGAAAACAGCAATAAATACAATAAATTTACAGGACGTAAGCGCATACGGGAGGGCAAAAATATAAAATTTGTTCTGTAATGCCTAATCGGCTTTCTATTAGAAAAGTTAAAACAGCGTGTCAGCGACCAATGGTTTGCGGCATTATTTTTTTGCCATCCAGCTTATCAGTTTATCATCTCGGTGATACACATCTTTTACGTACTGTATGTGGGCGCCGGTGGTATCTTCAAACGCTGTCAGATAGGTAATAAATACTGGTATTTTAGTTTTAAGCAGTTCCCACCTGGTCTTATGTGTTTTTATCATAGCATCCAGTTTTTCCTGGGTGTAGTCGCGTTTTTCCAGTTGTCCCAGTATCAGCAACGCCAGTTGTTGCGGCTTTTCCAGCCTTATACAGCCTGAACTGAGCGCGCGGTCGCGCTTGCCAAAATCGGTGCGGTGCGGCGTATCGTGCAGGTAAATGTCCCACGGGTTGGGCAGGTTGAACTTCACATAACCAAGGGCGTTATCGTTGCCGGGCGCCTGCTTATAGGTGTAGCGCTTTAGGTTTTTCATATTCAGCATAGCAGCGTTCACCGGCTTGCCGTCTCTTGTATAGGCGCGCAGCCCTTTCTTGGCCAAGTAGCTCTTACCGCTTTTCTGAAAGCCAGGAACCACATCGTTCTTAAGTATGGTAGGCGGCACGCCCCATGGCGGATTGATCACTACGTTGGCCATTGTAGCGTTGAGCGACGGCGTTTGCCGGGCCTGCTTACCTACTACCACGCGCATGTGCATTAGGTTGGCTCCATCTTTTCTTAAAAACAGCTCCATCAGCGGTATATTCACTACCACATACAGATTGCCGTAGTCGCGTTTCATCCATCTGATACGTTCCAGATTGGCTTTTATCTTTATCAGCATCGTATCGGGCGACAGAGACATTTGCGCCAGCGTGCTACTGTCTGTCTTTCCAGTAGCGGGCAACCCCATGTAGCGCTGGTAAGCCATTATCATTTGCTTCTCCTCGCTTACAGAGTCGTTTGGTGTTATGTTTAGCCAGGGCATTTCTGCTTTTACCACTATGTTTATGCACTCCATCATTTCGCTGTCGGGGTGTTGCAGCGGATCTATTACGCTCATTACCTGCAGCAAATCGCTATCTACTGCCAGATTGTAATACCGTTTGTATTCGTCGCGCAAAAGTGCATAGGTAGGTGTGGCGCTGCGAAAACTATCGAGTGAACGGTATTTTGTTTTAGCTTCTGCCAGCCATTCAGGAGCTTTCCATGCAGAGTCGTTGCTGTGATACCATAGCGAATCTACCTTCTTGGGTATCACCTTGCCTATCAGCAAATCGCGGGCTGCAGCCAGATAGCTGTAAGTGAGCGCGGTGTCAAACATCAGCGCATCGGCCATTGTGTTTACCTTGGTAGTGTCCAGCTTTATTTTCAGCAACTTTAGTCGGCTAACATTGTAGTTCTCCGGGTCCAGACCATCCCACTTCAGGTCTTCCAGTTCAGCAAGCAATTGCTCCGCAGCGGCGGTAGGGTGTATATTTTCTTTAAGCCATATAGGTGCATAATCGGCCGACTGGTAGGTATAGCGCATATTTTCGCCTACCGAGCTAATACCCTTTTTATTAACCGAGTCAATAGGACTCATTACAGTCTTCAACTGTTCGGCAAATGGCACATAGGCTTCCTGTTGCGGTACTCCTTTTTTGGGTTTGCCCGGTTTGCAGGAAAAAACAAAGGAAACAATCAGTAGAAAAGAAAAAAACTTACAGCAATTTTTAACGGATATCGTCAGATACATAGATTACGGCAGATGCGCGTTTAATCGTTAGCAGCAAAAACTATTCCAAACGTACATGAAAAGATTGTGATTGCAGAAACTAAGAAGATACTGGTTTGTTAAATAAGCCTATTTTAAGGCTACAATTCCTTTAGCGGCTCCCAAAGCAGTTGTTCAAAACCCACTATTTTATCGTCATGCACTACGACCCCCTCCCGCTCCAGCAATTGTTGCATCAGTTCGGGTGGACTGAAGTGATGCTTGCCGGTAAGCATGCCATTGCGGTTTACCACCCTGTGCGCTGGTACTGCCGGCACAATGCCATGGCATAGGTTCATAGCATACCCCACCACCCTCGCGCCCGATTTCGCGCCAATAGCTGCCGCTACTGCGCCATAGGTGGTTACCCTGCCTTCTGGCACACTGCGCACCACATCATAAATGGCGTTGTACAGATTATCCTTTTTGTCGGGCATCGGTTTGGGCTCTTTTTTGTAGTAGCTCGGCCCGTTTAGGCTCGCGCACTTTTTCGTAATCGAAGGGGCAGTGCAGGCAGCCGTTGCCGCAGCAGTAGCCCCGCTTCTGCAAGTAGCTGGCTGTAAATACCAGATAGCCGTTGGGTAGTATGTAGTAGTCTTCGTTCACGTTGCCGGTTATAGCGCTTAGTTACTGTTCGTTATCGTTATCTGCATCTGGCGTTTCTGCATCGTCCTGATCATCGTTCGGCTCGTCTTTACTAAACCTACCGGTAAGCTCAATAGGCGCATCGGGTAGCGAAAAAGAAACGAAATAGATGGTACGCCCTTCAGCAAGGTGGCATTTTTCGTAGTAAGTCTGTATAGCCAACGGGCCTACTGCCTTGCCCTGTGCATAAATATCTATGATGCTCTCATGGAGCACGCAGTTTTGCGCCGCTACCGTCTCCATCGTAAAGTCGAACAACTCTTTCGAATCGGTTTTCAGGTTGATCTTTCCGCCCGGCTTCATTATTTGCTGGTAGGCATGCAAAAATCGGGGATGGGTAAGCCTGTTCTTTTCTTTCTTAAGAAAGGGGTCAGGAAAAATAATCCAGATGTTACTTACTTCGTCTTTGGTGAAGTAATTGGTTATCTGCCCTATTTGTATGCGCAAAAAAGCTACATTGGTCAGCCCCTCTGTCAGCGCTATTTTTGCGCCATTGTATATTCTGTTGCCCTTTATATCTACGCCTATGTAGTTATTGTCGCGGTGTTCGCGGCCCAGGTTCACACTGTATTCGCCCTTGCCGCAAGCCAGCTCCAGCGTAATAGGGTTCTCATTTTTAAAAAACTCATGCCATGTGCCCGGCATATTTTCAGGGTATTGCAGCACATTACCGTAGGTGGCTATAGCTCTGAAGCGAATCAGTTTCTTGTGTCCCATAGGGCGCAAAGATAATGAGCATACAGATGTATTATGCCCCTAAACTATAAGTTTTCGAAAATCGAGAAAGCCTCATTACGGCATTAATTCAGGTATCGGCATTACAGACAAGCAAAACAACTGTTCACCAATAATTTTCATTTAATTTTGCGGTATGACAAATTTCAGGTCGGGGTCATTTCAGGAGTTGCCTGTGGTGGTAAAAAACCTCATTATCATCAATGTAATAATGGTGGTATTGCAATACACACTGGGTACGCGGGGTATTATACTTGCCGACTATCTTGGCCTGCATTATTGGTCGTCGCCTTTGTTTAGGTGGTGGCAACCATTTACACACATGTTTATGCACGGCGACGCGCTGGATGTGGAAGCGACACTACTGCATATTGTGTCCAACATGTTTGCACTTTGGATGTTTGGCCGTATACTGGAAAACATGTGGGGTCCGCAGAAATTTCTTATCTTCTACCTTATCTGCGGTCTCGGCGCCGCCATTTGCCATACCGGCGTGCTTACCTGGGAGTTTAGCAGGTTTCATGCCGCATTTATGCAGTTTCAACAAAACCCTACCTTCGATCAGTTTGCCGCATTTGTAAAATCTCAGAATTTCAGCGTTAACCCTCAGTTTATGAAGGCCTGGGCGCTCGACGATCAATGCAACTACTGCGCTGCGGAGGCCATAAGAGGCATCAACGACCGCTATCTAGGCATGATCAACGAGGCGACAGTTGGCGCATCGGGCGCTGTGATGGGTGTGTTGTTTGCTTTTGGCTACCTGTTTCCCAATGCCGAACTGATGCTCATTTTCCCCCCAATACCCGTTAAAGCAAAATATTTTGTAGGCTTTTATGCATTGTTCGAACTGTATGCAGGCATCAAAAACTCAGCAGGCGACAATATTGCACACTTTGCGCACCTTGGCGGAATGCTTTTCGCCTTCATATTGTTAAGAGTTTGGATAGACAATAGGCGGCGACATTTTTAATTAATAACTTTGCAGGCATGAACGGAGGCAAGCGCAGGCAGGTATTGTCGTACATACCTGGATACACCAACAACAAACTATTGCAGCTCATATTTTTTATTGCGCTGTGCTACATAATGCTGGCCCTTTCCTGGTCGGTGCTGCTGCTGGTCTATAATTCTGCCGCCAACTACGACAGCTATTTCCTGCCCAGTCTGGCCATACCCGGCTCTCGCTTTTTAAGTCATTGGTGGACCATTTTCACTTATGGTATTTTCCATTACCCCAACGGATTTATGGGAATGGCCAGCAATATGCTTTGGCTATACTGTTTTGGTTCGGTAGTGCAGTCGCTTATTGGCCCAAAGCAAATAATACCCCTATTTTTCTACTGCTTGTTTTTTGGCGGCATTGCCTACATAGGCGCATCTATGCTGCCCGGCGCACTTGGCCATAGCCCTACCTACCTGCTGGGTCCCAAAGCCGGCATGATAGGTATGGCCGCAGCAGCCATAACACTGGCTCCACACCACCGGTTCTACCTCTCCGAAACTTTCAGCATACCTATTATGGCAGTTGCGGGTGTTTTCGGCGTGTTGATGATTATTGGTTCAGGTTTTTATTTGTCGGTTATCGTATTGCTTTTGGCTGGCGGCATTACCGGCTTTTTGTACATACGCAGCCTGCAGGCTGGCTATCGCCCTGCCAACTGGATATATACCATTACCGGCAAAATAGAAGGGCTAGTAACGCCAGACGAAAATGTGGTATGGAAAAAACACAGCGCTAAGCGCAACCAGATACTCAACAACTACTATAGGAATCAGGGTCCGGGTGCATCTAAGAAAACCGTAGACGACATATTGGATAAAATAAACCAGAAAGGCTACAACTCGCTTACCAAAGAAGAAAAAGCGATATTGATGCAAGTGAGTAAGGAGTAGGGAGGCTAAATTGCCAAATTACGGCCATCACAATTGCTTTATTATACCTTGAAACTCGTCTATTTTTATCACGTTTACTTTAGGAAAAGGAACTGTTTTCAATATTGAGAAATGAGCATCATGAGTAACAAGAAAAGTGGCTCCAGATGCAATGTAACAGTCAACAAATTTATTATCATCAGGATCCGATATTAAATTCCATCGAAAATACACCGATGTATAATTAACGTTTGGCAGCTCCTTTAATGCTGAAAGAAAATTTGCCGCAACCATTTGACTGTATTTCGACTTTAAGACCTCCTCGTATTCTAAGAATATCTCATCATTCAAATACAATTCAATATCCCCTTCAGCAATAATTTAATAATCCAATGCGAAAACGATCTTGATGACAATGATGCTACCAGAACATTTGTGTCAATAACAACCTTTATCATTGCCGCTCATCATTTAACCAACTGTCTACTGCATCGTTTGTATATCCTCGTTTCTCCCATATTTCATCAGCCTCACTAATAGCTTTGGCAGCAAAATATTTCGCAATCATTCGTTTAATATTTACCAGGTCACTTTCGTTCACATTGAAGGAATAGAGCTTTAATAACTCCTGTTGCAAATTGGTTAGAGATGGTGTAGCAGACATAATTTCATTTTTTATAAGTATATTCCTAATCGCTGGCCGTTGTAAAATCAGAGAAATTACGACCCTATAACACTTGCTTTACTATAGGCTGCTATCGAATCTCTGAACTCCATTGTAAAATTTTAGGCGCTTTATCGGAATATTTCCGATAAAGTCAGTATTTTTTTACAATTATACAAATAATAACGCCACTGTCTTATTCGCCAACAAAGACATTGCTACGAAAAAAACGTTGCCATTTCCGATCCCGGATTACTTAAAAGCGTGCAATTCAACCTTCAATTTCACATTCCCGAATATTCGACACGGCTTAGCAAGCGCTTACCGCCAATGGCATATACCTTTCTCTGATGACATTCATATGATGGATCTGATGACCTGCGATTACATACCCCAATGCCAAAACCGACATTTCCTGATTGAAACAGATGCCCGACTCGTGCATAACCGATGCATCGAAACTGGAAAACTGGTGTATCGTTGCATGACGCAGGGCAAGCATTTCATCCACAATGTTCTGTAGCGTACGCTTGTTTGCACAAGAAGTTTGTCCGTACAATTCTTCATCGAAACCCGGTAAGAGCGTCTTGTCTTTACGGGCAAAACGCATGGCGCGGTAGGCCATCACACGCTCACAATCTATGAGGTGCTGAAAAATATCTTTTATAGTCCATTTACCAGGAGCATATATAGTATCGCCGAGCGCGCTAAGCGCCTTTAGGTCAAGGCGCTCAAGGTCGCGTTTAGATTCCGTAAGCGCAGCCATAAGATCGGGCTGCTGCACAAGCCCTATGTAGCGGTCGAAGTAACCGGGCGCTGATTTAATTTCGGTTTTAAGCATAGCTACTACTTTACTGAATGAAGAAAATGATGGGCTGTAATATTGAAACCTTTATTGAGATATAATTTGTGCGCTGCAAAACGATGATGACCTGAATCGAGGGTAACCGAAGTATAGCCGTTTGCTTTCGCTAGCGCTATTACATAGTCTAGCAAAGCGCCTGCATATCCTTTGTATCGCTCTTCGGGCAGTGTGCTAAGGTCGTTTATATAAATATGACGGCCGTTGAACAGAAACTGCAAATACCGAAACCCAACAGCCGAAACTACCCTGCCATTTTCTTCTATATAGGCCAGCTTATACCCTTCCTTCATCATATCGGTAACCAGCGGCACAAAATCGCTTACGGCAATCTGTGTGCGCAACGCCAGCATTACTTCCCTACATTTCAAAACATCTTCTTCGGTTACTGCTACTTTTATTTCCATAATGGTGTATTAGTTGTTTATCTGTTATCCAAATGTAGCTATTATTTCAGGTAAGCGCACAGGGCTTGTTCAATATCTAAACAACCGTACTATTCTGTGGTCATCCAAATAACAATCGACGAAAAGTAAACTATTTGTCACCTGTATGTTGTTGCAATCTTACCAAATTATGAATACCTTGTTTCCGTAATGGATAAAAAGTATCCCAAGGCAGAGCGTATATACCGTTATGCCACCATAAGTACATTGATTTTTCTGGGTTTTTGGGGGTTGGCTATGGTAGTTGCCGAGATCCGACCTTTCTGGATAGACGAGTGGCGTATTATATACAATCTGAAATATAAAGACGCCAACGGCCTGTGGGGTCCGCTCGACTATATGCAGCAGTTTCCGCGGGTGTATATTTCCATTATCAAATCCATTACTGCTCGCTTTCATTATAGCTACACATCGCTTCGTGCGCCTTCTTTTGTAGTAAGCGTAGCGCTAATGGCATTAGCCTACAGGCTTATGCAGCGTATATACCCCACCGGTAGCCTAAACCGATATTTGTTTGTAATGGTTTATGTGTCGGGTTGCACATTCACCAACTATTTTGTGCAAATAAAACAATACAGTATGGATTTGTTTTTGTGCCTCGTGGCGCTCTGGCAAATGCTGGAGATACTGCAATTATCGCGCGCTCAACGAATAAACACCAGAAACTACCTTATCCTTTGCATGAGTTTTTTGATTGTACCTTATTTCTCCTACACTTATCCGCTTTCTATTGGGCCGGTATATGTTGTGTTGTTTTTTCAGAGTGTTCGGTATTGGGCACAACCGCTACCTGCCGCACAAAAAGTAAAAACACTCGCTTTGCAGTGGCTTCCGCTGGCATTGTGCGCCTTTAGTATAGTGGTGTTTTACATTATAGATGTGGCGCAACTTATGGCCGATGGCGATATGCGCAAATTCTGGGGACACCTGATGATGAAGAACGGTTTTAACTGGCGGTCTTTTTTCATCAATTTCTATATGTTGTTTGCAGAAGTGGGTTCAGGTATGTTATTCTGGTTGTTGTTCGGCATACTGGGTATTGCGTCATTTTTATATGGCTGCTACGATTCGCTCCTTTGGCTTCGAGCTAAGACCTACACTCAGGCGCAGCTCATGCGTTTGTATAGCGTGGTTACACTTGTCATGGTAATTGTTCTATATTCAGTAGGAAAGTATCCGTTGGGCGAGCCACGGTTAAATGCTTTCACTATTCCCTCAATTTGTGTGTTGCTTATCTACGGGCTCGACCAGCTGAGCTCCTTTAACGCAAGTCGTAAAGCAGCCCTTGCTATTAGCGCATTGTTATTTGCAGGGGTAACGGGCAATATCTACACCACATTTTTCGCGGCCTATGAGCAACCCAAGTATGGCAAACTGATGGCTACCTACACCAGCGCCAACGCGGGTATAGCTATCGCCCAGCAGAAAAATATCCCCATACTGGTAACACCCGATGTTGCCTACCCCTACGACCATACACCCAACCTGCCCTACGAAGAAGATGTGCCCGGCGACTGGATACTGAAAACGTTTCCGACCTACGATGTGAACCTTTGCCTGCCTGTATACCCTATAGCCGACACAAGACACATAAAACTACCTGTTAGTTTGCTACCCGCTGCCGATACCAGTATCATGGTAATATATGGAACCGGATTTAGAATAATCAAACGTTCGGAATTATTCCGGTAGAACTTAATCCATCTGTTAAACACTGCCATAGGCATACAACAACGCTATTGTGCAAAGGTGAAAACGTGCGCCAAACCACAGCGCTATCTGAAAGACTATGAAATAACGATAGTAAAGCCTATTTTTAGCTGCGCAAACAGTCTGCGCTATTATGGAAGGTCATTTGCAGGGTTTATATCCTGCGGTGGGGCCTGATTATTGAAAAAAACAAACTGCTTTCCAATGAATTTTAATATTATGCACGTAACTTTCGGCCTTAAAAATAACCGCATGAAAAAAACGGGATTGATGCTATTTACACTGGCAATGATAATGATTGCCGGCGCCTGCTCTAAACGATTTATTAAAGACCCGGTAGAATATACCATCGTAACTCAGTACGACAGCATACTCAGAGATGTGTACATACCTAATACCGGCACCTACGAAATGACGCTGGATGTAAAATTCCTGACCGGCTACCATAGCGACAAAGTGCTGGTAACAATGGGCCAGATGCCAGCTAATGTAACCGTTACGCCAGATAGCGTTGACGAAATACCCACCTATTCTCAACGTTACAAATTTACCAGCGCAGGGGCTGCATTGGGCACTTACCCTATTACGGTTACTGCATACACGCCTACACAGGGCTTCCGTACTTATACCTTTAACGTAATAGTAATACCTGCCGATTGCGCAGCATTGCTGTTTGGTACGCTCAATGGCAGCAATGCCTGCTCGCTGACCAACTATACTTACGTATCGAGCGGCCTGTCTACCGGCGTAAAAAACAAGCTGAATATCAACAACTTTGGCGGATATGGTCCGGAAGCTACTGCATATGTATTGCTCGACTGTACCAATGCCACGCTTACTATGCCTTCGCAGCGCATAGGTAACGGCTCTACAATAGAAGGATCGGGCACATTTACACCAAACGGCCTCGTTATCCATTACACGGCGGTTAGCACTCCCGGCGGACCTGCCGATGTGTGCACAGCCACCTATACCAAAAACTAAACAACCATAAACTGGTCTATTACTGGGATTCTAAATAATTATTAATGTCAAGTCCATCATTTTATACAAGACTGCAGAAAGAACTGCAGGAAATACAAGACGCCGGTCTATTTAAGAAAGAGCGCATTATCGAGTCGGAGCAGGGAGCTGAGATACTGGTAAATGGTAAAACCGTGCTCAACTTTTGCGCCAATAACTATCTGGGGCTTTCATCACACCCTAAAGTTATTGAGGCCGCACATAAGGCTGTAGACCACCGCGGATACGGTATGAGCTCAGTGCGCTTTATATGCGGCACGCAAGACATCCATAAAGAACTGGAAGAAAAGCTGTCTAAGTTTTTGGGCGTTGACGATACTATACTTTACGTTGCCTGTTTTGATGCCAATGGCGGCGTTTTTGAACCCTTGATGGGCGAAGACGATGCTATTATCTCTGACGAACTGAACCATGCTTCGATCATAGATGGCGTGCGCCTGACCAAGAGCCGCAGAGCGCGCTACAAGCACAACGACCTCGAAGATCTGGAAGAACAACTGAAAGCCAATATGGATGCACGCACCCGTATGATTGTTACGGATTCTGTGTTTTCTATGGATGGCACAATTGCCCAACTGGATAAAATATGCGATCTGGCCGACAAATATGACGCACTTGTAATGATTGATGAGAGTCACTCATCGGGCTTTATGGGCGCTACTGGCCGCGGCGTACACGAGCTGTGCGGGGTTATGGGTAGAATAGATATTATTACCGGTACGCTCGGCAAGGCGCTCGGCGGAGCTTCGGGCGGTTTCACATCGGGCCGTAAAGAAATTGTGGATATGCTGCGTCAGCGCAGCCGTCCTTATCTGTTCTCCAACTCGTTGGCTCCGTCCATTGTAGGTGCATCTATTGCAGTACTCGATATGATTAGCGAAACCACTGCGCTGCGCGACAAACTGGAGGAAAATACCCTTTATTTCCGCAAACAAATGACCGATGCAGGCTTCGACATTAAGCCAGGCACACACCCTATTTCGCCTATAATGCTGTATGATGCCGTAATAGCACAGAAATTTGCCGCTCGTATGCTCGAAGAAGGCGTTTATGTGGTTGGTTTCTTCTTCCCGGTTGTGCCAAAAGGTAAGGCGCGCATCAGGGTGCAGATTTCTGCCGGCCACGAGCGTCACCACCTTGATACGGCCATTAGCGCATTTATAAAAGTAGGTAAGGAGCTTGGCGTCATTAGCTAACTCAATAATATATTCTAAATGGGCCGCCTTTCTGTTGTTGCAGAAAGGCGGTTTTGTTTTTTACTAACGTATTTCTGCTCAACAATTCTTTAGTCTGCGTTTTTATACCGTTTGGACATAAAAAATCGCCATGCGGGGATTGTTGCAACCCTCCGAGCGCAGTTCATAAATAGTAAATAACGCAACTACAAACCTATTCCACCTACGGCGCAATGACATGCGCTGACGCCGAGTTTTAATGTCAATATGTTATAATTAGATTTTTAGCCCACCGCCTGCAAGTTTTGAATGTGATTAAAAAATGCTCAACAAAATTTTACTCCTTCACAATTCTCCTTACCTCAACACCGGCGCTCCACTGACACCTCAGTATATAGATACCTGCGGGCAGATCGCTGATATCTATTTCTGTCTTGCCCGTACTATTATAATAACTTGGTGAAGCTGGCTGGCTTACCGGCGTAATGCTAATTTGACAATCGCCGGGCGGAGCCAATACCTGAAGCCTATTATGTGCCGGTACCGGATAGACAGTAATTGCAGGCTGGGCTTCCTGCAACTTCAGCTGTAGAGCAGTATCTGTTTGCTGCAGCGTCAGGTCGTCGTAATACACAACCGACTGTGTAGCGCGTGGTGCGCTGCAGGGCGTCCACAGGTTGGTAGCCTCTGCCGTCAGGTAGGCCGATGGTGCAAAATGCTTATTGTCGCCGTTAATGTGGTATGCGTTCAGGTCGATAACCGTGTCCAGATCGTGCAAGGTCCTGTTTTGGCTTACTATACGCAGACTGTCGTAGGTTGTATCAGTATAGTTAGCATACAAACTGAAGCGGTACCAGCAGTTTTCTACCAGCGCAGCATTGAATACTGGAGCAAGCGACACCCATGTATGACCCTGCCAGATGTTCCATTTTACCCCCACCCAGGGATTAGGCACATATTGTATGCCCGCTGTAAATGTCAGCGAATCTGCACCCATAACACGTGTACTTTGTATACTGAATTCGGGACCGGTCTGTCCGGTGTCGGGCGTAGGTGGTATAAAGGCGTAAAGCGTGTAGGCAACTGCGCCATGCAGCGGATAGCCAGCCACGCGATAGCCGGCAATAACGTGGTTGCAGCTATCGGTAAGCGTTTTGTTGGCCCATACGCGCATACTCTTAGCTCCGGCAAAGGCGTAATCGCTCACATTGGCCACCTCTCCCGCCACTATTGTATAGCAGGGATCCACCTGCTCCTGAAAGTTGGTGAAATGAATAGCTGTATCCTCGAAGCCTGTGGTAAACAACGTGAACTGCGCCAATGCTTGCTGACAATAACACAAAATCATTACCGTAGCCACCGCTGGTATCCTGCATATTGCCTTAACCCATTTGCCTACATAGCGCGCATAAACCATAGCGAAAGTTACATACTTGCGGCATTAAAGCAACATAAGTATGGGTGAAAATCACTTACTTTGGCATAAATAAAACTGTATGTGTTACAAGGTGGGTACGCGAAAAGTATCAAAAATGAGCGAATTGCTCGAACCAAAAGGCATTAAGGTAAATACCTATACACAGTATTTTGCTGCCGATGGTTTCGACAGGCCCTTATTGCCTGTACTGTCTAACGACAGTCCGAAAGAGGTAAAAACCGCGCGCTGGAAACTTATCCCCTACTGGGTAAAAACCGAGGCCGACGCAAATAGTTATGCCAATACGCTGAATGCAAAATGCGAAACTATATTTGAGGTAAAAACCTATGCGCCCTATATACAGAAAAACAGATGCCTGCTACTTATAGATGGTTTCTTTGAGCCCAACCATCCGCGTAAGGGTGTTACTGTACCCTACTATATTTCGTCGGCCGACGATAACAGGCCGCTGGCCCTGGGCTGCACCTATGCCGACTGGGTAAATACCGAAACCGGCGAAGTATCCCGAACATTTAGTGTAATAACCACTCCGCCAAACGCATTACTAAGCGAAATACATAATGAAGGTCAGCGTATGCCATTGATTGTGGAACCCGAAAAATGGGAACAATGGCTAAGCCCAATGGCGCAACAGGAAATAAAAGCTATGATGACACCTCTGCCCGATGGACTACTGAAAGCGCATCCGGTAAGCGGACTTGTATACAAAAAGGGAGTAAATGCTAATGTACCTGAGGCAATACTGCCCTACCGCGAAACCTTGTTTTGAGTGGTCTGTACTTAATAAGGATTTTGCGCTACCACCCATATTTTATCGGCGTCCTGCTTGCGTATGCTCAGGTAGTAGCCCGCTATCTGTATTGCCATGGGGTCGCCCATTGGCGCTATCATTTCTACCCAAACGGGTTCTCCGGGTATGCAGCCCATTTCCATCAATGTTAGCTGAAAATCGCTCTCCTCATGACTCTTTATCACTGCCTTGAAGCCCGTAGGCAACTGCGACAGTCGCACCGCATTATCTTGACTCGCTATCATTAATACAAAATTACCGGTAAATAGCAGAACGGCAAAACAACAAGCCATATTTAACGATGTAGGCGCCGCCCTTGACCATTACAGCGCCGCAAGCAAAGCCTCCATGCGGCTGCCTCGCGACCCTTTAATCAATATGGCGCTGTTTGCGGGCGGATTGGCTTTTACTGCCTCAGCAGCTTCTACACTGGTTTCAAACCATCTGTAGGTGTGCGGTATGTTTTTAAACTCTTTACCCACAAGTATTACGTCGTCCCATTTGTATTGCCCTATTATGCTTACCAGTTCGGTATGCTCTTTTTGTTCATCTGCCCCCATTTCTTTCATTCCGCCTATCCACAACAGCTTGGCTGCCAGATCTGCCCTGGCAAAATTGGCAATGGCCGCCGCCATACTCGTTGGGTTGGCATTGTAGGCGTCCAGTATTATTTGGTTACTGCCTTTCTGCATCCATTGCGACCGGCTGTTGTCGGGATTGTAGGCAGCAATTGCCTCCTTTATATCGTCTATACCGATACCAAAACTCAGGCCTACCGCCGCTGCAACCATTACATTCGGAAAATTATACTCCCCTACCAGATGCGTGTGGATAGTCGTTTCCGCATGCTTTGTAAGCATAGCCACATCCAGAAATACGCCATTCATCATAGGTTTGCCTATGTACTGTGCATTAGCCGATCCGTAGGTGATTTCGTGGGTTATACCCTTCGCCATCGACTCCAGATAGTCCAGATCTGTATTCCTGAATATCACACCTCCGGTGGCTTTCAAAAAATCATATAGCTCACCCTTACCCTTCCGTACTCCTTCTACCCCGCCAAACCCCTCTATATGCGCCTTGCCGCAGTTGGTGATAATTCCATGGGTAGGCAGGGCTATTGTGCAGTAAGATGCTATTTCGCGCTGATGGTTGGCGCCCATTTCTATAATGGCCATCTTTGCATCTGCTTTTATTTTCAGGATCGTAAGCGGCACCCCTATATGGTTATTCAGATTACCATCGGTAGCGTAGGTAATATACTTTGCGCGTAGCGCAGCAGTTACCAGTTCCTTGGTCGTAGTTTTTCCATTCGATCCCGTAATGGCAATAAATGGTATATCAAAACGCTTACGGTGCTGCAGGGCCAATTGCTGTAGCGCAGCAAGCGTATCGGCTACTACTATACATTGGTCATGACCTTCCCAAGCAGTGTCCGATGTGACAGCATAAGCAACACCGGCCTCTAATGCCGCGCCTACAAAAGCATTGCCATCAAAGTTGGCGCCCGACAATGCAAAGAATATGCCGCCTTTGCGAAGTTTACGCGTATCGGTTTGTATGTCGGCATTTTCCAGATACAGTGGGTACAGTTGAGCTACGTCGGGCACGGCAATCAGTTTTTTGTAAAAATAAAGAACCCCTTCCGAATTGGAAGGGGTTCCTATAATTAATGATTGAAAAATTATCTTTTGTGATTTTTTTGTGCGCCGAAGTTGTTACCGCCTGGCTGGTTGTCGCCGTCTGGGCTACCCAATCTGTCCATTACGCAACGGAAACCGATGGTGCAACTCGACAGGTTGCCCTGCATGTAGCGACGTGTGCCTGGAGAAAGCCAGTAAGCTCTGTCGTGCCATGAACCGCCTTTGTACACTTTGGTAGAATCGTTGATCAGCGTATTCACACCGAAAGCGTAAGTGAACTGAGAAAGCGAATCGCCGTCTTTGTAGTTGTTCAGGTCGCCTGATCTTGTTTCGTAACGGTTGTTAGTTCTAACTTCCTGATCAGTAACTCTTGTATAAGGGATGTGACCGATAGTATCTTTTTCTTCAACAGTACCGTCGTCTTGCAAAACAACTTTTGTGTAGATGTTACCGCGGAATGGGCGGAACTCATCAGCATCTTCGTGAGTTGTAGGGCGATAAGTATCCATTACCCACTCGTTTACGTTGCCGGCCATGTTATACAAACCGAACGCGTTTGGAAGGAACGAACGTACTGGAGAAGTAACATCTGCGTTGTCGTTCAGACCGCCTGCTACACCCATAAGGTCGCCTTTACCGCGCATGAAGTTACCTTCAAATTCGCCTTGGTATTGGTTGTGCAATTCATAACGTGTAATATTTTTTGGTCCCCATGGCAGTGTGTTACGGTCGGTTGTAACCTCTTCACCTCTGCGACGTTTATTTTCAGGACTTGGGTTATTGCCTATATTACCCAAGGCTGCATATTCCCACTCAGCTTCTGTAGGCAGGCGGTAGTCTGGTAAAAACAGACCGTCTTCCATTTTAGCCTTACGCTTGCCAGATCCGGTTGGGTCGAGGTCGCGGTGAGGGCGAGGACCAGCCGAACCTTCGTACTGATCTTCAAGATAAGATGGCTTGGTAAATACATCTTCGTTCGACTGTGTAGCGTTTGGTTTCAAATCGCCGCTTTTTATCAGCAGCAACTCGTTCACGCGGTCTGTACGCCATGCGCAGAAGTCGTTTGCCTGAAACCAGTTAACGCCTACTACTGGATACTGATCGTATGCAGCCTGACGAAAATAGTTTTTCACAAATGGCTCATTGTATGCCAGAGCTGAACGCCAAACGGTTTCATCGGGCCATGCAGCCTTCACCAAATCCGGATAGTCATTCGCATAAGCGCGTTTCATCCAGTATACATATTCGCGATAGCTAACGTTCGACACCTCTGTTGCATCCATATAAAAAGAAGATACAGATACAGTGCGCCTCATGCTGTTATTTTCAAGAGTCGGCATTTCATCGTCAGTTGCGCCCATTGTGAAACGACCGCCCTGAACGAATGTCATACCTATAGGAGTTTGCTGTCCTTTATAATCTGCAACCTCAAAACCGCCAAAACGCCTGTCATTCAACGGCCATCCGGTTACCTGAGAAACGTGATCACCTTTACCTCTTTTATGCGAACCAGCCGAACAAGCAGAGAATAAAGTCGCTGCCCCTATGCCCAGCAGGCCTAAGCCAATGAGTTTTCTTTTCATAATAAAACCAAAATATTTACACTAATTTTTCACGAATTTTTAGGCAATTTTTCAAAAATCGTTACAATGTTACCTCAAACTTTTGAAATTTTCAAGCTTTTCGCCGACAAAAAAATAAAAACTTAAAATTTTTATTTTTTCGCCTACGCACTAATTAAAAAAGAACAACGTTTATTCGTCATAAGTCGTGCAATGTAACCATTGTATCTGACTATTATTCCCTAATTTTGATTCTATAACCAGCCAGGCCGGCTACTACTCTATATTAAGATGAAAAAAACATTGTCAACCTTCAGCTTGCTTGCCAGCCTTCTGGTATTTAATGCTGCAAATGCCGAAACACGCAACACTACCTATCAGGTTCAGCAAAAAGACATTTATGAAGGGTATATAGTTGAGAAAATATGGCTAAATGAGTATTCTGTTCCCAAAGTTGCTCTTTCGGGCGTCGAATATAGTGCAAATGTAGCATTACCTGCTAATGCAAAAACAGCTGATCCAAATAAATTTGAAATAAAAATTGGCATGGAGCGCAAAAGGCCATTCGCTGTGGTGCGCATTCCCGCTTATGCTCCAGGCGCTTCTGCCGGTACCGCCAATTTGGTACGCAGCTTTACGCTTACTATAGAGGAAGCCCCCGCGCCCGCCACTGGCAATACTGCAGCAAAATCAACCGCAGATATTACCACGTCGGCGCTTGCATCTGGCACATGGTATAAGATTGCCGTTCCCAAAACAGGGTTCTTTAAAATAGATTTTAATTTCCTGAGCAGCCTTGGCCTTTCCGGCGCAGAAATAGCGGCTATCAACCCTGCAAATATTCGCGTTTTTGGCAATGGAGGAGCTATGCTCTCTGAAAATAATGCCGTAGACCGCCCGGTAGACCTAATAGAAAATGCTATTAGTGTAACAGGCAACGGCGACAATACTTTCGATAACGGCGACATGGCGCTTTTTTATGCCATGGGGCCTACCAGATGGGCTAAAGACAGTTTCAATCAGCGATTTTTTCATGTGAAAAATCTCTATTCCGACTCCGCTTTCTATTTCCTCACCTTTGATAAAGGCGCAGGATTGCGCATACAGCCAAAAGCAGCTACAGGCGCCGGAAATGTTACGGTAAACAGCTTCAATTATTATGATGTTCACGACACAGATCTAGTAAACCCTGCAACGCTGGGTAAAAACTGGTATGGCGAAAAATTCCTGCCTCAGCTCGGCAACACTTCGCAGACTTATACATTCGACATGGGACCATCGGTTTCCTGCGTGTATTGCGCGGTATCTTTTGCAGCTACATCCGACATCACGGGCAATAAGTTTTCAGTATCGGTAAATGGCACTAACATAGGCAGCACCAATCTGGCAGTAACCGTAGGCGATGATGTAATGTCTATGAAAACGCTTACCGGTCAGGGAGCTTGCAACGAGCAAATGGTAAATGTGAATGTGAACTTCACACCGGCCAGCAACAACAGCGCAGGATACCTAAACTATATAGAACTTAATGGCCGCAGGTCGCTCACGATGAACGGAGCCGACCAGCTTGCCTTCCGCGACTGGAAAAGCGTTGGCGCAGGTTCTGTTGCCACCTACCAGCTCGGCGGCGCCAATAGCGCTACGCAGGTATGGGACGTTACCAATCCTCAAACGCCCGTTCTCATGCAAGGCTCGCTGAGCGGCAGCGTGTATACTTTCAGTTGCGATGCAAGCTACCTGCACGAATTTGCCGCCTTCAGCAGTACAAACTTCGCAACCCCTACTTTTATTACAAAAGTTGCTAATCAAAATCTGCATGGCTTGTCGCAAGCAGACCTCATAATAGTTTCCCATCCACTTTTCCTCAATCAGGCAAAAGATCTGGCAGATTACCATTCATCGCACGACAAACTGCGCACCGCTGTAGCTACGCCTCAGGAAATCTACAATGAGTTCTCATCGGGCGCTCAAGACATTAGCGCTATAAGAGATTTTGTGCGTATGTTTTACAAACGCGCCGGTTCTGACACTGCGCAAATGCCCAAATATCTGTTGCTGATAGGCGGCGCATCCTACGACTATAAATACCGAACTGCCAATAACAGTAATTTTGTGCCCGTGTTTGAGTCGGCCGAATCGCTCAATGACCTCAACAGCTTCTCTTGCGACGACTTCTATGGGTTCCTAGACGATAAAGAGAATATTGAAGAAAACCAGAAGCTCAATGCCCTCGACATTGGCATAGGCCGCCTGCCGGCGCGTAGTGTAGACGACGCTATTGCTATGGTGAGCAAGATAAAAAGCTATTCCGACCCTGCTACACTTGGCCCCTGGCGCATATCTGCAACTGTGGTTGCCGATAATAACGACAATGCCGGCTGCCATATGTGCGATGCCGAAACAATGGCGGAAACTATAACCCAAAACACAAAAAACCTCTTCAATATCCAGAAAATATATGTAGACGCTACACCTACTGTGTCTACCCCTGCAGGCCCACGTTGTCCCAATGCCAGTTCGTCTATCGACAACAGCATTTTTAAAGGAACGATGATGATGAACTATAACGGTCATGGCAACACAGAAGTTTGGGCATCTGAGCGTATTCTTACTCAAGACAATTTCAACAACTGGAGCAACAAAAACATGCTGCCCTTCATGGTAACAGCCACCTGCGATTTCGGTCAGTTTGATCACCCGCAATTTGTGTCGGCTGCAGAGCGTCTTGTGCTTAAAAAGGGAGGTGGCGTAATAGCTATGCTTACCACCACACAGGCAGTATTCGCAGTGTTCAACCATGAGCTGAATACACAATATATAGATGCTCAATATTTGCGTAAAGGCGATGGTTTCTGGAACACCTTTGGCGATGCTTGCCGCATTTCAAAAAATGTTACCTACGTCCGTTCTTTCGACGGCGGTCAGTTGGCCAACTTCCGCAAATTTTCGCTGCTAGGCGACCCTGCCGTAATACCCAACTTCCCCGAATATAATATAACAATAGACGGAGTAACAGACGGCGCAACCAAGTTGCGCGCCGACACGCTGAAGGCGCTGGGCAAGTACGAGATTGCAGGCAGCGTTCGCGACCACAGCGGTAGTGTAATGACTGGCTTCAATGGCCCTGTTTACGTTACCATATTCGACAAAGCGCGCAACATAAGCACTATTACCACTCCGGTAGCCGCTTTCAAAATGCAGGACAACGTGATATATAAAGGAAAGGCCACTGTAGTAAACGGACAGTTTTCTATTACATTTATCACACCTAAGGATATCAACTATTTCTTTGGCACCGGCAAAATCAGTACTTACGCCCATAATGGCGATATAGACGCAGCCGGCGCCGACACATCGTTCAAAATAGGCGGATTTTCCGACAATGCTGTTACCAGCGCTACCGATCCCCTTGTTAAGCCCTACATCAACGATACACTGTTCCAAAACGGAGGCATCACCGGTAGCAACACATCGCTCTACGTACGTTTGTATTCCGAAACCGGAATTAATGTATCAGGCAATAGCATAGGCCACGACCTAACCGCTGTGCTCGACGATAATGTAGAAAACCCATACATACTCAACGACTATTACGAGACCGAAGCTAATACCTACCAGCGCGGCTTTGTGAAATTTCCAGTAAATGGCCTTGCCGACGGCCGCCACACCTTTACCGTAAAAGCGTGGGATGTAATAGATAACTCTGGCGTAGGCAAGGTAGACTTCACAGTTGTAGATGGTAAAATAGCCGGCATCGACAATCTGGGCAACTATCCAAATCCGTTTACCAATTTCACCCGCTTTGTTTTTGAACACAACCACCCCGATGAACAACTTGATGTAGAAATTAATATCTTTACAACCGATGGTGTGATGGTTAAGGATATTAAAGAAACATTCACCCCATCGGGCAGCCGCACTAACGAGCTGACGTGGGACGGCACTGACAGTCAAAACAGGCCATTGGCATCGGGCGTATATGTTTACAGACTAACAATGGCTACAAGCAACGGATTTAAGTCGAGCGCATACCAAAAGTTAGTAATTGTGCGTTAAATAATTCAATGCGTAATTTTTTTAGAAAAGCTCAGCTTTACTGAATATTTTTGCAATCTTTAAAAAATATAACTAATACAAAAATGGCAAAACAATTTGCTTTAATAGGCTTATCGTTACTTACCGCAGCATTTTCGTTGAGCGCTGATGCTCAGGTGAAGTCGAACGGAGCAAGCTTCGTAACAACAGCCGTACCTTTTTTACGTATATCGCCCGATGCTCGCGCAGGCGCTATGGGCGATGTGGGCATTGCAATGTCGCCCGATGCCAATTCTCAATACTGGAATCTTGCGAAACTGCCCTTTACAGACAAACCTTACGGTATTTCTGTGACCTACACCCCATGGCTTAAAGATCTGGTACCCGATATATTCCTTGCCTATCTTTCAGGCTATGCCAAATTTGGTAAAGAAAAAGAGCAGGCGTTGAGCGCTTCTATGCGTTATTTTTCGCTCGGCAACATCAATTATACAGACGTACAAGGCAACCCAATAGGCACAGGTATTCCTCGCGAGTATTCTTTCGACCTCGGCTACTCACGCCGTCTGTCAGAGAATTTATCTGCTGGCTTGAGCTTGCGCTATATTCACTCTGCCATTGCTTCGGGCGTTAACTATGTTCAGGGTCAAGGTCAGGGTCAATACTCTCCAGGCAATGCATTCGCTGCCGATTTGGGTGTGTTTTACACCAAGAAATTCGAGAAAGACGAAACGCATATCAACACCTTCAATTTCGGAGCTGTTGCCAGCAACATAGGCTCTAAAATATCTTACAATACCAACCGCAAAGACTTCATACCTATGAACATAGGTTTGGGAGCTGCCTATACTACACAGATAGACGCCTACAACAAACTGACCTTCGCTGTAGACCTCAACAAACTGCTGGTGCCTGCCCTCAACAGCGCAGATACTCAGGTAAATGTGGTTAATGGTATCATTTCATCATTTACAACTGGCGACCAGCTCAAAGAAATCAATGCTTCACTTGGCGCAGAATACTGGTACCAAAACCAGTTTGCAGTGCGTGCAGGTTATTTTTACGAAGATAAAGACAACGGCGACCGCCAATACATAACCTGCGGCATAGGCGTACGCTACAACATCTTCCAAATCAATGCTTCTTACCTTGTGCCTCAGGGAACGGGCACCACAAGAAACCCGCTTTCTAACACAGTTCGTTTCTCGCTCATTTTCGAATTCGACAAGATAGAGCGTTCAAAAGACGACGAACCGGCAGAAGCCACCGACGCGAAATAAACAAACCTTTATACTAATAAGCCCTGCTACCCGCGGGGCTTTTTTAGTTATGAGCTATACGTTGTTCGATGTCCTTCGGTCTTGGCTAGTAAAAAAGCTACGCTATTCGCGACTGCTCGTTATCTTACCTGGTTGCCGGATATGGTTAGCCAGATAGGGTAAAAAGGTGAGTGGCTGGCGGTGAAGCATCTGCGATTATCAAAATGAAGCGCCACTAATATGGAGTCGAACAAGCTATCGTAATACAAAAATCATACGTCAACTTATAATTCGCCGCCAACGCATGTCGTTGCTCCGTTGGGTGCAACAGGTTTGTAGTTGAGTCATGTATTTTTATCAGACTGGCACCTTATGGTCGCAACAAGGCCCAAAAGATATAACCTGCAACGAAAGTGAACGAAACAATTACCACCTTGCAAAAACAAAAATAGCGCACAACAATTTGCACGCTATCAAATATCAACATCTACAATCTGCCGCTACTCTTCAGTATCAAATCCATCATCGGGCGACACACCTTTCACTATACCAAAGATAATGGGCGCATGGTGGTATATGCTGGTGGTAAAGCGGTTACCAAGCACTACTATCGTCATATTGTCTTTTATAAACCTGTAGAACGATGTATTATTACCATGCCACCAGCCATTGTGGTATATCACCTTATTGCCATTTGGATAGCATAGCATTCGCCAGCCAAGTCCGTAGTTTTTTACGCCTTTCTTCTCAAACGAACAAGGCAGGTAGGCAAGTTCTATGGTTTCGTTAGTCAGTAGTTTATTCTGGTAAAACGACTGGTCCCAGCGATACATATCCTCGGGCGTGCTGTATATACCCTTGTCGCCAGTTACGCCGTCGGCAAACATATCGGGTTCGCGTACCCAGTTGCGCTTATAGCTTATAGCGGCCTCAAGCGGCAAGCCCTTAGCCGGGTTGTACACAAAGGTGTGCTGCATGCCCAGAGGCAGAAATATATAGTTGCGCATAAAATCGGCAAAAGTCATCTCTGTAACTTTTTCTACTACGCGCGCCAATACTGCAAAATTGGTATTACAATATTTGAATCTGGTATTGGCTCTGAATTCAAGTCCGGGCTTGTGATGCGCCATCATAGCTATCATAGCTTCATTGCTTATAGGCGTACGCATATCATTATTGTAGCCTGGCACCCACTTGGTATAGTCTGGTAAACCCGACCGGTGATTGAGCAGCATTTTAAGCGTGATATTGGGATAAGGAAACTCTTTAATGTACTTCTGCACCGGTTCGTCTATGTTCAGGTATTTATGTTGATGCAGATACAAAATTGCAGTACCGGTAAACGTCTTGGATATAGATGCCAGCTGGCAAGAGCTATTAGCGGTAAGCGGTATTTTCTTTTCCCTGTTTGCCAGCCCAAAACAACGTTCATAAATAATTTTACCGCCTACGCCCACCAACACGCTACCGTTAAAACCGGCTCTGAATTGAGCGGTATAGTAATTATCCAGTTGCGCAATAATATCTTGTTTTTGGGGCGAAGTTGTATCGTATATCAGCGGTATAGGCGTAATCCGCATCGAGTCGTCGTGAAACTTGCTATTTCTGGTATGCGCCGCTGCAGGTTGCGAGTCTGATCGGCATGCTATAAATAAAAATAATAAAAAAGTAGATAAAACGTAAGAGGTAGTAAAACGCATAAATTCTTTTTGCAAGATGGGCAAATTATCTGTCTGAATTGTGGGGGTGCTAATTAATTGTTCAACTCTGTTTTTACAAACTTAACCATATCGTCTATCAATTCGTAATAGCATTGGTTGATATGGTAGTAATTGGCTACGAAGATTTCATAGGCTTTCTCTATGGGGGGCATGTGCTGCGCTCTTCGCGCAAGGCCGTTGAGCGACCGTTCCATTCCTTTTATGCTCCTGTATCCATACAGCCAGTTCTGTTCCTTCATATACGGAAAGTAGGCTGCAAACTTGGGTGGAAAGTAGGCGCTATTCTCCTCTATCTGACTGTATGTTGCTACCGAAAAGGCCATAAGCGCATCGGCATCCGCAAAATACTTGGGGTCGTTGGCTAGAAAATGATCGTATAGCGTATCCATTATTGCGCCTGCATACAATCCGTAATCGGCCCTGAATAATAGCTTGGCTCGGCCTGTAGCCGGGTGCAAATCTGTTTTCTGATCAATCAGCCGATGCAGCAACACGCCCTTAGCTATGTCGGGCGGATAGTTTTCCAACGCTATCCTGCCTTTTACATGATCGCCTATCATATTGCCCATAAGGATGTCCTTATGCCCAAACGAAAGCAATGAGTGGCCCAGATAGTTCATGGCTGCGAAGCTACAAATTTTAATGGCTCAGCGGTCAGCAAAAAAAGCTACAAAAACTGAAAAAAACAAAAAGAACGGGCTATTATCGAATAGCGGTATCTAATCAGCCGCCGCTTATAACTAACGAAACCGGCGCTAGGCCGGTTTCAAAAACAGTATATTAAATAGCAAACTAAAAAACGTCGCCTATTGGCTTAGGTCCCTTCTTAGGTACAGTGCCTGCGGCTATCAACGAAAATATTGCACCAAAAAACATTGTTCCTAATATTGATGAAGCCACCACGATTGTGTTCCAGAATTTCATTGTTATTTTCAGCGCAGCATCCAGCTGTTCGTCGGTCATTTTGGGGTTCTTAGCCATTTGTTCCCGCGACATTTCCAGCGCTTTTGTTTTCATTTCCGGAAATATCAACAATGTAGTCAGCGCCCATGCCACCATTACTATCGTAACAATCATCGTTGCCTTAAAACCACTACCAAATACGTTGCCAAATGTTACAAAGCCGTCATTTGCTTTGGCAAATGCGCGCGCATTCAGTATCAACCCTGCCAGAAACGGGATATAAGCGATATACTGAAAACCCGATTTGAAAGCCATACCGGTAACATACTCTATAAGGCCAATAACCACCATGGCCAGACCTATTACAAACCCATGTGGAATGTGTGTGTTCTTTAGTTCCATAATTCTATTTGTTTACTTTGGTTTGATTGTTATTCAAAATCGCAACTACGCTACCGACAAGCTTTTCACCAATAAACGGATTGTTCTTACTGAGCGACTTTACTTCTGCGTCTTTAAGTAAGGTGGCGCCTGTGGTTGTAAATACGGTTAGCGACGCATTGCTTCCCTTTACAATGGTATGCGGCTCAAGGCCAAATATTTCTCTTGGCTTAATAGCAATCGCGTCTACCAATCTATCAATTGTTACTGCATCTCTTACTGCATTCCATACTATCGCAAATGCTATTTCCTGCACTGCCATTCCATCTGCGGCATAGTCAAATTCCTTTGTTTTAGCGTCCCACTCCTGGGGTCTGTGGTGGGCGGCAATACAATCTATCGTACCATCGGCCAGCGCTGCAATTAAGGCCTGTCTGTGCGCCTCATCGCGCAGCGGCGGAGACACTTTGTAGGCGCTGTCGTACCCTGCCAACGCTGCATCTGTAAGCGCTAAATGATAGGGAGTCACAGAGCAGGTGACAGCCAGCCCTTCGGCCTTTGCCTTACGTATCATAGCTACAGATTCGGCTGTAGAAACCCCTGTTATATGTAGTCTCGATTTTGTATACCTAAGCAATTCAATATCTCTATGCACTAAAAGCGACTCCGCTATCACAGGTATACCGCTCATACCGAGTCGCGTACTCATTATTCCCTCGTGCATCAGTCCACCGCTCGACAAAGCTGCATCCACAGGCATCTGTACAATTACTCCGTCAAATGCCTTTACGTATTCCAGCGCTTTCATCATCAGGCTGGCATTTTGTACCGGCTTCCAGCCGTCGGTAAATGCTATTGCTCCATATTTGCGCATATCCAGCATCTCTGCAAGCTCCTTTCCGTCTGCGTTTTGCGTGGCCGATCCTATTGGGTGCAACTGTACAATATTACCCTGAGCCCGCTGTAATAGATACTGGACTACCGACTTGCCCGACACGGCAGGCTGTGTGTTAGGACACACCAAAACTTCCGTGTATCCACCAGCAGCTGCACATGCCAATCCTGTGGCTATGGTCTCTTTATGCTCAAAACCAGGTTCTCTGTAGTCGGCGAAAATATCCACCCATCCCGCGCTTACACACAAATCAGCCCCTTCAATTACAACCGATGCAGCCACGTTCAAATCAAACCCAATTTCCACAATTATACCATTGTCGATAACCAAATCAACAACTTTATTATTATACACTGATTGGGGATCTATAACCCTGGCTTTACGAATAAGCGACTGCATGATACAATATTAACTAATTAAACTGAATACCTCAGTACCTACGCTTAGCCATTGCGCTATATTAATATTAACTGCGCTTTTGCATTGCAAAGAGGCCGAGGCTGTAAAATTAATCAAACTTTCTGATGCCATTATCACGCAAAGTCTGCGTAATAGTTCATTTAAAAATGTGCTATGCGGTTGCCGCTTTAGAATTGCGGGATAGCAAAAAAGTTTCTACGCCGAGGGCAACTATAACAATAAAGATGCAGATTTTCCATATTGGCAAATTATCCACACCAGTGCTTGTTATACTACCTGCATCGGTGATGTTCAGCCATTTTATATTATCGCCCTTCCACTCATTGCGCAGTGCAGCTATATCTTTAAATTCGAGGCGCGATTCCTGCTTATCCTGATTCATGGCTACTTGCGTTGTATCTGCCTCGGCAGCGCCTATACCATAAAAGCCTGGTTGCTGCACCGCCTGATCCAGAAATACATCAAGTCCTGCTCCATTTGGCCTTTGCGGTGGAATCACGTCCACATTCGCGCCAAATGCATGAAGGGTAGCGCGCTCTGCTGCGTTGGTGAGCGGTATGTAAACAGGTAAATGCGTACCCGCGGTTATTGCATACACACTGCTGCCGCCACTCTGTATAGCCATTTGGTACAAAAAGGGCGTAAAAAAATAACTTGCCGGAAAATTGCCCGACTGCAGATCGGCAGCGGTAGCAGAGACATATAATTGTCCGCGGGTGGGCGTGTACCTTGCAAGCAATGGGTCGCCATTACGAAAGCTAAATACCGACTGCTGATTAGCGCTAAGACCCGAGTTGATAATATAATGCCAGTTAGCAACAGGCAATTGAACGTTATCTGGTATTCTGTCGAACAAATCGCGCACCAGTGCGCTACCTTGCTGCAGCGAACTTGCTGACTGCACTGCAGTATCTACACCTGTTATACTGATGTCGCCCACCAGTTTCAACCCTTCGTTGAGCTGTTGTAATGCGGCTACTTTGCCCGGGAAAATACAAACGCTCTGCCCATTGAGCAGTACTTCATTTATTGCCTTACCTATAGGCTCATCTATGTGCGTTACTCCGTTAAAAATTATAAGGTTATAATCCTTCAGGTTGCCTGGTATTGCTTTAAGATCTGCCTGATTAAGTCGGAACCCATTATAGGCTCTGAATGCAGCCATAATATATGGGTTAGGCTGTCCTTCGTTCAGCACAAGTACCGATAAGTTTGGCGCGCACCTTGCAGTCAATCTGAATGTATCATCAAATCGCATACCGGCATCATTTACGGTAAGCTCTATTTTTTGCCAGTTTGCTGCGCTCACCTCAAACCCAAGCGTATCTATATGAGTAGCTGCATCGGCAAAACTCAGCGAGACTGCGCTCTTTACTTGACCATTTATCGCCAAATTCAATACCGGATTCTCCTTAGGTTGCTTACCCGAAAGTCGAGTATGCACTACCAGTTTGTTTGTTTTGCCTGCCTGTAATACTGGCGTTGTCAGATAAGCGCTG
This sequence comes from uncultured Bacteroidota bacterium, assembly GCA_903882805.1. Classification (GTDB taxonomy): domain Bacteria; phylum Bacteroidota; class Bacteroidia; order Chitinophagales; family Chitinophagaceae; genus Nemorincola. The sequence continues at coordinate 967 of CAIRYK010000078.1, read as the reverse complement.
TCAACATACACATCTGCAGCTTCATCCGACTGAACGGGTAAACCATAGAAAGTAATGCGTTCCATCAGCGATTTGTCGGGCGCTGCCGCAAACGAGGATAATTGAAAATCAGAATAATAGTACAGATCGGCTGATGCTTTGCCTTCGTTTTGCAATATACTTTGCGCTGCAGCCAATACCTGATTCACGTTTTTAGAGGCAGACGACGGCTCAGTGGCGTTGATTTCAGAGAACAACTTATCTGCGTTCTCTGGCCTGTAACTTACCGGTTTATCGTTTGTCAGCAATAAAAACTTTGATCCTGGCCGTGCGTGCTGCACTTGCTTTCGCGCAGCGTCTTTTGCAATATCAAAAACACTTCTAGCGCCTTTCTTTACCGACAAACTATAGGAGTTATCGAGATAAATGATCTGTAATTTATTGGCGCCAGTAGCTGCTTTATCATTACCTAAAAACGGTTGAGCGAAAGCCAATACTAACGCCGCTAAAAACAACAATCGCATGGCCAACAGCCACTTGTAGCGCACCTGACTTTGCTTCTGGCTATTCAGCTGAATGTTCTTCAGAAACCGTGTATGCGGAAATAATACCGTCTTGTACTTGCGCAAATTGAACAAGTGAATAAGTATAGGTATAGCCAACGACAGCCCGGCAACCAAAAAAAGCGGATATAAAAAACTCACCAGACAAATATAGGTTAATGTAGGGAATGAGACTATTGAATAAATGTGAAAGAAGGGTTAGAAATGGGAAAATGAAGGCTAAAAACAACATCGCCGCCCCGGTGTTCCGGAGCGGCGATGCTGTTTATTCTAAACTTTGGTTATCCTTATTGTTTTACAACAAAATGGAACACCTTAGTTTCATTGTCTGAATGTAAGTTCAACAGATACATGCCGTTAGCCAATGTGCCGTTGATCTGTACTTTCTCATTGAGGATGCCGCTTGTTGCAGTAGCCTTCGCACG
>CAIRYK010000077.1 GCA_903882805.1 uncultured Bacteroidota bacterium | reverse complement strand
TGCACCCAACCTACCAATGGCTGATCAACGGCGTACCGATAACTGGCGCGACGAACGTTACGTACAGCAGCAATACGTTCCACAACACGTTTCAGGATTCAGTGACCTGTATGGTAACGAGCAGCGGGGTATGCCCGACACAGGGCTTTGGCTGGGCGTATATCAATGTAAACGATGTGAGCGTTATCAGCGTAAGCGGCGGCGGCAATGTAAGCGTACTACCAAACCCGAGCAAGGGCACATTTAATGTGAAAGGCAATATAGGCGCAGCGCTGAGCGCGACGATAGAAGTGACTGATATGTTGGGCAGAGTAGTTTATAGCAGAGAAACATCTGTAAAAAATGGCGAATTGAACACGCAAGTTCAACTAAGTCGTGAACTTTCAAACGGCATGTATCTGTTGAACCTACATACCGATCAGGGCAGCAAGGTGTTCCACATAGTATTGGAGCGCTAAGCGCAGTTATTATTCGAAACAAAAAGCCGGAATTTCTCAGCAATGAGATTCCGGCTTTTTATTTGTAGTTGCTTGTGTAAATAAAAAAGCCGCCTGAAGTCAGGCGGCTAAATATAGATTCCGAAAATAGATTACAGTATTTGCTTCAGCACATTGTAGATTACGCTTGGCTTACCAAGTGTATAAAAATGCAATATTTTAGCTTTGTTTTTCAACAAATCTTTACACTGATGAGTAAGCCATTCAGTGCCAACCTGTTCGCAAGCAGCTTCATTTTTAGCCTTCATCATTTCAGTGTACAATTCTACCGGTACTTCTACGTTAAACACGCGAGGAATTATAGTAAGCTGTTTTTTATTGGTCAGCGGTTTTAATCCCGGCATAATAGGCGCGTTGATGCCATGAGCTTTGCAGCGATTTTCGAAATTGTAGTAATGTTCGTTGTTGAAAAACAATTGAGTGGTAATATAGTCAGCGCCTAAATCTATCTTACGCTTCAAGTAATAGATGTCTATATCGTTGTTGGGTGATTCAAAATGTTTTTCAGGATATCCTGCAACCCCTATACAGAAATCTGTTTTGGCGCCGTCAATTATGTCTTCTTCCATGTACCGGCCATTGTTCATGTCTACAATCTGTTTTACCAGATCTTCGGCAAACCTATGACCCTGATTATGTGGAGTGAAAAATTTCTCATTGGCAGCAGCATCGCCTCTTAAAGCTAAAACATTCTTGATACCCAAAAAGTCGAGGTCGATAAGTGCATTCTCCGTTTCAGTTTTGCTAAATCCACCACAAATAAGGTGGGGTATAGCGTCAACCTTATATTTATTCATCAGCGCCGCACAAATACCTACGGTGCCCGGACGTTTGCGAATCTCTACCATTTCAAGGCTACCATCCTTGCGTGTTTTCAAAATTTGCTCTGCACGGTGGTAGGTTACATTGATAAACGCCGGCTTAAACTCCATTAAAGGGTCTAAATGGCTATATATCGACTCAATACTTTTACCCTTTGTAGGCGGGAGTATCTCAAACGAAATTATCGTTTCTTTGGCTTCGGCAATAAGTTCAGTTACTTTCATAATATTCTGGAAGGCAAAAGTAAAAACATTTGCCTAAAATATAAGACTCGAGGCAAAAGTAAATGTAATTTTTGCGCTATAATTTCTCTCTTGGCTATCGCGGCAATAGTGTTATATGTTGTCAAAAATAAAAGTAAATGTAACTAACTATCAATTGCTACCGGTAATCATTAATCTATAACGACTTACTATATTGCTACAATGATTCCTTTATAGCTCGCTGATATGTTGCAT
>CAIRYK010000076.1 GCA_903882805.1 uncultured Bacteroidota bacterium | reverse complement strand
GGAAGCTGCGGCGCACAATGGCGAACTGAGCGTACAGGTTCAGCTAAGCGCAGAACTTGCGAACGGCATGTATCTGTTGAACCTACATACCGAACAGGGTAGCAAGGTGTTCCACATAGTAGTGGAGCGTTAAGCGCGATATAAAGAAAATAACGAAACCGGACCTTCAGCAATGGAGGTCCGGTTTTTATTTTTTAATGAGAAAAGGTATCGTATCGCTCAGTAGAACCAACATGTTCGAGAGTTGCAACAAAAGTGGGTACGATTGCAACAATTGTTACAGTGTATGGACAAGAGAAAATGGAGTTTTGCATAGAATAAACACAAAACACCATACCATGATTATCGCGTTACTATTTGTCCTCTACAGAAACATTACTATTGCAAAGGGTATGTTTGCCCATACAAAACAAGAGAATAGCCGTATGATTGTACAGTCTCCTCAATTGCCGGTGGAGTTGGAGCATACTGAGATACAAAGCTGAAGAATAGGGCATTATGCAGAAACCTTGTCGAGCGAGGCTTGTTGGGTTGCCTGAGCAAGATCGCGAATTAGTAAGGGATCTTTTTCTATAGCATTTCCTACAATAATCAGATTTGCGCCAGCTATACAGTTGTCATAAGCTTTTTCGGGAGTACGGATACCTCCGCCAACAATAAGCGGTATTTCAATGTGCGAACTTACGGTTTTGATCATTTCGAGGGAAACCGGTCGTTTGGCTCCACTGCCGGCATCGAGATAGATAACGTGTTTTCCCTGCATTTCTGCTGCCCAGGCTGTGCATAGCGCAATATCAGGCTTATCTGCCGGTATTGGCATAGCGCCGCTCATGTAGGAAACTGTGGTCTGCGAACCTCCATCAATTATCATATATCCGGTCGATATCACTTCCAAACCACTTGCTTTTACTAATGGTGCAGAGGCAACATGCTGACCAATCAGCAAATCGGCATTACGTCCAGAAATCAGAGAAAGGTACAGAAGGGCGTCGGCATAGGGAGTAACCTGTGCAGGGCTACCGGGGAATAGGATGACCGGAATATTGCTTTCTGTCTTGAACCGTTGTATGCACTGCTCCATTTGATTAGCCATCAATAAACTTCCACCCACTAAAAGATAATTTACGCCGGCATCATTGCAGAGTTTTGCAAGGTGATGCATATCGGCAAGGGCTATTTTGTCTGGGTCGGCAAGTACCGCAAAGCCGCTTTTGTTTTGCGATTTTAGCGAACGAAGTTGAGAATGTATGGAGCCTGTTGTCAAAGTGAGGATTGGTCCGGATTGTAGGCTGCAAACAAATAGCCGCCAGACCTATTTTGTGTAAAATTAATAAAGGTTTGAGAATCCTCAAACCTTTATTGAAATGCAACCGTATGTTAGATTGTTGTAATTAGCGCGCTACTACCACTGTTTGATTGTAAATGTTCTCTCCAGCAACCACTTTAATCAGATAAGCTCCTGTTGGTAAGCCGGTTATTGTGGTACTTCCGTTTATAGTTCTATTTATTCTTTCACGACCCAAAATATCAGTAACGGTTATTGTTGCTGTATTTGCAGATTGTGGCAGTTCGACTGAGAACTCTCCATTAGTTGGGTTAGGGAAAACTTTGAGACTGCCGGCTGCATCGTGCATTTCGTTTACAGCAGTGGCATTGCCTACCTTACGAATAACGTTATTGCCATAATCTGCGATGTAAACCTGGCCGAGACCATCGACAGCCACGCTGGTAGGTGAGTTTAGCTGAGCCACAGAAGCTCTGCCGCCATCTCCATTGTATCCTGCCGCTCCATTGCCTGCAAGTGAAGTTATTATGCCTGTTGAAGATACCTTGCGAACGGTATAGTTGTTTTGATCGGCGATATATACATTGCCGCTTGCATCTACTGCAACTCCTGCGGCGTGGTTCAGACGCGCAGCTTTGGCAGTTCCGCCATCGCCCGAGTAACCGGCTACGCCTGTACCGGCGAAGGTAGTTACCGTATCGTTTGCACTCACTTTGCGAACAACATTGTTTTTTGCATCTGCTATGTACAGGTTGCCGGCCAGATCGACAGCCACGCCTTCAGGGAAATTGAAGGAAGCATCGGCAGCGAGGCCTCCATCGCCAGTATAAGCGCCTGCGCCAAGACCCATGCCCGCGCCAAAACCATTGCCTGCAACTGTTGATATTGTACCGTCGGTAGCTACCTTGCGGATAACATTGTTGCCTGCATCGGCAATAAACACATTCCCGCTAACATCTACAGCTAAGCCGTAAGGGTGGTTAAGTTTAGCATCGGTAGCCATAACGCCGTCGCCAGAATAGCCCGCAACGCCAGTGCCTGCAATCGTAGAAATAATTCCGGCAGTGTTGACCATGCGTACCACATTGCTAGAATAGTCGGAGATGTACACATTTCCTGAAACGTCTACCACTACGCCAGCAGGTGTATTCAGTCGTGCAGAATCGGCGCGCTTGCCATCGCCGCTATAGCCGGCGGTAGTATCTTTACGACCTGCGAAAGTGCGGATATTGCCTAAATAGTTTACTGCTCTTACCACATGGTTTGCCTGATCGGCAATGTATACATTTGCATAGCCATAGGCAGCAACACCAGTTGGATTATTGAGTTTTGCAGAGATTGCAGGCCCGCCATCTCCGGTATTGCCGCCCAATGGGCCCGAACCGGCAAATGTATTGATAACCTGAGCGCGAGCGGGAGACGAGCAAACCGCCATAGCGACAAACGACAGGTAAAATAAAGTATGTTTTGATTTCATATATTCCGGTAATTAATGGTATGTACACTACCGCTGGTAGTGTGAAAATGCAATGGAAAACAAATTTAGCAATTTTTTTCGCATTTATACTTTCCGTGGTGCAAGATAATAGTTTGATTGCTATATCTGCAACGGTTAACAGTTATTGTCGGCGCAGGGTATTGATGCCGATTCTAATTCGATTGTGGCATGTTGAATGTTGTTATGATACAGTTCGTGCTTTATCTCTCGAACAAGTTTCATTTTTTCATTGAACGTTAGTTGCTCGTTTAGTGTAAGGTGCAATGTAAGTGCATTTTGGGTGGTACTCATAGCCCATATATGCAGGTGGTGCATGTCTTCTACTCCATGGGTGTTTTTTATACTAGTAGCAATTTTTTGCATATCAATATTATTTGGAACGGCATCGAGTGAAAGGCGGAGGCTATGCATGAGCAAAGACCAAGTTCCGAATAGAATAACTACAAGAACCACTATGCTTACCGCTCCATCGAGCCAATACCAATTGGTAAATTTAATTACTACCCCCGCAACAACCACACCCAATGACACAAGCGCGTCGGTAAGCAAATGTAGATACGCGCCGCGTGTATTAAGGTCGTGTTCTCTGTTGCGGAAGAATAACATTGCGGAGCCAAAGTTGACAAGAATACCCACGCCTGCCACAACAGCCACTATGCCGCCCTGAATAGGTTGAGGGTGTAGCAATTTATGTATGGATTCGTAGCCCAATACGCCAATTGTAATAAACAATACAACTGCATTGACCAATGCCGCAAGAATAGTAGTTTTTTTGTACCCATAGGTAAATTTTGCCGAGGGTCTGGATTTTGCCAGACGAAAAGCGAGTAGCGACAAACCAAGGCTGGCCACATCGCTTAAATTATGTCCGGCATCTGCAAGTAGCGCCATGGAGTGCGTAGCAATACCGGCAATGGCCTGAGCAACAACATAAAGGCTGTTAAGAACAATGCCTATTATAAATGCGCTGCTTACGCCAGTTACCGGTACCTCGTGGTGATGGTGGTGACCGGCATGACTGTGATCGTGGGTATGCATAATTGCCAATACTTGAATAGCAAAGCCAAGTTACGTAAATAATACCATTTGGACATTAAAAATCGCCATGCGGACATTGTTTCGACCCTACGGGGCGCAGCCTATAAATAATGCATAAATCAGCTACAAACCTGTAGCGCCTAGCGGCGCAATCACATGCGTTGGCGCTGAATTTTAATGTCGATTTGGTATAATGCGGTAGGTGGATCTTAGAATTAATCCCCCAGCTTAAGCCTTCCACCATTCGGTGTTGTGGGCTCCTACTACTTCAGTTGGTTGTCCGGGCATTGGCAGGAAAAGTTGTATGTTTTTATTTTTTGCAAAAGACTGAATAAGTTCAACCGGTTCGCGCCAGGGGTGCAGAGCAAGATTGAAAGTACCCCAGTGGATGGGCATCATTAATTTACCTTTTAGGGCAAGATGTGCATCGCTGGCGTTATCTGGGCCCATGTGTATGTGCGGCCACCCTGAGCCATAAGCGCCAATCTCGAGCATAGTGAGATCGAATGGTCCGTAGGCATCGCCAATATCATTGAAGCCCGGAAAAATGCCAGAGTCTGCGCCAAAGAATATGTTGTGTTTGGACCCTTTTATAACAAACGACGACCATAGCGTTTGGTTTCGGTTGGTGATTCCGCGCCCTGTGAAATGCCTTGCGGGCGTTGCAGTTATGGTGCAATTGGGGGCAATGTTCACAGAGTCGGTCCAGTTAAGTTCGGTTATTCGCTCTTTTTTGATGCCCCATTTTTGAATGATACCGCCAACGCCCAACGAGCATATTACCGGCGTAGAAAGATGGGTTAATTGCGAAATTGTTGGATAGTCGAGATGGTCGTAATGATCGTGCGAAAGAATGATTGCGTCGAGCTTTGGTAAGTTCTGTAATGGTAGCGGCGCATCGAAAAAGCGTTTTGGGCCAGCAAACGATACAAAAGAAGCTCTTTGTCCCCAAACAGGATCTGTAAGAATGCGATAGCCGTCTATCTCTATCAGCAACGAAGAATGTCCCATCCAGGTAATTCGTAACCCGTTGGCAGGCGGTGTATTGTAGGTATTGTGGTCGGTGTGAAAAGGACCTAAAGGGTTGATTGGTTCTCGCTCGCCCTTAGCAGTTATGAACTTCCACATCATAACCGCCATATTTTCTGTGGTTTGAACGGTAGGTATAGGATTTATGAAAGTTTTGCCTTCCTTCTTGGCTGGTTTGAGGTACGACATAGAAGAATTTGATGCAAAGCAAGCATATAGTTTGTGAATAGTTTTACAAAAAGGAGGATTTTGGTGACAAAATGAAAACAATTGTAACGCGACTTTCGTAAATAACGTTGCGTTAACGATAAATTTGCTTTAATTTGGTAATTGTTAAATCGATTAATTTTATTAGTTAATTGATTATGAGCGTTTTAGGTAAAAATGGTAAAATGTAATGAGAGCCTATCAAGTACTTTCTGCGACAAAAATATGTAAAGACAGCTATGCAATGAAGTTTTTTGTTGCGCTGTTTCCTTTAGTATTCCTGTTGCTGATACTATTAGTTTTTCAGGTATTGATATGGTTGGGTAAAATTAATTTGTCGATAACCAATGCAGTTTGTATAGAGCTTATTCTTACCGCATTAGCCGGATATACATGTTTTTATTTTTTTCGTCAGCTAATTGCCCCGCTCACAATGGCAAAAGATGCGTTGGATGATTATGAGGTATTGCGACAATTGCCTATGCTCCCTACCGAATACAGAGATGAGGCAGGCGCTTTGGTGGCAAGCATTCAATCCACTATTTCAAAAATGGATAGATTGATATCGGAGAAAACAGACATGATAGATTTGTTGTCGCATGATTTGAGAAGTCCGGTCGGTAGAATTTTGAGTCTTGTTGAACTAATAAATATTGACCCAGAAGATAATAAGGAGCTTTATTGCAGATACATTTCGAAGGAGTGCAAAGGATTATTGCGCATGCTGGAGAATATACTGGTAATGCTGAAAGATGACCATGGTGATTTTTCGTTTGCCTACATTAGTTTGAACCAGATAGTTCATGAAACAATTAGTTTTTTTGATTTTTCGATTTCCGAGAAGAAGCTACGTATAAGTACAGATATTGACGATGCGATTATGGTGCATGTTCAGACTGATCTTTTTATGCAATGCCTTAGAAATATTATTGGTAATGCAATAAAATTCTCGCCAGATGGTAAAACCATTAGAATGGTAGCAAGGCTTGAAAAAGAGCAGGTTTATTTGTCGGTAGTAGATGAAGGGATGGGCTTTAAACCCGGCGATATACAATATCTGTTCGAACGATTTACTACTGTTGGGAAACCAGGGGCAAAAGGTGAGACATCGACGGGGCTCGGGCTATATTTGAGTAAAAAGATTGTGGAGTGCCATGGGGGAGCGCTGAAAGCAGATAGCGCTGGTGTTAATAAGGGAGCAACCTTTACAATAATACTCAACAATAAAAGGATAGACGACCAAGGTAGCTAATAGCCGGCGCTACAACCGATAATAATCATCAACAGGCGGCCGAACACTTCAGCATCGGCCGCAACAAATACGATGATCTATACTACTATTTACTTTTCTGCGTGTTGGTAATGCGCTAAGGCAGTTTTTTCGCCGGTTTTTGACGTAAAGACTTGAATGGAAGGGGTAATTAATAGGCGTTAATTTGCCACTTTCCATTAGTTTTGCACCCTTATTAAAAATGCACAATGCTTACTGCCAACGAAATACGCCGCCAGTTTTTAGATTTTTTCCGTAGCAAGGGTCATGAGGTTGTTCCGTCATCGCCAATTGTTGTGAAAAACGACCCAACCTTGTTGTTTACCAACGCGGGTATGAACCAGTTTAAAGATTATTTTCTGGGTAACCGCGAGCCCGAACATGTGCGTATAGCCGACACGCAGAAATGCCTGCGCGTAAGCGGTAAGCACAACGATCTGGAGGAAGTAGGCGTGGACACCTACCACCATACTATGTTCGAAATGCTGGGTAACTGGAGTTTTGGCGATTATTTCAAGGAAGAAGCCATAGGCTGGTGTTGGGAATTGCTAGTAGATGTATACGGTATAGATAAAGATAAGCTGTATGTAACGGTGTTTCAGGGCGATGCAAGCGAAAACCTGCCCAAGGATGATGAAGCCTATAATTTTTGGCGCAAACATGTAGCTGAAGATCGCATACTGATGGGCAATAAGAAAGACAATTTCTGGGAGATGGGCGATACAGGTCCATGCGGGCCGTGTAGCGAAGTGCATGTAGATTGCCGGAGCGAAGAGGAGCGTAAGCTGGTAGATGGTAAGACGTTGGTAAATGCCGACCATCCGCAGGTGATAGAAATATGGAATAATGTGTTTATGCAGTACAACCGGCTTAAAGATGGTACGCTGTCGCCATTGCCTGCGAAGCATGTGGATACCGGTATGGGACTGGAGCGACTGGTAAGGGTGCTGCAAGGCAAACAAAGTAATTACGATACCGATATTTTTACGGGTACAATAGGCGTAATAGAGCAGATAACTCACAAAAAATATGGCTATACCGATAGCAAGCAGGACGTAGCGTTCCGGGTACTTAGCGATCATATTCGCGCTATAGGTTTTACCATTGCCGATGGGCAGTTGCCCTCTAATACAGGGGCAGGATACGTTATCAGGCGTATACTGCGCAGAGCAGTGAGGTATTACTATACCTATCTGGAGTACAAGCAGCCTTTGTTGCACCAGTTGATGCCAGTTCTTGCAAAGCAGTTTGAAGGTGTGTTTCCGGAATTGCAACATCAGATAGACCTTGTAGGGAAGGTGGTGAAAGAAGAAGAAGACGCATTTTTGAGGACCCTGGACAGAGGGCTGAAAAAAATAGACGACATAATAAAAGACACAATTGCCCAGAATACAACCGTGATAAACGGTAAAGCGGCATTTGAGCTATACGATACATATGGTTTCCCCATAGACCTGACGCGCCTTATAGGAAGCGAACAGGGATTGTATGTGGATGAACCGGCTTTTGAAAAGGAAATGCTGGCGCAGAAAACACGGAGCAGGGCGGCATCGGTACTGGATACGCACGACTGGGTGTCTGTAAAAGAAGCGACCTCAACCCGGTTTGTGGGATATACCGAACTGGAGGCTGAGGCCAATGTGATTAAGTACCGTAAGGTGACCAGCAAGGGAAAAGAGCTGTACCAACTGGCGCTGGATGTAACACCCTTTTATGCAGAAAGCGGCGGACAAATAGGGGACGAGGGCGAACTGATTTTCCCGAATGAAATAGTGCGCATCATAGACACTAAGAAAGAAGACGGACTAACTATACATTTTGCAGAAACGTTACCCGAAAACATAAGTGCGCCATTGGTTGCCAAGGTGAATAGCGGTAAGCGAATACTGACTACCGTACATCATAGCGCGACGCACCTGATGCATGCCGCGCTACGCGAAGTGCTGGGTACGCATGTGGCGCAGAAGGGATCGCTGGTAAATGAAGAGCATCTTCGTTTCGACTTTTCGCACTTTGCAGGCGTGACACATGACGAATTGAGGAAGGTAGAACAGATTGTCAACAGAAAGATTCGCGAGAATGTGCCTGTAGTTATCCGCGAGATGGCAAAGGACGAAGCTATAGCCCTTGGGGCAATGGCTTTGTTTGGCGAAAAGTATGGCAATACAGTGCGTGTGGTTATTATGGACCCGTCGTACTCCATAGAGCTATGCGGAGGTACACATGTAGGCTATACCGGTGAGTTAGGATTCTTTTTGATTACACACGAAACTGCAGTTTCTGCAGGTGTGCGCAGAATAGAAGCAAAGACTGGCGAAGCAGCATTTGAATATGTGCACAACGAATTGCTGAAACCATTTGAAGACATAAAAAAGCTGACTAAGAAGAAGCCAAAAGAAACCACGGCATTTATAGAAAAACTGCAGGAAGATCTGGCACAGAGTAAGAAACATGCAGAACATCTGGAAGCACGCCAACTGGTAGGTATCCGCAATGAGTTACTGACCAAGGACGAAGTAATAGGCGACGTCTCCTTTATTGGTCAATTGGTGGCGGTTAGTTCGTTGGATGCATTGAAAAAACTATGTTTGGATTTGAAATCGCACCTAGCAGATCATGTGATTGTATTGTGTGCAAATGCTGATGGTAAAGCATATGTAGCAGTAGGTATAGACGATAAAGTGGCTGCGGCAAAAGGACTGGATGCAGGAAAGATTATTAAAGAACATGTGGCTGCCCTAATAAAAGGCGGTGGCGGCGGACAGAAATCGTTGGCAACGGCAGGAGGACAGGATGTGAGTAATCTGCAGGAGGTATTAAGTAAAGTTAGGTCGCTGGTTACTGCATAGTGGTTGTGTTGCATACTGTTCGTTTTTTTTGATTTAACATTAGTAATGTACATATGTTGTCGTTTAGAAAGGCTGGTGTAGTCGATATTGGGTTGATTATTGCGCTGGCTATGCAGGTATGGCCGCAAACCTATACGCCAATATTAGGGCCGGAACAAGTGGACTATATGCTCAACAGGTTTTATAGCCCTGATGCGCTGACCGTCCAAATGACGGAGCAAAAACACACCTTTGTAATAGTATATGCCGATGAACATCCGGTTGCATTTGCATCGTATGCCGCCATGGTCGACAATGTGTATAAACTGCATAAAATATATATTGCTGCCAATGTGCAAGGACAAGGAATAGGTAAGCAAACATTGGCATATATAGTGAGCGACATTAAAGCGATAGGCGCAACAGCGCTGCAGCTGAATGTGAATATACATAACAGCACGGCAAAAGCTTTTTACGAGAAAACTGGTTTCAAACACATAGGCGACGAAGACATAGACATTGGCGGAGGGTATTTTATGAACGACCATATACTTAGGTTGTATTTGTAAACGCCAATGAAAGCGTGTATCCATAATTAATGTAGCGCTATTGATGAATAAGTATCTGTATCGGTAAATAATTGTTAATCAGATTATTTGTTTCAAACAAATTACTTAATTTGCTTCAAAAATTAACCACAATGAAAAGACTCATTTGCATTTTACTGTCGGTGTTGATAATGAGCGGAGCCTCATTTGCACAAGATAAAGCCCCCAAAGCTGCGGCTCCAAAAGAAGCTAAAGCTGGCAAAATGAAGAAAGATGGCACACCCGATATGCGCCATAAAGAAAACAAGGATGCAGCAGCCGCTGCACAACCAGCAGCTGGCAAAACTAAAAAAGACGGCACACCAGATATGCGCTACAAAGAAAACAAAGAGAAGAAAGAAGAAAAACCAGCTGGCAAAATGAAGAAAGACGGCACGCCTGATATGCGCACTAAAGAAAACAAAGAAGCAGCTAAGAAAAAATAGTCTGCCTATTTTTGTGTAAATAATTCAAAGGCCGCCAATCCTTAGCGATTGGCGGCTTTTATATTGTGTAAATTCCGTTATTGCTACTTCAGGGCAGACTATTATTTCGGTATTTAATTTTTACATTTGTACAGTAATCTTTTCAAGTATATAAAATAAGCAGACTTATGCGTTTATCGGTTGTTGTTTTGCTTCTTGGCGCGTTGTTGATTGCGGGTTGCGCTAAAAACACACAGTGGTCTAAGTACACATCGCGCGAAGGCGGTTTTTCTATTTATATGCCATCTGAAATTACAAAGTCGGAAAAAAGAGAGGTAACTCCGTTTGGAAAGCAAACAACACACTTTATTACCTGGAAGCCATCGAGCTTTGCTATAGATAAGTTTAAGTTGTTTCAGGTGAGCTATACTGATTGTCCGGCAAGATATACAACCGACTCGGCCCATCTGAACTCTATACTGGACAGTTGTATTGATTTGCGTAAAATGGACTTTAACGAGAGTAAAGACATAGAATCGCAGGTAATAGAGCTGAACGGTTACCCAGGCAGAGCGTTTATTTACGATGAACCACGCGGCACCACAATAGCTATTGTGAAGATTTGTATAGTGAACAACAAGAAATACGATGTAACTGTAGTGGCTAAGAAAAGCTATCCCACCAATAACGAAATAGCCGCGTTTTTTAATTCATTTCAGGTGCTGAAATAGTAGCTATACTGAGTTTATATAATCATGAGTTAGGAATAGTTGTAGCGTTTTGACCTACTTCAGGGCGAGTTGTGTGGGTACTTCATATACCTAATTTTAACGCTTTTATGCTGACGCAACTCATGGTATATGGTTTTTAATTTTCGTAACTTTGGTAAAATCTATACTGAGCTGCCTAAGGCGTATTGGGCAGTAGGTAAGGAGTAACTGAATGTAATTTGCCATGGAATACAAAGATTATTACAAAATATTGGGTGTAGATAAGAAGGCAACACAGGATGAGATAAAAAAAGCCTATCGAAAGCTCGCTGTAAAGTTTCATCCGGATAAGAATCCAGGAGACAAAAAAGCGGAAGACAAATTCAAAGAGATTAATGAAGCTAACGATGTGCTGAGCGATGTAGCCAAGCGGAAAAAGTATGACGATCTGGGTGAAAACTGGCAATATCAGGGCAACCCGAACGAATACCGGCAATCTGGCGGGCAACCCGGCGGCGCTAATTATTACACTCAGGGCGACGGGCAGTTTTCTGATTTTTTCGACAACCTTTTTGGTCAGCACACCACCGGTTTTGGAGGTAAAAGAAAGGGCGCAAGAGCAATGAAGGGCGAAGATTATCAGACCGAAACCACAATTAGCCTGGAAGAGGCTTTTGCTGGTTGCACACGGCAGGTAAATCTGGAAAACCAGACGCTCAACCTTAAGTTGAAGCCGGGGATAGCTGAGGGACAGATACTGAAAATGAAGGAGAAAGGTGGGCCGGGACGTAACGGTGGTCCGGCAGGCGACTTATTTATTACTGTATATGTGCAAAAGCATCCGCGGTACGAGCGTAGGGGTAACGATCTGTACTTTGATGCGCCGCTCGATGCATTTACGGCTATACTTGGCGGCAAGCTGGCCGTACAGACAATAGACAAAACCCTGAACATTAATATACCAGCAGGTACGGATAGCGACAAATCGTTTAGACTAAAGGATATGGGTATGCCTAAATATGACGACCCTACGCAGCGTGGCGATAGCTATGTGCGTGTGTATATTACCACACCCAAAAATCTGACACAAGAACAAAAAGATACAATTGCCAAGGTAGCACAAACAAAATAAAGGTTATGCTTACGGTTTATGATCAGTACGAAGAATTTTCAGGCGGTCGTGACATGCGTAAAGTGCCGCTTATTCATCTTGCAAGCAGCCTCGCCGGGCTGTATGGCTACCAAACCACGCAAGACGTAGCCCATGCTATAGATTGCGCATTGAGATTGTGCGCAGATATGGCAATTCCTATTCAGCGGCATTTTCAGCGGGTGTATGTATTTCACGACAACTGTCTGGAGTCCGACTGGTTGTTGTCAGACCTTGGTGGATACCTGCTTTATGCAGACAAGCTAAACAATAGTTTTGGCGATGAGTAAGCCGAAAGAAATTAAGCCCTTGCTTTAACATAAATGGTTAAGAGCAAGGGCTTAATGAGTAGATAAGCAATCTGCTTATTTATTGCTGACAAGTTTCATTTCGTTGAGCAGCCAACCTGCATCGCCAAATTTTTCTATGATAAACAATGTATACCGGATATCAACAGATATATTGCGGCAACGATTTGGGTCGAAATAATAATCGCTCATGGTTCCTTCGTATGCGCGGTCGAAGTTTGTGCCTATGAGTTCGCCCTTGCTGTTGAGCACCGGGCTACCCGAATTACCGCCGGAGGTATGATTTGCAGCTACAAAAGCCAGCGGCACATCGCCGTTTACACCCCAACGACCAAAGTTTTTAGCCTTACTCAGATCTTTCAGTTTTTTAGGAACAATAAACTCATCAACAGCAGGATTGTCGAGGGCAAGGGCTTCGCTGAGTTTTGTTTGCCACATGTATTTTGGCTCCCCATCTGGATCAAGGCCTTTTACTTTTCCATAAGTTAGGCGCAGTGTAAGGTTTGCATCCGGATAAAATTCTTTATCATTTTTCCACGCCATTTGCGCCTGCATGTATTGCCGGTTCAGCATTTTAATTTGGGTGTAATATTCTTTCAAAACAGGTGTTATTTTCTGTGCGCGGTGCGCCGCCATAGTGCGGTATAGTTGCAACGCCGGGTCATTAATAACCTTCGTGCTGTCGGCATTGGTCAAATTAGAGAGGAAAAATTTCATTTTTTCGGGCGCCGTCAGCATAGATGTTTTGTAAATGTCGTCGGCCCATGCCTTAATGTCTTGGTTATGGGCTGTATACTGTGTTTTGTAATAGTCGGGCAGGCTATTAGCGCATTTGGTAAAGTATAGCGACATAAGCGAAACGAACACATCTTTGTCGGTATGCTCGTGGTAGTTTTTGTAAAAACCATCGAGCGAGCCGATTAGTTTTTGCAAAGTGTCGTTGAGTTGCAATTGCGGAAGGTTGAGTCTGAAGCAAGCTACAAACTTCTCAAGCGCAGCGCCCTGAGCAATAAGTTCTATCGCCAGTGGAGCTTCTTTATTGTACTGGTCCTGATAGAGTAAGGAATCTACTTTTTGTGTAGCCTCACGAATGCGCGGCAATATGGTAGCTGCAAAAGGCAGTGTTTTATCGGCATCGGCCCATTTCTGAAATTCGGTTTCGTAGGCTACTTTCTTGCCTGTAGCGTCATTGAGTTTAAGACCTACAACTTCGCCCTGCCATTTTTTCCAGCCATTAGCCACACCTGCGCGCTTGGAAGTGTATTTGAGAAAAATGTCGCGGGAGTCGGACATATGTTTTGTCCATACATCCAGTTTGCGCGTTCGCGCTTCTATACTAACTGGGTCAATAATATTGTATACCTGCTTAAGTTCGTACGACGATATGTATTCCTGTGTAGTGCCCGGGAAACCATATACCATAGTGAAATCGCCCTCCTTGTATCCTGAGACATTGATATTGAAGAATTGCTGAGGATTATAGGGTTGATTGCTGGCGGCATATTCTGCAGGTTTGTTGTCGGCGCCGGCGTAAATGCGGAAAATACTAAAGTCGCCGGTGTGTCTTGGCCACATCCAGTTTTCCGTATCGCCGCCAAAAGCGCCAATGCCATTTGGTGGAAAGCCTACGAGGCGGATATCGGTATAGGTTTCAGTAATGGCTACCCAATATTGGTTGCCCTGAAAATAGGGTTTTATAGATGCATCGAGATGGGTAATGGCCGCAAATTCTTTTTGAACCTGCGCTATTCTGATATTTACAATACTGTCGCGCTGAGCATCGGGCAGGGTAGGCGATACATCGTGCAGAATTTTATCGGTCACGTTTTCCATGCGGCGAATGAATGTGACGGTTAGCCCCTTTACTGGTAACTCTTCTTTCATATTCATCGCCCAAAAACCGTAGGCAAAGTAATCTTTGTCGGGGCTGCTGAGGCCCTGTACGCTGCCATAACCACAGTGGTGGTTGGTGAGTACCAGTCCTTTAGACGAAATAACCTCGCCGGTGCAGCCCTTGCCAAAGAGCACAACAGCATTGTTTAGTCCTGTGCCGTTTTCGTTATATATTTTGTCTATGGGTATTTCCAGCCCCTCGGCGCGCATGTCTTTTTCGTGTGCTTTAAGAGTAGGAGGCAACCACATGCCTTCCTTGGCATTTGTGATTGTAGCGCCTGCAAGCAGGCCAAATAGGAGGCAACTTTTGGTTAAAGAAAGGAGTGTTTTTGATGTGCTCGGCATAGTTTTTTTGATTTCCAGAAATAAATCTACATCTTTGTTGCCAAAGTTTTGGCGTAATATCTTATATTAGCAGGATATTACGCGAATATATATTCTGGATTATGAAAAAACATCTGTTGTTCCTGGTATTTCTTGTGTTAACGGTACTAAATAATGCGAGTGCGCAGAAGGCAACTCCGTCGCCCGACTCGTTATTTAATGCACCGGACACGGTATGTATCAATCAGCCTGTAAAGCTTACCAGCAATGTCTTTAACCGCGTAAACTATTACTGGGGTTTTTGCTCTGGCTACCTAATGAATGCCCCTACCGGCGTGAATTTAGGTCGATCTTTCAAGTTTGATAACCCAACCGGAATTGATATAGCATTTGATAGCGGCAACTATTACGGGTTTGTTATCAACAAGGGCGACAGAAACGGCAGAACGCTGCTGCGCCTAAACTACGGGACGAGCTTGAATAACGTACCTACAGTTACCAACTTTGGCGATCTAACAAAGGGTTTGCCAGTCAATCCTACATCGTTGTTTTTGGTAAAAGACACATTTGCACATCATTGGCATTTATTTGTTTCTGGCGGTTTTACTTCAGCAACTTCTACAATGGCTCGTATAGACTTCGGCGCACATTTGTCTAATCCACGCCCGAACATCGTGAATTTTGGTAACTACAACGGTTTGCTTAACTACCCTAAAGGAATATTCATTGCTCAGGACTCAACAAATATTTGGTACGGATATGTAGTGAACCATAACAACAGCGAATTGATTCGTTTGGACTTCTCGTTCAATGTATCGAATACTCCTCTTATGTCAACAATGGGTGTTGTTGCCGATCCGGGCGGCAATCCGATTATTAGCTTTCCTACCGATATGGCAGCTATTAAAGACAACAAGCAGTGGTATCTTTTTGTAACTAACAAGGGCGACAATTCAATTGCGCGTATAGATCTTGGTAAGAGCCTTTCACCTGCTCCGTTGGCTATAACCGGAGCTAATTTGGGTAACTTCCTTTTCAGAATAGATTCTCCATCTTCTATAACGCTGAACAGAGATTGCGGCGACCTTTATGCATACGTTACCGATAGCACTACAAGTCAGTTAGTAGGCATTCAGATGACAACTGCTCTTGGCCCTTACAATGCAGTATCATACAGCGTATTGGGCGGTATGGATTTCCCTTCCGGTATATCGAGCATTCTGCGTGATAAAGATAATTTGTATGGCTTTATCTGTAATGCCGGCGATAGCACGCTGACACGCATCAATTTTGTACAGTGTACCAACTCAAGTATTCCATCCTATACCGAGGTTAATCCGCCAGTATATTCCTACAATGCTCCGGGTATTTATAACATATACTATGTCATCAATCAGGGGCAGCCTAATATGCAGGTAGATTGCAAAACGATAACAGTAATTGCAAACCCACCTTTGTATTTGAGCAACGACACTACACTTTGTCAGGGCGATACGTTGAAGCTGTATGCAATAAGCAGTCTTGCTGATTCGATAAGGTGGATGACTACCTATAATATCGATACTTCGTATTTGTATCGCGATTCAGCTCGCGTAGCGCCAAATTACAATACAAGTTATGCGGTTCGTCTCTATTATCCTTTCGGTTGTGTGGTAGATACAAATGTAGATATCAATGTAAGCAAAGTACTGGCCGATGCTGGTCCAGACCGTTGGGTAAAAGATGGCGCTACAACAACATTGGGTGGTCCGTATACTTCTATGTTCGACAGTACTTGGAACAGAAGGTATAGCTATGAATGGGAGCCTGTTCAATATCTGAGCGATCCGTTGGTGGCAAATCCTGTTGCTTCGCCACCATTTGATTTCACCTACTATCTTACCGTAACTGAGCTTAATGATACCTTTAAATGTCAGCGTAAGGATACTGTAACAGTAAGGATGAAGTGCGACGATATTTATTTGCCCAATGTATTTGCACCTAACAGCGAAAACTATGAGACGTCTCATTTTGGTATAATCAATCAGCAGATAGCTAAACTCAATTATTTTAGAATTTACGATCGTTGGGGAACACTGGTGTTTGAAACGACAAATGTAACTCAGGCCTGGGATGGTAATTTCAACAATAAGCCATGTCCCGTAGGTGTATATGTATGGGTTGCAGATGCATTCTGCAGCAGTGGCAGACGGATAAATAAAACAGGTAACGTGACTATAATGCGTTAACCCCACAGTAAATAAAACCAGATTGAAATGTCTGCATTTTTGTTCCAGTTAGAGCTATCTGAATTAACTGACGAAGTTGTAGCAGTTATACCTACTCACCGTCGGCAAATAAATAAATTATTTGCCGACGGTCATGTTGTATCGTACAGTGTATCTGTACAGCGCAACATGATATGGTGCGTTATAAATGCGGATACCGAGTCGGAGGCTATGGAGCTTGTGAATACATTTCCATTGTACAAGTTTTTCACCGATGTAGTCTGCCATCCTTTACTGTTTCACAACGTATTGCCGGCTGTTATGCCCGGTATATCGCTCAATTAGTTGTTTGGTTTTGTAGGGTGTACGGCAGTAGAGTAGGCATGGAATGTGGAAAACTAATGAGGTATAAAAATGGATGGAAACTCAAAAGTCAGTACATTCGTTTCAGATTGCAGCCGTACTCTGCAGATCATCCTGGTTGTAAATAGCGATAAGCGTTGGCTTAGAACTATTTACGGAAAGACGCTCAAAACTTTTGGAAATCCGGAATATTTTTTGATAATTTACACCGCAAAGCATATCTTTGCAATCCCTTTTTCTAAGGTACCAGTACGTGGATAAATTAAATTTGACCATTTTTTAGTAATGCCGATTACCTGTACAGTTAGGCCCAGCCTACGTTACGGGGATTTTTTGTTTGTAAAAAGGAGTAGAAAAATACTATGGCTATACCACAAAAAAAGACCGCAGCCGGAAGAGTAAATTTCGGGAAGTTGCACGATGCTGCTGCAACGCCCGATCTGCTGGCCATTCAGCTTCAGTCGTTTCAGGATTTCTTCCAGTTGGAAACAACTCCTGATAAACGAAACAATGAAGGTCTGTTTCGCGTGTTTAAGGAAAACTTTCCTATAACTGACACCCGCAACATCTTCGTGTTGGAGTTTCTGGATTACTTTATCGACCCACCCCGTTACACTATTGACGAGTGTATGGAGCGTGGGCTCACGTATTCTGTTCCGTTAAAGGCTAAGTTGAGGCTCAGTTGTAATGATGAGGAGCACGTGGATTTTGAAACTATTGTGCAGGACGTGTTTTTGGGTAACATCCCATACATGACACCACGCGGTACTTTCGTTATCAATGGCGCTGAGCGTGTGGTAGTATCGCAGTTGCATCGTTCTCCGGGCGTATTCTTCGGACAGAGCGTGCATCCAAACGGAACAAAAATCTATAGTGCGCGCGTTATTCCTTTCAAAGGCGCATGGATGGAGTTTGCTACCGATATCAACAACGTAATGTATGCCTACATCGACCGTAAGAAGAAATTCCCGGTTACAACGCTTTTGCGCGCTATAGGTTATGAAACGGATAAGGACATACTGGAATTGTTTGGGATGGCCGATGAGGTGAAGGTGGATAAAAAGACACTACAGCCCCATATTGGTCGTCGTTTGGCTGCCCGCGTATTGCGTAGCTGGACGGAAGATTTCGTTGACGAGGACACCGGTGAAGTAGTAACCATCGAGCGTAATGAAGTGGTGCTTGACCGCGACAGCGTGCTTGATGAAGATAACGCTATGCTAGTACAGGAAATGGGCATCAAAACCCTGTTTTTGCAGAAAGAAGAAGTTAGTGGAGATTTCTCAATTATATATAATACATTAAATAAAGATACATCAAACTCGGAGCTGGAAGCCGTTCAGCACATCTACCGCCAATTGCGCGGTAGCGATGCGCCGGATGATGAAACAGCGCGCGGTATCATTGAAAAACTGTTTTTCAGCGATAAGCGTTACGATCTGGGCGAGGTGGGCCGTTACAAAATCAATCGTAAACTGGGATTGGATATCAATCTTGTTACCAAGGTGTTGAGCAAGGAAGATATCATTTCCATCATCAAGTATCTGGTACGTTTGACCAACGGTAAGGCGGAAATAGACGATATCGATCACCTGAGCAACAGACGCGTACGTACTGTAGGCGAACAATTGTTTGCGCAGTTTGGCGTTGGTTTGGCTCGTATGGCGCGTACTATCCGCGAGCGTATGAACGTTCGTGATAATGAGGTGTTTACGCCTATCGACCTGATCAATGCACGTACCCTTTCTTCTGTTATTAATTCGTTCTTTGGTACTTCGCAGTTGTCGCAGTTCCTGGATCAGACCAACCCACTCTCGGAAATTACGCACAAACGTCGTATTTCTGCCCTCGGTCCGGGCGGTTTGAGCAGAGAGCGCGCTGGCTTTGAGGTGCGCGACGTACACTATAGCCATTATGGCCGTTTGTGTACTATCGAAACGCCGGAAGGTCCGAACATCGGTCTGATATCTACGCTTTGCGTGCATGCTCAGATCAATGACATGGGCTTTATAGAAACGCCATACCACAAAGTAAAAGATGGTAGGGTAGATCTTAAGAACTTCCGTTTCCTAAGCGCTGAAGAAGAAGATTTGGCAAAAATCGCCCAGGCAAACGTGCCAATGGACGACAAAGGCAACTTCCTTGAAGATAAAATTAAATCACGTCAGACCGGCGACTTCCCGATTCTTGAGCCAAACGAAGTAGAATACATGGACGTAGCTCCCAACCAGATCGTTGGATTGAGCGCTTCATTGATCCCCTTCCTGGAGCATGATGATGCCAACCGTGCACTGATGGGATCGAACATGCAACGTCAGGCTGTACCGCTTATTCTGCCTCAGGTGCCGATAGTAGGTACAGGACTGGAAGGTAAAGCAGCCCGCGATGCGCGTATTCAGATACATGCAGAAGGTAATGGCGTAGTAGAATATGTAGATGCAGACCATATACATGTGCGCTACGACCGCGGCGACAAAGAACGTCTGGTTTCTTTTGAAGACGACCTGAAAATATATACGCTAACCAAGTACAAGAAAACCAACCAAAGCACAAGTATGACACTGCGCCCATGTGTGCGTAAAGGTCAGAAGGTGAAATTGGGCGACTTCCTGACAGAGGGCTACGCTACGCAAGATGGCGAGCTGGCGTTGGGTCGTAACCTGAAAGTGGCGTTCATGCCATGGAAAGGCTACAACTTCGAGGATGCGATAGTAATAAACGAGAAAGTAGTGCGTGAAGACTGGTTCACATCGGTACACATCGATGAGTATGAACTGGAAGTGCGCGATACTAAACTTGGTGAAGAAGAACTTACTGCAGATATCCCGAACGTATCGGAAGAAGCAACTAAGGACCTTGATGAGAATGGTATCATTCGAATTGGCGCACATGTGGGCGAAGGCGATATACTGATAGGTAAAATAACGCCTAAAGGTGAAACAGATCCTACTCCTGAAGAGAAACTGCTCCGCGCGATCTTTGGCGATAAAGCCGGCGACGCTAAAGATGCATCGCTGAAAGCGCCAAGCGGCACTGAAGGTATTGTTATCTCTAAGCAGTTGTTCCAACGCGCTAAGAAAGATAAAAACTCAAAAGTTCGTGAAAAGACAGCTTTAGAGAAAATAGAAAAAGTACACGATAAGAACCTGGAAGACCTTAAAAACTTCCTGTTCGAGAAGTTGCTCATCTTGCTGCGCGATAAAGCATCTGCAGGTATCACCAACAACTTTGGTGAAACTGTACTGACCAAGGGCGGTAAGTTCAACTCTAAGACATTAGGATCTATCGATTATCAGAATGTTAATCCATTGGGATGGACAGGCGATAAAGAAACCGATGACCTGATCAATCAGCTGTTGCACAACTTTAATATCAAGTTCAACGAAGAACTGGGTCGCTACAAGCGCGAAAAGTTCAACTTGAGCATAGGTGATGAGTTGCCTGCAGGTGTGTTGAAGCTGGCTAAAGTTTACCTTGCAAGCAAGCGTAAACTGAAAGTGGGTGATAAAATGGCGGGTCGCCACGGTAACAAAGGTATTGTTGCCAAGATAGTGCGTGAAGAAGATATGCCATTCCTGGAAGACGGCACACCTGTAGATGTGGTGCTGAATCCGCTGGGCGTACCATCGCGTATGAACCTTGGACAGATATATGAAACAATTCTGGGTTGGGCAGGTGAGAAGCTCGGCGAGCGTTATGCAACACCGATCTTTGATGGTGCAAGCGTAGAGGAAATTGAAAACCTGATTATCAAGGCTGGGTTGCCCGATTTCGGACATACTTACCTGTATGATGGCGAAACAGGAGAGCGTTTCCACCAGAAAGCTACGGTAGGTATCATCTACATCATCAAGCTGCATCACATGGTAGACGATAAAATGCACGCGCGTTCTATCGGTCCATACAGTCTTATTACGCAGCAGCCATTGGGCGGTAAAGCTCAGTTCGGTGGTCAGCGTTTTGGTGAGATGGAGGTTTGGGCATTGGAGGCTTATGGAGCATCTAATATACTTCAGGAGTTGCTGACGCTTAAATCAGATGATATTGTTGGTCGCGCTAAGACTTACGAAGCAATTGTGAAGGGTGATAACATACCTAAGGCAGGTATTCCTGAATCGTTCAACGTATTGGTGAACGAGTTGAGAGGTCTTGGCTTGGAGTTGAAGTTTGAGTAGTATTATTATTCATAGTAAATAGTTATTAGTAGATAGTCGGGAGTACCAACGAACGACTATCTACTTTATAAATAACAACTATTTGCAACAGGTGAAAGATGCGCTTGAAACAAATGTAAATATTAGGAAAATCTAGGTTGCGCCTGCTAGGTTGCTACTTTTGTACCAACGGAAAGAATAAGAAATAGTGTGTAAAAACAATATCTTTTATCAAAAAACTTTACAATGGTATTGGGTTATTCTACGAATGTGAAAATAAATTATTAGTAAACAATTGGAGTATATATATGAAGATAGTTATGGGGTAAGGATTGCAGAATTGAGTGGCTTAAACAGAAACAATTCAGTTGATAAAAGCAACAGTATCTGAGTATACAAAGGGTTGTTTTGAAGCTACAAATACCAATTCTAAAAGAATTATTCGCGACTTTCTACTATCTACTAACGACAAATTACTTAACAACATGGCAATAAAGAAAGACAACCGTCCGCGGGCGGGATTTGGTAAGATCACCATCAGTCTGGCATCGCCCGATGTTATTCTTGATCGTTCTTATGGAGAAGTGCTAAAGCCTGAAACCATCAATTACCGTACTTACAAGCCGGAACGCGATGGTTTGTTTTGCGAAAAAATATTCGGTCCGGTAAAGGATTACGAATGTTATTGCGGTAAGTACAAGCGTATCCGTTACAAGGGTATCGTGTGCGACCGCTGCGGTGTTGAAGTAACTGAAAAGAAAGTACGCAGAGAGCGTTTAGGTCACATCAAACTGGTGGTGCCTATAGTTCACATCTGGTATTTCAAGAGCCTGCCAAACAAAATAGGTTATTTGCTGGGTGTAAGCTCAAAGAAAATGGAGAGCATCGTTTACTACGAGCGTTATGTAGTAGTAAGTCCGGGCGAAGCAGATGATATGATCCGTACAAAGCTGAATCTTAAAGATTCGGAAGAGACGAGTCAGCAGTTGCTTACCGAAGATGAATATCTGGAAATTATTGACAACCTGCCAAAGGAGAATCAGTATCTTCCTGATGAAGACCCTAATAAATTCATAGCCAAAATGGGCGCTGAAGCAGTACAAATGCTGCTGGCGCGTATCGATTTGGATAAGTTATCGTACGATTTGCGTAATGCAGCGGCCAACGAAACTTCACAACAGCGTAAGCAAGAGGCATTGAAGCGTCTTAGCGTTGTAGAAGCATTCCGCGATGCCAATACTCGTATTGAAAACCGTTTGGAGTGGATGGTAATGCAGTACATTCCGGTTATTCCACCGGAACTGCGTCCGTTGGTTCCATTGGATGGCGGCCGCTTTGCGTCATCAGATCTTAACGATCTGTACCGCAGGGTAATCATCCGTAACAACCGTCTGAAAAGACTGATAGAAATCAAGGCTCCTGAAGTGATCTTGCGTAATGAAAAACGTATGCTGCAGGAAGCGGTAGATTCTCTGTTCGATAATAGCCGTAAGTCAAATGCCGTAAAAGCAGAGGGCGGTCGTGCGCTGAAATCACTTTCAGATGTACTGAAAGGTAAACAAGGTCGTTTCCGTCAGAACCTGTTGGGTAAACGTGTCGACTACTCTGGTCGTTCGGTTATCGTGGTTGGACCGGAAATGAAACTGCATGAGTGCGGTTTGCCAAAGGATATGGCGGCCGAATTGTTCAAACCGTTTATCATTCGCAAGCTCATAGAGAGAGGTATTGTGAAAACGGTGAAGAGCGCTAAAAAACTGGTAGAGCGCAAGGAAGCGGTAGTTTGGGACATTTTGGAGAATGTACTGAAAGGTCATCCTATCATGCTTAACCGCGCCCCAACGCTACACCGTTTGTCAATACAGGCCTTCCAGCCAAAACTGATTGAAGGTAAAGCAATACAGCTGCATCCGCTGGTATGTTCTGCGTTCAACGCCGACTTTGACGGTGACCAGATGGCCGTGCACGTACCGCTGAGCAACGCCGCTATTATTGAGGCGCAAATGCTTATGCTGGCATCGCACAACATTCTTAACCCACAGAACGGTACGCCAATCACTCTTCCATCTCAGGACATGGTACTTGGTCTGTATTATATTTCTAAGGGTAAAAAATCGACTGAAACGGAAAAAGTAAAGGGCGAAAATAAAGCCTATTACAGCACCGAGGAAGTTATCATAGCGCACAACGAAGGCCGTGCAGATTTGCATGCCTGGATAAAAGTAAGAGCAACTGTACGTGAAAACGACGGATCTCTGAAAACACAATTGATAGATACTACCGTTGGACGTGTAATGTTCAATCAGTTTGTGCCTAAGGAAAATGGTTTCGTAAATGCATTGCTTACTAAAAAATCACTGCGTGAAATCATTGGACAAATACTGAAGAACACTAACATACCTAAGACAGTACAATTCCTTGATGATATCAAAACATTAGGATTCCGTACAGCCTTCAGAGGTGGTTTGTCGTTTAACATTAAGGATCTTACTGTTCCTGATGTAAAAGAACAATTGGTGAAGAATGCTCAGGTTGATGTTGATGAGATTTGGGACAACTACAACATGGGGCTTATTACAAACAATGAGCGTTATAACCAGGTTATTGACGTATGGAGCCGTGTAGATACACGTGTGACAGAAACGTTGATTCGTGAGATGGCGGCCGACAAACAAGGCTTCAACTCAGTATATATGATGCTTGATTCAGGCGCTCGTGGATCTAAACAGCAGGTTAAACAGCTTGCAGGTCTTAGAGGGCTGATGGCTAAACCTCGTCGTAGCGGTTCATCAGGTTCTGAAATTATTGAAAACCCGATCCTTTCTAACTTTAAAGTAGGATTGAGCGTATTGGAGTACTTTATCTCTACGCACGGCGCCCGTAAGGGTCTGGCGGATACGGCGCTTAAAACGGCGGATGCAGGTTATCTGACGCGTCGTTTGGTGGATGTAGCTCAGGATGTAGTAATTAATGGTGAAGATTGCGGCACCCTGCGCGGTATTGCAACATCTGCATTGAAAGACAATGAAGAAATAGTAGAACCACTTTACGATCGTATTTTGGGTCGTACTTCGCTTCACAATATTTACGATCCGCTAAATGATGAGCTGATTGCTAATGCCGGTGAAGAAATAACGGAAGATATAGCAAAACGCATAGACGAAAGTCCGATAGATACAGTAGAAATTCGCTCTGTATTAACATGCGAAAGCCGCAGAGGCGTGTGCGCAAAATGCTACGGTAAAAACCTGGCAACGGGTTATATGGCACAGAAAGGCGATGCAGTTGGTATTATTGCTGCACAGTCTATCGGTGAGCCGGGTACACAGCTTACACTGCGTACGTTCCACGTGGGTGGTGTTGCGGGTTCTTCGGCTATTGAGTCGCAATTGGTGGCCAGGTTCGATGGTACAATCCAGTTCGATGGTTTGCGTACTACAAAGTACAAAGACGCAGAAGGCGATGATCAGATAGTGGTAATAGGCCGTACCGGTGAGGTGCGTATAGTAGACGTAACCAACGACCGCTTGCTGATTACCAACAACATACCTTACGGCTCTGTGCTGAAAGTAGCAAATGGTAAAAAAGTAGCTAAGGGCGACGTTATATGTACCTGGGATCCGTTCAACGCAGTTATCATATCTGAGATTAGCGGTAAAGTTCGTTTCGACAGCGTTATTGAGGGTATCACTTATCGTGAAGAGGCTGACGAACAAACAGGTCACCGCGAGAAAGTGGTTATCGAAACAAAAGATAAAACTAAGATACCATCCATCTTTGTAGATGGAAAGGAATCTAAAGGATACAACTTGCCGGTAGGTTCGCACATTGTGGTGAACATAGACGACGAAGTATACAATGGTCAGGTACTGGTGAAGATTCCACGTGTGATGGGTCGTAGCCGAGATATCACGGGTGGTCTGCCACGAGTTACCGAGCTTTTTGAAGCGCGTAACCCAAGCAACCCTGCAGTGGTAGCCGAGATAGATGGTGTTGTAGGATTTGGTAATGTGAAGCGTGGTAACCGCGAGATTATAGTGGAAAGCCGCGAGGGAATGGTTAAGAAATACCTCGTTCCACTTACACGCCACATCATGGTGCAAGATGGCGACTTCGTGAAGGCTGGTACATCGCTGAGCGATGGCGCTACAACGCCAAGCGACATTTTGTCTATCAAGGGACCATTTGCAGTACAAGAGTATCTGGTAAATGAAATTCAGGAAGTTTATCGTTTGCAGGGTGTGAAAATCAACGACAAACACGTTGAGGTGATCGTAAGGCAGATGATGCGTAAAGTAAATATTGTTGATCCGGGAGATACTAAATTCCTTGAAGAAGATACAGTGGATAAGTTTGAGTTTATGGACGAAAACGACTGGATCTATGACAAGAAAGTTGTTACAGATGCCGGAGCTTCAGACAAGATGCATCCAGGACAGATTGTTACTATCCGCGAAATTCGCGAAGAAAACAGCGGACTACGTCGCGCCGACAAGAAACTGGTAGAGTACCGCGATGCAAATCCAGCTACATCTTCACCTATGTTGTTGGGTATCACTAAGGCTTCTTTGGGTACACAGAGCTGGATTTCAGCTGCGTCGTTCCAGGAAACAACTAAGGTATTGTCTCAGGCTGCTATCAACGGTAAGTCAGATTATCTGTTGGGTCTTAAAGAAAACGTTATTACCGGTAACCTCATACCAGCGGGTACAGGTATGCGCGAATTCGATAACCTGGTAGTTGGTTCGAAAGAAGAATTCGAATTGCTGATGGCTAACAGAGATGTGCTTCAGTTTGACGAAGAAGAATAGTAAACATAGCTTAGGCTATACGTTATAAAAGCAGAACAGGTCGCCATTTGGCGACCTGTTCTGCTTTTATAACGCTATATAATGTTGAAAATCTTGTTAAAGCAAAGCCTGTTACTGGAATGACGATTATAGTAAAGGTTGTCTATTCTCCATATTCATTAAATGTGGAGTCGAAGCCAGTTAGGTTGTATATTTTTTGTATTTGGTGTAGTATCGTCTCGAATTTTATGTCAAGGTCGTTTAAAATACCTGTGTGTAAATCGAATACCCAACCATGCACAATTGGGTAGCCGGTTTTCTGATAACATTGTTGTACTACGGCTGTTTTTATAACATTGGTAGCCTGCTCTATTACATTTAGTTCTACCAGGCGGTTGTACCGATCGTGCTCGTTGGTAATCGTATCCAGTTCTGAAGCATGCAGGCGATAAACATCTCTAATATTCCTCAACCATGGATTAAGAATGCCCATATCCTTTGGCGTCATAGCTGCTTTTACACCTCCGCAATTGTAATGGCCGCATATAATAATATGTTTGACCTGCAAGTGTTTTACGGCATAGTTAATTACAGACATTACATTGAGGTCTGAATTGTTGACCAGATTGGCTACATTACGGTGCACGAATACATCGCCAGGCTCAAGTCCCATGATTTCGTTTGCCGGTACTCTACTGTCTGAGCAGCCAATATAAAGGAATCCTGGTTGTTGATCGCGGGCTAGTTTTTCAAAAAAGGATGCATCCTTGGCTTTTTTTTCTTCAACCCATTTTTTGTTATTTTCAAATAGTTGTTTGTAACCTACCATTTTTTGTTATTTCCACAAAAGTAGGGGAATTGTAGTTATGGATTTAAGTGTTCTGAATTATAGATGATAGTAATTCTATTTCGGAAGTTGATTTTACCGAGTTTTATGGATATGGAACTTTAGTGATCCATACCAATAGTTAAAAATACTCAGAAAGTTGAAATTGATGGGGCCGAGGTCGAGGAATATTTCTAACTTTGATAGTGAAATTATCAATCAATAATTAAATATGCTTATTTTAAGTAAGGTGAAGACGCTGATTATGCCGGCAGCTATAGCAATATCAGCAGCATTGATTATTACTTCGTGTACTCATGACCCCTATATACTGCCAGATACAAACAGAACTACGGCGGCCGGTATATGTTTTGAGCGCGATATATTGCCCATATTTCAATCGAATTGCGCCAAAAGTGGGTGTCATGATGCCGCGTCGCACGAAGAAGGATATATTCTTGACAACTATGCAAACATTGTGCGTAAAGGAATAGTGCCGGGAAATGCAGCAGCGAGTAAAATATGGGAAACGGTAGCGATAGCAAGCAGAAGTAGTGAGTCGTTTATGCCTAAAGATGGTAACCCATTGACTACAGCACAGCTCGATTTAATAAAGCGTTGGATTGTGGCTGGTGCAGTTGATAGCGGGGATTGTGCATCGTCTGGTTGCGATACCACATTGTTTACTTATAGCGGAGCTGTAGCGCCAATAATGCAAAATTATTGTATCGGATGTCATTCATCGGCGAGCGCACCTGGCGGCGACCTTACAAACTATTCAGCCGTGCGCGAGTCGGCAGTAAATGGGCGTTTGATAGGTGCAATCAGTCATACAACAGGGTTTAGCTTTATGCCCAGTGGAGGTGATAAGCTGGAGGACTGTAAAATAACGCAGATAAAAAAGTGGGTAGCCGCCGGCGGGCTTAATAACTAACGGTTTGCCTAAGACACAATAATGAAAGAAGCGATTGTCACGAGCCATGGTGGGTAGTGACAATCGCTTCTTTGTATTTTGGCAAAAATATTAGGCCATCTCCATTGCCTTGCCAGCCATGCGGTAGGGGAATGAATTGTATATGTGTCTGCGAGCAAAACGACCGGGGGTAGTGGCATTGATAAGTTTAACGTAAATAGCTTTTGGCACGCCAAAATACTCATAACTTGTGCCGTCCAGAAACTTAATTTGTAATGTTTCTCCTTTATATTCAAAATCCTGAATACCTGAAGTAGTGGTAGTAGCGGTGTATTCTGCAAGGTTAGCAGCTTTAGTTTCGGGTGCAATGCTTACCAAAAAGTGATATGCTTCAATGATGTGTTTGCTCTTTGCTTCGGCGTCTACTTTTTGCTCCTCGCTTTCCTGAAATTTGTCGGGGTGCCAGTTTTTCATCAGGTTTCTGTACACTGTTTTAAGCTCCTGTAGGTCGGCGCTTTCATTTACTCCCAGTAATTTCCGGTAGCCTATTATTTTCTTCATATATATTGTGTTTGTAAAAATTGCAACAAAAAATCGCCATTAAGGCGATAGCATACATTGAGTCGAGAAAGTTCTAAGAGATCTAAGCGACAAAGGGTATTACTTCAAGTATAGTTATAAAATCAATAAGTCTTCAATATTTGCAAAGGTAGTGTATTGCGGCTACAATTCCAGATTTACCTGAAACAGTTTATGAATATCATAAATAGTTAACAAACAAGGGAACGTCATCGCCGATTGGTAATCGCTTGTTATTAGCAGCAAAGAAGTAAGGGTCAACAGTATAACGATTAACTCTTTTGTATATTTACCCCTATGAAAAATAGCTTAGCCAAGCGTTTCTTAACATTTATTATTTCGTGCGCATTATGCTTCTTAGCAAACAACCAAACATATGCACAGAGTAGTTCTGTATCGAACATGGTCGGAAGGGAACCTAATGCGCAAAAAGATAGTAGGTTAGAGCGGTATAAAAAGCTGTTTGAAAACTATCGTTATTCAAACACGGATACTGTGTACAAAGAATTGGACGGCGGGTTGAAATATTATACAGAAATAAATGATGTTGCTGGCATAGCAGATGTATTGTGTATGCAAGGCAGACTTGAATCGGATAGGGGAAATCTCAATTTTTCGCGGAAAAAGATCAATGAGGCATTGCGGTTGTACGAAGAGTTGAAATTGGCTAGAGGTGTAGCTTTGGCACATAATCTGCTTGGTACGCTCGATGCACGAACAGGTAGCGGCGATAAGGCTACAGCGCATTTTATTGAAGCTTTAAAGATTTTTCAGAAGCTATCGGATTCATTAGGTATGCTGAACGCATATATGAACTTAGGTAATGTAAGTAGGGAAATAGGCGAGCTGGATAAATGTGTGGAGTATGATAGCAAAGCTATGTCTATGTTCAATGATAAAATTGGGGTGCGCACAAAGTGTAACCTATACAATAACATAGGAATTGCCTACGGAATGAAGGGCGACTTAAACAATGCGGTTAATTACTTCCAAAAAGCGCTTGACGGAAGCGACAAGCAAAGCTATATTGATATTTATCTCTATTCGCTACTCAATTTCGGGATTGTCTACCAAAGGTTCAACGATTTGCCTAAGGCATTATCTTACTTTGAAGAAGCGCTGGCGATAGCGCGAGAAAAGAAATTGCCGGAAGAGGAGGCCAGATTATTGCAGAATATTGGGGGTGTTTACGATAAAACTGATTTGGCTAAAGCATTGAGTAAGCTTAATGAGGCGCTCGTAATTGCCAAAAAAGTTAATAACAAAATGCTGATTGATGAAATTTATCAAGAGTAGATAGTGGTAAACCGGAAAATAGGCAACTACAAAGAGATGGTATCGCTAATGGAGCAGGAACGGCTGATACACGATAGTATTGTGAATGTAGAAAAAGCCAAAGAGATAGCAAGTCTTGAATCGGTTTATGAACTGGAACAAAGTAATAGTAAGCTAAAACAGTTAAAGCTAACGGAACTTGCAAATATGCAGAAACGTAATGCACTTTGGGCGATAGTGATCAGTTTGGCTGTTGCAGTTTTGGCTGTACTCCTCTTTTACCGGAAGACCAGATTACTGAATAGAGAACTTATAAAACAGAAGGAGGCGCTGGCCGCATCAAATGCGATGAAAGATAACTTGTTTTCGGTGATAGGGCATGATTTGCGCGGGCCAGTGGGCAATATTAATATGGTGCTCGACATACTTGACGATGCAAGCACAACACCCGAGGAACGCCACTTTATGATGCAAGCTTTGCGGGGTCAATCTCAGACCACGCTCGAAACACTGGAGACGTTGCTATATTGGGGTAAATCGCAAATTAACAAAACAGGCGTTAACCCTAGAAAGCTCAACGTGCTGGATACTTTGCAGAAAAATATGCGGTTGCTTAATTTCAGCGCCGCCACAAAAAATATATCGGTTCAGAATAATATACCAGCGGATGTATTTGTATTTGCTGATAATGACCAATTTGATTTTGTGTTGCGCAATTTATTGTCGAATGCTATAAAGTTTACGCTGCAGGGAGGCTCCGTGACCCTGACAGCAGATAAAGAAAGCCTTGCGGGTTTTGCTGTAATAGCCGTAAAAGATACAGGGGTTGGCCTCAGCGCCGATACAATAGCTTCTGTATTTAAGCCAATCATAAAAAGCTCGCCAGGCACAGATAACGAAAAAGGTACAGGTATAGGACTTATGCTTTGCCACGAATTTGTAGAGCAAAATGGCGGACGAATTTGGGTAGAGTCTGAGGTAGGTAAGGGTGCGGCATTTTATGTTGCTTTTAAGTTGGGATGATCTCCTGTATGTTTTTTCTCTTTTGCTTCTATTAATCTTTGGTTAATGGATCGATTTGTGTGTTCATTTTTTTATGAAAATTTTTTTCTTGTAGGCTAACGATTGGTTTGGTTGGCTCGTCAGTAGTATTATAAAGGCAATCGTGCAGTTTTAAGATTGGTGCAGTAAACAAGCTAAAACAGCAAGATTGTTGGAACGTAACATTTTCAGCACCTGAAATAATTGCGCATTACTGGCCAGATGCGGCAAGAATGGAGGGTTGGGAAAAATGGCGTTAAAAAACTATTATTTAACCAATATCCAAACCAAAAAAGATGAACAAGAAACTACTCTTATCAGCCCTTTTCCTCGGCCTGGTATCCTTTTTCAAAGCTGAAAAAGCTTCAGCAACAATTACCGGTGTTTCTATTACCGGTTTCGATTCGGTAATGACCTATTGCTACCTGCCCAACAATGCCAGCTTTATGGTTTATGGAGGTTGCACCGGAACATTAATATCTACCGACTCTGTAGATATTTACATCAATTATGACGACGGATCGGACACAAGCTATCGTATTCAGGCTACTTCGTCCTTTTACCAGTTCCCCTACCACACTTACACCATGCCTGGTACCTACAATGTTATGTTTAGGGTAACGGCTCCAGGTGGATTGGCAGATACCGCCTATAATCGCCCATTAACATTGTCGAACGATTGTGGAGTGCTATCCGGTAAATTGTATATAGACGATAATAGTAATTGCACTAAAGAATCTGGCGAAATTGGTATCTCTTACGCACCTATACTTGTGGTGAACAATACTACCCACGATAGCGTATGGAGCGGATGGACCAACGATACTGGTTATTACAGCATCAATTTGTTGCCTGGAAACTATACAGTTATTCCAATGGGGTATCTGTATCACTGGTCATGGTCTGGATGGTTAGATAGTAACCTTGCGCCATCTTGCCCATCGTCTGGAGCATACACACTTACGGTTACAAGCGGTGGGTCGTACACTGAGGATTTTGCTTACGAATGCACGCCGCCTGCTACTGTAGATATGTCAGCGTTAGGATGGGATCATTGTTTTGTTTCTGGCGACACTACAACTGTAGGCGTATGGGCAGGTAACTGGTCTTGGTGGTATGGATATACATGCAGCTCACTTACATCTACCATTACGCTTACGCTCGATCCGAACCTTACTTATGTAGGCGTAGTACCTGGCTTCCCAGCTCCTTCATCTGTTTCGGGTAGCACAGTAACATGGAACTATGTATCAAGCGGCACATATTTTGGTTTTTATTCTTCAGTAATAGTGGCAGTGAGCCCAACAACTATGATAGGCGACAGACTGTGTAATACAGTAAATGCAACTGCAACATCTATTACCGACCCGAATATGAGCAATAATACAAGCACTTTCTGCGGTTATGTACGTTCGGCTTACGACCCAAATATGAAAGAAGTAGCTCCTCAAGGATCGGGAACTCCAGGCTATATAGAAAACGGTACGCCTATGAGCTATCAGATACATTTCCAGAATACAGGTAATGCGCCTGCAAGAAATGTAACAATAGTAGATACGCTCAGTGCAAATGTAGATGCATCTACCATTCATATACTTAACGCTACTCATCCGGTACAGATATTTACAGAAGGCCGTTTGGTGAAATTCCGTTTCAATGACATCAACCTGCCCGATAGCGGAGCTGATTACTATGGCAGCATGGGCGCAGTAACTTATGCAATAGCGCTTAATGAAGCATTGCCAGCGGGAACTCAAATCAAAAACAAAGCAGCAATCTATTTCGATTACAACCCTGCTATCATAACAAATACCACGTTGAACACTATAAGAATACCCACATTTACTCAGCAGATTGTTAACGCTGGCTTTAAAGCAAACGTTTATCCAAACCCTGCAGCTAACAAAGTAAATGCAGTATCTGACGACAAAACTGAATTCAGCATGACTGTTACAGATGTATTGGGTCGCACTGTGGGCGCAAGCGCAAGCCACAACGGACAAGCAAGCATAAGCACAGAAACCCTGGCTAACGGACTGTATATTGTAAAACTGAACAGCAAAACCGGTAAGGAACTGACTACAAAAATAACTGTGCAACACTAATTTCCCCTTATAGTAAGTTGCATGTTAGAACGGCCGTCCAAATAGGGCGGCCGTTTTTGTTAAAGTAATTTTGTAAAATGGTAGGTTTCTAAAAAACAAAGCCGCGCACAGGGTATCCCGTTTGCCGCTGTTTTCTGACATTGTTATTTGTCAATATGAGTATTAACTTTTAGCGCTTCACAATCTGTTTTGTTGTTATTTCGCCTTCAATGTTGGTAATGGTTAAGTAGTACAGTCCGGGAGCGAGCTCGGAAGTGTTGAAAATTTTGTCTGTTGTTGTTATGACTGTATTTCCTACCGCATTACGCACCATTATCGATTTTATGGAGGCGCCAGATACGGTGATTTTATCTGTAAATGGATTGGGGTAAACGACGACATTGGCCAAAGCCGATACTTGAGGTACAGCATTCGGTAGAGTAATGAAGCCGAGGTCATCTACCCAAAGGGAGGTACCCATATGTTTGGGGGCTTGCTGATTGGCGGCAAATACCTGAATAAAAGCGGTATCGGGAGTGGTGGAACTGCCGGAAGCAATGAGCGGCAAGCTAAAGCGGGTGTAGTTGCTTGCAGCTGCAGCGCTGGTCCAGCGGGCCTGCTTTATAATGGTGCGGGCATGAGTTGCGGTGTCCCACTTGCACAGTTGGGCCAGAATAGTAAATGAGTCGTTGGGCGCACCAGAGTACTTGTAGTAGCCGGTTATACTATCGGGCCAGGCTGTGTAGGCAAAACCGCCAAAGCTTGTGCCGGGCATGGGAGGCGGGCCCATAGTGGCTGCGCCGGTATAAGCAGTAGCTGCTACGGTGTCGAGGGTGGAGGTCATGGGGTTGGTAAAGGTGTCGACCTTGCATTGCAATGCCCAACTACCGCTATGGGCGGCGCTGCTCTGCACTACTGCAGGACTGGTCGCCCAGCCTGTAGGCGCCAGAAATGGGCCTGTAGTTGCCCAGGTTTCAAAACCGCCGTTGGGTATTATCTGCGCCATACTCTGCGTAGCCCACAAAATGGCTGCGCTCAAAACAATTTTCTTCATCATAAACTATATTATTATTCTATTTGTTTAGACGCCAAATGACGAATTATCCTTCGATTGATAGCTTCATTTTTACAACTACACTTTGTTATGCTGACTATTGTCAATAAAAAGCTTGGGGGAATGGTTAACTTTGTGGCCTGATTAATATAGAGTTATATGAAACTGGAAGATTTACTGACCAAACGCAGCGAAAAAAAATGCGAATTGTGCCAGGCGGAAACACCGCTTAAGGTTTATGAAGTGTTGCCGCAAACACGAACCACTGAAGACAATTGCATAATGATTTGCGATAAGTGTTTGGCTCAGATAGAAAAGAAAGAAGAACTAGACAGCGCACACTGGAGTTGCCTGACCACAAGTATGTGGAGCGAAGTACCGGGCGTGCAGGTAGTATCGTGGCGTATGCTGAACCGCCTGCGCAGTGAAAGCTGGGCGATGGATGCGCTGGATATGATGTATCTGGACGACGAAAAGCTGGAGTGGGCAAAAGCTACCGGCGACCATGACAATGATGGAACTGTGGATCTGCATAAAGATTGCAACGGTAATGTACTGCAGGCAGGCGATAGCGTTGTGCTGATAAAATCGCTGGACGTGAAGGGGTCTACGCTAAATGCCAAGCTGGGCACTGTAGTAAAGAACATAAGATTGGTAGAAAATAATACCGAACAGATAGAGGGAAGAATAGAAGGGCAGGTGATAGTGATACTGACTAAGTATGTGCGGAAGCAAAGTAGCTAACGAAGCGCTGTAGAGAAGGGTATTTCAGGTATTTTGGCTTGATGGCTTTGGATAATTGAATAAAGAGTAGCTGTGCGGGGCATTGTTTTGCTGGTGCAGCTACTCTTTATTTTGGTATATTTGGTTCTAGAGATGGAAATAACCTGATAATATGAGCCTTCAAAAATTAATTGCCAACTATGCCGCCTACAACGAATGGGCTAATAATAAAATAGTGAAATGGTTACAACAATTGGGTACCGATACGCTGTACTGTCAGGGGGCATCGAGCTTTAGCAGTATAGACTATACATTGCAGCATATATTGCGGACACAAAGGTTTTGGCAGGCATTTGTTTGCGGCAGAGATACGGCTAACTTCAACTGGGCAGTGCGCGAGCGCGAAGTAGATCTTGTTATGAACGAGATACTAAGTCAGTCGCTGGAAATGAAGGCGGATTTTGGGGCCTTTACAGAGGTGCAGCTGGTGGAGGAGTTGACGCTGAACATGCCATGGGCCGCCAACAAACTGAGTAGATACGAATATATAATACACGTAGTAAATCATAGTACCTACCATCGCGGCCAGATAGTAACGCTGGCAAGGAGTATAGGCGTAACTGATAATATACCTGAAACCGACTACAATTTTTTTAATTGCGGCAAATAGATAGCTTGGTACATGGTAGGGGAAAAAATAAATTACCGGAAAGTGAATGTGGCAAGGTTTTTGTAGCAAAAATCCTATATTCGTAAAATGCTTATGACCAATATGAGAATCTATTTTGGGCTGGCGCTATGCCTGTTTTTTGCAGCCTGCACACACCCTGCGGCGCAAATAGCCACACCCAGCGAAACAACAGGGTGTAAAGATGCAGATGCGCTGAACTATGACGCTACAGCCAAGAAAGCCGACGCCACACTGTGCAAATTTGTGACCGACAGCGTGATAGGGACATATGATGTGCAGGATACCTTTTTATCGTATACCAGTATGGGACCGGTTCAAACATATGGACGGAAAGCTATTGTGGTAACACGAGGAGCCGATGGAAAGCTGATATTCAGCGATGAGCAACAAAGGGCTAATTGCCAATGTGGGATAGAGTACACACCCGGAACGCGTAGATTCCACTATTCGAAATATAGCGACCCTTATACCAGCAACAATATAGATGGATATTTTTTGGGAGATACCATTTATTACAGGCAGTATTTCAGTAGTAGTATGAGTTCGTTCACATCGTCCAGTAGGGGTAGGGGAGCTAAGCGATAAGTCAATTATGATGAGAGGAGTGGCGCTACTCTGGGAGTATTGCTTCTTCGAGGTCTTTGCGTTTGCGCCTGAATCCGAAGTTGACCATATACACTCCGCCAAATATGAGTAGGGTAGCGATAACTTTTATGAAGGTGAGTCGCTCGCCGGTGAACACAATAGATATGATGGCAGCAAAGATGGGCTGCAAATAGATATATGCGCCCGCTATGGAGGGCGAGAGAATTTTGAGGGCATAAATGTTCCAGAGGTAAGTAAAAAAAGTAACGCACACCACTATGAACGCTACTGCCAGAAAATTGACTGGTGTGAACAACGACCACTGTATGGCGGAAAACTGCGGCCAGCCAAACGGGAGCACCATAAGGAAACCAAAGAAAAACACCCACCTGATAACGATAATAGGCCGGTAGCGGTGCATAAGCGGCTTGATCATTACCAGATATATGGCGTAAGATGCGGCATTGAGCAACACAAAAACATCGCCTATTGCCGAACTGCCCGTGATAGTGAGCTCCTTACCAGCGCTCATGAGCAATACTGCGCCGCTAACACCCATAATGAGCCCCGCGGCCTTAACAGGGCCAATGCGTTCGCGGAGCATGAAAATAGCAATGATAGTAATGAGCAACGGAGTGCTCATCATAATAAGCGCCGCATGAATAGGGAAGGTGAGGTTGAGGCCGGTGAAAAACAACATCTGGTTGAGCGCTACGCCGAACAAACCGCCCAATACGAGGCGTAGCCAGTCTTTGCGGTCTATGGTGTCGCGAAACTTGTTGCCGCCCAGAAAGCTGAGCCAGAACAACACCATAACTACCCCAACACGGATGAATATAAAACCGAGCGGCTCTATGAGGCGGGGCATAACGGTTTTGGCAACCGTAAAGCCGGCGCCGTAAAAAATATTTGCCCCCAGCAGCGCCAGGTGCGCTTTGTATTCTTTTTTCACTGTGGGGCAAAGATAAGCGGCAGGCGGCTTGTGGGTTATATATTGTTATATTTTTAGCCTATACCGATATGCGTAGCCGCGGCTATAGCAGGGCGTTCAGTTCTGCTTCGTTCCAGCCGAGGTACATTTTGCCATTACCGAGATCCCATACCGGACGCTTGATGATGGAGTTGTGCGCCAGCATAGTAGCGATTGCCTTCGGCTGGCTGGCTATGCAGTCTTTTTCTGTGTCGGGTAGCGCCTTGTAGGTGGTGCTTTTTGTGTTGATGAGCTTATCGGCTGCAAAATGCTGCAGCCAGCGCTCCAGCGTAGCGGCATCTATGCCCTGCTCTTTGTAGTTATGAAACGTGTAAGTTATGCCTTTTGCATCCAGCCATTTTATGGCTTTTTGCATAGTGTCGCAGTTTTTAATGCCGTAAATGGTAATCATGCGGCAAAGGTAGGGTAATGCGGCGGCTGTGCGTGGCCTTGTGTTCCGGTAGGTTGATTATAGGCATATAAACGGAATGTGGGTGAATATTATATAACAGCCCCCACTGGCAATACTCTTGCTAATCACCCCAGCCCTCAATTTTCAACAGTTTGAAAAAATCTGCTTCTTCCAGTTCGCGTACGCAGCCTGGGGCAAGATCACCGAGTTCGAGGTTTTCTATCGAGGTGCGGATAAGACGCCGGCAGGGGTGGTGTACCGCATTGGTCATATTACGGATCTGGTGGCGCTTGCCCTCGCAGAGCGTCATTTGCAACCACGAATGGGCTATGTTGGGGTTTTGCTCCAGTTGGTAGGGGAGTACATTGGGTGGGGTGTCCAGTAGTTGCACGTCGCAGGGTTGCGTAGTGTATGTGCCCTTGCCGCGCACGCTTATCTTTACGCCGTCGCGCAACTGCTGCACTTTTTCGGGAGCGATTTTTTTTAATACCCTCACCAGGTAGGTGCGCTTGTGGGGTATGGGGCTATCGTACAGCAATTGGGTGACCCGCTTATTGGTAGTAAGCAGCAGCAACCCTTCCGACAGAGCATCTAATCGGCCAATGGCATGTGTGCCTTCCGGGAAATCGAAATCTATAGCGCCAAGGAGCGGCACAGCCTCTACACTCACAAATTGCGATACCATATTGTAGGGTTTATTGAGCGCAAAATACCGGTAGCGGGCGTGAGTCATAGTTGTAGCAAAGGTAGTGTGGAGGGCTGTTTGGTGGTGGCTTTTGGGTGAAAATGTTGAACCCAAAAGCCGAGGAGTTAAGGGGATAATTTATCTAAGACCGAATACTATGTGTAGTGTCGCCAAGTTGAAACTTTTTTTGGTAGATATATAAAGGTTTGTTACAATTGCTTACCGTAACATTAAACCTTGAGTATGAGCAAATTTGTAACAATTGTACTGACTATAAGTTTGTTTGCAGGCCTGCAAATGGGCTGCAACAAACCTAAAGACACCAACCACTCGGTAACGCCAACCCCAGCCGTAACCAGCGCCCTTGCCGATACGCTCCGCGCCACTTGTATTGCGCCTTTTGCAGGCCGCGGCGACACCCTGGGGCTATCCTGCCAACCGCATTTACCCCCAATGGCGATGGGCTTAACGATGTATACAGCCTGATAGGCTACAACATAACGCCCGGGTATTTTACCAATCTCACCGTAAAGATATACGACACCACAGGCGTATTGGTATATGAGACATCGGGCCCAAACCCACTGGCCTGGGATGGTATAGACAAGAATACCGATAGCACAGGCAAGAAATACAAATACTATGTGAGGCTAAAGTACACCACCGCCGGCAACATTACCGACAGCGGCAGCGCCTACCTATACCTGCTCAGGGGGACCACCTGCATCACTGCCGATACCTCCGATTTTCCACGTTTCCGTTTTCCCTCGCAGTTCGATATTACTACCGGCTATGTACCTACGTGGAATAGTTATGAGACGTTTTGTTTTTGATGGGGGGCGTTTACTGCGGTCAGAGGGCTGGGGGACTTGCAAGCGGAGTTGGGGGTTGGGGTTATCGGGGGGATAAACACTTGCCGGTACTGTATTTAAATGAAAAATAATGGATAGGATACTGAAAATCGCCGGACAGGAGGATTATGATTTGACCGTCAAACTGTTGGGGAAATTGGCGGCTAAAAACGAAGAAGATCTTACTGAAGAGGAGTTAGGGTGGATGGGGCATACCGCCAACCTTGTTGCAGAGTACGAGCAAAAACATGCTATGACCCCAATTGATGTGCGTTCTGTGCACGAACAAGAAACCGATGTGCAGAAAATAGCTACAGCGCTTGGTTATGAGCCACACCTCACCGATATTATAAGGTTTAAAATGTTGCAAAGAAAGCTGAACCAAAAAAGTCTGGCAACACTGCTGTGCATGAGTACCACTAAAGTATCGCAGATTCTCAGCGGCAAACGGGAACCAGATATTGAATTTTTGCGAGGCTTACACGCGAAATTGGGGATTGATGGTAATGTTTTGTTGGAGACAGCGTAGGCAGTTAGTTCTTTGAGAGTTTGCTACATTTTCATTTAGAGCGGATGACCTTCGCTGAAAAAGCTACGGCGGTTGAAAGAGGGAAAATGAGAAAGGGAGGCATCGCTCTCGCTCTGCGCACCCTTTCTCATTTTGTGGAGCCGGCGGGAGTCGAACCCGCGTCCAAACATATGCCCGATAAGCTTTCTACATGTTTATTACTGTATTGATCTTCGGGTGGTAGCAGGAACAGCACAAACCAACTCACACCCTAGCTGTTTAGGTTTTCGTTTGTAAAGCACAGCTATTTACAACTTAGCCCGTTATTGTTTGATTCGGCGGCGGGGACGACAACAGGCGGCCATCCCGGCGGCTATAATGGTCTGCTAATCTCTGATTAGGCAGCCATGGCGTAAGAATATTCGCCATATGAAATTTGAGCATTCAGATTTACGTGCTAATTACACAACGCACGACATGCTTACAGACCCTGCCCTATGCTGTCAAAACCGGTCGGCCCCGGTAGTGGCGCTGCATACTCCGCTCCTGCAATGGCGATAGCAGTTACGGCGCTGTATGCGGCGGTTTGTGTTGCAAAACTACAACATTTATACCATAGCTGTTTGTTAATGTAGGCTATATGTTTTAGATGGTCGGCGCAGGGCGGTTTTTGTTGAAGGGGTATAATTTATATTTTATAACTTGCGCCTTTGTTTTTACTTCCTCAATCTCGGCTATGGGTCTGGTGCTTACGTTGGTTTTCCTGATGCTGGTATTTTTTATACCGGGCTGTATACTGGTGATCATGAGCGAGGATAAGGGCCGCAGAACGGGATTCAGGATGATAATAATTGCTTTTCTGCTGCTGTGCTTCGCTTTGCTGCTCTACGGCTATTTCCGCGAGGAACTGTGGGATGGTATAGAAGATCATTACGCGCCACTTAATAATCCGATTAAATAATGAAGAAACTATTTATTGCGCTGGCTTTTGCCCTGCTGTGCTCGTGGGCGGCCATTGCGCAGAGCAAGGACGAACTGGCCATACGCGCGATGCTAACGGCCCAGGTGGCCAACTGGAACAACGGCAGTATAGAGGGCTATATGAATGGCTACTGGGAGAGCGACAAGCTGCTGTTTATAGGTAGTAAGGGGCCTACTTATGGCTACCGCACTACGCTGAAGCGCTACAAAGAGGGCTATCCCGATGCGGCCCACATGGGTACGCTTACATCGAACATTCTGAGCATTGAGAAACTATCTAAGAAATACTACTTTGTAGTGGGCAACTGGGCTATCAAGCGCAGCGCCGGCGATGTGCAGGGCTCTTATTCGCTGCTCATCAAAAAAATAAAAGACAAGTGGGTAATAGTATGCGATCATAGCAGCTAATGCGGTGCGCTTTTATTGTTAATATTGGGTAGGGGTGGCTGCGGGTCGCGCTTTTGTGCTTAAATTAGTGGTGTCTTAAAAGTAATTGTTTCCATGAACAGAACTATTCGTAAGGTTGCCGTAGTGGGCAGCGGCGTTATGGGCTCGCGCATTGCGTGCCATTTTGCGGGCATAGGCGTGCAGGTGTTGCTGCTGGATATTGTACCCAATACGCTTACTGATGCCGAAACAGCCAAGGGCCAGACGCTTGCCGACAAAGCAGTGCGCAACCGTATAGTAAACGATGCGCTTGCCGCTACGCTGAAAAGCAAGCCTGCGGCAGTATATGTGCCCGCGGTAGCCAAAAACATAACCACCGGAAATATAGACGACGACCTGCCCAAGATAGCAGCCTACGACTGGATAATAGAAGTGGTGATAGAACGACTGGATGTAAAACAACAGTTGTTTGAAAAAATAGAGCAGTACCGCAAGCCGGGCACGCTTGTTACTACCAACACATCGGGCATACCCATACATCTGATGGCCAGTGGGCGGTCGGCCGATTTCAAGGCTAACTTTTGTGGGGCGCATTTTTTCAATCCGCCGCGCTACCTAAGGTTGCTGGAGATAATACCCGGCCCCGAAACCAGCGCCGATACCGTAAAATTTTTGATGGACTATGGCGACCGTTTCTTGGGCAAGACCACAGTGTTGTGCAAAGACACGCCTGCTTTTATAGCCAACAGGGTAGGGGTGTTTGGGTTTATGGCGGTGTTTAAGGCCATGCAGGAAATTGGCCTAACGGTAGATGAGGTAGATACCCTTACTGGTCCGGTGTTGGGCAGGCCAAAGTCGGCCACGTTTCGTACGGGCGATGTGGTGGGGCTGGACACTCTTGCGCGCGTAGCCAAAGACCTGCCAGCCAATGCACCTGCCGATGAGGCTAAAGATATTTTTAAACTACCTGCTTTTCTGGAGCAAATGCTGGCCAACAAATGGCTGGGCGACAAAACGGGTCAGGGTTTTTATAAAAAAGTAAAGGGCGAGAAAGGCAAGT
Source organism: uncultured Bacteroidota bacterium (assembly GCA_903882805.1). Taxonomy (GTDB): domain Bacteria; phylum Bacteroidota; class Bacteroidia; order Chitinophagales; family Chitinophagaceae; genus Nemorincola. Next base: position 3,259 of record CAIRYK010000076.1, on the reverse strand, counting down.
CGGAAATACTGACGCTGAACCTGGAAACGCTGGAATACGGCCCAAAGGTAAAGACCAAATTTGCTACGCTGGAAACGGCTAAGCCAATAGATAACCTGCCGGCGCGCATAAAGGCGCTGTATGGCGGTCACGATAAGGCCGGCGATTTTTACAGGCTGTTTCACCACCTGTTGTTTGCCTATGTAAGCAACCGCATACCCGAGATAAGCGACGACCTGTATAAGATAGACGATGCGCTGAAAGCTGGCTTTGGCTGGGAGATAGGCGCTTTTGAAACCTGGGATGCGCTGGGTGTGCAGAAAACAATGGATAAAATGGCCGCCGCTGGGCAGATTGTGGCCCCGTGGGTACACGATATGCTAAAGAATGGCTGCTCTACCTTCTACACCACTACAGGCGGCCAGCGCAAGTATTATGATGTGCGCACGGGCGGCTACCAGCCTATACCCGGCGCGGGTTCGTTTATAATACTGGATACGCTGAGCGAAAAGGTAGTGTGGAAAAACAGCGCCTGCCAGCTATACGATATTGGCGACGATGTGGTGGCGCTACGCTGGAACACCAAAATGAACAGCATAGGCGGCGAGGTGCTGGAGGCTGTGAACAAAAGCATAGCCATTGCCGAAGACAAATACAAAGGACTGATACTGGCCAACAGCGGCGCCAACTTTAGCGCTGGCGCTAATGTGGGGCTGATATTTATGTTTGCAGCTGAACAGGAGTATGATGAGCTGGATATGGCCATCCGTCAGTTTCAGGCTACTACCATGCGTATGCGCTACAGCAGTATACCGGTGATAGTGGCGCCCCATGGGCTGACGCTGGGCGGCGGCTGCGAAATGTGTCTGCATGCCGACGCTGTGCAGGCGGCTGCCGAAAGCTATATAGGCCTTGTAGAGGTGGGCGTGGGCCTGATACCGGGCGGCGGCGGCACCAAGGAGCTGGCCCTGCGCGCCGGCGACCGAGCCATAAAAGAAGATATTGAAACCAACTACCTGCAACAACTGTTTATAAATGTGGGCACCGCCAAGGTGTCTACATCGGCACAAGAGGCGTTTGATAATTTTATATTGCGTCCGGGATTCGACCATGTTTCCATCAATCCCGACAGGCGCATAGGCGATGCCAAACGTAATCTGCTGGCAATTGCCGAGCGCGGCTATACGCAGCCCGCGCCGCGCACCGATGTGCGTGTTATGGGCCGCGGGGCTTTGGGCGGACTGCTGAGCGGTGTGCACGGTATGTGGCGCGCCCGCTACATTACTGATCACGATAAGCTGATAGCCGAAAAACTGGCGCATGTGATGTGCGGCGGCGACCTGAGCGCACCCGCGCTGGTGAGCGAGCAATACCTGCTGGACCTGGAGCGCGAAGCCTTCCTGAGCCTCTGCGGACAAAAGAAAACGCTGGAGCGCCTGCAAAGCATACTGACTACCGGCAAGCCGCTACGCAACTAATAGCTGTATTGCCCCAAAATATTACCGCCGCCGCAACTGCTACATGCAGTTGCGGCGGCGGTGTTTTGGAGGATTTTGGTGCAAAAAATGCGGCTGCGCTGACCAAAATCACAAAATTTATTGCGGGCTATGTGTAGCATTGCGGCAAGAAATAAAAGGTTGCTGTGGCGGCAGCCTTTAAAAAAGAAGCGCAATGAAAAAGGCAACAATAGTAGGATCGGGGCTGGTGGGCTCGCTGTGGGCGGTGTATCTGAGCAAGGCAGGGTATGAAGTGCATGTATATGAGCGCCGGCCCGATATGCGCAAGGCGGCAATATCGGCGGGTAAGTCTATAAATCTGGCTACCTCTTACCGCGGCTGGAAGGCGCTGGATGCTATAGGTCTGGGCGATACAATACGTGAAATAGCCATACCCATGTATGGCCGGACTATGCACCTTGCCGATGGCGCTACCGCCTACCAGCAATATGGCGCAGAGGGTCAGGCCATATACTCGGTGTCGAGAGGGGGGATAAACAGTAAGCTGATGGATGCCGCCGAACAGAACGCCGTATTGCACTTTAACGAAGAATGTACGGGTGTAGATATGGCTTCCAATACCTGCTACTTCCGCAATACCGAAACCGGGGCTACTACGGTGGTAGTTGCTGATGTGGTGTTTGCTACCGACGGCGCTTTCTCGGCGGTGCGCTACCATGCCATGCAGAAGATGGACCGCTTTAACTACAGTCAGCAATATATTGCCGACGGCTATCGCGAGCTATTGCTGCCCGCCAATGCCGACGGCAGCTATAAAATGGATAAAAACACGCTGCACATATGGCCGCGCGGCAGGTTTATGCTGATAGCGTTGCCCAATGCCGACGGCTCATTTACCTGCACGCTGTTTATGCCAGTAGACGGCCACGAAAACTGCTTTAACAACCTGACGACGCGCGATAAGGTGGATCGTTTTTTCAAAGATACGTTTGCCGATTTTCATGCTATGATGCCCAATGTGGCCGATGTGTGGGAGAAACACCCGCTATCGTCTCTGGCTATTATCCGCTGCTACCCCTGGCACTACCACAACACCGCGCTTATGGGCGACGCTGCACACGCCACGGTGCCGTTTTACGGGCAGGGTATGAACTGCGGCTTTGAAGACTGCACTGTGATGTGGGAGCTCTACCAGCGCCATGGCGACGACTGGGCAGCAACTTTTGCCGAATATGAGCGACTGAGGAAACCCAATGGCGACGCGGTGCAAGACTTATCGCTGCAAAACTACCTGGTGATGCGCGACAAGGTGGCGCAGCCCGAGTTTCAGCTACAACTGAAGATAGAACGCCGAATAGCCGAGTTGTATCCCGAACAGTATTTTCCGCTCTACACCATGGTGTCGTTTACAGACATTGAGTACCACATAGCCCTGAGCAAGGGCAACGACCAAGACAAAATGGTAAAGGAATTTATAGACGACCACAATATTACCGCCCAGACATCTGCCGATATGCTGGATAAGTATATACAGTTGAGGTTTGGGTAGGTTGTTTATAACCAGGAAGAATACAGAGCGTATCGTCCTAGAAAAAGTTGATTTTGTATTTCGCCTATTCTTTCCTATCCTGTCCATCTTAGAATCTTGTAAATCAATTGTCTGAATCAGGATTTTCGGGATTTAAGGATTTTAGGATGTGTATCGTCCTGAAAAAAGTTGACAGTTTTTTATGTATACATTGACTTTTCACTCATCCTGCCCATCTTGGAATCTTGTAAATCAATTGTCTGAATCAGGATTTTCGGGATTTAAGGATTTTAGG
>CAIRYK010000075.1 GCA_903882805.1 uncultured Bacteroidota bacterium | reverse complement strand
TGCTGCTCCATACGCCGCCTGGAGTTGTGTTGCTCAATGTCAATACGCCGCCAGAGCAAAGACTGCCTGTGCCGGTGATTGGAGACAATGCATTAATTGTAATTGCTTTAGTAGCTGTACAAGCGCCTATTGAATAGGTGATTGTTGCTGCGCCGGTAGTAACGCCTGTAACAACGCCGGTAGTAGAACCTACTGTAGCATTGGTTGGGTCGCTGCTGCTCCATACGCCGCCGCCTACTGAGTTAGTCAATGTTATAGACTGACCTACGCATACTGTAGATGGACCGCCAATTGCTGCCGGACCCGAAGTAACCGTAAACACAGTGGTAACATAGCTTGAAAGATACGTGTAAGTAATTGTAGTAGTACCGGTAGAAACTGCTGTTACTACGCCAGTTGTTACATCAATTGTTGCAACGCCTGGAGTTGAGCTTGACCATGTACCGCCAGTTGTTGAATTGCTTAATGTAGCTGTACCGCCAGCGCAAACTGAAGTTGTGCCGGTAATAGGCGACAATGAAGCGCCAACCGTAATGGTGCGTGTAACTGTAGCTGTACCGCAAGAGTTAGTTACAGCGTAGAAGATTACTGCTGTACCTGTTGATACGCCTGTAACAGTACCGCCTGTAACAGTAGCAACTGCAGGAGCGCTGCTAGTCCAGGTACCGCCTGATACTGATGGTGTAATTGTAATGGTAGAACCTACCGTAACTGTTGTAGGACCAGATAAAGTACCTGATACTGGCAACGGATTAACAGTGATGGTAGTAGTAGATGCGCAACCTGATGGCAGGAAGTAAGAAACCACCGCACTACCAGGAGCAACACCTGAAACAAGACCAGTTGTTGAACCAATTGCAGCTACTGCAGGGTTTGAACTCTGCCATGTTCCGCCAGACACTGCATGACTAAGTGTAGTAGTAGAACCCTGACAAAGTGAAGAAGCGCCTGTGATTGGTGATGAAGAAGCGCCAACGTTTACTAATGCAAAACTTACGTTTACACCGCATACGTTGCCAAAGCCATAAACAACATTTATCCAACCGCTTGAAACACCGGTAAGAATGCCTCTTGAAGTGATTGAACCAATTGTTGGATCGCTTGAGAACCAGAAACCGCCGGGGGTAGCGCAAGTATAGGTACCTGTAGAACTAATACAAACGCTTGAAGGACCTACGATAGGAGCAACCAATGGAACGTCGTCGATAGTAACCAAAGTAGTTGCAAAACAACCGTTTGGCATCAGGTATGTAGCTGTAGCCGTACCTCTTGCAATACCGGTTACAACGCCTGTTGTATTGTCGATAGAAGCAATTGTTGGGTTGCTGCTGAACCATGAACCGCCAGATGTAGCATCAGCCAAAGTTTCGCTTGAACCTGCGCACATTGTAGTAACGCCGGTGATAGCTGCTGGTGAGCTTTCAACTGTAAGTGTTTTGGTAGAAGTACATCCGCCTGTAGGAGGAGTGTAGGTCAGCACCATTGTACCTGTTGCAACTGGAGTTACAACACCGGTAGTAGAACCAACTGTTGCTACAGCAGGGTTGCTGCTGCTCCATGTACCGCCGCCAACTGTGCCGGTATACGATGATGTAGTACCAAGACATACAGTGCTCGTTCCAGAAAGTGGTCCGCAAGGAGAAACAATATATACAAGATAATCATGTACCTCGCCACGCGCATAAGTTGCGCAAGGATCGATGCTCGGGTAAGAAGGTGAACCAGATGATTCAACCGAACGAACTCTCATAACACGATATCCACCTGTTATACCATTTGGAATTGTAATATTAAAGATGCGAGAACCAAGGAAACCATTTGAACCGCCGCGAGTCTCAGAACTCTGGAATGTACCGTCATTATTGAAATCGATCCATACCTGAACATTCTGGTTACTTGTTGTACCAACACCTACGTTTGCTGAATACGTAGATGAAATATTCATCGTGTGTGGAGCAATTATTGACCTGCGATCAGAATAGCCGGTACCATCGCAACCTGACGACAAATCCGAAAGCGTTGTTCCGCCTGCGCCTGTCAATGTAAAGTCGTTGATGTACAAACCTAAAGAACAAGTTGCTGCAGGACTTGAATATAAACCTGCTACGCAATAGTTAGATACATTCAGATCGAATGTTACATAACAGAAGCCGAGACCCAATGAATAAGTCAACGTAGTAGCGCCAACAGCAATACCAGTAACCAGACCAGTTGTTGCATCAATAGTCGCAACTGCAGGATTGCTGCTGCTCCATGAACCGCCGTAAACGCCTTCTAACATAGTTACCGTATCGCCAGGAGCAATAAAGTGTGGACCTACGATAGCATCCGGAGGATTAACTGTTGAAGAAATTGTGTTGTAACAGGTTGTAGCAGGAACGTTGTAGGTTATGGTAGCTACGCCGTGCGAGATACCTGTTATAACGCCTGTAGCGCTACCTACAAATACAATGCCTGTGTTACTGCTGCTCCATATACCGCCAGATGTTGCATCTGAAAGGGCGGAAGAAGCGCCAACGCAAATATTAGTACCGCCAGTAATAGCAGCAGGAGACGCATTTACAGTTACAGTTGTAGAGGTGGAGTTACAACCTTGTGTGTATGTAATTGTAGCTGTGCCCAAAGCTATACCTGTGATCAAACCTGTAGTAGAACCAATTGTACATACAGAAGGATCGCTGCTGATCCATGTTCCGCCTGATACTGAATCACGCATCAACTTTGTAAGACCCAAACATTGACCGCGATCGCCTATTATAGCTGGTAATCCAAGGTTCACCCTCATTGTGTCGAATGCGCGACATCCGCCGGCATCTTCAACCATAACGCGATAAGTTGTAGCAACAGATGGACTAACAACAGGATTTGCGCAAGAGGTACAACTCATAGTTCCTAATGAACTCCATGTGTAAGTAAGCGGCAAAGATATATCGGTTGCGCGTGTATCAAGTGAAATAGCATCGCCAAGGCAAATTGCAGTATCGTTCATGGGAACAATGTTCAACTGCATTGGCACCAAACGTGTATACAGCGTATCGGGACAACCGAAACCGCTGAATGGGGTAAGAATAACAGCATAAGTGGTAGTAACAGAAGGTGTAGTGATGGTAACTGTTTGAGCAGTGCCATAAGATGTAGAAAACGTAGCAGAATCGTACCACTGATATCCACCAAAACCGCTTGGAGAAGTTAATGTAGCTGTAGTAGAACCGCAAACAACGATAGACGTCGCGAAAACGCCGCATGACATATCAACATAACCATAGCAATAGTGACCGCCAAGTCCGCAGTCACCGCTTATGAAATCAACGGCAATAGTACGGCCGCTATAATTAGAAAGATCCATCGTACCGGTTCCCCAAGGACGATAGAGCGTGTTACCGCCATCATTGCTGAAAAAGCCTGGTATACCGCCAGATGGAGTATAGGTAGCGTTTGCGCAAGATAATGGCTGTCCTGTTGCTGAGTCAAATGCCGAAACCTGAAAACGAGGCTGTGCAGACAATGCGTGCCCTGGATCCTGCATTACAACAGCATAACGATAAATCAAACTGTAGTTAGATGAACCTGATGGCACGTTTACATAATAACGAGCTTTTTCGGCCTGTGCTCCGGTACCATTGTTACCTATGCGGAAAGAATATGATCCGCCGTCTGGGTAAACAATTGGGAAGCCACCTACGGGGTCTACCCCGGTACCTGATGTTAGAGTGTGTCTTGTTGACACTGGGCTGATTGGCCCAGCCGTCATTGATACAGGGCAACAAACACCGGTGTAATATAACCAACCCGGCGTTGTAGTTAATGTCCCCATCTCAAAATCAATATTCGGCGGACAGACCAGCTGACCGTACGAGACGACGCTTGCCCCAAGGAGCAGCATAGCCAAATAAAGTAATTTTTTGAAGTTCATGTTATTTGATTTTGATGATTTAATAATTTCTTGAAGAAAATTGTCAAAAATATTCAACGTCTATCTTGAAGTTTTCGATTTAGATTGACCTTGAGGAACGCTTGTTTGTTCCATTTTTTCTCTCATTTCCCTTAGTTGAATCTGTTGTGATTTCAGATCCTCCTCAAGCGACTCTGTGCTGTGGATCTTTCTTCTTAACGTTTCCAATTCTGCTTTAAGCTCCTGATTTGCAGTTGCATTCATAATGCTCAAAGCATTAAAATCAACTGGCTTATAATCATTCACTTCCTTACCAAATACAAATAACTTATCGCCAAACGTAGACTTGTTGAGCCCTTCAACTGTGAAGCTGTTGCCATTTACGTTTGTAACAAATACCTGAGCTTCCTCATTACGCTCGTTGTAGATTTTCAACTTCGAGCCAATGGTTATTACGCCTGGTAAATCTTTGTCGATAGTGATGGTGGTTTTAGGACCAGCATGTACTACCTGTGTTGCTTTGGCATAAATGTTTGGCATAAAACCAACACTTGTGGCGCCCGATGTTTCCGCCTCGCCCGCAGATGCTCGTTTCACCTTTCGGTCGAGCGCCTTCTGGCTGTTTTGCGTCTTTCGCAATTGATTGCTATTTACATCTTGCGCCATGACCGAGGAAGCGAGCACGAAGCAGACTGTAAATACAATTAGTGTTTTGTTCTTCATACGCTAATTTATATTTGTGGTGATTAAAAAAACTACTTTATTGAGATTATATAACAAAATTCAACCTTATTCAGACACGTTTAGCCAGCATAAAATGCATGGCCAGCTACATGGATAGGGGTAAAATGAATTAACAACTACTTATCAACAAACAAAGGTTAACATTTTATTCCGAAAAAAAAAATTTACCCGCGCTATTTGTTTTGCTTTAAACGAGTTACACCAATTAAAAAAGCATATTTACCCAATTGGCCAACATCCTGCCCCTATAAAATATACCCATGTAGCAGCTAGTCACATATACATATTCAGCATTCGTCGTCATCGAACCTGGCTAGCTTATGAATATATAGATAATTAAGTGTACTATTTTGCTGCTATTGAAAATTTAGCTAGTCCAATCAAAAGATAATCCATAAAGTACATATCTCCTCCTGCTTCATGTAGTTAGGCTCCTTACCCACCGCCCTTTCCCAGCCCTCTAATTGTTAAAAAATAGTAGCGAAGCTATTTTTTATCCTTATTTGTAATGGAAGTTGTTACATTTGAAGGTAATAACAGCCCTAATGGCATTTCTGAAAAAAAACTCCGGAGAAAATAATTCGACAAAAGAAAAAAAGAAAAAAAGCGTTGGCCGCGAGTGGCTGGATGCAGCATTATTTGCAATTGTAGCCGCTACGCTAATACGCACTTTCTTTTTTGAAGCCTATACCATACCCACTGGCTCTATGGAAGGCACTATGCTCATCAACGACTATCTATTTGTGAGCAAGCTGGCGTATGGTCCGCGTGTACCGATGACGCCCCTGGCTGTGCCGCTGGTGCATAACACAATGCCCATCACTAATGGCAAATCATATACCGAAGCCGTAAAATGGGGTTATCACAGAATTCCGGGTTTCGGGCATGTGGAGCGCAACGATGTAGTAGTGTTCAACTTCCCAGCGGGCGATACAGTTATAGTGGAAGAACCAACTGCTGACTATTACTCTCTGTGCCGCGCCTACGGTCGCAACCGCGTTACCGACAGATACCAACTAATAACCCGCCCGGTAGACAAAAAGGAAAACTACATAAAACGCTGTATTGGCGTGCCCGGCGATGTGGTGGAAATAAAAAGCGCAAGGGTATACATCAACGGAGCCCCCAATGTTCTGTTTCCACACTCTAAACTCAACTATATTGTAAAAACAAATGGCCGTACGCCAATTGTTGAAGAAAATCTGGAAATGGCCGAAATGGTAAACAGCAGCCTTTACCGCTACAATCTGGCCAACGATCAGGTAGATGTTCTAAAAAAAGCTACCAATGTGCTTTCGGTTGAGCTCGATGAAAAAAACGGACCGGGAACCTCGCCTACCGAACCCGGAGAATGGGTGTTTCCTCAGGATACTGCCAACTTTAAGTGGAACAGAGATAATTTCGGGCCGCTTACAGTACCAAAGCAAGGTGTAACAGTAGCCCTAACCCCTCAAAACATAGCGCTGTATCGCCGCATTATTGCCAATTACGAAGGCAATACGCTGGACGAACAGAACGGAAAAATCTTGATAAATGGTAAGGAAGCTACAAGCTATACCTTTAAAATGGACTACTACTGGATGATGGGCGACAACCGCCATAATTCGCTCGATTCGCGCTATTGGGGTTTTGTACCAGTAGACCACATTGTAGGGAAAGCCTGGTTTGTATGGCTAAGCTATGGCGAGGGCGGACTATTAAAGGATATGCGCTGGAGCCGTTTGTTCCGTGGTATTCATTCGCTCGAAAAATAACAACACTCCATCGTTCTATTAATATAAAAATCCCCTGCGATGGGGATTTTTATATTAATAGAACACCTACAGCCAAAAACAACCGAACAGATATGGAAAAAGTAAGATTAGACAAATACTTATGGGCTATCCGTATTTTTAAAACCCGCACTCAGGCTACAGGCGCCATAGATGATGGCAAAGTAAAATGGAATGCAACGCCTGTAAAACCATCGAGAGTAGTAGGCATAGGCGACCAGTACACAATACGAACACCGGCAAGAAAATGGATTATAGAAGTAACGGGACTAATAGCTAACAGGGTAGCCTATGAAGAAGCCATAAAAAACTATGTAGATCTAACGCCAGAAGAAGAAAAGGTACCGGTAAAAATGATTGAATCGAGCTTCTTTACCGGTAAACGGTTGAGTAAAACCGGCAAACCAACTAAAAAGCAACGCCGCGACAGAGCCGATTTCTTTGGAGACGACGATACGGAAGAATAAATACAGGAATTATAAAAAAAGGAACCGGCTTGCTGATTGGCAAACCGGTTCCTTTTTTGTCTTAGTACTATTATTAAAAATCACAATCGAACTAATAAAGCGCTGTGTAGTTACCCTGTATGGTTAGTACCCAGTGCAATCCTGCGTCTACACTCTGGTAAATACCCTTGTTAGTAGCCAGGTACACATACTTCTGCTTGGTATTGTTTTTATAAATATTTTCTTTCCAGGCTATGCTTCTTACTATTAGGTTGCTTGCCAGTCCGCTGTTGTTGCGTTCCCAAACATTAGTTGCTGTATTGAGCATATACAAACCTTGACCGTAGGTACCTATAAATGCAACTTCCTCGAACGGAGAACCCTGACATAACAATGGAGTATTAGCAGGAATACCAGAGTATTGACTCCAGTTTCTTCCACCGTCATCGCAATACCATGCTCCATTTATACCAGTAGCGTCTATCGCTATAAGCCTGTTGTTGAAGTGGCCCAATGAGAAATGACCAGCAGTAGGATTTGTACTGTTTGGAGGTAGCTCATTGCCCGTTGTATCGGCAGGATTACCCAATTTGCTACCTGTAACTTCTATAAACCTATCATACAAATCATTCGGATTTGGCAATATAAAGTTCCTCAAGCTCACTGAATCGCCCAACTGCTGATTAAGCGCCAATCCATATAGCTTGCCGTCTACTCCTCTGGTAAGCGATATCATTTTTACAGGCACAAAACCAACGCCCAATGTGTCATAATCATTCTTTGTAGACCAGTTTTTGGGATAGCCATGATTGTTATTAAACGCTACACCCAAATAATCTGCAGAATCGGGCAAATTGTGCGGATAACTGGAACACGCATAAATAATATCCGGGCTGCCCTGGCAGTTAACGATTTGCGATTGGTTAAGATCCATCGGTACGCCTCCCAATGTAAACCCTTTATAAGACCGCAGAAAATCGTAAGAATGGTCGAAATTTCTACCATCGTTTACGCTGAACATAATATTGTCTTTACACCACAATATATATTCGCCCGATGTTATAATCGCCTTGCTGGGCTGACCATCCGGCGAAAATACTTTTACAATTTTTCTTCCGTCGTTGGTATAAAACAGTGCGCCGGCTGAGTCTGAAAAATACAAACTATATGGAGTTTCAATAATCTGACTATTGTCTATACCGTTGTTGCGCGAGCAGCTCGTCATAAACATTAGTAGCGCAGCCGATAACAATGCTATTGAACTATATAGGGGGGACTTCTGCATCAAAAACAATTTATTGAGTTACAAAAAACTAGTAAACAAAGCTAAGATTAAAATTGTTAAATGTAAAGACGTAACCAGAGATAAATTAGTTTGCTACCAACCTAAAAAACTGTTTGGCGCTGCCTTGCTTTTATTCATCCTTAAGTTTGTCGGCATCGCTCATTCTCATTCCATAGTCCATCAGGTTGATGATACTATTCTCATCAGTATTCATAAAGTTCACATCAAGGTGATAGCTCAGGGCGCTTTCTTTAAAATCGCCGCCCGTAAATGAAATATTGCTCAGTAGTTTTTTACTTTCAGCTATCATAGCTGAATCGTGGGCCGACTGGCTGATCGAGTTATTGTCGATATTTTTAAATAGTTGCTGAATATCGAGATAAAAAGCCCAAGGGTGTCCCATTACAGTAGAGGCCACCTTTGTTTCCATTTGCTTGCTTTTAAACTTACCATCCAGAAAACCAGCAACATTTTCGTACTTATTTGACGCTACCGCATATTGGTCGTTCATCATAATATACACGGAGTCTTTTTCGCTAAGCGGTATCACAAAACCGTTGCCCAACGATTTCAGGCCATTGTCCTTGGCCATTTGCACCATTTTCTGGAAGTTCTCTTTTTTATTTATTTTAATGACGTAGCTCATGTTCAGGCTGGGCTTCTGGTTCTGGTGTTCTACCGGTTGTCCCATAAATGTGTCTATTACGGTTTCGCTTTTCAGAGCAAAATCATTCATCACAAAAGCCATATCGCCGGTAAATGCTTCCAGCACTTTATCTACACTTAAATCCTGCAGCATAAGGCCTTCGTTAGCCAAACCCAAAAGGCCCATTTTTTCGAGGGTAGATTTTATACCCTGCGGCGAAATGTGCATTGCGAGCAACATATCCATATTCTGATTGGGCAATCGTTCCATCATGTCCTTATCGGCATTCTGGGCGCCAAGTTGCTGGCCTATTTCTTTCATCTGGTCGGGCATAAAATAGCGGATGTCTCCGGTAATTTTACCCTTGATAAAATCGAAACCCGATGTAAACGCTGCGCCAGTCCATAGATTGTTTGACAATGAAAGGCCGCCCATCTTCTCCGATACGTTACCGCTATATTGGGTCATCAGTTGCTCGTAGTTGAGCCAGAACAGCACATCATGCCCTTCTTCTTCCAGCGCTGCATAGCGCTTGTTGCTTATTATAGAGTTGTCTTTAGATACATTAAAGGCGCTTTCCATTTCTGCCGACATCGCTGCTAGGTCGGTTCCTTGCTTCTTTGGCGCCGATTGATCTTCATCATCATTCTCCATAACATTGATGATGATAAGCAAATTCTTGTTCCAGCCAACATACATGTCGGTGCCCAAACTGGCTTCTTTACGGTCGCCGTGCTGCTGTATGTTCACACCCGGCAATATTTGCTTCACATAGGTTTCCCACTGTGCAGCATCAGAAAGCGGCACAAGACCAGTGATCCTGTTGCCGCTTTTAAATCTTGCATCTGTTTTTACGTATACGTAGAAAGTATTGAGCGCATCTATACCGGCTTTTTCTATGCCGTTCATAGCATCCTTGGCGCTTTTCTCGGGCATGCGTTTCTGCATTTCCTTAAAAAGCTTACTACCCGTTATCATGTTCCAGGCTATCTTTTTGCTGAGCGCTTTTACATTCACGCCACCCACGGCCACGGCGTCTTTGGGTATGTACCGGGCGTGGTCGGGCATTTTACTGCATGCGCTAAACAGCGCAATAGCCAATAATACACAAACGGTTATGCGCAATTTACCAAACATAGAATAGCCTTAATTATTGGTGATTTGGAAATGAATTAAAACGGCAAATCGTCAACAGGTTCATTTGATGAACTGAAACTCTGCGACTGATTAAAATTATTTCCGCCGCCCGGGTTGCCGTAGTTACCGCCGCCCTGCTGCTGATTATTATTATAGTTATTGTTACTGTTGTTGTATGCTTGAGCCTGATTTCCGCCGCCAGAGTTAGAACCGTCGCCGGTAGCTGCTTCTATTCTCCATGCATCCAGATTGGTTATGTAGTTAACCTTGTTATCGCGGGTCCATTTGTTACCCTTGATATTGAAGCTCACTTTCACTTTATCGCCCAGATTGTATGGATTAAGTATGTCGCATTTGTTTTGCACCAACTGTATCTTAGCGTAGTTTGTATAAATGTTGCCATTTATAACTTCCTCAAGCTCAAGTACAAACTCGCGTTTTTTGAACTTATCGCTTACCTGCTGTGTATCGTATTTTTCTATTAGCTTGCCGGTTACTTCTAATGACATTTTAGTAAATTTTTATTTATTAGACAATTGATACAAATATACAAAAAAAACGGAACGTTATGTAATAAAAAAAAGCGCTTCAAGAAGCACTTTTTATACATTACTTTAGGGAGACTGATGGGGTTCGAACCCACGACCCTCAGAACCACAATCTGATGCTCTAACCAACTGAGCTACAATCTCCGTGCTGAATCGGAGGGCAAAGGTAAAGTGTTTTTCCTGAATAACCCAAAATCTTGAAAGGAATTTATTAGCCAATTTATTTAGGCAGATACCAACGCCAAATAACCCGCCATGCTGTTTCTTGACGGCGCCTAAAACTCAGTATTACCTAATTTTCAATATTCGAGCCGTAGTTGCCATATGGTGGTTAAATGCCCTTACCTGATACACCCCGGCGCCGTCTGGCAGCGGCAATTCCGTACGCTTATTAGTAGCCGTTGATGTTACCAATACATTTTGACCATATGCATTTGTCACACATATTGCTACTTGTTCTGTTAATAATGATTTCACTATTATCCATACACGGCCTGTGGTAGGGTTGGGCATTGCTTCAATTGGGTTGTCTGTAATCGTCAGTTTGCTATCGATAATACCATTTATGCAGGCCTCCGGCAAACTTACTTTGTATACGTTGCGCACTGATGCTATACACCAGGCGGTGGTTGCAGTATAAATTACAGTGTCTGTGCCGGGCGTCAAACCTATTAAACGACCCGAAGTATCTATCGTACCTATAGCAGGATTTACGACGCTCCATATGCCGCCCGATGTGGAGCAGGTAAACATAGCTGTATCGCCCGGGCAAAGGCTGTCGGGGCCGCTTATTGGGGTTATTACAGGCAGTGGGTGCACCTGCACATATAGCTTCTTGTGCACCGTATCTACACCATCGCTCAGCATTATCGCAAAGGAGTCGACTCCCGTATAGCCAGCTCCCGGAATATAGCTTAAGCCGGATGGCGTAATAGTATCGCCCACAGAAGGCTCGGTAACCGGAAAACCCAATAAAGTACCATGGCCGGGTGGCGCTGATACAGACCAGACAATATCTTGACAAGTATAGGCATTGAATGCCGCAAGCAAACCCGATGGCGATACGGCTACTTGCAGGCATGTATGTACGGTATCGGCCTCTGTAGCTATAAAAAACGGAAGCGGATTAGGAAAAGTCACCTTCCGGATGCGATGGTTGCTGCGATCGGCTATCAGATAGTTGCCGCAATGATCTATTATCAGTTTGTTTGGCAACCGCAGGCGCGCGGCTGTAGCGGGGCCGCCATCGCCTGTATACCCGCCTAGCCCTATACCTGCGATCGTTGTTATCATACCTGCGGCATTTATTTTCCGCACACGGTTGTTAAAAAAATCGGCGAAGAAAAGTTGGCCGGAGTCATCGGCAAAAATACCCGCCGGCCTATTGAGCAATGCAGCAGTAGCAGCGCCATTGTCGCCCCAATAGCCCATTACGCCTGTGCCAGCAATAGTTGTAATAATGCCTGCGCGGTCTATCTTCCTTATCACATTGTTATTCTGGTCGGTGCAAAAAATATTCCCTGCCGTATCTACGGCTACATCTACCGGCTTGTTTAGCTGAGCTGCCGTCGCAGCGCCGCCATCGCCGGCATAGCCTGCAACGCCGGTGCCGGCTATGGTGGTTATTATGCCGGTTGTAGCTATTTTTCTTATGCAATGCGCACCGCCGTCGGGCACATATAAATTTCCGGATGCATCTATAGCCAGCCCGTCGGGCGCTACAAACTGCGCTGCGGTAGCCGCGCCGCCATCGCCGGTATATGCAGCTATCCCATTTCCGGCAATGGCAGTAATTATGCCTCCTGCGCGTATCTTACGTACTGCATAGTTGCCATTGTCGGTAAAAAAAATGTTACCCGCAGCGTCGGTCACTATACCTGTAGGTCTGAACATGGTAGCCAGCGTGGCTGCGCTGTCGTTGCCACTGTAGCCTAGCGCTCCGGTACCCGCTATGGTGGTAATAACACCTGCGCCATCTACACGGCGTATCCGGTTGTTGCCATAGTCGGCAATTAGTATGCTGCCGTCTCTTGCGGCTGCTATGTAGCTGGGTACATATACTGCTGCATCGGTGGCCATACCGCTATCGCCGGCATAAGCCCCCACGCCATTGCCTGCAAAAGTGGTAATAATTTGGCTGCGCGCACAAAAGCCCGAAGACAACATACCTACAAACAAAAAGAAAAAGTAATAACGCTTTTTCATCAAGGGGGTTTACATTAGCGGTATGTGTAAATATAGTAAATACATACACCCAAACCTGCTTTAGTCGCACAAAATAAAAGAAAGCCCGTTATAATTGCACGCTTTAATGCCTTATGAACAGGCATATTTCGGAATTCCTGTTTTTTGTTGCGACCTTTGCTGCAAACGAATATACATGCCTGCACACTTTTACGAACAGGAAATAAAGTCTGGATTGAAAGCTAAACGCGCTATTTCGGTATTTCTCGATACCATTACACGCGCTCACAGGCCCAATCTTAAAAAAGTATCGCTTAATTATATATTTTGCACCGACGAATATCTACTGCAATACAACCAGCAATACCTGAATCACGATACCCTTACCGATATCATAACATTTGACCTTAGCGACGACGATAAAAACCTGACCGGCGAAATATACATAAGCGTAGAAAGAGTAAAAGAAAATGCCGCAAAATTTGGCGTTGCTTACGATGACGAACTATTGAGGGTTATTTTTCATGGAGCTTTGCACTTGAGCGGTTTTAAAGACAAAACAAAAGCAGAACAGGAAGAAATGCGCAAACAGGAAAACCTGTGTATGGAAAACTACAAACAAAAGCTGGCAGAAAAATAGGGCTGTGCAATACACGAACAACATACAACTACCGAAATGAAGATTGAAACACTATACGAAGACGACGACCTGATAGTAGTAAATAAACCGGCGGGTATGCTGGTAATACCCGACCGATGGGATGAAAACCTGCCGAGCCTCAACAAACAACTGGAACAAAAAACCGGACAAAAAATATGGGTGGTACACCGCCTGGACCGCGAAACCAGCGGTGTGATATGCTTTGCTAAAAGCGAACACTACCACCGATACCTGTCTATTATGTTTCAGGAAAGGGATATAAACAAATTTTACGCAGGTATTGTACAAGGCAAAGTAAACCCTCCTGAAGGTAGAATAGAATTCCCGATAGCTGAGCACCCGGCCGTAAAAGGCAAAATGACCGTGTCAAAGAGAGGCAAATCGGCAGTTACAGACTATAGAGTAGTAGACCAGTGGCCGCTGTTTTCGCTAATGCAGTTTCAGATACATACTGGCCGCACACACCAGATACGCGTACACATGGAGGCCATAGGCCATTCGCTGGTATGCGACGACCTATATGGCGACGGCGAACCTTTCCTGCTATCGAGGATAAAAAAACGCTACAAACTGTCGGAAAAAGACGAGGAAGAAAAACCACTATTGGGCAGACTCGCGTTGCATGCCTACAAACTGGAGTTTGTAAAAGAAGACGGCACGCCTATTACTGTAGAAGCTCCCCTACCAAAGGATATGCTGGCAGTTATAAACCAACTGAACAAATGGTGCAAACCAAAAAACGCACAAACCAACGATGCCGACTAAATACGGATCGCCGGATTACAGCGCTATGACAACAGACAACAATCGCAAATCATAGACATATGAAGTATGCTTTAATTTTCCTACTGTTCATAAGCGGCAATGCTTTAGCGCAAACAAGCGCAAAATCGCCCAGAACTTTTAAAATGGACAGCTTTACAGTAAAGCAGTACTACTTTGTGATGCTGGTGAAAGGCCCTAAAAGAGCCGAAATAACCGACACCGTATTAATAAACAAACTGCAGGAAGAACATTTGGCCAACATAGCCAAGTTGTCGAAAAAAGGCAAGCTTATGGTAGCGGGCCCTTTTGGCGATGATCTGGACTGGCGCGGTATCTATATAATGGACTGTGAAACAAAAGAAGAAGCCGAAGCCCTGATAGCTACCGACCCTATGATTAGAGCAGGTATGCTGGCCTACCAAATACATCCGTGGTGGACTGCGATGAATAGTGTTTTCAGATAATAAACGCTTGCCCAATTTAATTGGGCGCGTTTATTCATTTTTTTGCACTTTTGCGAAAAATTAGACTGAATTTTATCAGTCTGGTCATTATATTGTAACGTTTTCCTACAAACTTTCAGTATGGGTAATGCATTTTATTGTTTTTCAGGATTATTAATGACCCTGTCGTTAAATGTTTTAGGATGAAGTATAGTAAGAATCTGGACTATTTATTGTTGTGTATATTAGTTGTTGCTTTAGTTGTTTTATTTGGATTTATCTGGTTTTCGCCTACTCGTCTTATATACGATGAGAATAATTTTGTTGCTAACCTACCCCTATTCGAACAACACGGATTGTCGCTTGCATTTCTTACCGGCCTGAAAAATCAGTCGCCCGGTCCACTATTCCAATTTATATACTATCCGCTTAAGTTTATAGGTATTACTTCCATTATTCAGTACAGATTTGTAAACTATGGGTTTCTGCTGATGGGTATTTTATTGTCTTACCAGCTTATGAAGTCGGAAAAGGCAGAGTATCCATTGGCAAAAGCGCTGCTCATTATATCCATACCGCTTACATGGACAACCGCCGGCCTCGCACTTACTGAAACGCCTACAATATTTTTCGCTTTAGCATCTATCTATGCGCTACGGCAGGCTACAAAGGAGCCGCAGAAACAACTGCTGTACATTATAGTGTCTGGCGTTCTCATGTCCATCACTATCATAGGCCGCAGCCCGTTTATTATGATAGTACCTGCAGCTGCGCTACTTATATACCGTATCAAAGAATTGAACACTGGTAGTTTGGCATTGTATCTGGCGCTTGCTTTGTCGTTGCCGGTAGGGCTTTTCTATGTTTGGAAAGGTCTTGTGCCGCCCGATGTAGCCAAAATACAATCTGGAATAAAGCCTCTTTTTCTGGTATTCACCTTTGGCTATACCTGCTTTTTCATGCTCATTTTCTACCCCGGCTGGTACAATATACCCACCATTTACTTCAAGGCTCTTTTTGTGTTGCTGGTGGTGTTATTCCTCATCAACCTCAATTTTGTGAACCTGCAGTACATGCCCATGAAAACACTGCACAACAAAATACCCAAAAACGCCATACTATATGTAGAACGCTACATATCCATTCTTATGCCATGCCTTATGGTTTGCTTTGGCATATTACATCTTATAGCTACGTGGTTTCAGGTGGTAAAAAACAAAGACAACAACTGGCAATTGTTCCTGCTTTTCGCAGCGCTTTTTATTGCGCTTACCACCATCAAAAGCGCGGCCCAGTTTTCTACCCGCTACCCCTATCAGTCGCTGCCTTTCCTGCTCATATACAGCGCGCCCTATATAAAAATCAACAAGCGGCTGGCGTTGCGGGTAATGATCGGCATCGGCCTCGGCATTATTTCACTCATTGGTTATTACAATTCTCATCGTCCCGGCGTGTAGCGCCCCACAACAACGATATTCTACATAACGAAATCGCCCCGGCTATTGGCTCGGGGCGATTTTATTAGGTAAAATATCGTAATCTACTTTTTCTTGGCTTTAGCTATTATATCTGCTACCGCGGTACGCAGCATAAACTCGGGATTCAGTTCAGTAAATACCTTCGCTTTTTTAGGCGACATTTTTACGGCCTTCTCCAGTTGCAACTGCGCTTCTTTAGCCTTGCCCAGCTCAAATAGGGCTGCTGCATGAAAATAGTAGAAGTCGCCCTTATCGCCGCAAAGATCTCGCGCTACATCTAATTGAGATATAACTTCGGTATAATAACCCGAAATGTACAACGCCCTCACCAAAGCTACCCAAGCGGTTTTATTTGCAGGTTTCAACCGGACTGCGTTTAGAAAACACAACAACGCCTCACTCTTTACATTAAGCTCCATGAGGCAGTTGCCAATGGCTATGCAATAGGTAGCATTATCTTTATTGAGCTGCAACGCAGTGGTGAAAGATTTTACAGCTTTATCCCACTTTTTCTCTCGGGCGTAAGTCTCGCCAATTTTAAAAAACAAATCGTCGTCCTGAGGGCTAAGCTGCGATGCCTGACGGTAAAACTGGCGGGCGCGCGCATAGTCCTTGCGCTTCTCCCAGCAGTAGCCCATGGCTTCAAATATTACATCTTCTGGTTTGGCAATTTCTATGTGCTTTTCCAGTACTTCCAGCGCCTTATCATACCACTTCAGTCGCATATAGGCGTCAGCCATATTGCGGTAGGCAAATTCGAACTTCTCATCAATAGCCACGCAAAACTCGTAAGCGTCAATAGCTTTTTCATACAACTTCAGCCCCTGATAGGCCGCGCCAAGATTGAACCAGGCAAGTGCGTTATAGGGATCGTCGTCGGTAAGTTGCGTATGCAGCGTTACGCTCTCATCGAGCCGCTCCGTAAACTCTGCCCAAAAACAAATTTTTTGCAGCGCCTCTTCATTACGTTTATCTATTTCAATAACGCGCTTCAGCGTATCAAATACAGCTTCAAACTCTTCTGCTTCGTCATATACATCCGACAGTTCGAGCAACAGTTCTATTTTCTCTTTGCCTTCGTAATCAGCGCTGCGCTGCTCGAGCCACAAAGCCGCCTGATCGTATTTGAATTGAGCCAATAATATATCTGAACGCAACAAAACCGCATCGAGGTTATTACCATCGTACTGTTCCATTTCGTCGAGCGCCCGCAGCGCCTGACCATACTTTTGCGCTTGCGTTAATATTTCGGCTCTCAATAGCAATATTGTAGCAGAAAACGGATAATATGTTCGGGCTATATCGCAGGCAAGTAATGCCTGTTCTTCATTGCTGTTCTGAAAGTAGTACTCTATTACCTGTTCAAATTCGTCTTCGTCAAGCACGCCTTCCGCCGCTCCCTTTTTCACCAACTCGTACCTTCTGAGCGTTTCCTCCAGCGACCCACGATCGTCATCATCATCAAAATCGTCATAAAACATACACACACAGTTTGAATCAAAGTTAATGAAAAAGATAGGAGATATTGCTACGGCTGCGTAAAAAAATAAGCGATTGTTAACACCTATTTGCACATTTTAACGGATGCTTTTAATTGATCAAAAAGAGCGGTGTTTGCAAAAAAACTGCATCATTCAGGGTACATTTCGCTGAAAGCACCAATATGGGCATATTAACCAATAAATTGTATTAAGCCGGCATTTATTGTTGGAACGCAACAGTAGTATATCGGCCCAAAGCGCAGCCAATGGCCAGTTATATGACTATTTTTAGCCAAAATTTGCATTTTCAGGAAAATAATTACTATCATTGTATGGTTTTTCGACATTTACGTTAATACTTCCAAATAAATTGCTTTTTATGAAAAGAATGAAGCTACTCTTCACACTTGCAATACCTGTGGTTTTGTCTCAGTCTTTGCAAGCCCAAACTTCCTCAAGACTGATAGCAGAAGCGCATTGGCTTAACAATGGCGTATCTTTTGAGCAGTATGACTCATCTGCATATACCTATGCGGCAACAAGAGGCGGCGACCTTACTCATACCATGAAATATGACAACGGTGTAAACTGGCGTTATAACAGCGTATTGGGTCTGTATGACTACAACACAAATACTATCCAGGAATTCGACAGCCTGAACAATATACACAGCACAACGTGGCTCAACTGGAATAACACTACTTCATTGTGGGTGCCTACAGAACGCGTTATCTATAGCTACAACACTACCAACAATCTGGTTGCGAGCTCGGTTTACCAACTGTGGAATGGTACAGCTTCTACCTGGGATAACCAGCATAAAGACAGCTTCAGCTACAACACAAACAACAAACTGTTGTTTGCGCAGCATATGGTATGGGGTCTTACAGGCTTCACTCCTTACAGCGACAAAACTTACTACTACGATTTGTCGAACAATTTGCTGAACGTTATTGAAAAAGACGTTTATACCGGTTCTCCTGTTTACACTAACCAGTGGGCTTATACTTACTCTTCTACCTTCCAGGTGTTGAGCAACACTTATAGCTTCAGCAGCGCAGGTACATTGGCAGGTTTTGCGCCAAAAACCAGAACTACCAATACTTACGACAATGTTACCGGCAACCGTACTTATATGGAGTTCGATCATTGGGATAACAATGTAGGCATGATGAAATGGGTACCAGATACGTTGCACATCTACAGCGCATTCAGCGGTTCTCAGCCTCAAGTTGAAAGAGTACAGTTGTACAGCAATGTAGGCAGCGGTTCTTTCAGAGACACGCTGTTGTTCAGCTACACCTACAATAGCTACAATCAGCTCACTTCTATGGTAGGCAAGTCTTGGCACCCCGGCGTAACCTGGGAGTATGCTTATGGCGACCCTAAAGCTAACTACTACTATGGCCCTTTTACTTCAGTAACTTCTGTAAAAGCAGTATCAAACGCAGGCGGCGATGCTAACATCTACCCAGTACCAGCGCAAAATACTTTGCACATTGATCTTAACTGGAACACAGCGCAAACAGCAACTATCGCTATCTATGATATGCAAGGTCGCGTAGCGCTGCAATGGGAAACACCAATGAGCGCTCAGTACAAAGGCGGTATCAACATCAACACGCTTGCTGCAGGCAATTATATCGTGAAAATCAACGGTAAAGAAGGTAGCATTGTTAAGCAAATAGTTGTTGCTAACTAATTAATACTCAAAATCATATACAAAAGCGGTTCTCATCTATGAGAACCGCTTTTTTTTGCGCATAGCCCATACATTTGCGCATAGTCATAGCTGCAAAAAATAGTTACTCATTAGCTTTGGGGTTTAAGCGCCGTTTAATATATTTGGAGGTTATAATTAGTTAGTTTCAAAAACACACCCGGCGCCTTACCGCCGCGGTGAGCAATATTGTACTCATGAAGAAAATAGCGCTATCCTTTTGTGCTTTAGGTTTGGCTGCCGGTACGCTGGTATTGCCCGGCTGTCTGAAATCGGACACAAGACCCGTATCTACTACAGAAAACATTCTGAAAAGTAATGTAATTGTTATTACAGACAGCGCCTCTACAGGCCTGGAAAGCATTGACTCCACAAGTCTGGTGTTCAAAAGAGGAGCTTCGGCTGCCGACAGCGCAGCAGTCGGCGCTATACTCATCAGCGGCCCTTCGGCAAAAGCCCCCAATGGCTATGCCCGTAAAATAGTGTCTAAAACACCCGGCGTAAATACCATAAAAGTAATGACCGCCAATGTGGGCCTTACGGATATATTTGAGCAAGCCGATATCGCATTCTCAGCGGTTGCAAGCCCGGCCGACTCGCTGGCCCGCACCACTACCGGCGAATACAGCTATGCACTAGCATTGCCTGCCGACGCCGTGGTAAGAGCTACCGGCAATCTGCAATTCACCAACCTATTTACCTTCAAATACCAGAAGGTATCGGGCGCGGCGCCAAAGTATATAGAATACTCGCTGCAAATAACTGAAAACAATACCCTGAACACTACCGCTAAAAGCGCAGCCGGCAAAACATTCAATCTGCATAGCTGGAACCTGAAGCCAATGGTGGCCAATGTAACGGTTGGAGGTGTCTCGCTTCCGCTAATCGTGTTTAGCAATACCCTGCAACTGTCTGCAACATTCTCGTCAAATGCTAAGTTTGCCGCTAATATCGCATCTAACGGCGTGCATACGGTGGGCGCTAAGTACCAAAATGGCGTTTGGTCGTCGTTTAGCAGCGACTCTGCCACTGCCGAGAGCGCTACGCCCAGCAGAAACGACTGGGAATGGAACACCAGCGGCAAAGCCCTGGTAGGTATGGACCTTACCACCAACCTTTGGGGAACGCCATCGGTAGCCGGCAATGTAGGCGCCAACATAGGCCTCGTAGCTGTTTCAGACACCACCAAAGACCCCGATTACACCCTTGCGCTGGGCGGCTCCATGCACCAGCATATCAACTCGGCATTTTTGGGCAACAGCCTCACCGGCTACGACGCTGAGCAGGCGCTGACTTCTAAAATATATAAAGAAGCCAACTGGATACTAAGCAATCAGTTTTCTGTATTCAAATCAGATTTCTATTCGTTCAACTATACCGGCGGTTCGTTGTGTACAGATAGCCTTACCGGCCAGTTTAGCAACATCACGGTTAATGTAGGTATCAATCCTGCCGGCACAGCGCTCAACTCTGGTTCTGCAGGCGCATTGTTTGTAGAGCATACATCGGGCGCTGGATCGGTTATACCCGAAAACACACATGCCTACCAGCTTGTTAGCAGCCGCATTGATGGCAATACCGTTACAGCAGGCTTTACCACTCAGTATGGCTTGCCGCGTTGCTCGGCGCAACTTACTGGCACGTTGTCGGGTTCTACCATTACTGGTACATTCACTATTCGGAGAATAGATGGTTCGTGCACGCCGTTTGTAGTAACTATACCTGTAGCGCTCAACAGAAACAACTAATACACTAATGCGGCAACAAAAGCCGCGCTAAGCTATATACAGCCGCCGGCCCTAGCGCCGGCGGCTTTTTTGTGTGCCGCATATCTGCTACCTTTAGTGTATGGACGCAGCTCATCCTATTGGCATTTTCGATTCCGGCTATGGCGGACTGACGGTATTCAAATCTATAGCCGCCCTCTTACCGCAATACGACTATGTGTATCTTGGCGATAACGGCCGCGCACCCTATGGCAACCGCTCGTTTGAGACTGTGCATCAGTACACGCTGGAGTGTGTGGAGTGGTTCTTTAAAATGGGCTGCCCGCTGGTGATACTTGCCTGCAATACAGCCTCGGCCAAAGCGCTGCGCACTATACAGCAAGCCGACCTACCCCGCATTGCCCCCGACAGGCGCGTGCTGGGCGTAATAAGGCCAACCGCTGAAATAATAGGAAGCTATACCAAAACCGGCGCTATAGGCGTGCTGGGCACCAAGGGCACCATCGCATCGGGCTCGTACGATATAGAAATTCATAAATTTTTCCCGGAGGCGCGCGTTCATCAGTTGGCCTGCCCAATGTGGGTGCCCCTTATAGAGTATGGCGAATACAAATCGGCAGGCGCCGACTTTTTTGTGCAGCAATACCTCGATCAGTTACTGACCGCTGCGCCCGACATAGATACTATATTGCTGGCCTGCACCCACTACCCGTTGCTGATAGATAAAATAAAAAAGTACCTACCGCCAGGCATAAATGTAGTGGCGCAGGGCGATATTGTGGCCGGCAGCCTTGCCGACTATCTGCAACGGCATACCGAAATAGACGCAAAACTGACCAAGCAAGGCCGCATGAGCTTTTATACCACCGACGACACCACCGATTTCGACAATCATGCTACCGTTTTCTTTGGGCAGAAAATAGCGTCGCAGTTTGTGCACCTCGATGCTGCAGGCTAATGATCTTTATCTATCAGGTCGGCCTCTTTGTTGATGTTGCGGCCCTTCCCAAAAATGTAACCCACAGATAAGCCCAACGCACGGTTTTTCAGTATTTCGCTATTCAGGCCGATGTCGGTAATGGCGGCAGTATAATATCCTCTGAAAAAAAGCCCTGTAGGCATTTCGTAACCGGCCGTGAGGTGCACGCTGGCTTCAAAATTGCGCACCACATTGCCTTCCCTCACATTGCCATAATCTGTGAGCACATAGGGCGTATCGTTATACACCAAATGCTCTTCAATATCGGTATGTCCGCCTACGGCATAGGCCAAAACAGCCCCAAGGCCAAGTGTAAACCTGCCCTTGCCCTGCTGTCCCGATTTGAACAATACCTGTATGGGCAGATCAATATAATGCAGGTAAACGCCCTGACTGACCGAGGTGTTAAAACTATCGTTGAAGTAATAACCAAACTTTTTTACCGCGCCCTTGCGCGCATACAGCAATCCCGACTGGAAATAGATCCGTTTTTGCAGGGGCACATCTACAAAAGCGCCCACCTTGTAGCCCGCTATTGCGCTTGCGTCGCCGCTGGTGTACCGTATAGGGTATAGCGATGGCGCAAACCTCATAGTGGCCATTCCCATGCCCCCCTCTACACCAAAACCCACCTGCGCCAATAACGAGCTGCACACAAGCAACAAACAACCAATAAGCAAGAATTGAAATTTCATAAACAGTGCAGCGAACAGAGGAGCCGCTACGCTAAAGTAAGGAGTACCGGCCATATATTGCCACTTTCTGAAACGGAGTTGCGCAACATACTTGTACATACCCCATAACCATTGGAGCAACTCCATTACCGCCAGCAGGATAGTATAAAATAACAATTTGAATAGTAGCTATACCAACAAAGCAATTATGTCAGTTGCCTTTTATGCGCCAATACAAACTTCTTGTGTTTGCGTATGCCAAAATGAACGCCAATTGATGCTATTTCAACTTAGCTGTTGCTTTGCGTTCCTTCATTTTCACCACGTAGCCCGCTGAAAATCCGAAATTGAAGTTGCGCAGCGTGTTTTGCTCATCGCCGCCGGGCAACAAGTTGGGTATACCTGCCTGATAGTGCACTTTAAGGTATAAGCCATTAGTAAGCAGGTAGCCTACATTGGCGCACAGACCGTAATCTATCAGCTTCAGGTCGTCGTCGGCGTTGCTACCCACCTTCAGGTCGCGCGATATATTATCGTATGCCAGGTAGGGAAGCGAAAGTTGATGATAGATATTGGTTCTTCCGGCCACATTGGCCGCAATATAGGGCCCCAGCCCTACAAAAGCAGTATTGCCGCCGCGCACATTTATTTTGGCGGTAGCTATTAAAGGTAGCTGTACAGTATGTACCTGCAACTCTTTTGAGTAGATACGGTCGCCCTTGAGCGGCTCAAAACCATTGCCCACATACAGCAAGCCCGATTGCAAGCTGAATCTTTTATTCAATTCATAATCAGCCACTACGCCTGCCCGCAACTTTCTTACGGTCAGGTTGTTGTAGGGATCGCCATTGGTTTCGCCATAGTAGTTAGATACATTCACCCCTATCTCGCCGCCCAACGATAATTTTTTGAGCGGCCCTGCCAACAACTGAACGGCGCCAAGAAGCGAAAGCAGCATCAAACTAA
Source organism: uncultured Bacteroidota bacterium (assembly GCA_903882805.1). Classification (GTDB taxonomy): domain Bacteria; phylum Bacteroidota; class Bacteroidia; order Chitinophagales; family Chitinophagaceae; genus Nemorincola. The sequence goes on along the minus strand of CAIRYK010000075.1, from coordinate 69,219 downwards.
ACAACTTTTTCATAGGGCAAGCATATTGGGGGAGGATAGATGAAATACTAAGTTATGCAATTTTTTCACACGATCTGCAGAGTAAAAATAATCGTTTACAGATTTCACCCACTTTATCCCCTTCACGGCATTGGTCACAAATACCTCGTCGGCAGTCTGCAGGCGTTGGTCTGTCAGGCTTTCTTCCACCGTTGGCAGCCTGTTCATTATATGGCGGCGCATCACGCCCGCTATGCAGCCATCGGTAAGCGGCGGCGTATACACAATGTCATTTTTTATCCAGAACACATTGGCCAGTGTAGTTTCTATCAGGTTGCCGGCGGTGTTGCGCAGCAGCATATCGTTGCATTTTTCCGCCTTAGCTTGCCTGGCGCCCATGGCGTATATCAGCGCATTGCACGATTTCACATTGCTCAGCATATCCTTTGATTTCGCCAACCCTTCGGCCACGCCAAGCGTCAGTCCGTTTTCATTGAAGGCTATCGCTTCCTCATTCAGTTCAAAACACTCTATTATAAAGCCCGGCTTTACGGCATTAGCGCCATACAGGCCGCCGCCGCCGGCAAAATACTGCAGCCGCACCCGGCACAGATTATCGGCTTTGTTGCGCGCCACAGTATCCAGCGTCTGGCGTTCCAGCCACTGCGGGGTATGCAGGGCGGGCGTATCCAGCTGCAATAGCTTTAAGCCCGCAAACAGCCGCTCCCAGTGGTAGCCGGCCAGCCTTATAGCGCCATTTATCACCACCATGGTTTCAAACAGGCCATAACCATACCTGAACGCTCCATTATCTACAGGTATCCCTGCCTTGTCGGCAGTCATTATCTTGCCATTCAGGTTTATATAATCCATTTTGTTTGTTTTTTATTTGAAATCGCAAATCTTCTACTATCTGCTAAAAATACCCCTACACCCCCACCCCAACTCGCGACTTTCTACTTTCTACTTTCTACTAAATACATTCTACTATACACTATCTCTCAACCCAGTAAACTTTACGCCCAAACCATTGCCGCCGCTAAGCGTTACAGCGCCATTGTCATAAGTTAGCCCCTGCGCCACATCCTGCCTCAGTAGCAGCGGTCCGTCGGCGTCCATCACATCGAGCAAGGGCCACATATTAGCTACAGCCGCAGCGCCTATGGTACTTTCGTTCATGGAGCCCATCATTACTTTCAGACCCAGTTCGCGGGCTTGCTTTATCATCCGCAAGGCTGGCGTTATGCCCCCGCACTTTGTCAGCTTTATATTTATGCCGTCAAACCCGGCGGCGCATTTTATTACCTCGTCCTCGGTGCGGCAGCTTTCGTCGGCATACAGCAGTATGGGAGAAAGAGCTTTCAGTTCGGGCATCGCCTCGTTATGCTCGCGGGACAGCGGTTGCTCCAGCAGGGTCACGTTCAGTGCATGCAGCTCGGGCAGCAGCCGTTTGGCATCATCCAGCCCCCAGCCCTCATTAGCATCTACCCTGAATGGCGCATCTGTGTGCGTCCTCAAGCCGCGCAGCAGGTCTATATCGTCGGGCCGGGCCACCTTTATTTTGTACACCGGCCAGGGATGCGCCGCCATTTTGGCCGCCATTTCGGGCAGCGTATCTATACCTATGGTGTAATCGGTTAGCGGCGGTCCGTCCCATTTCAACCCCAGCAGTTGGTGTAGCGGCTGGCGGCGCATTTGAGCAAACAAGTCCCAGCCGGCAATGTCGAGCGCGGCGGTAAGGAAATGCTGTCCGGGAATAAGGTGATGCAGAAAATGCCAGAAACGCGGCGGATCGGTAAGCGCATACCGCTCTATCATAGCGCGCTTGGCTTCCAGCGTTTCTATCATTTGCGGCACAGTAACGTTGTAGTAATTTATAGCGGGCGCTTCGCCAAAACCGGCAACATTGCCGAGGCGCAAAGCTGTGATTAGCGTAGGTTGATGCGTCTTCGTACCTTTGGCAATAGTAAAGGGATATTGAAAGGCTAAATCGAAGGAAAAGTATTTTAATTGCAACATTGGATAAAATTGCGACTATTTTTGCTCACAGAAAATTTGCACACCCTAAACCTGTCATAAATTGCCCCTATGGGCACATACTTTATTTCTGACTGGCGCCGGTTGCAATAACATTCAGCGTTCTGCCGTTTTACCTGCGCTATATACTTATGAAACAAACGGATACTACAAGGCGTGCAATAAATACATAGCCCGTAGTTAGCTTTTTTGAAACCAAACTGCCAATACCAATGCCCAAAATCCCGTTTTGGATTTTTATTGTAATAGCAATCGTTTATTTCACCGGCGTCAGGATAGACACCATGGATATAGACGCATCTCAATATGCAGAGATAAGCCGCGAAATGCTGAAATGCGGCGACTTTCTGCACATATACGACAGGGGCCTCAACTATCTCGATAAACCGCCGTTTCTGTTTTGGGTAAGCGCCCTGAGTATGAAGATCTTTGGCGTCAACAACTTTGGGTACAAACTACCGTCCATATTGTTTGCACTATGGGCGTTATATGCCACCTACAGGCTTACAAAGTTGCTGTATGGCGATATTACCGGCCGTATGGCGGCGCTGGTACTGGCCACCTGCCAGGGTATGTGGCTCATGACCAACGATGTGCGCTGCGACACCATACTGATGAGCTGGACCATAACCGCGGTATGGCTGATACAGGAATACATAACTGAAAAAAAACTAAAACACCTGCTGTGGGGCAGCGCTGCAATAGCCTTTGGCATGATGACCAAGGGGCCTATAGCCCTGATGACCCCTGTATTTTGTTTTGGTACAGACTGGGTACTGAAACGCCAGTGGCGCAATTTTTTAAATCCCGCCTATCTGCTGGGCATAGCAGTAATAGGCATTTTGCTGATACCTATGAGCATAGGCCTGTACCAGCAATACGATATGCACCCGGATGCAATGGTAAATGGCCAAAAGGGCGTATCAGGCTTACGTTTTTTTTACTGGAGCCAGAGTTTCGGCCGTATTACCGGCGAAAGCCCCTGGAAAAACGGGGTAGATATTACGTTTCTTTACTCCAACATGTTGTGGTCTTACCTGCCTTGGGTATTGCTGCTCACTCCGGCCCTCTTTGTCAACTTCTGGCAGTTATTTATCCAAAAATTCAAACTACAACCCGATCAGGAATGGATATCTACGGGCGGTTTTCTGCTTACCTATCTGGCTTTAGGTTCGTCGGCCTATCAGTTGCCGCATTATATTTTCATTGCCTTCCCTCTGGCGTCCATCATCACCGCCCGATTTATTTTTCAGATGGTGGAAGAAAAAAGATACCGTAAACTCCATGCGTTTATGAAGCCGCTCATTACCGTTGTAATGGCCATCATACTATTTGTAGCGCTGGTATTGCTGGTGTATGTATTCCCGTCGGGTTTTATGGTTGTTACCGGCTGGGCGGTAGCAACGGCTATATGGATATTTCTGGCATCGTTCAGGGGTATGGCAGGCAAGGTGTTTCTCCTGGCCGCTAGTGGAATGATTATTGTAAATATTTTCCTCAGCAACCACGTGTACACCTCATTGCTGCGGTATCAGGTAGGGGCGCAGGCAGGCAGGTATATTCACAACAAATCGCTGCCCCACAATCAGGTAGTGACCATGGGTGTAGACGACCCACTAAACTGTCTGCAGTTTTATGCGCAAGGCACAATAGCTGGCATAGATGCGCCCACACAACTGGCGGGCCGTAAATATGTGCTTACCATGGACAAAGGACTGAACGAACTGAAACAAAACGGAATGGAATATAAAGTACTGCACCACGGTCCATTTTACAAAGTAAGCGAGCTAACCCCCGACTTCCTCAACCCATCAACCCGCAGTAAAGTGGTGAAACATTTTTATCTGGTAGAGCTGAAGTGAGAGGAAACTAATAGCAACTAAAGTTGCCCTTCTTCAACAATTCAGCATGGTAAAAAATGACGGATTGTTTTGGCATTTCCTACCTTGATAGTCCTTATTTGTTAGGCCACAAATGTTATTAGCCAGAGGTGAGGATGTGGGCATTTCAGCGATTGTACGGCCGCTTGCAGTTCACCTCAACTTGGGTTGTTTGTTTCCAATATACCTTAATAGCCCACAGTAATGCATAATTGAAACCATTCCAGCATACATTAAGCAAAATAGGTCATTTTTTCTGCAACCCAGCAACCAGATATTGCAATAACGCTTACAGCGCTATTTCTATTCCCATGCCCGCTAAAAGATTCCGACATGCATATAACCTATAATACAAAAATGGCCATCCCGCACAGGATTGCCATTTTGTACTTTAGGATTGGGTTATACGCTTATTGCTTCATTACCTTCTGCGTAAGCAGACGTTCGCCGGTGGCGCTGTATAGTTGCAACAGGTACAGCCCGGAGGGCAGTTCAGCTATGTTTATCTGTTCGGCATTGGGCTGGATAAGTATTGTTTTGCCGTCTATTCCGCTTATTTGCGCGGTTACGCTAACAGGGGCAGTAATCCGTAAGGTAGTGGTAGCCGGATTAGGGTATACGGCTATATCTGTTGCGTTTATATTGGTTACCCCTACATTGTATATGTTTTGCTCTATGCTATAGGCGCTGCAGTTGTTGGGGTCTGTAACCCTTACTCGGTAGCTACCGTTTACAAATGGTTTCAGGGTAGTAGTTGTTGCGCCGGGTATAGCTATGGTGTTCAGGTACCACTGATAGGTTACGTAGCCGGGGTTGGCAATGTAGTAGGTTCCATCAAATGTGGTAAAGGGTCGCGGCGTGGGGTATACCGTAATAGTATCGGGCGCGGTGGTAGTGGCGCAGCTACCGGCTATGTTTACATAACAAGTATATATGCCAGACAGGGTAGCCATATAGCTGCCGTTCACGGCGCCGGGTATGGCAATGCCGTTTCTATACCACTGGTAGGTAATGCCGGTAATGGCGCCGCCGGTATTGACCCTGAGCGTAGAGGTAGTACCTGCACAAAATTTGCGACCTGTATTTTCAATAAAGGGCAGATCTACTGCATTTACCATAATACCGGCAGCATTGGCTGAGCAGCCGTTGGTACCGGTAACCCGCACTGTGTAGGCGCCTGTTAACGATGCGGTGTACACAGGCGCAATAGCGCCCGCTATCGGGCTTCCGTCTTTGTTCCACTGATATACATAGCCGGGGCCGGTAGCGGCATTAAGCGTTACGCTGCCGCCGGCGCAGAAAACAGCGCTGCCAGTTACTGTTATCAACGCTGTTGGGGCAGGAAGTGTGTTCACTGTATTCACCGAGCTGGTGGTACTACAGCCAAAACTATTGGTGACTACCAGCCGGTAGGCGCCCGATGATGTAGCTATGTAAGTATTATTGGTAGCGCCCGCTATCAGTCCGGGGCCGTTATACCATTGGTAGCTGTAGCCTACCGGTCCGGTAAGCGTCACCTCGTCGCCGGCGCAAAAAGTAAGCGGACCGGAGGCAACCACTGTTGCCGGAGGCGCAGGATTTACGGTAACCGTAACTGTAGTAGTACCCACGCAGCCTATCACAGATGTGCCGGTAATGGTATAAGTGGTGGTTGCGGTAGGGTTGGCCAGTACTGTAGGGCCAAATGCTGGTGTAAGGCCAGTGGTAGGGCCCCATGCATAAGCGCCGCCTAGGCCGGCTCCGCTTGCAGTAAGCGACAATCCGCCGCCGCCCAGGCATATACTGCCTCCTGCCGGACTAACTGTAATTACAGGCAGGCTCACGGCAGTAACTATTGCGGCGGAGCTGGAAGCAGTGCAGCCAAAACCATTTGTCACATCTACGGTATAAATGCCTGTGGCTCCAGTAGTAAAATATTGATTGGTAGCGCCGGGTATGGCTCCGAATGCATTGTTCCATTGGTATGTATAGCCTAAGCCGGAAGGCGCAATAAGCCGCACGGTATCGCCGATACAAAATGTTAGCGGACCAGATGGGGTAATGGTTGTGGCAGGCAGTGGGTTTACGGTTACCACTGCAGTAGTGGTGTCGCTGCACCCTACCGATGTTGTACCAATAACGGTATAGGTAGTAGTGGCTGTGGGGCTGGCTGTAACTGTGACGCCTGTGGTAGCCGACAAGCCTGTGCCCGGACTCCAGGTGTAAACGCCGCCCAGACCTGCCCCGCTACCGGTAAGCGCTACGCTGCTGCCGCTGCAGATGGTTGCCGCTGCTGGCGAAACGCTAACAACAGGCGGCGTGCACAACAACCGCACTGAACCAATGATGCTCAATCCGTATATCTGTATTGTTCCGCCCATGCCCGATGCTGCATAAGGGTAAATGCGGAAATGCAGCGTAGGATTGGTAACATAAAACGGACTCCAACTGGCCAGCGTTGTTCCGGCGGGCGATGTAGCGCATCCGGCGTTGAGCGGCACATGGTCTATCCCTTCATCGGTCCACGATATGCCGTCTGTGCTATAGGCCAGGCGGGCCAGCGTTGGGCCGGTGGTAGACCGGCGCAGGCCGGCGGTAAAGCCAGTAACATCTATAGTATAACCAGGCGTAGCAGTAAGCGTAATATCTATACAGGGGCCCGCTGTAGAATAGGTAAGTCCGGTGAAACCTGTAATACCGCTAAAACCCCAGGTGCAGGGCGTAGTAACGCCTGTGCCTATGGCGGTAAGGTTGGTAAATACAGGTATCAGAGGGTCTACATAGGTGGGTATGCCCGCGGTATTGTTTACATAAGTGTACACATCCTGACAAAAAACAAGCGGTACATTTATAAAATAAAGCAGCACAATTAGGGCAATTTTCTTCATAACAACATCATTTTAAAAAACAGTATAAGAGGGTGTAAAATTATTTGGGTCGTATGACCCCAATTAAAACACCGTGTTAACTGATTATTACCTTATTGTTTCCTGCTTTTGCGCTTAGCGGGTAAAAAGAAATTATTTTTTGCAGTCCGGGCAACCTTAGGGCCAGAAAAGGCATATATTACTATACACAAATAGCTACACACGATTCATGACCGAGGAAAAAGCCATAGAGGGTTGCCGACGCCACGACCGAAAAGCGCAGAAATACCTTTGGGATGCCTATGCCGACGCAATGCTTATGGTGTGTATGCGCTACCTGAAAAACCTGCACGATGCCGAAGAAATGATGCTGAATGGGTTTTACAACTTTTTCAATAAAATAGACCGGTTCGACTATAGCGGGCCGGGTAGTGTGGGGCCGTGGCTGAAGAAGATAATGGTTAATGAGTGCCTTGCATTTTTGCGAAAGAAAGGCGGATTGCAGCTATCGCCCGACACAGGGGCAATGGATGTAGTGGCCGACAATGACATTATAGGCCGTATGAGCGCCGCCGAGATTTACAGGTACATAATAGAGCTGCCGCCCGGGTATCGCACTGTGTTCAACCTTTATGTAGTAGAGGATATGAGCCATAAAGAAATAGCCGGACTGCTGGAAATATCGGAAGGAACCTCAAAATCGCAACTGAACAAGGCGCGGGCAATGCTGCAAAAACGAATAATAAACGTACAAACCGACTTGTAATGCCAGGAAAACAACCCAATAACCAACTGTTATGAACAACGACAATGCCATAAAAGATAAACTGAACAGCCTCGACACGCTGGATGGAGGTATTGTGTTCGGCAAGGAGGATGCATGGCGAAAGCTGCACTCCCGCCTCGATGCTGCTCCTGCCCGTAACAAAAAACCGCTTTATTGGCTGGCGGCTGCAGCCGCGCTTGCGCTGCTGCTACTTGTAGCAAAACTATATAACCAACCTGCGCCACAGATGACTTCAGCTACTCCTGTTGCGGCGCCAATGCCCTTAATGCCCGTACCGGCGCAGCCTGCAGTAGTGGCCGAGAGTACACAACCGGTTGCCAAAACCAAAACAATAAACAAAGAAAATTCCAGATATAGCGAACGCCGCATAGCGCCGCCGCTTATTGTACCGACACCTACGGAGCAGGTTGTGGATATAGCCGTTGTACCTACGCCGACCCTTGCGCCCGCACCCACTGCACCGCCAAAGCCAAGACCCATGCGCATAGTGCACCTCAGCGAACTGGATAAAGATATAACGCCTACTACCGCTGAAAATGAGCCGGAACAACCCAATACTGCTCTTGCCGAGATAATGAAATTGCCGCCAGTGCATATAAACGACCTACTGCATGAGGAAACCTACCTGCAAGAGTTGCGTAGAGAAAACAGACTGACCGTGGGCGGCATTTCTATTTTGCTGAATGCACCGCAACGCACCTACAACGGGGATAATAGATACATGGGCGGCTTAAAACTACGCATATATTAAAATCAACTAAAACCAACATAATGAAGAAACAAATTGCATTTGCGGTGCTACTCATTGCAGGCATTCAGGGGAAACTATGGGCGCAAAACACCTATGAGGCTGGCGCTGAAGCGGCTATGAAAATAAGCAATACAGAGCGTACTTTTCAGGGGCCAGTGGGCGCAACAGGCATACGCGATTTCGTAAAGCTACCCACCGGTAAGCTGATATTAGAGATGAACAATATGGGCGACTTCGATCGTGTGGCGCATCTGGACTCTATACTTACCGACCTGAAACGCGATGTGGCTTTTTACAAAGACTCGTTGGCGCATTTTGCTGGCAATTTACGCATAGACTATGCGCTGAGCGCAAACGCAGGCTACAAGCAGATACGATTCCTGAAGCACGACCCTGACGGAGCAATTTTTGTAAACAAATATGGAATGGTTGCTCCGCTGAAAATGGAGCAAGACACCGTGCGGGTGATTATAAAAATGAATGGCGAAGAGATACCCCGTAAAATTAAACCCAAAGGATCGCCGGTGATAAAAACAACCTTAAAAACACAGTACCTCATTACCTGCACTTTTTGCCTGAACAATTATACCGACATAGACAAGTTTTTTGCCAGTAGAGAAGAGCTCACAATTATACTGGATACACTGAAAAACACCCGCTACAAACGGTCGGCTAAGGATGCGCAGCGCAATCCGTCATCTACTGTGTACAACCCTACGCGCGCCTACGACAGGCTGGACAGGTATGACTTTCTCATTAAGTCGGATATCTCAAAACGGTGGCGCAGCGTGAAACACAACGATATGCTTGTATTGGATGGACACATAGGCGCGGGAGTGGTTATGAACACCCTAGCGCCTATGGCTGAACTGGGTATGACATTGAAGCGCGATCGAGGCGACAAAGATTATGTAGAGGGTGGTTTCTCTTTGTCGTCTTATTACTTTTTCGAGAAAAACCCCGCAGGCGCTTCGTTTATAAAAGACAACTGGTTTTTGAATGGAGAGGTGGGCTTGTCGTTCGAAGACTCAAAAAAAGGTAAATACTCTCGTCTAACTGGCGGCGCCGGCTACCTTATCCGTCAGCAGGGCGACTACTTTAAAGGCCCCACATTCAAGGTGTTTACTAACATACAGCTGAAGAACACCATTACCATCAGCCCCGAGCTCATCATCACCAACAATCTCCGTCAGGTGTTTCCGGGTATCACAGTAAAGGTGTTTTAAAAACCATCGGCCAACCGGGCTGCATTTTATGCACGGTTGGCCGATGGTTTTTAGTTCATTATTTATCCTACCACTTTGTCCACTTCTCTACCCGCACACCGCTTTCGCCGCGCAGGGTTAGGGTGTACACACCAGGCGCAAGGGCTGCCACATCGAGCCGCGTAGATGCCGCTGATATTGGTTGGTGCATTACTTCCTGGCCTATGGCGTTGGCTATAGTAAAGGTTGAGTAGGCGTTTGTGGGCACGTCTATGGTTAGCAACAGTGTTGTTTTTGATAATAGACCTTAGGTAACCGAATTCTTGTTGCGGTTATCCTTTTGAATTTATTATATCAATTCAAGTAAAAGATAGCCGCATTGAGCAACGCTGCAAACGACACCCATGCCAGATAGGGCCATTGTAGCGCACCAGCCACACGGCGCAACCGGGAGAAGGAAATGATCATATAGAGTATGCAGCCCCAAAGTGCAGCTATCTCTACCAGGGCCCAACCAGGAGCGTGGAGGCTAAAGAATATTATGCTCCAGAAAAAATTAAGAATAAGCTGCGTAGCAAATAGCATTATTGCCCGCTTGCGTTGCGGCGTTGGTGGCAACCCCAATATAAAAAACAACGACACACCCATAAGCGCATACAGCAACGTCCATACCGGACCAAAAAGATAGTCGGGCGGATTGAAGAATGGCTTGTTGAGAGTGCGGTACCAGCCCTTCACACCATCTACCGTAAACGCCCCCGATATACCGCCAACCGCCAGCGTCAGCCCTATGCACCCTATCAATCGTAGTGTCTTCTTCATTGCTTATTGTTTTTTGTGCATTGCGGTAGCGCATTACCCTATTTTACTTCGACTGATATCTTTAGATTGTCACAAAAAGATACAATATATTTTTGTGTTTTTTATGCTGTAAATTCGTAAATCTCAGTCTTCAAATCGGTTAATGGGGGTAAATGCTGAACTCTACAAATAAAGGTAGGCAATATTATTCAGGCAAAAATTAATATAAATTGGCGGTACCATCTGGTGTGAGTGTTCGTATGAACACGTGTCTCACTAAAGTAGCCGGTTTGTAACCGGCGGCACAGGGACGAGCTTTTAGTTATAAAATCCATAACCTATCTTTATTCCATGTCTTCGCGGTATAAAACCTACTATAATTACCATTAACATCTGGCGCGAGTGTTCGAATGAACACTCGTGTCTCACTAAAGTAGCCGGTTTGTAACCGGCGGCGTATGGGATTGCTTGTAGTTATAAAATCCATAACCTATCTTTATTCCATGTCTTCGCGGTATAAAATCTACGATAATTATCTATCCTACTTTGTTAATTCCACTGTTGTGGCTTGGATAGACGCACTTTCAAGAGAGCAATATAAAGAGCTTATTTGCAAGAGCCTCCTGTATTGTCAAAATGAAAAACGGGATGATATTGCATGCGTGGGTGATAATGAACAACCACATTCATTTGGTAATAAGAGGCAGCGAAACCAATACTGTGAGCGATATAATGAGGGATTTCAAAAAATACACATCCAAACAGATTATAAAAGCCATACACGAAAACCCACAAGAAAGTCGGCGAGATTGGATGCTCAACCTGTTTAACTATGCCGGAAGAATAAATAACCATGTTGTTGAATATCAGTTTTGGAAACACGACTACCACCCTATAGCCCTTAATACCGATGAAAAAATAGCCCAACGACTAAACTACCTTCACGAAAATCCGGTAAGAGCAGGTATTGTGTGGCGGGCACAAGATTATAAATACAGTAGCGCAATAGATTATTACGATAACAAACCGGGTATTCTTCCTATTGTAAAGCTGGAATTGTGAAATACCACTTAACGCCGGTTACAAACCGGCTTCTTTAGTGAGACACGAGTGATCCTGCGGAACACTCGCGCCAGAGGGGTTAGGGTTACTGTTTTTTAGGCGCAGTGCGGCAGCCGTCGCTACAGTATTTTACTTCGTCCCACACGCGTGCCCACTTTTTGCGCCAGGCAAAGGGGCGGCCACAGCGCAGACATATTTTCTGGGGTAGGTGTGCTTTTTGCACTGTTTTGTTGTTACGTTCCATGTTCGGTATCGAATAGCAATAGCGGATGCAATGTTTTTTCTTTAGTGGTTTTGCGGTTGGTGTGCTGTTGCAGTATACGTTGTGCATCTTGCTGCACATCTATTTCTTTGCGCCATGCCCAGGCGGTATCGGTGGCTGTTTTTTGGCTCACGGTTACATCTACTACCGGCTCGGGATAGTCTTTGCCTATTGTGCAACCGTATAGCTGCTGTTCCATCTGTGTCATGTTCCATGGCTCGTGTATCAGCTTCGATGGTACGTCTTTTAGTTCGGGTACCCACATTCTTATAAACAAGCCTTCAGTGTCATGCTCCATGGAGTTTTTTACGGGGTTGTATATGCGCAGGGTATTGATGCCCGTAACGCCCGCCTGCATCTGAAACTGCGGATAGTGTATACCGGGCTCGTAGTCGAGAAACTGGCGGGCAAGGTGGTACGCCCCGGTCTGCCACTCCTGCCAAAGATTATATACCAAAAACGACACCAGCATAGCCCGCATCCTGAAGTTGATAAAGCCAGTGGCTATTACGCAGCGCATATTGGCGTCTACTATTGGCACGCCGGTGCGGCCTTGCTGCCATGCCGCTACCAGAGCTGCGTTGTAGGGTTTGCACTTGTTTTGGTAACCGGTGTTTACGTGTTCGGTTTCCATGCGGCACTCGGTCTCAAACTTCTGTATAAAATGGCAATGCCAATGCAACCGCGATATATACTGACTGAGCGTGCGCTTATTGCCCCCGCCCAGGTACAGGGTAAGCGCCTGCTGATAAACGGTGCGCATAGACACATTGCCCCATGCCAGATAGGGAGATAACCGGCTGCAACTGCGCCGGCTGAGTAGCGGCTTAGATATATGGCGGGCATAATTGTGATACCTGTTCTTAAAAAAATCGTGCAGGTACCGGGTTGCCATTGTTTCGCCTCCTCGCTGAAATGCGGGATTGTGAGTAGTAACGGTGTCGGGCAACTCAGGACCGCGCAACGCATTGTGCACATCAGCATCTACCGCCAGCCAGCGAACATCGGCAAGCGGCACGGCCACTATAGGCGCCGCCATGCGCGCCTCCCATATTTTTTGCCATGCCGCCCGTGTTTTCAGCTTGCGCACCACACCGTTTGTTGGGCTTTCGTGCCATAAAATATTTTGGTTGTCGCAAAACCGTTGTACGGCAATGTCCCTGTCGTAGGTGAGCCGATTGCCGGTTTCCTCGTGCGAGAATAGGTTGCGCACATCGTAGCGCTCCGCCAGCAGGGTAAAGACGAGTATTACCTCGCTATGAAACACCTGTACTGCTCCTTCATAAGCGCTTAGCTGCCGCTGCATATCGGCCAGCGACTCATATACAAACCGCCAGTGGCGCACATCGCTATCGGGGTAGGCCATAACAGTTGGCTCGAAGCAATACAACAGCATTACCGGCAAGCCTGCGGCTATGGCCAGGCTCAGCGGTTCGTGGTCGGTAAGGCGCAGGTCGCGCTTTAGCCACACTATGCTTATGGGTTGTTTACCCACCATTGGTTACTGCTATCTCTATGGGATCTATATCGGGTTTGGCATAGCTCAGTCGCGCCAATCTGTTGGTGGTGTGGTAGCTGTCCAGTCCAGAGCAGGTTACTGTCCCTGCAGCTTCCAGGTCTATGTAGCCATCGGGCTGCAGGCAGGTCTCGGGCACGCTAACAAACAGTATTTTACATACCAGTATTATGGCGCCGTTTTCGGCAATATCTACCCTGCGCACCAGCTCGCCGGCTATCTGCACCTCGCTTTCGGCTACAAACGGAGCCTGCCATCCATTGCGGTACAGCTCGGTAAGCCCTACAGCCTCAAATTCAGATGCATCGGCGCCATAGCGAGCAGAGGTTTGGTGAGCCTGTCGGTAAAAGTCAGGGCGAATGTGGTTTACCGTAAATTGTCCTGTCTCCAGTATGTTAGCCAGTGTATGCCGCTCTACCGAATCGGGACGCACTACAAACCCAAACAACGGTGGGTTTGCCCCCAAATGAAACAGCGAATTAAAAATAGCCAGATTGGTTTGCCCACCGGCGCTACGCGTACCTACAAGCGCCACACTCTTAAAGCCGCCCAGCGAATTGATGAATGCAGCGCGATACCGCTGCTCCATGCACATAATATCGTCTATACTCAGTTCTTTTTTGTTCATAGTTATTTTTACTGCCTCACTCTGGCGCCTCCAAGCGTCAAGGGAGAAGGTGTTGTTGATTATGTCGATGGGCGATGCCCATCGCTATGAGCTTTTGCCCTTTCAGGGCGGTAACCAAATGCAGAAGAACTATTCTGCAAGTATAAAAGGCCTCACCCCGGCCCTCTCCAAGGGAGAGGGTGATGTTGTGTGCCTCGGCTCGCTCAAAAGGGTGATGTTACGTACCCACATCCTGACGAAAATCCATTTATCTGTTGTTGCGTTTCGAGATTTTGTTGCCCGATATCTGGCGTTGCCGCGAGCATTTAAAGCGCATTATGTCGGCCGGTCGCCTTGTGCCGTGCTTTGTTTTGCAGGCCTCTACCCTGGCCCGCCACAGCGCATAGCTGCGGTGTTTCAGGTTGGCTTTCATTAGGGCGCGCACCTCGCTTTCCTTTAGGCCAAACTGGAATTCTATAGCTTCAAACGGCGTGCGGTCTTCCCAGGCCATTTCTATTATCCGGTCTTTGTCGGCAAGGGTGAGGGCAGGGGTCGGCTGCGGAGCGGGCATTTCGTCCTCATAGGCCAGCGGCGAGGGCAGGTCGCTGTAGTAGCAGTAATTACCGGGTGTTTCGTTGCTCATTTGCGTTTGTTTATATGGTTTGTAGCGGTTTAGCGGTTGGTAGCCATAGGGTTCGGTAGCGTGCATCGGCATCGTAGGTGGCGGCTTGTTTTTCGGTGTTGAAATATCTGTCGGGGCGCGGGTCGGCGCCTACGCCGGCCACATAGGCCCAGTTGCCGTAGTTGCTATACACATCATAGTCTATCAGCGCGCTTTCAAAATACGCTGCGCCCAGCAGCCAGCTAACCTTCATATAGTGCACCAGATAGCTGGCCGTAACCTGCCTGCCCCGGTTGCTCATAAAGCCGGTCAGGCGCAGCTCGTTCATATTGGCATCTACAAATGCCGATCCGGTTTGTCCTTTTATCCACTGCGTCAGCAATTTTCTGTCGGTAGCGGCCGCTGATGTTTTGTTTTTTACGCCGCCCGCACAAAACAGGCGTTGGTGGTATTTCTCCATATAAAAACGGAAGAAATCGCGCCACAGCAATTCAAATATCAGCCAGTAGGTGCTTTTGTTGTGTATGCGTTGCCGCTCGTATTTCTGCACCTCGTCGTATATGGTACGGGGCGATATACAACCCAGCGCCAGCCATGCCGAAAATTTGGTAGAGTAGTTGGCGCCTATCAATCCATTGCGGGTATCGAAGTAGTTTTTCAGGCAGTCGCCGCGCCACATATAGTCTTGCAGCCGCTCCATTGCCGCCGCGGCCCCACCCGTAAAGCTTATGGCAGCTCGCGGGTCGGCCGCGGGCGCAGGCATGCCGGTAAGCGTTTCCTGATCCGGTATAGCGCCGGGGTCGCCCATATCCGGTACCCGCACCACTGTGGGCGCCGGTATGGCAGTGGCTGCTGCAAGTCGCGGCTCTACCTTTTGCCTGAATGCTGTAAAAACATCGGGCATGTGGCGCACATCAAAGGGTAGCTCTTTGCGGGGCGTAAGGGTGGCTGTGCATTGCGTGCGCCATTTTATGCCCATGGGTTCGAGCTTCTGTTGCAGGCTGCGCTCTATAGCCGCTTCCTCGGGGGCCGCCTCCCAGCTTGCATATACGGCTGTCGCGGCATATTCGCTACACAGGCTTGGCAATATATCCTCGGGCAAGCCGCGCGCCACCAGCAGGTCGCCGCCCAAAATGCGCAACGAAGCGCGCAGATCGGCCACGCTCTCCAGCAGAAAACGCGCCCTGAAGCCGCCGGTTTTTGCAAAACCGCCTACTATGCCAAACTGCCGGGGATCGAATATATAAACGGGCAATACCCGCTCGCTGGCAGCAACCGCCGCCGACAATGCAGCCTGATCGCACACCCGGAGATCGTTTCTAAACCATACTATGCTTACCTTATTGCTTCCCACTGTATCTGCTTTCAACTGCCTGCGAAAAAATATCCGTCATTTTGTTTAACAAAAATAGGATTTATTTAAACAAAATAATTTTTAATGCTGTAGTTTTGTTGCGTGATGAGGTTTGTTTTTTACAATAGCCAGATAGGCAGGCAGGTAAACAATGTAGGCGGCGGGATGCAGAATGATACAAAAAAGGATAGGGTTGGGCGTTTGCTCGCAGCTTTGAGCGCAGCTAACCAGAGTCATGTACAATTTCGCAATTTAAGTTATCTTTGCGCCGCTTTACCCGTGTATTTTCTTTTAATCATTTATACTGTTTTATGAATTTACTTTCCATTCAGAGCGCGGAGTTTACAGGCCGCCATATTGGCCCTGGCGAACAGGATACCAAAAAAATGCTGCACGCTATAGGCGTGGAAAGCATGGAAGAACTGATAGGCCGCACAGTGCCGGCAGCCATCCGCATGGACCACAAGCTGCGCATACCGGCAGCTATGAGCGAGGCCGAATACCTGCAGCAGTCTAAAGAAACTTCTCTTAAAAACAAACTGTACAAAAACTACATTGGTCAGGGTTATTACGATACCCACACGCCAAGCGTAATATTGCGCAACATTTTTGAAAGTCCGGGATGGTACACGCAATACACTCCTTATCAGGCCGAGATCAGTCAGGGCCGTTTGGAGAGCTTGCTCAACTACCAAACCATGATATGCGACATTACCGGTATGCCGCTGGCCAACGCTTCTCTGCTCGATGAAGCAACTGCAGCAGCCGAATCTATGACCATGTTCTTCCACTCGCTCAACAAAGACGACAAAGCGCCGGAGCGTCCTAAGTTTTTTGTTGACCACGATGTGTTTCCACAAACGCTCGATGTATTGTACACCCGCGCTATTCCATTGGGTATAGAAGTAGTGGTGGGCGACTATCGTATTGCCGACCTCGATACTACTTTCTTTGGCGGTATGGTGCAGTACCCCAACGCACAGGGCAGCGTAGAAGATTATCGCGGTTTTTGCGCAGCTATGCACGAGGCCGGCGGTTATGTAGTATTTGCCACCGACCTTCTGGCGCTTACCCTGCTTACGCCTCCCGGCGAGCTGGGCGCCGATGCAGCTATAGGCAGCGCACAGCGTTTTGGCGTTCCAATGGGTTTTGGCGGTCCGCACGCGGCATTTTTTGCAACCAAAGACGATTTCAAACGTCATATCCCCGGCCGTATCATAGGCGTGAGCATAGATGCTCAGGGCAACCGCGCATTGCGTATGGCCCTCGGCACCCGCGAACAACACATCAAAAGAGAAAAAGCCACTTCAAATATCTGTACTGCACAGGCGTTGCTGGCCAATATTTCGGCAATGTATGCCGTGTACCATGGCCCTAACGGACTGAAAGGTATAGCGCGCCGCGTAGCCGGCCTCACACAGGCGCTGGGCAACTCGCTTACCGAAGCCGGCGTAACTGTACACAACGCTACATATTTCGACACTATTACCGTATCGGTAGCCGACGTAGCTGCAGTGCGCGCAGAAGCCGAAGCCAACAGCATGAACTTCTGCTACCACGCCAGCGGCCGCATCAGCATATCGCTCGATGAAACAACTACCGCTAACGACGTTCACGCTATCATCAATGTGTTTACACATGCCGATACGCCAACATCATTCAGCCTCGATCAGGAAATAGCCCTCGAGCATATACCTGCCGGCCTTACCCGCGAAAGCGCATTCCTCACGCATCCGGTGTTCAACACGCACCACAGCGAAACGCAGATGATGCGCTATATAAAGATGCTGGAGAACAAAGACCTGAGTCTGAATACGAGCATGATATCGCTGGGTAGCTGCACCATGAAGTTGAACGCAGCGAGCGAAATGATGCCGCTCAGCTTCCCTAACTGGAGCAAAATGCACCCATTTGCACCCGTAGATCAAACAGCCGGTTACCTGCAAATAGTACAGGAACTGAGCGAATACCTTTGCGAAATCACCGCATTCGACGCCTGCAGCCTGCAGCCAAACAGCGGCGCCCAAGGCGAATATGCCGGATTGCTGACTATACGCGCTTACCACGAAAGCCGCGGCGACGCGCACAGAAATGTGATACTGATACCAATTTCGGCGCACGGCACCAACCCTGCCAGCGCCGTGATGGTAGGCTACAAAGTAGTAGTGGTAAAAGCGTTGGAAAACGGATATATAGATGTTGCCGACCTGAAAGTAAAAGCAGAACAGCATGCGCAAAACCTGGCTGGTATAATGATTACCTACCCAAGTACCTATGGCGTGTATGAAGAAACAGTAAAGGAAATAACCGATGTGGTGCACAGCCATGGCGGACAAGTATATATGGATGGCGCAAACATGAATGCGCAGGTGGGTCTTACGGCTCCGGGCCTTATTGGCGCCGACGTTTGTCACCTAAACCTGCACAAGACATTTGCTATTCCGCACGGCGGCGGCGGTCCCGGCATGGGCCCCATTTGCGTTAAGCAGCACCTGGCTCCGTTCCTGCCATCGCACGTAATGATGGGCAATGGCGGAGCGGGTCATGCAGTATCTGCAGCTCCTTATGGCTCGGCCAGCATATTGCTGATATCTTATGGCTACATCCGTATGTTGGGTCAGGAAGGTGTGCGTAAATCTACCGAATACGCTATCCTGAATGCCAACTACATGCGCGTGCGCCTGCAAAACGACTACGACATACTGTATACCGGTAGCGGCGGCACCTGCGCTCACGAATTTATCCTCGACCTTCGTCCGTTTAAGAAAACAGCCGAAATAGAAGCTGAAGACGTGGCTAAACGCCTCATAGACTACGGTTTCCATGCGCCTACCATGAGCTTCCCCGTACCGGGCACGCTGATGATAGAGCCTACAGAAAGCGAAGACAAAGCCGAACTGGACCGTTTCTGCGACGCTATGCTGGCTATACGCGAAGAAATACGCGCTATAGAAGATGGCAAAGCCGACAAAAAAGACAATGCGCTGAAAAACGCTCCACACACTCAGTTTGTAATAACTGCCGATGAGTGGAACCACGCTTACAGCCGTCAGTCGGCAGCGTTTCCGCTTGCCTGGGTTAAGAACAACAAGTTCTGGCCATCTGTTGCCCGCGTAAACAACACCTACGGCGACCGCAATCTGGTATGTACCTGCGAGCCAACTTCTTCGTATGCAGAGGCGTAAGGTGAGTAGATAATTAATAGTTAATGAACAAAAGCTGCCTCACGGCGGCTTTTGTTCATTAATAACTATCCCACCTTCTCATACCCTTCCCCATTTCCCCAATCCATTCTTACCTGTTCCGGTCTTTTACGCAGCAGGGTTAGGTGTGTGCCAAAACATTTTCGTAATTTAGCTACCTCATTATGATCTACAGAAGTAAAGCGCCTTTGCGCATAGGCCTCGCCGGCGGCGGCACAGATGTTAGCCCTTATTGCGATTTGTATGGCGGCGCTATACTCAACGCCACTATTTCGCTGTATGCTTATGCTACCATAGAGCCGCTCGACGAGCCGGCGATAGTGATAGAGGCTGTAGACAGAAGCGAGACCGTTTCTTACCCCAAGGCCGATGCGCTGCCTATAGATGGTATGCTGGATCTGGCGAAGGGCGCGTACAACCATATTGTGAAAAAATACGGACCCGTACCATCGGGTTTCCGGCTAAGCACTATTGTTGATGCGCCGGCAGGGTCGGGTCTTGGCAGCTCGTCTACACTTATGGTGGCTATAATAGGCGTATTTGCCGAATGGCTTAACCTGCCGCTGGGCGAGTACGATGTTGCCCAAATGGCTTATGATATAGAGCGCGTGGAGCTGGCTATGGCTGGCGGCAAGCAAGACCAATATGCGGCAACCTTTGGCGGCGTAAACTTCATGGAGTTTTATAAAGACAATAAAGTAATAGTAAACCCTCTGCGCATAAAGCAAGAGTATCTGTATGAGCTGGAAAACAATCTGTTGCTTTACTTTACGGCTACCAGCCGATTGTCGTCTACCATCATAGAGGCGCAAAGCCAGAATGTGAAAGATAAAAACCAGACGTCGATAGACGCTATGCACCACCTGAAAGAGCAGGCCCTGATGATGAAAGAGGCCCTGCTGAAAGGTAACATACACGAGATAGGCGGCATACTGGATTACGGATTCAGATATAAGAAACAAATGGCCAAGGGCATATCTAACAACGCCATGGACGAACTGTATGAGGTGGCGCTGAAAGCGGGCGCAACCGGCGGCAAAATATCGGGCGCAGGCGGCGGCGGATTTATGATGTTTTACTGCCCAGGCAATACCCGTTATGCTGTAAAAAAAGCCCTCCAGCCCTTTGGCGGAGATTTTAGTCCGTACCAGTTTACCGAGCGCGGACTGTTTACCTGGAGCATTTAGACTGGCGAGGGTATTATTGGCATAAATATTGCGCTCTGTACGTTATGAGCAACAACCTGAAACATAGCTTTTTATTAGGGCTTACCTTGATCGCATGCCTGACGGCAAACGCTCAAACGCTACAGTCGCAGGTACTGTGTTCCGGTAGCATGGGCTACGCCTCGGGCGTGCAAATGCTCAACTACCTGAGCGCTCAGGCCAAAAACAACGACCGTATAGAAACCGCCGCTACGCCCAACTACTTTATGAGTTGCAGCTATTTTGTGCGTCCGCATCTGGCATTGGGGCTCACCGTTGGTATGCAATCGCTATCTGGCCACAGCAACCCCGACAGGCTGGGCGCATCATCGCCGTATAGCTACAATCAGGATTATCTTACCATAGGCGCCGAAGCAGTGGTGGTGCACCGGCAGCGCAAATACCTGCAGCTATACACCGTTTACGGGCTGGCTTTCAGCTATGCCAAAACAAGGTTCAACTACTCTTACCCTACCTACAACGATGGTCCGCAATTTAAAACGGCCTACTACCCCAATATACAATTCACTCCCTTTGGCCTGCGCGTAGGCCGCGCCCTGTCCGGATTTTTAGAAGTAGGCGTAGGCTACAAAGGCTTCCTCAATGCCGGCATCAGTTATAGTATTAGCGCCCGAGAGGATGTAAAGGAAGTGGGTGGGGAATAGATAGGGCTATTTAGCTTTGGACAAAAAGGTTACTTTTAATTGAAAATCGTATACGATGTTTTGTAGGATCCTGTTCCCAAATTGTTGATGGCGCTTGCAAAAAGTACAGGGCTGAAAAATTCGCCATCACCATTTGTATGCATGGTTTACAACATTCGGAATACGCCTGTTGCACCTACATATTGTTGCTGCAATACATACAAGCAAATGTCGCCTGACCAGTTAATGCCAACTTAATACGCCCATAAGATTAAGGCAATGTAGCCCCCATAGTTTTGCAGCAACTACGGGATGTAAGTATCCCAATAACTGCCTATGAGAAAACGTTATGTGATATGCTCCATACTCGTTACTATTGCAATATTTATTTTTTCTTTCACCAATAGCCAGCAAAAGGAATATGTTGCCTATTACCTAAATACGGTGTCTACCTTCAACACCCAACAAGCAGCACTGCTGGAGGTGATAATAAAAGCCGACCTTAACAATCCAACTGAAGTAGCCACAATAAAACAGGAGCTAAACAACGCGCGCAACACATTAAAAAGCGTAGATTTTTGGTTGCGCTACCTCAATCCGCTGGCTTACAAAAAAATAAACGCACCTCTGCCTGTAGAGTGGGAAACAGAGGTATTCGAGAAATTTGAAAAACCCTACAAAAGAGAGGGAGCCGGTCTTACGCTATTGGCGATGTATATGGAGGAGGGCAATTTTGAAAAAGACTCCATGCTCGCCCTCATCCGAGCCTCGGTAGCGGCTACCTCGGTTTTTACTGCCGACTCTACCACTAAAGGGCTGAGCGAGTACCACCATTTTTTTCTGTGCAACAGATTGTTCTTACTCAACCTTG
This sequence comes from uncultured Bacteroidota bacterium, assembly GCA_903882805.1. GTDB lineage: Bacteria > Bacteroidota > Bacteroidia > Chitinophagales > Chitinophagaceae > Nemorincola. The sequence goes on along the minus strand of CAIRYK010000075.1, from coordinate 47,587 downwards.
CCGCCATCTACACCACCGGTTTTGAATGCCCCGACAGAGAACGAATAATACCAGAATTGAAAGCACTGCTGCAGTCGGTAGGCAATACAAATGAAATGTTCAACAAGAGCTTTCCGGCCACACCATTGCCGCCGAAATACCTGCAGCTCTACAGGGCCATGCTGGCATTTGTTGGCGATCAGCCCCTCAACTACACCCTTTTCGACCATTATACTTTCCTTAAAGATTATGTCAATCCGCTGTTTATACTCAATCAAGCCCTTATAGCGCGGTATAATGTGGTAAGCCGAAGCATGGTAGACTATACCCTGAACAACAAGGCGACCTCTATTTTCGATAAGCATTTGTACAACGGCCAAAATACAAAGGGCATTTTTCTGCGCGTAAACGATACGGCTGCCCTTGCCACCATAGAGCATATTGGTAAACAATTGTTTTACGACCCATTGCTCTCCGGCAATAACCGCCGCAGTTGTGCATCGTGCCACAAGCCCACGCAATACTTTACCGACACTGCAATCACTGCTTCATTGCACTTCGACGGTGTACAATTGCTACCCCGAAATTCGCCATCGCTTGTCAACTCGATTTATAATCATTTACTTATGCTCGATGGTAAGCATTACAGCCTGCAAGATCAGACAAAGGGTGTAGTTACCAACCCCAACGAGATGAACTGTACAGAGCGGGAACTGCTGAAAAAAGTAATGAGCTGTAAAGAGTACAAAAAGACTTTGAAGCAATTACTCACCTATACCCCACAGGAAAAAGAAGTTACGTTTCAGCACATAGCCTCAGCCATAAACTACTATTACGGACAATTCAGCAATTACAATGCGCCGTTTGATGAGGCTATGAATAAGACTGCCGATATCAGCGCTAGCGCAAGGCGTGGGTTCAATTTGTTTATGAGCAAAGCCCAGTGCGGTGCCTGCCATTTCGTCCCTCAATTCAACGGGGTGAAACCACCCTATGTGAGTTCTGAGTTTGAGGTGTTGGGCGTGCCTGCCGATACGCTTTATAGAAACTTAAGTCCCGATGAAGGGCGATATGTAATTAATGCGGCTAAAGAAACGCGTAACGCTTTCCGCACGGGCTCTATAAGAAATGCGGCACACACCAAACCCTATATGCACAATGGGGTATTCAACACACTGGAGCAGGTAATTGAGTTTTACAATACAGGCGGAGGCGCTGCCCATGGACTGAAAGTAGCCAACCAAACATTGTCTGCCGATTCGCTGCACCTTACTGCACAAGAAAAAATCGACATCATATCCTTCATGCAGTCGCTCAATGAACAAATAGTATTTGATACACCGCCTTATAATTTGCCCGCATCTAAAAATAAATCTCTAAATAACAGGGTCATAGGAGGCTCCTACTAGTATTATGAAACAGACCATCTTTTTGATAGCATTGAGCGGTATTTGCGTTTCTGCGCTGGCGCAGAAACATATGAAATACGAATTTCCGGAAAACATGCCCGAACATATAAAAAGCGATTATCTGGAGCAATGCAAAAAGGGTAAAATACTGTACGAAATAAATTGCGCGAAATGCCATACCTCTTCTGTCGGAAGAAAAAAGATAATACCCGATTTTACGTCAGCGCAACTGATCAACTACGAACTACGCATACAAAACCCCAAACATACCAACAACATAACTGAAACTACCGTAAACACAGAGGAACTGGCTATGATAATTACCTTCCTTACTTACAAAAAGAAAAACTAACGTGGATTGACGAACCTATAAATTGATTCAAGATAGCCATCCAATAACTGCGCCCGGCACATCTACTTGATAAAAGAGTTGATAAAAGAAACAAATCATCAACGCAACGGGAATACGCAGGGCATTAATGCAAGCATGCATTTCAAAAATTATACCGGCTTATACGCTACCTAAAAAGGTAAGCGTATAAGCCGGTAGTAGGTAGCAGGCATGCCTGATTAGTGTAAAAAATCGGTAGCGTCGGGCGTTGTTTCTGCAAAGAAATTATCTACAAAGCCGCTGAACATGGGCGGTACTTTGGTATGAATAAAGTCTTTCATTACCAGCGCTGCCCGGCGCGCTTGTTCGTCGGTGAGGCCGGCTTTAGTTTTCAGTTGTTCTATTATATCGTTCATAATAATTAGTAATTAGTCGTTAGTACTCAATAGATGGTCGCGGGTATTTGGTTTCAGCAATATTAGATAGTCTTGAGTAAACTTATCCCCTCCATCACATTACACATAAACAACGTCTACAACAGCGCAAATTTTACTTTTTTACTTTCATTTTATTGCTTTTTAGGCAGCCTTCATGTATTCCAGTTTACCATGTTCTACCATACGGTGGGCATAGTCGCGCGTAAGGTGGAAGGTGCCATCGTGTTTTTCTGACGGCATTTCAAACATAGCGTCTGTAAGTATCATTTCGCATATAGCGCGCAGGCCACGGCCGCCCAGCTTGTACTGTATAGCTTTCTGTACCATATAGTCGAGCGCGCCATCTTCTACTGTTAGCTTTATGCCTTCGTACTCAAACAGACGGGTGTATTGTTTCACCAGCGCATTCTTGGGTTCGGTGAGTATGCGTTTCAGCGATTCTTCATCGAGTGGGTTGAGGTAGGTAACCACTGGCAAGCGACCCAGCAACTCAGGTATCAGCCCAAAAGTGCGCAAGTCCTGAGCATTTACATATTGCAGCAGGTTGGCTCTGTCCAGATCCTTGGTAGCTTTTATGGCGTTGTAACCAATAGATGCGGTTTGCAGTCTGCGGGCTATCATTTTATCTATACCCTCAAATGCGCCGCCGCAAATGAACAGGATATTCTGCGTATTTACTTTTATCATTTTCTGCTCGGGATGCTTACGTCCGCCTTGTGGGGGCACCAGCACTTCCGATCCTTCCAGCAGTTTCAGCATAGCCTGCTGCACACCTTCGCCGCTTACATCGCGGGTTATAGAAGGGTTGTCGCTTTTCCGGCCAATTTTGTCCAGCTCGTCTATATACACTATACCGCGTTCGGCGGCCTGCACATCATAGTTGCTGGCCTGCAGCAAGCGCGACAGAATACTTTCTACATCTTCGCCCACATAGCCGGCCTCTGTAAACACGGTAGCGTCTACTATAGCAAACGGCACCTGAAGCAGGCGTGCAATGGTTTTCGCCAGCAGCGTTTTACCGGTGCCGGTTTCGCCCACCATCATAATGTTCGATTTTTCAATTTCCACATCATCCTGCGGCGGCATAGTAAGTCGCTTGTAGTGGTTGTAAATAGCTACCGACAACACTTTCTTAGCATCGTTCTGACCTATTACATACTGGTCCAGAAATTCTTTTATTTCGCGTGGCTTGTAGTTTTTATTCTTTTGCAGTTCAGGTTTAGATTCTTCCTTCTTTACCTTTTCGCCTGTTGCCTCGGTAAGCAGCGTATGTGCGTTTTCTATACACTGGTCGCAAATGTTGCCTTTTATGCCTGTGAAAAGTATATTCACATCGCTTTCTGATCTATCGCAGAAAGAGCATTTTTTTTCGGATTGTTTTGCCATTATGGAGTAGAACCTCTTATTTAGGGCGCAAAGGTACGGAAAAGGTTAATAGGTTTGAAACATCGCTTTATACGGCGCTGTAAAGCATTTCGACAATATTTGGAGCATAAAAAAGCCTCTGCGCGGGGCAGAGGCTTGCAATAAGAAAAACGGTGCAAATATTAGTTGCCGCTGATGAAGTTGTTCAATTCTGTTTTGCTTGCATCGAAACTGAAAATGTTACCCACTTTGAAGTAGTTGCCCGGATCGGTTGTTTTGCTGTAAGCAAATTTCGCGAAATCGAGCTTAGACGCTTCAAATGAAAACAGATTGCACAAAGCTATAACCTGATCTGTAGATACGCAATTGCTGCCTACGATTGTTTTTGCAGTAGATAGCTTGGTTTCGTCGAAGCTTGCCTTTTCTACTGTTTGTTTTGCCGACATAAAGCTATTGCGGTCCATTGGGTATTGGCAACGAGCAGGCGTGGGTGGAGGAGGCGCATTGTTGTAGCCGCCATTATCGTAGTTTGTAGAGGTTGAGGTAGTAGTGGTGCGTGTAGTAGTAGTGGTTTGCGTAACGCCGCCGTTAAGCGTTGGGTCCGTTATATTTACGTTCATATTCACGCCGCCCATGCCGCCGCTGATGCTGATGGTTCCGCCGCCGTCGCCGGGATGAGTGGCAGTAGTGGTAACCGTGGTTTGAGTCACTGTATTAGCAGGTGGCGCTGGCTGACCATAGTGCATTACATACACATCTGGCGGAGGGTTGTAGTTTACTGGCACCGGAGTTGCGCCAAAATAGCGTAGCTTAGGCTGGCCATCCTTTGTTTTTATTTTGTAGGTTACTTCTGCCCATTGGCTGGTGCCCGGGTCTTTTACGGGTATGCTCTTGGTTATTTCCGGTTTTCCGGGCGCTTCAAAAATGATTTTGGCGCTGTAAAACTCATTGGTTAGGCCGTCTATACGCACATTTGTTTGCGCTACGGGGTTTTGTTTGATACCATTAAGCACCAGGAAAAAACGGTCGCCGTCTTCAGAAAAAACGGTGAGGCAACCCTGTGCAAAAGAGAAAACAGGCGAAAAGGCGATAATGAAAAGTAAGGCAAATCTCAGTTTCATAAAATACGTTTTGTTTGTGCGACAAAAATAATGGTTTTTTTAATTACTATACTTTTTTGCAACTCTTGTGCCAAAACAAGCGCACAAAATAGCTTTTAACATTCCATGTTATTGGCTTGCGCCATCCATTACCCGCATACCGCCGCCCAATAACCGTAAATAAGGCATATTTTTACAGATAAACTAAATACTGGGTAGAGGCAACATGCAGTTGTACGAGATTATTACCATTATCATTTGTATGGGGGCATTATTTGCCTACATCAATCAGCGGTTCATTAAGTGGCCGCCTACTATTGGTATAATGGTATTGAGCATTGCGTTCTCCGGTTTGCTGGCGGTAGGGGGAAGGTTGTTGCCGCAGCAGTCGGCGGGGCTCATAGCCGCCATCAGGGCTATCGACTTTCATAGCCTGCTGCTCAACTGTATGCTTAGCTTTTTGTTGTTTGCTGGCGCCATACATATAGATGCGCAAAGTCTGAAGCGAGAGCGTTGGCCCATCATCATCTTGTCTACCGTCGGTATTTTTATTTCTACATTTTTGGTGGGTACTATACTCTACTGGTTGTTTGTGGCGTTTCATCTGGAGGTAGGATATATATATTGCCTTTTGTTTGCGGCGCTCATATCGCCTACAGACCCGATAGCTGTACTGGCCATACTTAAGCAGGCAGGCCTGCCCAAGAGTCTGGAACTGAAGATAGCAGGCGAATCGCTTTTTAACGACGGCGTGGCAGTCGTGGTGTTTCTTACCATACTCGAGGTTGCAAAAACCGGCTTAGACCGCCTCTCCGTAACCGATATTTCGTTGTTGTTCTTACAGGAAGCCGGCGGCGGACTACTGTTTGGCTTTGCACTTGGGTATGCAGGCTACTGGGCGTTGCGCAGTATAGACAAATACGAGGTGGAGGTGATGATATCGCTGGCCATAGTAATGGGCGGCTATATGCTGGCCAATGCATTGCATACATCGGGACCGCTGGCTATGGTGGTGGCGGGCATAGTGATAGGTAACAAAGCGCGCGAAAGCGGCGTTTCGGACCTGTCTAAAGATTATCTCGACAAGTTTTGGGAACTAACCGATGAGATACTCAACGCACTGCTTTTTATGCTCATGGGGCTGGAAATGCTGGTTGTGACCATAGATAAGACCATACTCATTATCAGCATTATTACCGTAGGTATTGTATTGCTGGCGCGCTGGGTGTCGGTGGCGCTACCGGTGATGTTTATGCGCTATCGGCTCAAATTCGAGAAAAACGCGGTTGCAATACTCACCTGGGGCGGCTTGCGCGGCGGCCTTAGCATAGCCCTTGCCCTATCTTTGCCCGACGACATGCACCGCGACCAATTTGTATCTATAACCTATGTAGTAGTTGTTTTTTCTATTATCGTTCAGGGGCTGACCATTGGCAAATTGTACAAGCGGCTCATGCATAAATAGCGTCACAGCAATACAAACTTATCAGCATCGTTGAGAAACGGCAACTGCGTTCTTACTTTTTCCAGCGTTTGGCGTTCAAGAATCACGGTTTGGCAGGCATTGGAGCCCGTATGTTGCCATATCTGCTCGCCTAGTGGGCCAAACAGGCTGCTGTCGCCGCTATAGTTGTGGCCTTTACCGTCTGAGCCCACACGGTTCACACCCAGTACGTAGCTCATGTTTTCTATGGCGCGCGCCTGTAGCAGCGTTTTCCATGCCAGACTACGGACCTCGGGCCAGTTGGCTACATAGATAATCGCATCATATTCGGCGCCCTGATTCCTTGCCCATACCGGAAATCTGAGGTCGTAACACACCATAAGGTTGATGCGCCACCCATTTACCTGCACTATCAGGCGCGAGTCGCCGGGACTGTAGTGTTTGTCTTCGCCTGCGTAGCCAAATAGGTGTCTTTTATCGTATGTGCCTATTTTACCATCGGGCTGCACCCATAGTATGCGGTTGTAGTATTTGCCGTCCTCGGCAATCATCAGGCTACCTGTTATTATACAGCGGTGTTTCACAGCCATTTCGGTCATCCAGCGCACGGTAGGTCCGTCCATCGGCTCAGCAAGGCGTTCGGGAGCCATACTAAAGCCCGTGCTGAACATTTCGGGCAATACCACTACCTGCCTCGGGCCGGTAATACCCGCAATCAGGGCTTCATATTGCCGCAGGTTTGCTTCTTTATCTTCCCATACTATATCGGGCTGTATTGCCGTTATATACAATTGATCGCTGGCCATGGCATAAACGCTTTGTGATTCGTAAAAATAACGAGTTGGCGGCAAATGCACAGAAAATAAATGAGCCCGACATATGCGCAGAGGGCGAAAAATATACGTGTATTGGCAGTATATTCAATTATTTTTGCGTTGTTGTTGGCGCCATTGTTATGCTTGCCGGCCTGTATTGCAAAAGGTGTATTATGAGAAAACTGCTTTTTATATTGCTTATGTTGTTGCCGGTTGTAGCGTTTTGCGACCGCAAGAAGCAGCCATTGAAAATACCCCGCAGCCGGTGGAGAGAGGTGAAGCGCATGGGCCTCGATTCGTCGGTCATCAACTTTGCCGATACGTTTTACATAGCCTTTAAGGCCAAGGATACGATGAGCTATCATTACCAGAACGGCTTTATATACAATGGCACCTACACTATTAATGAAGACAGCATACTGGAACTGGGCACTGCTCGATTCAGGATAGCTATGAAACGCCCTACCAATCTGGTGTTTGTTGATGAAAAGCATATGTACGTGCTGGAGCCCGACAAATCGGACACGGGAGCGTTGATAATATTGCCAACGGCAGAAAAAATAGACACTATCACCAGCCTAGACCAGATGATAGGTAAGTGGACGGTATATAAACGCACCACCAAGGAGCAAGGCGAGAGCCTGGATAATGCTGTGGCCATACGCACAATATATATCACTGGCCCATCTACCGACGGTAAGCAGGGATTTATTTACAGCGGTAAAGACCCCTCCGACAAGCCTTCCTGGTTTGTGAAAAACCTCGGCACCGATCTCTCGCTCGATTGCGATGGCAAAAACCCAAGAATACTAAAGGTGGTAAAATGCCAAAACGGAGAAATGATACTGGAAGAAAACGATGTAACGTACTATTTCAAACAGTTTAAGTAGGAGGAGCGCTGCTGATTATTTTTCTTCCTTCTCAAATAACAGCTACTTCAAGATTTTGAGCAAGACCAATTAGACTACTTTTTTCGGTATACCACCGCTCAGAAAAAGTACGCATTTGTGCATAATACCAAATCGATTAAAAGTCGGCGCCAACGCATGTCATTGCGCCATTAGGCGCTATAGGTTTGTAGTTGCTTTAGGTAATATTTATGAGGTGCGCCCCGGAGCTTCGCAACAATCCCCGCATGGCAATTTTGAATGTCCAAACGGTATTACTCCCCAAACACACCAACGGCCCGCAATGCGCAGGCCGTTGGTAGTACAATGTTTGTTTTATTAGGCTATTGCGCCGTCTTCTTTGGCTTTGTAGGCTTTCACTTGCTCCAGTGCGTCGGGCACTACGTCGCTGGTTATTACTATGAAGCTGTCTTTTTTAGCTGTTTCGAAAGCGTAATCTATTGCCTCGCTTTCTTTCTGTATAACAGTTACTTTCTTGTCGGGGTCTATGTTCCTTATTCCCTGTATCATCAGGTCTATGATGGCCTGATCTGAGCGGCCGCGCAGGTTGCGATCCTGACGGATGATTATCTCATCGAAAATCTTGGCTGCAGCCTCGCCCAGCGATATAATATCTGAGTCTCTCCTGTCGCCTACGCCGGCTATGATACCCACCTTTACCGATGCATTTACCGATGCCAGGAACTTACCTATTGCCATCAGGCCATGGGTATTGTGCGCATAGTCTATCATCACCGAGTAATCGTGGAAATGGAACATGTTCATACGACCGGGTGTAAGCGCCGGCGACGGTACAAATGTTTGCAGCGCCTGGCGTATATCTTCGGTCTTAAAGTCTTGCACATAAGCGGCCAGCGTAGCAGCCAGCACATTGGCAATATTGAACTCCGCCATACCCGAGAACGTCAGCGGTATGTTGTTTACCTTCTCAACTCTTATCTTCCAGCTACCCTTCAGCAGCGTTACAAAGCCATTTTCGTATATAGCCGCTATACCACCCTTGGCGCAATGTTTCTTTATACGCGAGTTGTCTTCGTGTAGCGAGAACAAAGCTATTTTACATTCCAGATCTTCTTGCATGTTGTACACCAGATCGTCGTCGGCATTGAGGATGGCATATCCTTTTGGGAACACCGTATGCGCCGGCACAGCTTTCACTTTAGCCAGTTTTTCCAAACTATCTATACCGCCCAGTCCCAGATGGTCTTCGGCAACATTGGTTACCACCGCTACATCGCAATTATGGAAACCCAGACCTGCGCGCAGTATACCGCCGCGGGCGCACTCCAGTACAGCATAGTTTACAGTAGGGTCGCGCAGCACAAACTCCGCCGATACCGGACCGGTGCAGTCGCCCTTCATCATTAGTTGGTTTTGTATGTATACGCCGTCGGTGGTGGTGTAGCCCACTTTATAGCCCATTTGTTTTACTATATGCGCTATAAGGCGTGTGGTAGTGGTCTTTCCATTGGTACCCGACACTGCCACAATAGGTATACGCGCCGTAGAGCCCGGAGGATACAACATATCTATCACAGGTTCGGCAACGTTGCGCGCCAGTCCCTCTGTAGGGTCCAGATGCATCCTGAAACCGGGAGCTGCATTTACTTCCAGCACAGCGCCGCCTATTTCTGTTATTGGCACGCTCAGGTCTTCGGCCATAATATCAATACCGCATATATTCAGACCTATAATGCGCGCTATGCGCTCGCACATAAACACATTGGTAGGGTGCACAAAATCGGTAACATCGGTAGCCGTGCCGCCGGTGCTCAGGTTGGCTGTTGGTTTAAGCCATACTTCCTCTCGGTCTTCAGGTACGGAGTCTACGGTATAGCCTTTCTTGCTCAGCATATCTATAGTAAAGTCGTCTACCTTAATGGCCGTGAGCACCTTTTCATGGCCATAGCCGCGGCGCGGGTCGTGGTTTACTATGTCTATCAGCTCGCGTATGGTGTGCATACCGTCGCCTATCACGGCAGCAGGCGTGCGCAGCGCAGCCGCTACAAATTTATAATTCACCACCAGCACCCTGAAATCGCGACCGGTAATATACTTTTCGCATATCACAGCGCGGCCATATACCTTGGCTGCTTTCAGCCCGGCTACTGCGTCTTCCCATGTTTTAATATTGGTGGTAGCGCCCTTCCCATGGTTGCCGTTCACCGGCTTGGTAACAATAGGATACCCTATTTTGTTTATAGCGCTTTGCAGGTCCTCCTCGTCATATACTATCCTACCCTTGGGCACCGGTATTTCCGACGCTTCGAGCAGGTTTTTAGTTTCTTCTTTATCGCACGCTATCTCTACCGCTATGCTGCTGGTAGTGCTGGCTATAGTGGCCTGCACCCTGCACTGATTTACCCCATAGCCCAGTTGCACCAGCGAGTGGCGGTTGAGGCGTATATAGGGTATTTTCCGGCGTATCGCCTCTTCTACTATCGAGCCTGTGCTTGGGCCCAGGCGTTCGTCTTCTCTTATCTCTCGTAGTTCCTGTATATCTGCTTCAAGATTGTAGGATTCGCCATCGGCAAGGGCCTGCGCTATTTTCACAGCCGCTTTGGCGGTATATATACCTGCTTTAGCTTCCTGATAGGAAAACACCACATAGTATGTGCCCGGATCAGTGGCGGCGCGTGTGCGGCCAAAGCCGGTATCCATGCCGGCCAGCGTTTGTAGTTCCAGCGCTATATGCTCTATCACATGACCCATCCATGTGCCTTCCTTTACACGCATAAAAAAGCCGCCGGGCACGCCTTCGCTGCAGCGATGTTCGAATAGAGTGGGCATTAGCGCTTCAAGGCGTTCCTCAAAACCGGGTATTTTATCTGTGGGCCGCTGTTCCATGTCTTCAAGGTCCAGCAGCATTACTATCAATTTATGTCTGTTAGCGCTCCAGTAGTTAGGGCCGTTCATGGCCTTTATATCCAGTATTTTCATCGGGATGGTAATTTGTGTATTAAGGTACTATTTTATCGATGTAAAACAAATTTTGTGACCAATAACCCGATAAATCTGATAAAATGACAGAAAAACAACATTTTATGTTACACACTTTCCTGTATTTAACTGCGTCGGCTGCAAATTTCATCCGTTGCGCCGCTCGGCAGCTTTGTGCCGGTTGTATCTTTTTGCCTCCCACGACAGGCAGCGGAGCAAAATAAACAACACCGCTCCATCGTCTATCCAACCCAGCAACGGTATAAAGTCGGGCAACAGATCGAATGGGTATGCAATGTAAACTATAGCTACAATTACTGCCGCTACACTCACCCCCGACATCCGGTATTTTCCGCTCAGCGTCTCACGTACCATTTGCCACATTATCCTTCGGTTCCTGAGCAAAAACAATCCGTTACGGATGTTGTGCGCAGGCCGCGCTGATGTAATTTTAGACATCATCCTGATTTTAAGGTAAAGGTACCCGGCATACTGTTGAGGGGGTGTTAAGGTAATGATGCAGAAAAGTTAACATTAGTGCGCCACAACGCCTCGATTATATTTTAACTACCTGCAGCCCTGCGCGATACATTGTTGCGCTAACAGTAGTATTTTTACAACAGCGGGTATAACCCTAAGTTGAACCCACAACATGGCCAATTTAAAAAGATACGTTCGCAGGATAAAACGATTTGCAGGCTTATTGGGCCCTGGCCTCATAACTGGCGCCAGCGACGACGACCCCTCGGGCATTGCCACCTATTCGCAGGCAGGGGCGCAGTTTGGGCTGGCTACATTATGGACCGCCCTTTTCTCTTTTCCGCTTATGGCGGCTATACAAGGCATGTGTGCCCGCATAGGGCTGGTTACCAGTCAGGGGCTTACGGTTACGCTCAAACAAAATTATTCGCGGCCGCTGCTTTATGTCATGCTCCTATTCAGCTTCCCGGCCATTACACTCAATATTGGCGCCGACATACAAGGCATGGGCGCTGTGGCGCATATGATATACCCGGCCATACCGGTATTTGCGTATTCTATTTTTTTTACCGCGGCGCTAATGTTTGTTATTATCCGGTTTCCCTACCAGAAAATCGCCGCTATACTTAAATGGCTATGCCTGTCGCTATTACTCTACATTATTGTGCCCTTTATGGTGCATCAAGACTGGCCTGCAGTAGCCCGGCATACCGTTATCCCCTCTATTCAGTTCAATAAAGAATTCCTGTCTATTGTAGTAGGCTTGCTGGGCACTACTATATCGCCCTACCTGTTTTTCTGGCAGGCTACCATGGAGGCCGAGGGCATAGCCCACCGAAAAAAGAAAATGATGGTGGATAAAAAAATGCTGGACGATATGAAAATGGATGTTAACGTAGGCATGCTGTTATCTAATATGGTCATGTTTTTTATCATCCTTACTACCGGCAGCATACTTTATAATGCAGGCATTCGCCAGATAGACACCGTAGATCAGGCTGCACAAGCGCTCCAACCGCTTGCCGGCCGCCTTACCTATCTCATATTTGCGCTGGGCGTGCTGGGCACCGGGCTACTAGCTATTCCCGTGCTGGCAGGCTCGCAATCGTATATGCTGGCCGAAACCTTTGGCTGGGTGGCAGGTCTCGATAAAACATTTACACAAGCCAAATCGTTTTATATTTCCATCATTCTTTCGCTACTTGTAGGCCTGTCGCTCGATTTTCTGGGTATCAGCCCCATACAGGCGTTGCTCTACACAGCTATATGCTATGGCCTAACTGCGCCAGTGCTGATAGCCATAATACTGCATATAGGCAACAATAAAAAGATAATGCAGGAAAACACCAACTCTACCCTATCTAATGTTTTGGGCTTTACCACGCTTATAGTAATGACCGCTGCCGCTGTAGCGCTTATTTATTTTGTGATAACCACGTAATTGATTTGTTGTGGCTACATCTACTTTTTATATTAACCATATCTACCTTGCAAGCATAGCCTACGACCATTTTAGCAATTCAGCAATTACAGGCTACATCTACACTAACGAGAAATAGGAAACCCATATACAAGAAGGCTCAAATTGTCACAAAAATGTCATTAATTTTAGAGCGCGCACTTTTTGCGCTATCTTCTGCTTTTTTCTTTCGTTTTATAGGTAAACAAAACTAATAGCAGATGCAACAACTGTTCTATCCATTTGGTATGCCGCTACAAAAAGTGGAGCAAAAAGATAAAACTCCCAAAAAAATCTTCATTTTGGGGGTTTATGCAAGCGCAGTACACGCCACGGTTAGAGACCCAAATGGCAAGACCCTAGTAAAGGCGCTGGCCGTAGCAAGCGAACCTGAAATATTTTGGCGTGGCGACAATGCTGCCGATATTATCAAACAAATCAACGTTACCGATAGTAGATATACACTCTCGGTTCCTACCGATAGGGCGATGAATGGGCCATCAGGAAGAACGCTCGATGAGTACTACCTAAAACCACTAAATTTAGAAAGAAGCGACGTATGGCTATCCGACCTGCTACCCGAAAGCAGGATAAACCCAAAACAAAAAGCCGCTATTGAACGACTCGGCTTGCACTCCACAATACCCGAATTCAATAAAACCGAATTGAATAGCGTAAACAGGCGGAGCGAAATATTGGCGGAGTTGGTTGCATCAAAAGCAGAGACATTGATTTTATTAGGAGACGATCCTATTAAGTACTTTCTTAAATACGCTACAGATACCCAATACAATAAACTCAGTGATTTTGGAGCAACGCCGGAAACCTACGGCAAACCTGTTGCTATGAACATAAGCGGCAATAACATACAGGTTGTGGCGCTCTGTCATCCGCGACAAGCTGGTCAACTCGGCGCATCAAACCTAAAATGGACCAATCTGCACCGAAATTGGATTATTGAAAAAACGAAGGAAGCATGATATAGATAAAGACAACGGTAGTAAAAAAACCTCCTGCCACCCAATAGTAGGTTGGTAGCAGGAGGTTTTGCTTTATGGGTAATTATGGCTAATTCTACATTTAACCCTGCATCCCGTTTACGGCTGCGGCAAATGCGCGCACCTCGGCTTCGGTAGTGTCCCAGGCGCACATAAGGCGCACCTCGTGGGTGCTGTCTTTCCATACATAAAAAGGCGAGAGTTCCTGTAGCGGCTCGTACCAGTGGCGGGGAATCTCGGCAAATATGGCGTTGGCCTGCACAGGGCGGGTTATCTTAAAGTGCGAGTTTCCGGCCAGGCTATCGCACAGCAATTTTGCCATGGCGTTGCTGTGCGATGCTGTTTTGCGCCACAGCTCATTGCCCAACATAGCCTCAAACTGTGCCGCTATAAAGCGCGTTTTGCTTGCAAGCTGCATTACCTGCTTGTGCTTGTAGGCTATGTGTTCGTTCAGTTTTTTATTAAACACTACCACCACTTCGCCAAACATCATACCGGCCTTAGCGCCGCCTAGCGACAGTATGTCTACTCCGGCTTTGGCGCTAATATCGGCAAGGCCGCAACCCAGCGCTGCCGCTGCATTGAAAAAGCGCGAGCCGTCTACGTGCATATACAATCCGTTGTCGTGGGCAAGCGTTGCTATAGCGCTTATCTCGGCAGGGGCGTATACCGTGCCGTATTCGGTGGTTTGGGTTATAGACACCATGGCGTTTTGCGCATAGTGTACATCGCCCTTTCTTATCAGCCGGTCGGTAATGCCGGCAATATCCATTTTGCCGTGTTCATTGGCCGTTACCGGAAAGAAACGGCAACCGGTAAAGGTTTCCGGCGCCGACGATTCATCGTTATAAATATGCGAGGTATCGGCGCACAGCACAGCGTTGTAAGAATGGGTGGCGCTGCTGATGCTCAGCACATTGGCGCCAGTGCCGTTGAAGACAAAATATACCGATACATCGGCATCGAACACTTCCTTAAACTTTGCGGTCACCCGTTTCGTTATCTCATCCGCTCCATACGACCGTGCATGGTCTATGTTGGCATCGTGCAGGGCTTGCATAACTTCCGGCAATACGCCTGCATAATTATCACTGGCAAAGCTTTTCATTTTTTGGTTTATTTTAAGGGTTAAAATTAGCTGTTTTCCGTACTTTAGGCTACTAATTACTGGCCCATGGCACAAAATAGTGTTGACTCCGCAGTATCTGCCGCTGCGGTTGCCGCTCGGCCCGCAGGCAATATGTATAAAATAGCGAACCAGGTCCACAGGATTAGGGTTATTGCCCTAGCAGCCTTCGCTTTTTTATTGTTATCGTTTGCCTGCGCACAGCGCTCGCTACGCCTGCGCAACTTATGGACACGGCCGCAGGTGCATGTGCTGTTTGAGGGATACACTGTCTCATTTACCATAAAAGATATAAACAAGGCGCTGGAACTGCTATCTGAAACCGGCGACACTACCTACGGAGCAACATCGAGCCTGGACACAGCCAAGGATCATTTTCTGGAGCTGTACCGCGGCACGCGGCAGGAATACCGCAACCGCCTGCAACCGCTTATGCAGCGCGGGGTTGGCGCCTTCCTGCTTACCGCTGGCCGCGCCTATATAGAAACCCCCAAACACAAAAAAGTAACCGACATAATTGTAGATATACAGCCCATCATAACCGGAACAGATAAGGTGATGATATTTTTTTACGACGCCAAAACAAAGGCTTTGTTGTTCTCCGGCACGATGTCGGCCGATATGTATAATAAGGACTTGGGAATAGATTAGCGCGGGGCTAATGGACCGCTTAACGAAGGCAATGCAAACTCTATTGATAGCGGAATAAGCAATAGGTCTGCACTCCCCGACTCCCCAAAACTAATTTACCCGCATACACTCATTGTTTAGTCATCTTTTAGCCTATTTTTGCTAATATGCCTTGTGTGTTGTTTGCGGGGCTTTCAGCAGTATTTAATTACCTTATTTTCCATTTTATGCCTGATTTATATTTCTACAATTCGTATACCCGGCAAAAAGAAAAGTTCGAACCTATTACCCCCGGTTATGCCGGCCTTTATGTGTGCGGCCCTACGGTCTCGGGCGAGTCGCATATGGGCCATGCCCGGCCATATATTACCTTCGATGTGGTGCAACGCTACTTGAAGCACCTTGGCTATAAGGTACGCTATGTGCGCAATATTACCGATGCAGGCCATTTTGAAGAAGAGGGACGCGAGGCTGTAGACAAGGTAAACGAAAAAGCCAAGCTGGAGAAAATGGAGCCTATGGAGCTGGTACATAAGTATACCATGCTTTACAGGCAAGGCATGAAACTGTTTAACTGCGAGGACCCGGCAATAGAGCCCACAGCCACCGGCCACATCATAGAGCAGATTTCCATGATAGAAACCATTATAGAAAAAGGCTATGCCTATGAAGTAAATGGGTCGGTGTACTTTGATGTGAACAAATATGCAGCCAGCTACCCCTACGGCAAACTGTCGGGGAGGGTGCTGGAAGATCAATTAGAGACTACCAGAGAACTGGACGGACAAGAAGAAAAAAGGGACAAGGCCGACTTCGCACTATGGAAAAGTGCGCCGCCACAGCATATTATGCGCTGGAAAAGCCCATGGGGCGAGGGTTTCCCGGGCTGGCATATTGAGTGCTCGGCCATGAGCAGCAAATACCTGGGCGAAACCTTTGATATACATGGCGGCGGAATGGATCTACAGTTTCCGCACCACGAAAGCGAGATTGCACAAAGCACTATAGCCCACGGCCACCCGCCGGTGCGCTACTGGATGCACAATAATATGATTACCATAAACGGTAAGAAAATGGGCAAGAGCTATAACAACCAGATAAAACTATCTGAACTGTTTAGTGGCAATCACCCCATGCTGCAGCAAGCCTACCACCCAATGGTAATACGTTTTTACATATTGCAAACCCACTACCGCAGCACGCTCGATTTCAGCAATGAGGCCCTGCAAGCATCGGAAAGGGCATTTAGGAGGCTGTGGGAGGCTTACGAACTGCTGAACAAACTACCCGCTACAGCCGGCGAAACTGCTGCCGACAGCGAACTGGACGCCAAGGTGGCGCAGTGGTGCCGCGAATGCGAGGAGTTTATGTGCGACGACTTCAATACCGCCAAAGTATTGGCTAATCTGTTTGAGCTGGCGCCGGTAATCAACGGCATCAAGGGGGGACAGGTGTCGGGCAAGGCTTTGTCGGCTACTACTGTAGCGCTGATGAAAGATACGTTCCACGTGTTTCTGGAAGAAATATTGGGTATGCAAGCCATGCAGGCACAACAAACCGACAAGCTCGACAAGGCCCTAAGCCTGCTGATTGAAATACGCAGCGACGCCAAAAAACGCAAGGATTTTGCCACCAGCGATCAGATTAGGAATAAACTGGCGTCTGCGGGCATAATGCTGAAAGACGAAAAAGACGGAACGGTAAGCTATACCGTAGAATAAACAAGACTATTATTACAAACGCCGCAGACAACCCGCAACGGTGGTCTGTGGCGTTTATTATTAATATATTGGGCTGTTTAAATACTGCGCCATACACAGGGCACAAAACAACCAACCAGCGCCTGCAAATTGTCCAATCCGTACTCGTGGCCCGCTCGTATATAAGGCGCTATAAGTAAACAAGCGATTAAAACAATAACATTCCAACCCAAAGAAGGAAGATATCCGGTTTTTGCCGTAACTTTATTTGCACGCCAATATCATGAAAGCTAAGCATTTACTAATACTATTATATTTTATAGCGTCGGGGCTCGGGGCGCTGGCGCAAGATAAAGCCGCCGCAAAGAAAACAAGGATACTGATACTGCTCGACGAATCGAGCAGTATGATACGGCCATGGACCAGCGGAAAGCCCAAGTACAAAGCCGCCGGCGAACTGATATTGCGCCTTATGGATAGCGTATATGCAGTAAATAACGAGGTAGAATTTGCGCTCAGGGTGTTTGGGCATCAGTCGGTGGTAGACGATCATAACTGCTACGACACCCGCACGGAAGTGCCCTTTGCCCGCGAAAACCAGGTGCAAATGGCGCTACGACTGGCCGATATTCAGCCGCTGGGCATTACCCCCATTGCCTACTCGCTATCGGAAGCGGCCACCAACGACCTTACCGACCCGGGCGACTACAACTACAGCATAGTGCTGATAACCGACGGCGGCGAAAGCTGTGAGGGCGATATATGCCAGGTGGCGCGCATGCTCATAAAAAACAAAATAAAGTTCAGGCCCTATATAGTGAGCATGGAAGACGACGCCAGCCTGAAACGTGTGTACGACTGTATGGGCGAATACCTGCAGGTGACTCAGGACGGCGAGATAAACAGGGCTGTGCTGACCATAATAGCCGGGTTTCAGATAAAACCGCCCGTGCCTGTGGCTATGCAAAAAATAGTGGTGCCCAAGCTGAAATTCAGAGACGAGCCCACGCCAAACGTATATGTGCGCAAGTGGATGATGATGCCTACGACTACGCTCACACCCGAAACAGCCGCGCGTATGGCCCTGATGCCTGTGCCCGGAGCGCCGCCGCCAATACCAGACCCTACGCCCGAACCCGTAATAATGGCCCTGCCTACGCCAAAAGTAGAAATGCCCGAGACCGGCACAACCAGCTTTGAGGTGTATTTTGTAAACGCCAAAGGCAAGTACTACCTGTCGCAACCGAGGGTGCAACTGCTGAAGGCAGGCACAAAAACAGTGGTAAAGGAGTTTGTGCGTAAAATAGACGGCCTCGGCAACCTGGAAACCCACAAAAATGTAAATGTGGGCGTGTACGACCTGGCATTTCCTACCAAAAAGGGACTGGCCCTCAACAATGTGCGCCTGGAAAACAAGCCGCTCAACAAGCTGGTAGTGCCGGTAAAAGATACACGCATCACCTTTGTGTACTCCGACAATCCATCGAGACCGGTAACCGAGTTTAAGGCGTTGATAAAACAACTTAATATGCCGCCCGGACAAGGCCGCACCGAAACACAGTCGTGCGCAGAGGGTATGGACTACGAGCCCGGAGTCTACGATGTAGACATCAACACCTTTCCGAAAGAAAAACTGCGCCTGGAAATAGACTTCAACGAAGACACGGTAATCAGCCTGCTGCAACCCGGCTGGGCAAAGTTTAAGGCCGATGACCTGAAAATGCACTTCGTAACCCTGTACCGCAATATAGGCGACAGATATGTGTTTTTCTACACCCTCGATATTAACGATAGCGAAAGCGCCCACCTGCGCATGCAGCCAGGCAAGTATCAGGTGCATTACCAGTTGGGCTCAGGCAAGCCGCTTGGCGAAGAACTCTCTACCCCATTTGAAATAGTAGGCACTAAGGAAACCGAGGTAGAACTTAAGTAGATATTACCTTTTTAGCGCCCCACTTGTATTATTAAACCTGCCCCGTTAGCGGGCAACCCTGTTTGTGGAAAATTGTCCGTTGTTGGGGTTGTGCCTCGTAGAGGCTATCCAATACGCGAAGAGGATAGCCTCTACGAGGCATAGCGTTACCTAATTGTGTTGCTACAAACGGGATAGCCTCTACGGTGCAGCCCATCATACGCGTGTTATGAAACACCTATTGATAAAACAGGGGGCAATCTCCCTGTAGTATCTACCGCAACCTATTATAAATTAATCACAAAAACATAAAAACAATAAATATTACCTAAATATTTTGGTTTGTGTTGCTGTGCCGCCTAATTTTACAGATATAGGCAGCGCCCTAATGGCTGCTGCATTGCCACAAAAACAAAAAACCTATGAAAAAACTACTACTGCCGCTACTACTGCTGTTGTCGCACTTATGTGTTGCGCAGATAATAACTACATATGCAGGTGGTGGCACATCTTCCGCCGATGGTATACCTGCAACAACAGCATTTATCGGGCCAACAGGTAGTGGCGCTTTTGATAAATATGGGAGTTATTATTTTTGTGCAACAACAGGCGTTAATAGAGTTCGAAAAATTGACCCTGATGGTATAGTGACCACCGTTGCTGGCAATGTTGTAGGTGGAGGCTTTAGCGGAGACAATGGCCCTGCCACTCTTGCCAATCTCAATTTACCAAGTGGAGTTGCATTAGATAGTATAGGCAATGTGTACATAGCCGATGTTAATAACCACAGGATACGAAAGGTAACTGTAAGCACCGGGATTATTACCACAATAGCAGGTAATGGAACGGCAGGTTTTGGCGGAGACGGAACGCCTGCTACCAATGCTGTATTTTATGCACCACAAGATGTATGCTTCGATAAAATCGGTAATTTATATATTGCCGATTTAAACAATGGCAGAATCAGAAAGATAGGTACTGATGGGATAATTACTACTATTGCAGGAAATGGTACAAGTTCCTCTACCGGAGATGGCGGTCCTGCGACTGCTGCCACTACAAGCCCATGGGGAATATGTACCGACGATACAGGCAACGTTTATATTGCACAACCTGGAATTGGTATTTGTAGGGTGCGTAAAATTAACACTGCAGGCATTATTAGCACCGTAGCCGGGGATGGAACCGGTACTTACAGTGGCGATGGGGGGCCTGCAATAGCAGCAGGAGTAGCCCCTACAGATATGTTTTTTAGAAATGGAGAATTGTTTATTGTTGACCAATACAATAACCGTATACGCAAAGTAGATGCGATGGGCATTATACACACTATTGCTGGTGATGGAATACCTGCGTTTAGTGGCGACGGTGGACCAGCAAGTTCGGCTCAATTAAGTCGCCCTGCAGGTGTTGCGGTTGATACCTGTGGAAATGTTTATATTTGTGATAATACAAATCGCCGTATACGCCGTATAGTTACAGACACACCCTGTTACATAAACATACCCTCGCTGGCAGTGAGTACTGTAGCGCACACAGGTGGCGTGGTGCGGGTGTATCCCAACCCGGCAAGCGATGAGCTGCATATAGAGGGCGTTGGCAGCGAGGCAGCTATAACCATTTGCAACCAAGTAGGGCAGGTAGTATATAGTGTGCAAAAGGCTGCCCCCAATACTACGCTACCCATCCGCAACCTACCCCCCGGCATGTATATGGTACGGGTAACGGATAGCGGTGGTAATGCTACTGTGCATAAAGTGAGTAAGGAGTAGTGGGCCGCAGCCTAACAAAGCACTGTATAGGTCAATAAATCCGATTGTTGGCACAAACGCGCTGCAGTGCATTTTCAACGCCAGCAGCTTATCAATCAGCCTTACCTGAGTTCTTTCTTTTTTACGCAGAGGCCCACATGCAGCACCTCGGGTAGAGGATTGATGCGCATATTCTGTTCCATAGATACCTGATAGGTACCCTTGCGGTTGAACTTTACAGAGTCGCCCAAGTTTATCTGCAGGCGTTGTTCGTATATCTCGCCCATACCGCGGCCCATCCATTTACCGCTTGGTTCGGCAAGTACTATGTTTATGCGCTCTTTGCGCACTATGTTGTCGCCCGGTGTTTTTATGTACAGCCATATCCATAGGTTGGAGTAGGGATATGCCTGTGTGTGGCGTATCAGAAAATAGGTATCGTAGCCGGTTACCGTATCGGTAATGTCAAACTTAAACGTGGGTTTAAAATTATAGTTCCATGCATTCTGCGGTATTGCCTCCTCTTTCTGAAAGAAAGGCGCAGGCAGGCACCCGACCAAAAAACCGGACAATAGTAGAACGAGGAGTATATTACGTTTCATTGAGCAGGCAAAAGTAAAAAGTAAAAATCAGAAAGCGATACGCAGCTTTTTTTAATTCCGGAAAAGAACAACCGTGTTGCTTATCAAACCAATCGCCGGCATTATCCGGCGATTGGCAAAACTATGTAGCGCATCCATTTTGGCTACAGTATGTTCAGTATTTGTTCTTTGGCTTTTTCCAGTTCGTCTTTCATGTTTATCACTATCTGTTGTATCTCGGCATGGTTGGCTTTCGATCCCAGGGTGTTTATCTCGCGGCCTATCTCCTGTAGTATAAAGTTGAGCTTACGGCCTATGGCTGCGTCGTTTTCATTAATGGTATCGTTGAAATAGCCGCAGTGCTGGCGCAGACGTATTTTCTCTTCCGAGAAATCCATGCGCTCCAGATAGTAGATCATTTCCTGCTCAAAGCGGTTAGGGTCTATTTTTTCCTTGCCGGCCATATCTTCCAGCCACTGATTGATGCGGGTGCGTATGCGCTCCATGCGTTCTTTTTCCAGCGGCACAATTTTTTCGTGCAGGGCTTCTATATTGCTAATTCTTAGCTTTATGTCTTTCAGCAGGGCCACGCCTTCGTCCAGGCGGTGCTGCATCAGTTGGTTGGCGGCGTCTACTATTACGGCTTTCACATTTTCCCATTCCTCATCGGGCAGCACATCCTGATCGGGGGCCACAATCTCGGGCATGCGCATCAGGGTAGATATTATGTTGTCGAGCGGGGCGCCCACCTTATCGGCTATCTGTTTCATGCCATGGTAGTAAAACACTGCAAGATCGGTATTGATAACCATTGGTTTTGATGCGCCTTCCTGGCGCACGCTTATCGTAAGGTCTATAGTGCCGCGCAGCAGCATATTACTGAGCAAATTGCGGATATCGAGTTCGTAAGAACGGAGGATAGGGGGGAGTTTTGTTGCAACGTCGAATTGTTTTCCGTTGAGGGCTTTCAATTCTACCACCACCTGGCGGCCATTTACCAAGGCCTCTGCGCGCCCAAAACCCGTCATTGAATATAGCATAGTAATTTTCTTTGTAGCAAAAGAAAACAAACGGCAGACAATAAAAAAACGCGGGAGCGGTATTTTATGGAAAAATATTGTAAAATCGTCTTAAATGTTAAAACAGGGGTGCAACAACCCCTGTAATTAGTTATTTTTGTTTTTCACAAAAGTTTATTCATGCGCATAAGTTCCCTTATACTCTGCATGTTGCTGTCGGTTGCGGTGTTTGCGCAGCCGCAGACACAGTCGTTATATACCAAGGCGCAACTGGAAGTAAAAAAGAAAGAGATTTTAGATGCCATAAAAGAAACCGAAAACCAGCTCGACGCTATAAAGAAGGACAAAAACGCCACTATGGGTCAGCTGCGCGCATTGCAAAACAAGCTTGCGCAACGCCAGAGCCTGATAGGCAATATAAACGAAGAACTGCACGACATAGACCACACTATAAAATCATCGTCGACAGAGGTGCAAACCCTGAAGCAAAAGCTGGAACAACTGAAAATACGGTATGCGCAGTCTATACGCTATGCTTACAGCTCCCGCAGCACCTATGGCATGATGGCTTTCCTCTTCTCGTCGGCCGACTTCAACGACGCTATGCGCCGTATGCGCTACCTGAAAAAATTCAGAGACTTCAGAAAGCAGCAGGTAGACCAGATAAAAATTACCCAAAACCAACTGCAGCATAAAATAGGTACGCTGAATGCAGAAAAGGCAGAAAAAGATGAGCTGCTGAATGCCCAAATGCAGCAAACGCAGGTACTGAAGCAAGAAACAGAACAAACCAATCAGGTAATACAAGACCTGAAGGGTAAGGAAAACCAACTGCTGAAGGAGATAGAGAAAAACCGCGCCACTGCCAACCGTATAAACAACTATATAAAGCTGCAGATAGAGAAAGAAATGGCTGAAGCCACCAAGCGCGCGGAAGAAGAAGCCAAACGCAAGGCTGCCGAACTGGCAAAAGCCAATCCGGGCGCAGCGCCGCCAAAGGCGAATCCTACGGCGCCGGTTACCAATCCATCATCGCCGCATGTAGCCCCAAGGGTGAAACCCGCCCGCGCCGATGTGCCTATGCTGCTCACGCCTACGGATGTGGCGCTGGCCAGCAATTTCGAAGGCAACAAGGGCAAGCTATACTGGCCGGTAGACAAGGGCTACATAACGGATCATTTTGGGTCGCACCCACACCCTGTAGAAACCAAAGTAATGGTAGAAAACAGCGGTATAGATATACAAACCGATGCCAACGCGCCTGTAAGGGCAGTGTTCGACGGCGTAGTAACCAATAAGTTCTCTACCATAGGCAGTCAGGCTATTGTGATGATAAAGCATGGCAACTACTTTACCGTTTACAACGGCCTGTCGACAGTGAATGTAGAAAAAGGCCAGGAAGTAAAAGCCCGCCAGGTAATAGGCCAGGTAGCCAACAACGACGAGAATGTGCCCACCATCAACTTCCAGATATGGAAATGGAACGGCAAAAACGGCAACGTAAAGCTGAATCCGGAGCAATGGATAGGCAGGGCGCATTAGGAGTGTGGAGGCTTGGCGCATTAATCGCACCGGTAGTGCAAATTGGTCACCACCTACTAAATACATGTAGCATCTATAACAATTATGCAACACGTGCACTATGTATGTACAGCGGCGATACCAACAATTACTCACCAGACATGTTATATATAGTAATGATGCCGTAGGCATCAAACGTTTATAGCAATACAACGCTATCCACCCCGATGCCGTAGGTATCGTATGTAAGCGCGCTGGCGATAAAGTGTGGCATCCCTTGATGGTCGCACAAATCAACAACAAACGCTACCAACCTTTGACTACTATCAAAGTCGCACTACGGCGAAGCGTGATAGACCTTTATTTAATTAATGCGCAACAGGGCAAAAAAGTTCAAGGCAATCCAACAATCATTTAATCAAGGTTCAGAAACTATCGTATAGAAAACCCTAATTCTCCCCTACTCCTTCAAAAACCTCGCTATCCCGGCATTGGTGCGCACATAATAAACACCCGGCGGTAGGGCGGCTATATCTATTGTGGTTTCTGGGGATTGTGGCGCGGCGGTGTACATGGTTTGGCCAACTGTGTTGATGATCGAGAACTCAGTTATGGTAGCGGCTGCTGCAATATGCAGTAGGCTACCCGCCGGATTGGGATACAATTTAATAGCAGCGATGGCGGCCTTTGGCGCAGCGGGCGATACCAAATCAGGGCACCAAAGCAATACAAAACTGAAGAAGGCGGTATCTGTTCCGCAACTATCGGTAACTGCGTAAAAGGCTGTGTCGCGCAAATTGAAGTATAGGGGCCTTACAAATCCGCCCGATATGTTGGCAATGGTGGTGTCGGTAAGCCCCCACACGCCGCCCGGAGCGCCTGTTGTGGACAAATAAGCAATATAACAAAACGTATCTACTCCCGGACGAATAGGTCTGTCGCCTGTAATGACGCCTGCAAAAGGGCCTACAGTTACAGATTTTGTGGCCTGCAGCGTTGCGCAGGCGTTGGTAGTGGTGTAGGTGATCGTTGTCAGTCCGCGGCGCATGCCCGTAATGCGCCCACCGCTACTAATTGTAGCCACCGCTGTATCGCGGCTGATCCATATACCGCCGGCGGCGGCGTCGTGGAGGGTAGCGGTATCGCCTTCACACAGTAGCGAGTCGCCGGTGATGGGCGCTATATCCGGAACGCTGCATGTGTCCGTCTTGCGTACATAAGCGCCATCCAATTCGGATATATAAGCAAATCCATACTTATCAACCGCTACGCCTTGCGGAAGGTTCATCTGCGCCAGCACAGCCGGTCCGCCGTCGCCGCTATGGCCCATAGTACCATTACCCGCATAAGTTGACATAATGCCGGCGGTATTTATCTTACGAATCGCATGATTATAAACATCGGCAATGTACAGGTTGCCGAATCGGTCGGTAGATAAAGTCTTTGGATAGTGCAGCTGTGCGGCCGATGCTGGCCCGCCGTCGCCAGTGTAGCCTGCTACGCCATTGCCGGCAATGGTGGTAATGATGCCGCCGCTCACTTTCCTGATCAGGTGATTATCTTCGTCGGCAATGTACATTGTGCCATCCGGAGCCACCGCAACCGACACCGGATACTGTACTCCGGCAGCCAGCGGCGAGCCCCCGTCGCCGGTATAGGCAAAGTAGCCATTGCCCGCCACCCGGGTTATGATGCCTGAAGTAGCTATTTTACGTACCACATTGTTATTGGCATCGGCTATAAAAAGATTGCCTGCCGCATCGGTAGCCAGTCCCACCGGCCCGCTGAGCAGCGCCCTTACAGCCGGTCCGCCATCGCCGGTATAGCCGCCCCCTGTCACAGTAGCGTCGCCGGCTATGGTGCTGATAATACCTGCGGCATTTACTTTACGTATTACGCTGTTTTCATTATCGCAGATAAACAAATTGCCCGATCTGTCGGTGGCCAATCCAGCAGGTATCCCCAGTTTTGCAGCAGTTGCTGGCCCGCCGTCGCCGTCGCTGCCCATTACGCCTATACCGGCGAATGTGGTAATCATGCCCGCTCTATCTATTTTAAAAACGCGCCGGCAGGTGTAGCTGCTCACATATACATTCCCCAGGGTATCTAAAGTTATCCCGTTGAGCTGGCCTATCTGCGCTGACGTAGCGGGGCCGCCGGAGCCGGTGCAGCCATACACGCCTGTGCCGCCAATGGTGGTAATAATTTGCGACTGTGAAAAAAATGACGACAGCAGCGCTGCAAGGAGCAAGAGCGGTTTCATAAGTTATGGTATGTAGCATAAAGGTAGCGCAAAAAATAATATGTAGAATACCTAAAATGTAGGCTTTGCAGAAAATTATCGGGTAATAATTGGCGACTACAAGACATTAGCTAAACAAGCAAAAAAAAGAACCACAAAGGCGAATTGCACAAGTTTTTTTGGGAAAAAAGCTGTTTTTGCTACAAAAAGCGCCTGAAAAGCACGAAAACAGGCGTGTTGCAACAAAATTACCAGTTGTTGCAACATTTGTTAGAGCCTTCCGGGGGGCGCTGAGGGTAGTTTTGACCCAGTTATTGAAACAGTTGTTAAAGACGATTTCGATAAGCAATAGATTCTTGAAACTAAGAAAACGCTAAAAAAATCCGGTTATGAAACAAAACAGAAGTTCATTTTTCTCCAGAATAAAGGCAGTGATGTGCCTTCTGGCAGCAATGCAGTTCGGTCGGGAGGCCGATGCACAAACCACATCGTTCGGTTATACCGGCGCCGTGCAGTCGTACACGGTACCCACCGGTGTCACCTACGTACTCGTAGACGCCAGGGGGGCGTCTGGAGGTAATTGCAATATATCGCCTACTCCGGGCCTTGGCGGCCGGGTGCGCGGTTACTTAGCCACAACGCCGGGTAGCGTGCTCAATATTTTCGTTGGGGGCGCCGGTACCGACGGCAACAGTTCGTTTGCAATAGCCGCCGGCGGGTACAACGGCGGCGGCCTGGCTTCGGCTCATGGCACGTTTGGCTCGGCAGGCGGCGCTGGCGGCGGCGCTACCGACATCCGCATTGGCGGAGCAGGACTGGCTAACAGGGTTTTAGTTGCCGGCGGCGGCGGCGGAGCAGGCTACGAAAGCGTACGTCTGAATGGCGGAGCTGGCGGCGGCCTTGTTGGCGGAGCTGGCGCCAGAACAGTAGCGTCTACAGCGGGCGGCGGCACACAAAGCGCCGGCGGAGCGGGCGGTGCGTATACAGGCTACAGTATCGGCGGCGCGGGTACGCTGGGAAACGGCGGCGCAGCTAATCCTACCGACCCGGGTATTGCCGGCGGCGGCGGCGGCGGTTATTATGGCGGCGGCGGCGCAACATGGGGCGGCGGAGGCGGCGGTTCTTCCTATACCGACCCATCGCTGGTAGTTGGCGTACAGCATACGCAAGGGTTCCAAACCGGCAACGGAGCGATTACGCTAACAGAAATTCCTACCACAGCAGCCGGCAGCCTGAATTTCGACGGCACAAACGATATTGTTACATTTTCAAGCAGTATTACTAACCTCAATAATGCAGACTTTACGCTCGAAGCATGGATAAATACAACGGGTGTTTCTCAATCTATAATTACCTGCGCTAACAGCAACACAAGTTGGGAAGCAGGCGAACGTACTTTTTATATAGACGCTACCGGTAAACCAGCATTTGTAGGAAATTCCTGCGGCTACGTACCGAGCACAGTAGCAGTAAACGATGGCACATGGCACCACGTGGCCCTAACATGGGACTATACCACAGGGACATCAGGCTCAGCAAAAATGTATATAGACGGCATAGACCGCACTGGTTCTGTTTCGTATGTGGCTGCTGTCGCCAATGTTGGCGCTTTTTATCTCGGACGCCCGAATTTTGGCGAAACAGGCAACTATTTCAACGGAGCTATGGATGAAGTACGTATCTGGAGCAGAGCGCTCTGCCGTACAGAAATCTTAAATAATATGAGTTGCGAGCTTTCTGCCAGACAAGTTGGCTTGAGTGCATACTATAAATTCAATCAGGGCGTGGTTGCTTCAAACAACAGCAGTGTTACTTCACTTACCGATGCTTCAGGCAATGGAAACACGGGCACGCTTACCAACTTTGCACTATCGGGTGTAATTTCCAACTGGTTTTTGGGTAATATTTCCGGTTCCTGCGCTGCCTTTCCTCCGGCTATCGCGGGTAATACATCTATTTGTTTAGGCACACCTGCCACGCTTACCGATGCCACTACAGGCGGCACATGGCGGAGCAGCAATACCGCCGTAGCTACTATAGGTTCATTAACCGGCATAGTGTCGGGCGTAACTTTGGGTACGGCAACTATCACTTACACCCCCACCTGCGGCATAGCATTGGCCACAGTAACCGTGAGTCCTGTGCCATCTACGCCTGCGGTTACAGCAATGGGCGCTACAACGTTTTGTTCGGGCGGTTCAGTAACATTGGCAGCCGGCGGTAAATCGATGGAATTTTCAGGCTCTAATTATGCCACTGTTCCCAATTACTCCGCTATCCAGTTTGGCTCAGGCGCCAGCTTCTCCGCTACCGGTTGGGTATATGTCAATAATCCAGCAGCGGGTACATTCCAGTGTGTGTTTAGTAAGTCGCGCACCGGAAGCCCATGGTATGGCTTGTTTATTAATTCGGCAGGACTATGGGTTTTTGGCACGCCCACAAATCTGGTAGGCGGAGCGGCAACTGCAGGTTGGCATCATTTCGCAATTGTTTACAACCCATCGGGCACACCCAGAAGATACTTGTATATAGATGGAGCGCTATCTGCTGCAGATAATATTTCGATAGGCGCCATAGGCGCCGGCGATTTGTATTTTGGTAAATCAACGCCCTCGTTAGATCCATTTTCCGGCCAGATTGATGAGTTTGTTATTTTCAACACTGCATTGAGTTCGTCTACAATAGTTGCCAACATGAACAAAGCTCTTTCGCCCACTCACCCTAACTACAGCAACGTAGTTGGCTACTGGAAGTTTGATGAAGCAGACGGCGCTGCCATTACAGACGCTTCGGGCCACGGCGCCCCTGGAACATCAGTCGGCAGTCCAGCTCGCCTGAGGTCAACCGCTCCATTCAACGATTATACCGGATATAGCTTTGGTTGGTCGCCAACTGGAAGAACCAACGATACGCTTAACGTTACCGCTTCGGGATCATATTCCGTAACCATTACTTCAGCTGCAGGTTGCTCAGCAGTATCGGGCGCACTGGCAGTTACAGTAAACACACCTCCGGCTATCACCAGCCTAACCAATAACGGCCCGGTATGCGCCGGAAACGATTTGAATTTCACAACTGTAGTGGGTACAGGCGCAACTCCGTACAGCTACAGCTGGTCAGGCCCATCGTCTTTTACCTCTACAATTTCCAATCCCGCCATCGTTAGCGCAACAACGGCTGCAACCGGCATATATAGCCTTACGCTTACCGATGCCAACGGATGCTCGCCAGCCATAGCCACTACATCAGCTACTGTCAATTCGGCTGCAGGGTCTATAACTGGAGCATCTTCATTATCAACAGCGATTACTGCGCCGTTCAGCGCTTCCGTACCGGGCGGTTCCTGGTCGTCATCACGCACGGCTGTAGCCACTGTTGGTTCTACAGGTATTGTTGCGGGGGTAAGCGCAGGCACAAGCATTATCAGCTACACATTGCCAAGCGGCTGTTACACCACAGCGGCCATTACTATAGTTAACCCGCTTAATGGTTTGGATTTTGACGGAACCAACGACTACATTAGCACCGGCGCCAACATTACCGACCTTACTCATACCGACTTCACAATTGAAGCATGGGTACAAACCACCGGAACCAGCGAGGGTATCGTTACCAAACAAGACAATAACACGTCTTGGGATGCAGGAGAAAAATGTTTTTATATCGATGCTTCGGGCAGTCCGGCATTTGTGGGCTGGGGCAACAACTACATCATGAGCGCCACGCCCGTAAACGACGGAGCATGGCACCATGTAGCCATAACCTGGGAAGTAGGTACGCTCACTGGTCATGTATATATAGACGGCGTAGACAGAACAAGTATGTCGAACTACTATCCGGCAAGCAGCGATTATGGCACAGTAAATATTGGCAACGGCAATTACAACGGCTTTACACCTGAAGCGCCCAACACCTTCAGCGGCAAAATAGACGAAGTGCGTATGTGGAATGTGGCGCGTAGCCAGACGCAGATTGCCGCTAATATGTACTGCGATGTGGCGCAACAAACAAACCTGATGGGTTACTACCGTTTTAACGAAGGCGCTACCGGCGGCGATAACACTGCTATGGTAAACGCATACGATTACAGCGGCAGCGGCATCTGCGGGGCGCTTAATAATTTCGCGCTTACAGGCTCTTCGTCCAACTTTGTTGCGGGAGCTGTTGGTAATTGCAACTCGATTACGCTGCCTGTTCCCGGCGCAACAACCGGAACACCAACCGCATGTGTTGGCGGCACATTTACACTTACTAACGGTGTTAGCGGCGGCTCCTGGAGCAGCAGCGACAATGCCATTGCTACCGTAAACGCCACATCGGGCGTGGTAACCGGTATTGCAGGCGGCGTTTGCACAATCACTTACTCGCTCAACTGCGGCGTTGCGGTAACAACTGTTACTATAAATGCTACACCAGTTATTAGCGGTTCTGCTACATTATGCTATGGAGCTACCACTACCTATACTACGTCGGGCTCAGGTGTGTGGAGCAGCAGCGATCCTACAGTTGCTACTATCGGCTCAACAAGCGGGGATATTACCACGGGCAGCGCTACTGGCGCTGCAACTATCACATTTACTTCAACAGCAGGTTGTACAGGCGTCAAAACCATCACTGTTCTTCCAGCTCCATGGCCTATCATCGGCGGCAGTTCAGTGTGCAGCGGTACATCATTATCACTAATCGATACTATGGGCGGCACATGGAGTAGCAGCTCCACAGGTGTTGCTACCATTGGGTCAGTTGTTAATATTATAACATCTACCGCTGCTATAAACGGCATAAGCGCCGGATCGGCAGTAATCACCTACGCGTTTGGCAACGGTTGCATAGCTACAAAAGCCATCACTGTAAATGCATCGCCAAGTATCACATCCGGCCCGGCAAGCATTTGCCAGGGCGCAACCAGCACACTTACAGCCAGCGGCACTGGCGCTACATGGAACAGCGGCAATACCGCGGTTGCAACAGTAGGCGCATCTACCGGCTTACTTACCGGCGTAAGCGCTGGCACAGCAAATATTACCCTTACTATAGCCGGATGCAGATCTATAACCACTGCAACCATCAATGCGCTCCCATCAGCAGGCACATTGTCGGGAGCAACAGGCGTAACAGTCGGCGCTACCGCTACAATATCTTCTACTGTTACCGGCGGAGCATGGACCAGCAGCAACACTGCTAAGGCCACCGTTGCCACAGGAGGCGTAGTAACCGGAGTAGCCACAGGCACAGCTATCATTAGCTACAGTGTTACCAATGGCTGCGGCGTGGCACGCGCATTCAGAACTATTACGGTAACGCCTGCGGGTCTTCCCGGCATCACCGGCAGCACAAGCATTTGCCTTGGCGGCACAACTACGCTGTCGTGCAGCTTGTCGGGCGGTACTTGGAGCAGTTCAGGCACAATGGTGGCCAGCGTAGGCAGCACAGGTATTGTTACGGGCAACAGCGTTGGTACGGCAGTTATCACCTACCGATTGCTCAGTGCATTTACCACTACCACTGTCAATGTAAGCGCATCGCTTGTATCGCCGGTATCTGGCGCTCCATCGGTTTGCGCAGGCAGCGTTACTACATTTACGCACACCTCATCGGGCGGCGTATGGAGCAGCAGCAACACAGCCAAAGCAACTGTAGGCTCGGCAACAGGCGTTGTTACAGGTATATCTGCCGGCGCTGCTGTAATCTCTTATACTACCGGCGCGGGCTGCCGCGTTACCAAGTCTGTTTCCGTAGCCGCAACTCCCGCAGCTATTACAGGTACTCCATTTGCATGCGCAGGACTCACCACTACGCTTGCCAATAGCCTGACAGGCGGCCGCTGGACCAGCGCTTCGCCCGCAGTGGCTACTATTGGCTCGGCTACAGGTATTGTTTTAGGTGTTGCTGCAGGCACATCAGTAATATCTTACGCTACTACCAGCGGTTGCAGCGTTGCAACAACTGTAACCATCAATCAGGTATTGCCAATAACCGGACCGGGTCGTGTGTGCGTTGGACAGAACATCACACTGGCCAGCGCAACCCCCGGAGGCGTATGGACCTCTACAAGCGCACTTATAGCGCGTATAGGTTCGGGTACAGGCGTTGTTACCGGCGTAGCCGCAGCCAGCACAAATGTTACTTACAGCGTGGGTTTGTGCAGAGTTACCGCTCCTATTGTGGTTAACCTCTCGGCTGCTATTACCGGCTCAACCGCTGTTTGTCAGGGGCTGACTACTACGCTTACCAACGGCGTTTCCGGCGGCGTATGGAGCAGCAGCGCTCCTGCAGTAGCCTCTATTGGCTCGGGCACGGGTATTATAACAGGCGTAGGCGCGGGTACCGCAACTATTTCCTACACATTGTCTTCGGGCTGCGTAGCTACAAGCAATATGAATGTAGCTGCATCGCCATCCATTACCAGCGCTTCAAACGTTTGTCGCGGCCAGGCGCTTACCATGACCGCCTCTATGACCGGCGGCACATGGCGCAGCAACAACACGCTGATAGCTACCATAGATTCTAATACAGGCGTGCTTACCGGCATTGCAGCAGGCTCTACCAACATTTCTTATACGGTGGGCGGTTGCCGTGCAACTACGTCGTTTGCTGTAAATACTATTTCGGCTATTAGCGGAGCCACCAACATTCTGGTGGGTCAGGTAGCAACGCTTACAGAAGTAGGTACCGGCACATGGAGCAGCAGCGTACCCGCAGTAGCTACCATAGGTTCTTCATCAGGTAGTGTAACGGGCGTATCGGCAGGTACTTCGGTTATCTCGTTTGTAATGTCTACTGGCTGCAGCGCCAGCGTAACGCTTACCGTAACTCAGTTACCTGCAATTACCGGCGACTCCAGCGCATGCGTTGGTCAGAGCAAAACGCTTCGCAACTCAACGCCAGGCGGTACCTGGACCAGCGGCAACACCACCATTGCTACTATAGGCGCTACCAGCGGCGTGGTAAATGGCATAACAGGCGGCACAGTGTATATTACCTATACATTCCCCGCTGGTGGAAATGTGGTATTCCCCTTCACTGTTAACAGACTACCCCCGCTTGTTGGTCCATCATCTGTGTGTGTGGGTCAGGCTATTACACTTGTCAATGCCGATTGTTGCGGCACATTCAGGAGCCCCAGCAGCACAGTGAGCGTCAATTCGCTTACCGGCTCTGTTACCGGAATTACTGCCGGCGCTGCAGTAATCAGCTACACATTGCCCACAGGCTGTATCGCTATAGCTACTGTTTCTGTTAATCCGTTCTCTGCTATTACCGGCCCGAACAGCGTTTGCACAGGCGACACCATGACGCTCTCTAACGCTACCAGCGGCGGCGTATGGAGCAGCAGCAACAGCCTGATGGCGCGCATCGGTTCTACATCGGGCTTTGTGAATGGCTTGGTAGCCGGCACGCTCAATATTTACTATAGTGTACCCACTACTGGTTGTCGCGCTACATATCCGCTTATTGTTAGCGCATGCCGTCAGGCAGCGCCAGCGGCGGAGGTTGCGCCAACAGCGCTTACCCTTATGCCCAACCCCAACAACGGTACATTTATGCTCAACGGCGCAATAGCCGCTGCAAACGATGAGATTATAGTATTGGAAATAACCAATATGCTGGGACAAGTAGTATATACAGGCAATGTGACGGCAATAAACGGTCAGCTCAACCAATCGATACAAATGAATGCAACCCCGGGCATGTACCTACTCAACATCAGGTATGCCAAGGGCCACGAGGTTCTTCACTTCGTAATAAACTAATAGACAATTATCACACCAACCAGAAAACAAGAAGCCGCCCCGTTTAGGGCGGTTTTTTTTGCGTAGTAGTCATTTACGGATATTCCAGAATGTGCAAACGGTTTTCCCGTTTGTAAAACACTGCGCCAATCGCGGCCCTTACATTTGCATTCTATTCTTGCTCCCACCCCGGCCGCGTATTGCGGCCATAATACCAAACCGATTTAAAAATATTACCGCATTGTGGCAGGGCCCTGCTGCAATTTAAAAATGGTGTCCGCTCCGTTGCGCCTACCGTACTGCTGTGCGGCCGGGAGCAAGAAAGGCTGTGTGCTATAGGGTAGCGTACGGAGCCGGTCGCCAGATAATGCAATACCAAAACAATCTGTAAAAAGCTCAATGGTACATCAATGAAAAAAATAATACTCGCGGGTGTTTTAGCCCTCGTAATAATAAACGCGCACGCACAGGCTGTTAGCGATACAGTAAGCCTGGGCGCAGCCTATGCCAACCAAGTATGGTATAGCCTTGCCAACGACGAACAGGGCACAGCCCCTAAAAACAACTGGGATCTGGCCTTCGAGGCTACTGGTTTGGGGGCTACTATATTGACCAATTCCGTTTCGGGAGTTGTGCTCTGGAACTATCCTCATGCCGATACCTCGGGTTGGGTCAGCATCGATACGACCGGCATTGCCGGATGGCAGGCGCGCTATAATTCCGACACATCGTGGGAGTTGGGCGCTATGGGACGCTACGCCAACCCCACCAACCCCAGCGATCTGGACTGGGGCGTATATAATGTGACCACTCATGCCGTTACCGGCGACTCGGTATATATCATTAAACTCGGCGACGGCAGTTATCGTAAACTACGTATACTGTCGCTGGTAGGCGCTGCCTACTCTTTCCGATATGCCAACCTCGATGGTACAGACCAACACGATGTATTATTTTCCAAAGCGGGATACACCAGGAAAAATTTTGGTTACTACTCGCTACGCACACACACCGCCCTCGACCGCGAACCGGCATCGGCCGCCTGGGATCTCGTTTTCGGTCAGTATACGGCATTTGTGCCAGGCCCATATACGGTAACAGGGGCGCTGACGAATAAAGGAGTAGTTGCTGCAAAATGCATCAATGTAGCCGCTCCCTCATCCTATACCGATTGGTCGTCGGGCGCTTTTACCAGCGCTATTAATACCATAGGCTACAACTGGAAAACCTTTAATGGCGTAAGCTACGATGCTGTAGACTCGACGGTATATTTTGTAAAAACAGCGGGCGGCGATATATGGAAGCTCATTTTTACGGGGTTTGGCGGTAGCGCCAATGGCAACTGCATGTTTAGCAAAGAGCAACTGTATACGCAAACAAGCGTACCCGCAACCATTGGAGGACCGGTATCATCGCTGGCCATCTATCCTAATCCTGCTACGGGCGCCGGCGCGCATATTGTTTATAGCCTGCTCAATGCAGCCGCCGATGCACACATAACCCTCCACGACCTAACTGGCAGGCTGGTATATGCCGCCCAACTGGCAGGCGGAGCGGGTATTGGCCAGCATATTATTCCGTCGGGTTTATTAACTGCCGGAGTTTATACAGTAACCCTGACCGATACCGAAACAACGCTTCAAACAAAACTGATAGTGCAGCAATAGTCACTCCCTATAAGTACACAAAAAAAGACGTGCTTAACCAGCGTAAGCCCGGCGCATTGCTACACAAACCAAAACAACTGCTCAATGCAACATAGTTTTAAGAATATAAAGGCTATAACAATAGCCTTACTAATGGCGCTTTGCCTGTTGGTGGCCTGCCAAAACCAGCCTGCCGCCGAACAAAAACAACAACCAAACACTGCGAAAAAAATAGGCGTGCTTATGGTGAACCATGGCTCACGGTCGGAGACGTGGCGCAATGCGCTGCTGGCGCTGGAAACCAGCGTGAAGGACCGTATACTAATGGACGGAACGGTGAGCGGCACAAAAACCGCATTTATGGAATATACCGAGCCGTCGATAGCTACAAGGCTAAAGGAATTTGACAAAGAAGGCTATACCGATGTAATTATTGTGCCTGTATTCCTAACGGTAAGCACGCACTCGTTCGACGACATACCTACAATAGTGGGGCAAAAAGAAGACCCTAAATCGATGCAAACGCTGAAGGTAGAGAATATAGAACGGTACACGCCCCATGCCACCGTGCATATAGCTCCGCTGCTCGACTTTACCGAAGCGCTGCAGAACAATATAGTAAACAGGGTAAAAGCCCTTAGCAAAGATGCCGCCCACGAGGCGCTGACGCTGATAGCCTATGGCGACCAGACCTATAATACAGAATGGACAGCCTTGCTGAACAAAGTGGGCGGCTATGTGCAACAACAAACCGGTATACCACACTACTCGTATGGCTGGTGCGGCCATGTGGCCCACTACAGCGCCGACTCTACCACCGCAGCTATAAAGCGCGCCCTGCATCCCGGCAATAAGGCTATAGTAATACCTGTGCTGGTAGCCAAAGACGAAATGTTTCAAGTAAAGATAATAGGCGATGGAATAGCTAAAATACCCGACGCTAAAACAAGGGTGGTATACATGGCCGACGCTATACTGCCCGATAAAAACATAGAAAACTGGGTTGTTAAGGCGGCTGCCGAATATGCCGGAAAAGTGACGAACAGCGTAGCAAAACAATAGGAATGGCAACAAACAAATGGACAAAGCTGAGGCGCCTGAATGTGGCGGCGCACCGCGACCTGGGCTATTTCTTTACGGCGCTGATTATTGTTTATTGCTTGTCGGGGCTGGCACTCAATCATGTGAATGAATGGAACCCCGACTTTGTAATATCGAAAGATACCATAACTATCGGCAGCGCACTTACCGGCGCCAATGTAAATAACGCATTGATAGACAGCCTGAGCAAAATAGTGGGCGAAGATAGATACAAGGTATATGACGCGCCAGCAAAGGGACAGGTAAAGGTGTATTACGACAATGCATCGCTGCATGTGAACTTCGGTGCGCATACCGGTATTTACGAAAAGGTAGCCCGCAGGCCGGTATTTTATCAGGTCAATGTGTTGCACCGCAACAGCCTGAAGAGCTGGCGATGGGCGTCGGATGTATTTGCGGTTATGCTGATAACTATTTGTATTACCGGGCTTTTTGTAATGAAGGGCAAGTACGGCATTACCGGCAGGGGCAAGTGGCTGATAGCTGCCGGTCTTTTGCCGCCGGTAGCGGCCATCATAATTCAGGCATTGCTGTAATAGCCGCGCACCGCAAACAATAGATAACGCTCAACAATAAAAAACAAAAACATACGATGTGCACCTACACAACGCTGCAACACAACAAGCACGGCTATGTGGCCCGCTGCCGCAACTGCAGCCAAATGAAAGTGGCATTTGCCAACATACTTTTGAGCTTTACAGATGAACAATACTACAAATTTGTAAACCATGTAAACGAGCTCTGCCTGCTGCACAGCGATGACCCGTTTATGGACCGAAAATCGGTACTGATACCCACTGCAGCCAAAGGCGTGACTATGGTATATAGCCCGAACGAGCTGCTAACGCTGCAACAATTGCTGAAAGCTGCAACGAGCAGGCTTAAGTATGAAGAACTACTCGTGTTTAATAAAAACTAATATTCCCTATGCCTCGATTTATTGCCGGTATTGTGCTTTGCCTGTGCGGCTACATGGCCAGTGGCCAGCGCATAGCTATAGTGGAGGGCGGTGGTAGGCCAGTTGCCGGCTTACAGATAGCGCTAAAGCCTGTTGGCGGCGCCTGCAGGCTAGTGTATACCACAGCAAACAGCAACGGTGTGGCGGTGTTGGCCGATGCTCTGCGGTGTTATCCCTATATAATATACATAAGCAGGCATGGAGCGTTACTACATACCGACACTTTGTATGCCGCCGCAGACAAAACTATAGCGTTGCCGTCAAGCCAACAAACCATGGATGAAGTGGTGGTAACGGCCCAGTATGCGCCCGCGAGCGCAAACAATGCAGTGCAAAACATAGAAGTGATAGACCGGAAGAAAATAGACGCTATGGGTGCACAAACCCTGCGCGATGCACTGACCAACCAACTGGATATACGACTGACGCAAGATCCGGTTTTTGGCGCGGCGCTGAGTATGCAAGGCAGCAAAGCCTATGGGGCCGACGCCAAAATGCTGATAGACGGAGTGCCGGTAATAGGTAAGCAAAACGGAGGCATAGACTTGTCGCAAATAAACCTGGCCAATATAGAGCGCATAGAAATAATAAAGGGACCTATGTCGGTAAGCTATGGCACAGACGCTATTGCGGGGGCGGTAAACCTGATTACCCGAAAAAAGCCTATCCACAACCTCGAAGCGGGCGCAACTACCTATTACGAAAGTATAGGCGCCTGCAACATTACCGTGCGCGCGGGGTACAGAAAAAACAGACATGCGCTTATAGCCGATGGCAGCCGTAATTTGTTTGATGGATGGAAGCCCGGCGACAAACAGTTCGACTTCGACTATTCGGCGCACCCAGCCGACACAATGCGTACCAGCCTTTGGAAGCCGCGCGAGCAGTATGCCGCCAACATGCAATACACCTATACAGCGCCCAAAACTACGCTGACCTACAAGCTGGGCTACTTCGACGAGCTGATTGTGAACAGGGGAACGCCGCTAATGCCCTACCGCGAAATGGCTTTCGACGACCGATACGCTACCCGCAGGTACGATAATGCGCTGTTTCTGAACTCCGCCGCGGGCGACCATAAACGCATAAATGCACTGCTGGCCTATAACCACTACGGGCGTATGAAAAGCACAGTAACCAACGACCTGACCACCCTGCAAACCACCGCTACCCCCGATGCGCAAGACACATCGGCCTACAGCGAACTGAATGCGCGAGGCGCCTATAGCGTAGCAAATCCCGATGCTGCGCTGAACTTTGAAGCGGGATACGACATAAATCTGCAATTTGCCAATAGCTCGCAAATAACCGGCCGCCACCAAAGCATGGCCAATTATGCCCTGTTTGCCAGCGCCGAATACAAAATACGGCCCACCCTTACCCTCAGGCCCGGGCTGCGCTATGGCTACAACAACCGCTACACTGCGCCGCTTATACCATCGGTAAACGTATTGTGGAAGGCTAACGACCAACTGAATATAAGAGCATCATACGGCAAGGGCTTCCGCCAGCCGGTTTGAAAGAACTGTATTTCGATTTCAACGACATCAACCACAACATATACGGCAATACCGGATTGAAGGCCGAATATGACGATAATTACAGCATATCTGGCAGCTTCACCGCTAAAAGCGCCGGCGTGGCGTACAAACTAAATGCATCGGTCTTTCACAATAACATAGAGCAACTCATAACGCTTGCGGCAGTAAGCGGAGCGACAAACGAATATACTTATGTAAATATTGGTAGGTTCATTACGCAGGGCGCACAGTTGTCGGGCGATGTTGCTTATCGCGCTGTCGCAATGTCGGCAGGGGTAGCGGTAAACGGCGCCTACAACCAATTGTATGAAAAAGATCAGGCGCCAAAATTCAGTTATTCGCCCGAGGCGAGGGCCTCGGCCACCCTCAACATCAGCAGGTATGCGGCAAATATAGCTGTGTTTTACAAATATACCGGTAGCGTAATGGCCTATATAACCGATAACAATCAGCCCCGGCAGGTTATGACCGGTAGCTACCATACTGCCGACATTACCGCCTCACGTCGTTTTTGCGGTAAGCGCATCAATTTGTCGGGAGGATGTAAAAACCTGTTCAATGTTACCACTATACCCTCGTTTCAGTCGGGTAGCGGCCATACCGGCGGTAGCGGCGGAGCGGCTATAGGCGCAGGGCGTTATTTTTTCCTCAAGCTCGAACTAAATGTATACCAAAAGTGAATAAATTAACCTTGGCCATAATCGGGAGTTGCCTTATTGCTCTTGGCAGTTGCATGAAGGGAGAGACGCCCGTGCCGCGCCACCCCTCGGGCAATGTAATAGTTGCCGCCGCCGACATGGACCCTACTTATAAATACCAGGTGTATTATAGCCTGAAAGAGCGTAAAGTAGTAGGCATGAACCTGAAAACAATATGGGATATAGGGTTTGAAACAGTCCCTGATGGATGGCGGGTTACCCTGAACACAGCAAAATCTATGTTTGCGCTACGTGTTGCCGCAAGCGATTTTTCCGCAGTATCTGCGGCAGATACAGGCGGATTTACCGCAAAGAAACAATGGGATTCGCCAACCGGTGTCTCAGATAGCACGGCGATAGGCGACTGGCGGACCGATAAGCCAACCTACCTTATAGACAGGGGATATGACGAAATGGGGCGACCGCAGGGCTTTATGAAAATGCAGCTGCTTGCGGCCGATAGAGCTGGGTATAGGATTAGATTTGCCGACGTAAATGGCGCCGGCGACACCACGATAACTGTAACTAAAGATACCGTTTACAACAGGGTATTTCTGTCGTTTGCCAGCAGAGCGCAGGTTGCGGTAGAACCTCCCAAAACAGATTGGGACATTGTTTTTACGCAATACACGCATATATTTTACAATGAGCAGCCGCCAACGCCCTATCTGGTGACAGGTTGTTTGCTCAATACCTACAACACCGCCGCCATTGCCGACACCGCAACGGCTTTCGATGCCATAGACTGGGCCGCGGCCAACCTGCTGCCCCTCTCTGTGCACGCAGATGCCATAGGCTACAACTGGAAAACCTACAACGGAGTATCGTATGTGGTAAACAGCGGTATCACCTATTTAGTGCGCGATGCGCGCTACCTATGGTACAAGTTGCGCTTTACCGGTTTTTACAATAACGCCGGCCAAAAAGGCTGTCCGCAGTGGGAGTATAAGGAATTGTAAGTATCGTGATGCCGATTTTACTTTTTTAATCAGGCCCGGCCATCATGGTCGGGTTTTGCGTTTTGGATCCAGTCTCGCCGCCCATACCCAAGACACTATGTTAAAAAACTTTTTGTAGAAAAAAATCCAATCATCAACCGCTCTCGTAAATGATTCTGACGGCCGCAACCAATCTTTAACATATAAGAGCAAAAGCATGAAAAAACAATTTGTTAGGAAAACGCTGACAATATCGGTGAGCATATTTGTTGTCATAATTGGAATATTGAGTGTGCACATATACATGGTTACCCGCCCTAAAGCGCCCGACAAGCAAACCCTTGTTATGGCTCGAATTGATTTAAAACAACCGGTGACTGAAGCCGAGGGCGATTCTATTACAGATTGGCTGTACCATCAGCACGGTGTAGACCATGTATTGTGTAATCGCAAAAGTTCGATCGTAGTGTTTACCTATTATCCGGTAACAACGAATGCCAACGATATTGCCGCACACCTGAAAACAAGATTTGCGTTGCCCGGCGCACAACGGTACTTGCCCAGCAACGCAGAATTGAAAGCAGGGTGTCCCGTTTCTGCAACGTCTTTTTCCTATCGTGCATACAGTCTTATATCTAATATTTTCTGATTTTTTAAAAACAAACAAAATGAAAAAAACGACAATTAACAAGGCGACTACAACGCTGATTGCAGGTGCAATGCTCTGGGTGGCCTCACTGGCATCGTGCAGTAAAGACAATAAAAACACCACAACAACGCTCACCCTCTACGACTCGCTGGGAGGTTCAACTATGGTTGCCGACCCAAGCAACAGCGGGGCAATGATTGAGAAGGGAAGGTTGGGCATACGATCGGTGGTAGATAGCACAATCTTCGTGATTGCTGCCGACCCAGCCATTAATAGTCAGTTTTCGGTGTTACTGGCAGAGGTTACCGCCGGTAACCTGAGCGGATTCTCGGTTCTGAGCAAGAATCTTACCGACTTTTTCTGCGTGGC
Organism: uncultured Bacteroidota bacterium; assembly: GCA_903882805.1. Taxonomy (GTDB): domain Bacteria; phylum Bacteroidota; class Bacteroidia; order Chitinophagales; family Chitinophagaceae; genus Nemorincola. Next base: position 5,807 of record CAIRYK010000075.1, on the reverse strand, counting down.
CACTGGAGCTAAAAACTTTACCTACGCTGGTAAAAGCATGACCGATGCGCACAATCCGGCCACAAACAGCCGTGTAACGACAAAATCGACTAATGCCGACTTTGATGCATTTGTAGCCGATTTGGTAACCGGAGCTAACAAAAATGCGCTCCCCGCCTATCTTATAGCTCGTGTAGGCGCCGTTGTAGGCACATTACGCACGCAGGTAGTACAAAAATAAACTTGGCTTAACCCCGCTCTGTGCGTCTGTAACACAGGCGGTGGCGGGGTTAATTGTTTTTGGGGCATATTGTGGGTTATACCGTTTGGACATCAAAAATCGCCATGCGGACATTGTTACGACCCTACGGGGCGCAGCCTGTAAATAATATATAACCCAACTGCAAACCTGTAGCGCCTAACGGCGCAATGACATGCGTTGGCGCCGAATTATAATGTCGATTTGGTATTATACCATTTACTGCGAAAATATCACAAACCACATTTGCATAGGAGATCGTAGTGTGCAGCAGATTTGGCGGAGGAGCCTTTGATATTTATAGACGAGTTTAGATATTGACCAACTACGGACGAGTTGGATTGTGAGCGAATGTAGCTATCGGAGTTATTTGGTGATTTGTGCATAACGCTTGGATTGCAGTGTTGCGCTTAGTCGTGTTGCGCATTCGCAAGCCCCTTAAAATGCAATAGCCGGAGATACCTGCATCCCCGGCTATTGCATATATAAAAGGCATTTACTTAAAACATCTTAATCTTATCCATCACCAGTGCGCGAACGCTATCCAGCGGTATACGCTCTTGGGTCATCGTGTCGCGGTAGCGAATGGTTACCGTGTTGTCGTCCTTAGTTTGGTGGTCTATGGTTATGCAGAAGGGGGTGCCTATGGCGTCCATTCTTCTGTAGCGCTTGCCTATGGTGTCTTTTTCTTCGTAGAAGCATTTGAAATAAGGCTTGCAGCTTGCTATCAGATCTTTGGCAATTTCAGGCAATCCGTCTTTTTTGGTCAGCGGCAGCACAGCCAGTTTTATGGGCGCTAACATTGGCGGAAAACGCAGCACCGAACGGCTGTCCTTCTTTTCTTCTGTGCTCAGGTCTTCTTCTTCAAAAGCCTCGCTGAGTACCATCATCACAGCGCGATCCAGACCAATAGAGGTTTCTATAACATAGGGCACATAATGCTGATTGATATCAGTATCGAAGTAGGTGAGCTTCTTACCGCTATATTGTTGGTGCTGTTTCAGATCGAAGTCGGTGCGGCTATGTACGCCTTCTACTTCTTTAAAGCCCATCGGAAAATCGTATTCAATATCGCAAGCTGCATCGGCATAGTGCGCCAGCTTCACGTGGTCGTGAAAGCGGTATTTATCGGCAGCTATACCCAAGCTCAGGTGCCACTTCATGCGGGTTTCTTTCCAGTAGTCGTACCACTCTTTTTGCGTGCCGGGTTTTATGAAAAATTGCATTTCCATTTGCTCAAACTCGCGCATGCGGAATATAAAACCACGGGCTACAATCTCATTTCTGAACGCCTTGCCGGTTTGGGCAATACCAAACGGTATTTTCATACGGCCGCTTTTCTGCACATTCAGAAAGTTGACAAATATACCCTGTGCTGTTTCGGGACGCAGATAAATAACATTGGCTTCATCGGCCACCGAGCCAATCTCGGTAGAGAACATGAGGTTGAACTGGCGCACATCGGTCCAGTTGCAGGTGCCGCTTATGCCGCAGCTTATTTTGTTGGTTTCTATCAGTTGTTTTAGTCCGGCAAAATCATTGGCAGCCAGCAGCTGATCCATTTGCTGCAGCAATGCATCGCCAGCTTCTTTATCCAGCTTTTCCGCAAACGCCTCAATAAGGTGGTCTACCCTGTAGCGTTTCTGGCTATCCTTGTTATCTATCATCGGGTCGCTGAAATTATCAACGTGTCCGCTGGCTTTCCATACTGTAGGGTGCATAAATATAGCGGCGTCTATACCTACTATATTATCGTGCATTTGGGTCATGCTCTTCCACCAGTAGTCGCGAATGTTTCTTTTCAGTTCGGCGCCCAGTTGGCCATAATCGTAAACGGCGCTCAGACCGTCGTATATCTCACTCGATTGAAATACAAATCCGTATTCTTTACAGTGCGCAATTATATTTTGTAGTTTATTATCGTTTGCCATATCAGGGGCAAAAATAGACAAAAGACGCAGATAACATGGTGGAAAAACGACAGCGCAGTATATAATTACGATAAAGTTAATACCCCTATCAGGATGGCGGCGTTAAAACAAATGCGAAGGGGCGAGCCTAAGCCCACCCCTTCGCGTTTGCAACTAGGGATATTTATTGCGATACCACAAAATGAATCACATTGCGGTAGTTGGCAGTACTAATATTGAGCAGATACATACCATTGCTGAGATTAGCAGGTAACTGTATCGGAACCTCAACGGCTCCATCGCTAATGGTTATGCTGGTGTTGTAAACTACTTCGCCCAACATATTAGTTACCACCAGAGACAACGCTTCGTTATTACCGGATGCCAGTGTGCCCTTGAGGGTGAAGGTACCTTTATTAGGGTTGGGGTAAATTGCCAATACTGATTGTAAATCGCTGATATCAGCCGCATTTGTTTCGCCAGACTCGCGACACGATACTATTGTAACCGGTTTCACCGCCTTACAACCTGTGCCAGATAAGGTATAGGTAATATTCACCGTACCTACGCGCAAACCTGTCACAATACCCGTACCTGCGCCTACATTGCCTACCAATGCATTGCTGCTGCTCCATGCGCCTGCACCGGTTGTGTTTACAAGAGTTGTGGTAGCGCCGAGGCACAAACTGGATGCGCCGGTAGTAGCCGCCAACGGATTGACGGTAACAGACGATAGGCTTATACAACCGGTAGAAAGTACATAAGAAATAAGCGTAGCGCCAGCCGATACACCGGTGACATTGCCAAGCGAAGAACCAACAGCAGCGATACCTGTATTGCTACTAGTCCACACACCACCGGTAACCGGATTGGCCAGAGAAACTGACTGACCCTGACAAACCGTAGAGAGCCCCGTGTTGGCCGAAAAGCGATTAACTATGAATGATGGTAACACATAGCGGCAACCTGTTGCTGAAATAGTATAAGTAATGTTCGCAGTACCTGCTGCACGACCCAATACATTGCCCGTTGTAGAGCCGATAGATGCAATAGTAGGGTTGCCGCTGGCCCAGTATCCACCTGGTGTTGTATTAATAAGTGTGGTTGTTTGTGTCATACATACACTGGTTGAGCCGGTTATGGCAGTTATCGGGTTTACAGTCATATTGAATGTGCTGTAACAACCTGCGCCCAGGGTGTAAGTGATGGTTGTAGTACCAGAAGCCACACCGGTTACTGCTCCAGTGGCAGAATTGACCGTAGCCGCACCAGTGTTGCTACTTGCCCATGTTCCCGCGCCAACAGACATCAGATTTACTGTACTACCCTGGCAAACTGTAGAAGAACCGGTAATAGCCGATATGCTGCTTACTCTGATGCGCGCAGATGTTTTGCACGAAGGACTGATGGTATAGGTAATATTTACCGATCCACCGGCGATACCTGTAACAATACCTGAACCGCTGCCAACAGCAGCAATCAGTACGCTTCCCGAGCTCCATGTGCCGCCTGTAGTGGAATCGCTCAGCAAAATACTGCTGCCGATACATACTGATGTAGGACCGGTAATTGGCGTAATAGAGTTGATGATTGTTTCGGTCATAGTTGCGGTGCAACCAGTAGGTAGGGTGTATGAAATAGTTGTAGTACCCGCTGTAACGCCATTGATAATGCCTGTAAGCGAGCCAATGGTTGCTACCGCTGTGTTGCTGCTGCTCCATGTGCCGCCGGCAGTGGTGTTGGTTAGGGTAGCAGACGTACCCAGACAAACACGCGATATACCTGATATTGCAGGAGGAATAGAATTGATGGTTGTAGTTGTTGCACAACCTGTAGGTAATGTATAGCTGACTGTTGCAATGCCTGCAGTAAGCATAGTAATAACGCCATCTGTTGAACCTATTGTTGCAATTGCGGTATTGCCGCTGCGCCAAAGACCGCCCGTAGATGTGTTGGTAAGCGTGGATGTTGTGCCTACGCAAATGCTGGTAACACCCGCAATAGTCGCAGGTAAAGGATTAACCGCAACCGTATCAGTTACATAGCAAGAACCGACAGTGTAGGTGATGATAGCATTACCTACGCTAACTCCGGTTACGATACCGGTAGACATACCAATTGTGGCAACTCCCGTAGTACTGCTCGTCCAGGTACCGCCCGTAACTGTATTGGTTAACGCAATAGTACTTCCCTGACAAACACTGGCAGGACCAGCGATTGCTACAGGAGTAGGATTAACAACGAGCGTACGGGTAGAAAAACAACCTGTGCTCAGTGTATAGGTCATATTGGCGACCCCTGTACTAATAGCCGCAGCCAGCCCTGTAAACGAATCGATGGTTGCTACTGCTGTAGCGCCGCTAGTCCAGACGCCTCCGGTTGTCGTATTTGATAAAGTTGTGGTGTAACCCACGCACAATGAAGACGAGCCGGTAATAGCCGCAGGATTAGGGTTAACAGTAACAGAAGTGGTAGCAATACAGCCAGCTCCAGTGCTATAAGTAATATCTGCAGTACCTGCACTAACACCCGTTACAACACCAGTTGTAGTACCAATAGTTGCAACACCTGTTGCGCTGCTGCTCCATGTTCCACCTGATGTGGTGTTAGTCAATGTAGTAGTCAAACCAACGCACACATTTGTAGTGCCTGCGATTGCTGCAGGATTTGGGTTAACGGTGAAGTTGGTAACTGCGATACAACCGGTTGGTAAGCTGTAAGTAATGGTAGCTGTACCTGATGTGATGCCCGTAACAACACCTGTAGAAGATCCGATGGTTGCTACGCCTGTTGCGCTGCTGCTCCAAGTTCCGCCTGAGGTAGTATTCGTTAAGGTAGTAGTCAAACCTACACACACATTAGTAGTACCTGCGATTGCTGCTGGATTTGGATTAACTGTGAAATTGGTAACCGCGATACAACCTGTTGGTAAGCCATAAGTGATTGTTGAAGTGCCAGCCGAAATACCTGTTACAACACCTGTTGTAGAACCGATGGTTGCTACACCGGTAGCACTGCTTGACCATGTTCCACCTGAGGTAGTATTAGTTAAAGAAGTAGTCAAACCTACGCACACATTGGTAGTACCTGCTATTGCTGCTGGGTTTGGATTAACCATGAAATTGGTAACTGCGATACAACCTGTTGGTAAGCCGTAAGTAATGGTTGCTGTACCTGAAGTTATACCAGTAACAACACCTGTTGTAGAACCTATTGTTGCAACACCAGTTGCGCTGCTGCTCCAGGTTCCACCTGAGGTAGTATTGGTCAATGTAGAAGTCAAACCTACGCACACATTGGTAGTACCTGCTATTGCTGCTGGATTTGGATTAACCGTGAAATTGGTAACTGCGATACAACCTGTTGATAAGCCATAAGTAATAGTAGTAGTACCTGAGGTGATACCAGTAACAACGCCAGTTGTAGAACCGATGGTTGCTACGCCGATTGCGCTGCTGCCCCAGGTTCCACCTGAGGTAGTATTAGTTAAAGTAGTAGTCAAACCTACGCACACATTAGTAGTACCAGCGATAGCTGCAGGATTTGGATTAACGGTGAAGTTAGTAACTGCAATACAACCTGTTGGTAAGCCATAGGTAATGGTAGCCGTACCGGAAGTGATGCCTGTTACAACACCCGTTGTAGAACCCATAGTTGCT
>CAIRYK010000074.1 GCA_903882805.1 uncultured Bacteroidota bacterium | reverse complement strand
TGATACAGGAAAACAAATAGGTGATTTTGTTGTAATGCCTCGATTTACAGGTCGAGACCGTTTCGAAGATTACATTGAAATTCTAAATTTACTTGGTACAGAAATAAGCCCAGAAGTAATTGATAGCCTGCCTCTTGCTTCAGGCAAAAATTTTAGACCACCGTTATACCTAGAAGCTATCAAATTTATTGCTTCACTCGAAGCATTATTATTGAGACCCTGGCGTAAGTTTGACAATGTCGAAAAAACAACTAACCAACCTTCTGGGCAAATTAATTGGAATAAACACATCAATTCCGCATACAAAGTTGAAGACCGTTTAAAGTTCCCAGTACGAAAAAACATTTTAAGCGAATTTCATAGCGAATACGCGGAAGTTTGCTATGTATTTGATATTTGCCAGAGCGAGTTACTTTCTTCAAATACGCCATCAAGAATAAAAAACTTAATACGGACAAAGCTAAATTTCATTGAAGAAAAACTGTATCATCACAAACCTAAAGCAACAAATAAAATTGCAATAAAATCTTCCGATAGCCCAACAGTAAGAACTTGCAAAGAACAAGCAAACAAAATACTAAACTTCAATTTGGTTGATGGTACCGCTTGGCGAGTAGATTTTTCTGATGTTTTCGAAAAGTTTGTTCAATACATTTTCAAAAAAGTTGCTAAAGAAACTGGTGGTAAATTATTTGCAAACTTTAAATTTGATTCAAGAACTACTAGAAAATACTCTTGGGAATTAAAACACATTGAACCAGACGCAATTTATCAGAAGGAAAATTTCCTAGTATTTATTGACGCAAAATACAAATCAAATCTTTATAACAAGTTTGATAAAAGTGAAACTCTGAAAGACGATCACCGACACGATTTACAACAAATCATGGCCTATTCCTCATTCAGCAAGACGGCTTTTAAATTTGGATTTCTGTGCTACCCTTCTGACCAAGTAGAATTAAAAACAATAACATACAAAAACAGAATTAACGAGGTAACAAATACGATTTTAGTACTAGGAATACCATTAAAAAAAGACAGCATTAATGAAGTAAAACGATTGCTAACAAAGGAACTTAACGACATAGAAAGAAGAGCAACTACTACGCCTAACAGCGGATTGAGATATGAAGTTTAAAATCGGCTAGCCGGTTTGGACGACACTGCCACTTTGCGAATGACAGGTATCAAGATGACGCTCAATCAGCCGATTAAAACAATGCACAAGATTTTATGATTTCGTTTATGTATCAATGGTAATTAAATTGAATACGAATGGGATGAAAACAAAGCAACGGCTAATTTATCTAAACATGGTATTTCCTTCGAGGAAGCGAAAACGGTTTTTGATGATCCGCTGTACTTGGATTTCTTCGACCCCGACCATTCCTACGGAGAACACCGTTTTATCCTGTTGGGTGAATCGGCTCAAGGGAGATTGTGTTCGTTTCCTATAGGGAGAGTAACAATGGTATTCGTTTAATCAGTGCAGGAGAAGCAACACTATCGGAGCGAAAAGTCTATGAGCAAGAATAAAATAGAAGATGAATTACGGCCCGAGTATGATTTGCAAAATTTACAGGTAAGAAAAATGGGGCCTGGTCGCAAAAGGTTTTGTGACACAGTGCGTTTAGAGCCTGATGTTATTGCTGCGTTTCCAAATGCCGAAGCCGTTAATGAAGCGTTACGTTATCTAATTGAGGTAGCCAGGCATACGAACAGCCTAAC
>CAIRYK010000073.1 GCA_903882805.1 uncultured Bacteroidota bacterium | reverse complement strand
GGCTATCGTCTAGATATTTAATTCAATGCTAGAAATTAGCCAACCATTAGATATCTTAAATTATTAAAAAGATTGATATATTTTATAAAGAAAAAATTGTCTAGGAGTACTCAATATGTATTACGCAAAAATTACATTTACCTCACTGCTTATTTCCGCTTTAACTTTAAGTGGCTGTGCCAGCATGACGAATCGTCAGAAAAATGAGGCCACTGGCGCTGCTGTTGGTGGCGTTGCAGGGGCAATACTAACAGGTGGAAGTGCCTTCGGCACGGTGGGCGGCGCAGCTATTGGAGGCATTATTGGTCACGGAGTGGATCAGTTAACAACAAAGAAAAAATAAAAGTGATAGCTCTGTACACTTCATTGTCTAGCATCTTCCAACCATGAGCGGACCATCAAATATTAAACAAAAAGCGCCAAAGGCGCTTTAAGAGGAAAACTACGTTGGTATAATTTGTCAATGGCTCTATTTAGGCAATCCCCATTAACAAAAAATAAGTTTAGAAGTTTATTTTACCGTATAAGGCAACACTATCACTTGATAGGTTTTTATGCTCTTGCCTACTTGCTGATAGAGCAACTTTACTACGCGCGTTAACCGCATAACTTACTTCAGCCTTCAAATCTTTGTAACTGTCGCTCGATACACCGAGTTCAGCAGTTAAGGTAAGTTTATTAATGGTTTTTTCATAGCGCACACCTGCTTCACCAAAGTTAATAGAATTATTTACCTTAGCTACGTCCCTATAGCTTTGCACACTGCCCGTTTCAACGTATGCGTCACGTTCATTGTTGCCGAATGTATACCCTGCATAAGGACGGAAACCTTTTATGTTAGGCATGTAAGCGCGATTACTTAACCAAATGTCTGTAGCATTTGTTTTACTTGCATTAAAGAATGTTTGTTCTACATCACGGTTTGATTTAATGTTGTTATCAGCCAAACCAAAATCTGACTTAATAATCCAATCGTTAATTGTCATTACGCTGTAAAAGCCAGCATGATTTTTATTTTGTTTGGTATTACTATCAACCCCATCTAGCCTAGTGTTAACGTTATTATATTGAAGGCCAAGAGTCCAGCCATCTTTAACATCAAACTCAACGCCTATATTGATACGATTTGAATTAGCATCATAACCATTGCCTGCGTTACTTGATAGATATGTTGCACCCATGTACATTCTGTAATGCTCACCCTCAACCATATCTTTACGGAATGCATCTGCGTTTAAACCGCGATTGATACCTACGTTAAGTTCTGCTAATTGTGATTGTTGATCAACTCTGCCAGTAAAGTTAGCATTAGCGACTGATGTTGCTACACTATTAATTACTGTCACGTCTGTCACGTCTGCGGCATCAACAAAAGTTGTTGTAAGATTACTCCACGTAGTTGTTGTGCGTACTTTAGTAACTAGAGTGCGTTCCATTGGAGTTGTAACATTAGTTGTTGTTGTACGAGCAATCGTTTGTACACTACTTGTTTCAGTTGCAACGTGATGCGCTAAACTTGCTGTGATAACTGGCAATGTTACGCTTACTATTGTTATATCACTTACTGTAATAGTTGTATCTGCTGTACTCACTACAGTTGGGCCAGCACTTGCTGACCCAACATCAGTTAGTATACCACCACCCGGAACATCGCCAGGAGTACCACCACCTGCACCGCCATCTACCGCTACACTGGCCGCGCCAAATGCACTCGGTCCAAAGATGTATGCGTATTGGAAATGCACAATATCACCAATTGCTACATTGTTTACTAAAAAGCCTAACCCAATTGTGTCATCGCCAAAACGCACATCGTACCCATCAACGTTTGCGTAATAGTTTACTGGATTAGTTGACCAGCTTAAACTAATACCTGCGCCTACATTACTTGCACTTGAATACAAGCCCAATGCATAACGAGATACAATAGCTTCACTAAATGCAACATTGGCTTTTGGGATAGCACCATATCCTAGCGCGTTATCTGTAGCACTTGAGTCACCTGCAGCTGGCATAGCGTCAGGATCAATGAAGCGTCCAAACCACAATTTTGGTATAGCGATTTTAGCAGTAAGACTAGTATCAATGTCAATATACTTTTGACCAGCTGGTAAAGAATATGAATTTTTAATATCAAAGTCAGTTGTAGTTGCTGACCAAATAGCACTGCCCGACGTAGGGGATACTAACCAACTGCCACCGCTAATATCAGCAGCATTACCTGAGTTGTTATTTGTATATGTGTTGATTAATGTGCCAGTAGCGTCTTCTAAACGTACAGTAAATCCTTCAAACGGATCGCCCGGAGTTAAGTAATCGCCTTGGCAACTATCACATGGCCAAGTATGCGTGCCAGTATTATCGTACTGCAGACCTGGGCGAGTAGCGTCACCAGAACCCAATGTACCTGTACTTTCGTTTAAACCTGCTTTTACATATTCATTTTCCAGAATTGCATTAGCTGCGTGTGCAGCTAATGGTGCCGTAAAAGTCATTGCAAATAATAATCTGAAATAATAATTTTTCATGAGCCGCCTTTTTGAACATCAGTTCAAAATCAGCGGCTGTAGTCTCAACGATTGAAGAGACGGCTCGGAGAATTTTTAAACGTATACTATTATATACTTTTATTAATTTTATT
>CAIRYK010000072.1 GCA_903882805.1 uncultured Bacteroidota bacterium | reverse complement strand
TCCTGTTAGCGGAACAGTGGTAGGCAACGACAGCGACGCTGACGGCAACCTGGATAGCAGCAGCTATACATTGACTTGCTCAGTTTGCTACTCAACTACAAACGGTACATTGACCTTCAACACTGATGGTTCTTACACTTACACTCCTAACTCTGGCTTCACTGGTACAGATCGTTTTGTGTACAAAGTATGCGACCGCGATGCACAGTGCGATACAGCAGTTGTGGCATTTACCGTAACACCCGCTCCAATTTTGGGTGCAGATGTAGTGTGCGAAGGTTCTTACATCACATTAGTTGATTCATCAACTGGCGGGTTGTGGATAAGCAGCAATCCTGCTGTGGCATCTGTAGGATCTGCATATGGCGTTGTAACTGGCGTGTCTTCAGGTGTAGCTACAATTAGCTATAGTGTGTCTGGCTTTACTGTAACAAAATCAGTTACCGTTAATCCATTGCCAGCAGCAATTACTGGCGTTGCAACGGTTTGTGAAGGATTTACACAAGCATTGAGCGACGCTACTCCGGGCGGAACATGGAGTAGCAGCAATACTGCGGTTGCAACAATTAGTTCAGCAGGCGTTTATACCGGTGTATCAGCAGGAATAGCTGTAATATCTTATGCATTGCCAACAGGATGTTTGCAGATATATGAAGTACGCGTAAATGCAACGCCTGCTCCTATAGCTGGAGCAGCTACAGTTTGCCAACACTCAACAACAACTTATACCGAGTCAACAACTGGTGGAATTTGGAGCAGTAGCAATACCGCAGTTGCGCCCGTTGGTTCTTTAACAGGAGTAGTTACTGGTTTTACTCCTGGAACAGCGACAATCAATTATACATTGCCCACGGGTTGCAGTGTTTCTAAAAACATAACAGTTAATCCATTACCTTCTGTAATTGACGGTCCTACAGCGGTATGTGCGGGTACAACCATTACGCTTACGGATTCAGTTAGCGGTGGTATCTGGACTTGCAGTAACCTAGCAATCGGTACTGTAGATGCAAGTAGTGGCGTCGTGACTGGTTTGACAGAAGGAACGGCAACTATCACTTATTCGACCGGAGCAGGATGTTTTAGCACGCTTACAGTTTCTGTAAATGTGCCTCCAACACTTGGTCCAATAACCGGAACAAGAACAGTATGTTCTGGAGCAACTACAACCTTGTACAATTCAACTCCGGGCGGTATATGGTTTAGCACAAACGACGCTATAGCAACTGTTGATGACAGTGGGGTAGTAACCGGCATTAGCGGCGGTAACGTAGCAATAGTATATGCTATTTCAAACTGCTGCGGATTATACATCGTTTCGACATTTGTAACGGTAAATCCACGACCTACAGCAATTACAGGTTTAACAGCTGTATGTATTGGCGGTTCATCAACGTTGGGTAACAGCGTTACCGGCGGCAGATGGAGTAGTAGTAACACCGCGGTGGCTACAGTTGGTTCCGTTTCCGGCGTGCTTACCGGAGTATCGTTTGGCACGTCAATTATTACTTACAGCACTGGCACAGGCTGTTATTCAACCACAACAATGGTTGTTAACCCAATGCCTGCTCCAATAGTAGGTCCATCTGATGTTTGCTATTGCATGACAATTACGCTTACAGATGCAACCACTGGCGGTCTCTGGACGAGCAGCAACACGGCCATTGCTTCTGTCGGTTCAACCACAGGCGTTGTCAGAGGTGTTTCTGCAGGTACAGCAACTATCACATATTCTTTAGGCGGAGGTTGCACAAGCATCAAAACCGTAACCGTTAATGCAGCTCCGGTTGTTGGTCCTATCTATGGAGCAACTGACGTATGCGTTGGCTCAGTAACAACACTCATAGATTCTACACCTGGTGGATTCTGGTTTAGCACGGATGATGCGATTGCAACTGTAGACGCGGCAGGTAATGTTGCAGGTATTTCTGATGGTTCTGTTTCAATAGTTTATGCAGTTTCCAATTGTTGCGGTCTCAACCTGACATCAATTTTCGTTGACGTTCACGCAATTCCAACTGCAATCAGCGGATCAACTGCTGTTTGTATGGGTTCTACCTCAACGCTTTCAAATACTGTTTTAGGCGGTACATGGGAGAGCAGTAATCCATATGTAGCGAGCGTGGGTATCACATCTGGCGACGTAACCGGCGTTTCTGTAGGAACAGCTATTATTACTTACACTACCGGCGCAGATTGCCGTACAACAACTGTTGTTTCCATAAACTCGTTACCATCGTCAATAACAGGCGCTACAACTGTTGGTTCTGGTTTCACTACAACTTTCGGTTGTACAACAACCGGCGGCGTATGGACGAGCAGTAACACTGCGGTAGCTACAGTTGACGCCGGTACGGGTATCGTAACAGGCGTTACTCCGGGCTCTGCTACTATAACTTATACATTAGGTACAGGTTGTTTTGCAACCCGCACTATATCAGTTACGCTTACTTTATTGCCAATCACAGGACCAACCACAGTGTGCGTAGCTTCAACAAGTACGTTGAGCGATGCAACGCCGGGCGGCTCTTGGTCGAGCGCACATCCAGCTAAAGCAACTGTTAATGCGTTGACAGGCGTGGTTACAGGCGTGGCAACAGGTACTGCAACGATATCTTATACCGTAGGTACCAGCAGCGTAACAACAACTATCAGGGTTAATCCAATTCCTGCCGATATTGCCGGTGTTTCTACAGTTTGCGCAGGTTCGGCAATAAGCCTTACCGATGCAACTGCCGGCGGTTACTGGTCATGCAGCGATAACGCGATAGCAACTGTAGGTTCTGCTTCTGGCGCGGTTACAGGCGTGTCTGGCGGAGTTGCGGTTATCAGCTATTCATTGACTACCGGTTGCGCTAAAACAAAAACAATCACGGTCAATCCGAACACTACAATTACAGGTCCTACCGGCGTGTGCCGCGGTTCATCAGTAACGCTTTCAAATGCAACATCCGGCGGCGTTTGGACAGTTACAAGCACATTGATAGCAACAATCGGTTCTTCAACCGGTATTGTAACAGGTATAGCTGCGGGTAGCACCAATGTAACCTATACAACTGGCGCTGGTTGCAGAACAGTTAGAGCTATAACTGTAAATGCAGTTGGCGAAATTACCGGTACAAGAAGCGTTTGTCAGGGGCTGACAACAACGCTTCTTAGCAGCGTTGCTGGCGGTGCATGGAGCAGTAGCAATACCGCTATCGCTACCGTTGGTTCTGCAACAGGTGTTGTGGCTGGCATTAGCGCTGGCGCTGCAACTATATCTTATAGTTTGAGTTCTGGTTGCATATCTACAGCCTCATTTACTGTTAATCCTTCGGCAGCTATAACTGGCGCTTCAAGCGTATGTACAGGTCAGACAACAACTTTGGCTAATGCCGTATCTGGCGGTGTGTGGACAAGCGCTAACCCTACAATTGCAAGCGTAGGCTCGGCAACTGGTATTGTAACCGGCGTTACAGGTGGAGTAACTTCAATTAGTTATACAGTTGGCGGTTGCAGATCAGTATTCTCGATTACGTCTAATGCTATATCTGCAATTACGGGAACTGCTACTGTTTGCCAGGGTATGACTACATCACTGACCAACGGAACAACCGGCGGTACATGGGTGAGCGGCAATACAGCTGTTGCTTCGATAGGTTCTTCGTCAGGTATGGTTACTGGCATATCAGCAGGTACTTCGATAATCACCTACCGTCTGACATCGGGCTGCTCTGCAACTATTACTGTTACAGTAAATCCGATAGCTGCGATAACAGGCGCAACAAGTGTTTGCACAGGAAACACAACGACGCTTACCAACGCCGTATCGGGCGGTATCTGGACAAGCAGCAATCCAACTATTGCTTCGATAGGATCAACATCTGGTATTGTGTCGGCTTTGTTAGGAGGTACAACTAATATTACTTATACCGTTGGCGGATGTAGAGCAACTACATCTTTGAGTTCAATTTCAATGGGCGCAATTGCAGGCACAACCACTATTTGCCAGTCGGCAACAGCAACGCTTACCAATATCACAACTGGCGGGTCATGGATAAGCGGTAATACTGCCGTTGCTACAATAGGCTCCGCATCTGGTATCGTTACAGGCGTAACCACTGGAACTGCGGTTATTACCTACTCGCTTCCATTGGGCTGCAGCGCTACAGCGGTAGTGACAGTAAATGGTGCGCCTTCAGTAGCCGCGATAACCGGAACAAATAATATTTGTGCAGGCGCTACAACTACTTACACCAACACAACAACAGGCGGAGTATGGAGCAGTAGCAATACCGCAGTTGCGACCATCGGTACGAGCGGAACAGTTAATGGTATAAGCGCAGGAGCTGCTACTATATCTTATACAGTAACAACTTCGTGTGGAGTAGCTCGCGCAACTCAGACGCTTACAGTTAATCCGCTACCTGCTGTAGGAAGCATATCTGGCGCAGCTACAGTTTGCAGCGGAGCTACAACAACGCTTACCAATGCAACAACTGGAGGTATCTGGACAAGTACCAATACAGCAGTTGCAACAGTTGGTTCATCAACCGGCGTTGTAAGCGGCATCGCTACAGGTACAGCTACTATATCTTATGTCTTGACAAACACTTGCGGCTCATCTGCAGCAACTAAAACAATATCAGTTAATCCTGCAATTACAGTTGCATCTATCACAGGCGCTTCTACAGTTTGCGCATCTGCAACAATAACACTTGCCGATGCAACAAGCGGCGGTACATGGAGCAGCAGCAGCACAGGAATCGCTACCGTAAATACATCGGGCGTGGTGACCGGAATTGCAGTAGGTACTGCTACTATTTCTTACACAGTTTCTAATTCTTGCGGCAGCGCTTCTGCTACCAAAGTTGTTACCGTAAATGGATTGCCTACCGTAGCTGCTATTTCAGGCGCTACTTCGGTTTGCGCTGCTTCAAATACAACATTGAGTTGCGCAACAACCGGCGGCGTATGGGCTAGTTCGAACACAGGCATTGCTACTGTTGGTACAGCAGGTGTTGTAACAGGTATTGCAGCTGGAACAGCTACAATCTCTTATAGCGTTACCAATACATGCGGAACTACAACAGTTACTCAGGCGGTTACAGTTAATCCATTGCCAACCGTGGCTGCGATTTCGGGCGCTGCAACTATATGCGCTTCTGCAGCTACTACTTATACCAATTCTACAACAGGCGGAGTTTGGAACAGTTCAAACAGCGCTGTTGCAAGTGTAAATACTTCAGGCGTTGTTTCGGGTGTAACTGCTGGCAACGCAATTATCAGTTACACGGTAACCAACGCTTGTGGTTCAGCTACTGCAACAAAGGCTGTAACAGTTAATCCGCTTCCAACAGTTGCGGCAATAACCGGAGCAACTTCTGTTTGCGCTGAATCTGCAACTACCCTCAGCGATGCAACGGCAGGCGGCGCGTGGAGCAGCAGCAACACCGCTGTAGCTACAGTGGGAACCAGCGGAAATGTGTTTGGCGTAACTGCAGGAACTGCGACCATATCGTACACTGTGGGTAATACCTGCGGTACAATAGCTGCAACGCAAACAATCACGGTTAATCCAATGCCAACTGTGGCTGCCATTACCGGCGTCAATAATGTTTGTCCATCGGCAACAATAACGCTTTCGAACGCTACGACCGGCGGTTTCTGGACTAGTTCAAACACTGCTATTGCAGTTGTTGGTTCTACAACTGGCTCTGTTACCGGAGTTGCAGCAGGTGTAGCAACTATATCTTATACTTATACCAACGGTTGCGGCTCAGCTACAGCGGTATATGCGGTTACAACAAACCCATTGCCAACAGTTGCCGCTACAACCGGAGCAACTACTTATTGTCCAGCAACGTCGGGTACTTTGGTTAACGTTACACCCGGCGGCGTATGGAGCAGCAGCAACCCAGCTGTGGCCACCATTACAACTGGCGGCGTAGTATCTGGCTTGGTAGCAGGAACCTCGATAATTTCTTATTCAGTGACTAATGCTTGCGGAACATCGGCTGCTACAACTACTGTTTATGTAAATTCATCACTTGCTCTTGATTCAATTACCGGTCCATCTATACTGAGCGTAAGCTGCCACATAATGTTGGCAAACACTGCTACCGGCGGCGTATGGAGCAGCAGCGATCCAACAGTAGCCTTTGCTTGTACATGTAATACAGGTCAGATCGATGGTATTTCTCCGGGTACTGCAACGATTACTTATACAGTATCTGGCGGTTGCGGAACAGCATTTGTTACCAAAACGCTCACTGTTATTACACGTCCTACTATCGTGCCCGGCGTTCTTTCTCCTGTTATTGCAGGCGATACCAGCGGATATCTGACGTATACAAGCACAGGCACGCCATCTCGCTATAGCATAGTATGGGGTACTGCGGCTCATAGCGCAGGATTTGCAGATGTAACCGACGCGCCGATAACTTCATCACCTTTGCGTATAGCTATACCTAGCGCAGTAATACCAGCTACCTATACTGGTTCGCTTACTGTCACAAACGGAGGCTCTTGCGGAAGCATGATGCGCGCTATTAGCATTACTGTAAATGAGGCGTTGAACATCTATACTTATGCAGGTCTTGGTACTATTGGTTACACTGGCGATAGTCTAGCTGCAACACGCGCCCAAATGTCGCATCCATATAGTATTGCTACAGACTGCATAGGCAACAGCTATATTGCAGATTTTGATAACAATGTGATCCGTAAAGTGAGCGCATCTGGTATCATTACTACCGTGGCGGGCAATGGCACAATAGGCTTCAGCGGCGATGGCGGCCCAGCCACCAATGCGCAATTATCTCACCCGATAGGCGTGGTTCTTGATCCGTTAGGTAATTTGTATATATCAGATATCAACAATCAGGCCGTGCGTAAAGTAACGCCAGACGGTATCATTACCACGTTTGCAGGAGCTAACGGTTCGGGTTATACCGGAAACGGCGGCCCGGCAACAGCAGCTAAGTTGAGCTATCCAACAGGATTGGCGGCAGATGCAGCTGGCAACATCTATATCACTGACTACCTCAACAACGCTATCCGTAAGGTTAATACTTCAGGTATTATTACAACGATAGCTGGTACTGGTTTCGCTGGGTACACTGGTAATGGCGGACCAGCAACTAACGCTCGTCTGTCTGTACCAAGGAGTGTTGCGGTTGATAATGCAGGTAATGTGTTTATTACCGACTACGGCAATCAGGTAGTACGTAAAGTTGACGCATCTGGTATCATCACAACTTTTGCGGGAACTGGCGCGGTTGGCTACTCTGGAAACGGCGGACCAGCAACTGCTGCTACCTTCTACAACCCATATGGCGTTGCTGTTGATAACCTCGGTAACGTCTTTGTATCTGAATTGGGCAATAACACTGTACGTAAGATCAATAGCGTTGGTATTATCAGCACAATTGCAGGTATAGGTACTCGCGGTTACTCTGGCGATGGCGGTCCAGCTGCATTGGCTCAGCTCTATCAACCAATGGGTATATCTGTAAGCTGCGGCGGCAACCTGTACATAGCAGATGATGCCAGCTTCGTTATCAGAATTTTAGGTCCTTATAACAGAATACCATTCTTTACCGGCGGCGCTCGTCAAACAATGAACGTTTGTCGTGATGCCTCTGCAACATCTATCAATTCTTTACTCAGAGTGATGGATCTGGATACTGCCCAAACGCTTAACTGGAGCACAGCAATGTCTCCTTCTCATGGTGCGGTGGTTTGCTCAAACACTGCAACTACAACCGGCGGAGCGCTTACTCCTTCTGGCTTAAGCTATACTCCGGCTCCTGGTTACAGCGGCATAGACTCGTTTGCAGTCAACGTAACAGATGGCGTGGTTACAGTTACCACAACAGTGCGTGTAAATGTTGACCTTAACCCTGTTGTTGGTACTATCACTGGTTCCGGTTCTACCTGCGTTGGAACACCTACAACATTGGGTAATAGCACAACAGGCGGCGCATGGAGCAGCAGCAACACAGCAGTTGCGACTATCGGTACTAACGGCACATATAACGGTGTTTCTTTAGGTACATCAATAATTACTTATGCCTTCACTAATGGTTGCGGTACTGCTATAGCTACACGTACGGTTTCTGTTACGTCGCTTCCTTATACTTCTGTTATCAGCGGCGTAGGTGAAATTTGCGCAGGTTCTACAACAACCTTTACAGATTCTGTATCAGGCGGCGTTTGGACAAGCGGCAACACAGCAGTAGCTACTGTAGGTACAACAGGCGTAGTAACAGGCTTGTCTGCTGGCACAGCGTTGATCAGCTACACATTTACCAATGCTTGCGGTACAGCGATGTCTGTAAAAGCAGTAACAGTTAGCGTGTTCCCGGTTATCAGCACTATTTCCGGCGCGTCAAGCGTATGTATCGGTTCTACTATTCCGCTTGCTGATTCAACACTCAGCGGTACATGGACCAGCAGCAATACAATGCTTGCTACAGTTAACGCAGAAGGATTCGTATACGGATGGGGTACTGGTAATGTAACTATTACTTATTCGGTTACTAACGCTTGCGGAAGCGCCTACAATACCAAGACCGTATTTGTCCGTCCAACATCAATTGTAGTTGGCCCGATAGTTGGTCCATTGACAGTTTGCGTAGGCAACACAATTGCGCTTACCGACACAACTCCGGGCGGCGTATGGACGAGCAGTCAGATAGGTAAAGCAACTATAGGCAGTACATCAGGTATTGTTACGGGTATATATCCTGGAGTATTAGCCATCAATTATGCGATAACCAACAGCTGCGGTATTACAACAATGACCCGCTCATTGGTTGTTAATCCGGGTGCAGATGCGGGCTCAATATCCGGTGTTCGCAGCATCTGTAGCGGTCTTACTTTGCCATTGTCAAGCTCAGTGCCAGGCGGTGTATGGAGCAGTAGCGCTCCGGGCGTAGCGTCGGTATCTGGAAGCGGAGTGGTAACTGGATTAACTCCAGGTATTACTCGTATTACTTATACGGTTACAAACTCTTGCGGAACGGCAAGTACCTGGGCTGAAGTACCGGTTGATGCATTCCCTGTATCCGGTTATATTTCTGGCGCGACAGTAGTTTGCGAGGGCGCAACAACAGCGTTGAGCGCAACAGCTCCGGGCGGCGCTTGGGCTAGCAGCGACCTCTCTATTGCAAACGTTGATGCAATTACCGGCGCGGTGTCGGGAGTAGCTCCTGGTTCTGCAACAATTTCTTACTTCGTACACAATGGCTGTGGTACCGCAACTACAACAGCTCCTATGACAGTTAATCCTTTACCTGCTGTCGGTCCTATTGTTGGCGCTTCTCGCGTACGTATTGGCGCTCCTGAGTTTATGCTCAACGCGGTATCTGGCGGAGTATGGACAAGCAGCGCACCTGCTATAGCTTCTGTGAATAGCGGTGGGATGGTAACCGGTCATACTGTAGGAGCATCGATAATAACTTACAGAGTAACCAATAGTTGCGGTTCTGTATACTCGACTCACGACATGTATACTACAGCAATCATAGCTACTATTAGCGGTACGGATGTAACCATCTCTGGAGGCAGCGACGGTACTATTACACTTGGCGTATCTGGCGGTATTGCGCCTTATCACTTCCTGTGGTCGAATGGCGCAACAACGCAGAATTTGACAGGTATACCATTTGGCACTTATTATGTGCATATCACCGATGCTGTTGGCGACACTACATCTGCAAGCATATTTATTGCAGAGCCATTGTGCCGCGTTGCTAATACCGATACTAGTAAGCATGGCGATGTGCCACTGGATATTAAGACAGGCACATCGGTAACTGTAGATGAGTTTAGTATTAGCGCATTCCCTAATCCGTTTAAAACAACTACAGCTATCAAGTTTGCTTTCCCTAAAGATTGCCATGTAGCAGTTGAAATTTTCAATGCTGTAGGTATGAAAGTAGGTATGTTGTTCGACGACGAAGCAACTGGCGGTAAGGAATATGTGGTAAATTTTGCTTCAAATGATCTGCCATCGGGCAACTATGTCTACAAGATCACTGCAGGAAAGAATATTTACCTTGGTAAATTAGTATTAGTACAGTAATCACCTGCCGGATCCTGTTTTGATAGGACTGGTAACCTATATGTAAAAGCAAGTGGCGGCATTGTCCGCCACTTGCTTTTACATATAGGCTGTCGGCAACAATTGCCGGTAGTACCACCGGCACATTTTTAGCCTTTTTTCGGCCGTGCATACAAAAACATTACCAAACAAAAACCTTCTCAAATTCCCGCTCACCACTTACTTTCGTGCTTTAAGAGCATTGAGTTTATGATAGAATTTGCACAAGGCGTTTCGGCCTCTTTACAATTAAGGCAACAAGATGTGGCTGCTGTTTTGCAGCTGTTGGATGAAGGAGCAACAATACCTTTTATAGCGCGATACCGGAAAGATAGGACAGGCGCGCTGGATGAGGTGCAGATACAACAAATACAGGATGAAGCTAATTTGCAAAAGGAGTTTTCGGAACGCAAAGCCTTTATTGAGAAAACGATTACGGAGCAGGGCAAGATGACCGAGGAACTGCAAGCGAAAATCAACAAATCGACGACGATTGCTGAACTGGAAGACTTATACCTTCCTTATAAACCAAAACGTAAAACAAAGGCGCAAACCGCCCGCGAAAACGGACTTGAGCCGTTGGGCTTATTGCTATTGGAGCAAGGTAATATTGATATTTACAAAAGCGCCGCAGCGTATATTAATGAAACAGTTAAAACAGTAGACGAAGCGCTACAAGGCGCCCGCGACATAATATCTGAATTGGTGAATGAAGACGCCGCCGTGCGTGCAAGCATCCGTAGGCTATTTGAGACAACTGCAACAATACAAAGCACAGTATTAGCAGAAAAGGAACAGGAAGGAATAAAGTATAAAGACTATTTCGATTTTAGTGAGCCAATATCTAAAATACCATCGCATAGGTTTCTGGCTATTATGCGCGGTTTTATGGAGGGCGTTCTAAGAGTGTCTATCGGTCCTGTTGAGGAGGATGCGCTGTCGATAGCTGAAAAGGTGTTTATAAAGGGTAACAATGATGCTGCAGACCAGGTACGAAAGGCAATCAAGGATGCATGGAGGAGGTTGTTGCACCCAAGTCTGGAAAGCGAGTTCAGAACAGCATTGAAAACAAAAAGCGATGAAGAAGCGATAAATGTATTTGCCGAGAATCTGCGCCAATTATTACTAAGCGCGCCGCTCGGCAGTAAGAGTATATTGGCCATAGATCCCGGGTACCGAACAGGCTGTAAGGTTGTGGCGCTTGATGAAAAAGGCACACTCAAGCAGACTGATCTGATTTATGTACATGAAAACAACTTTAGGGCTGTAGATGCTGAAAATAAAATAAGGCATCTGGTGAAGACCTACAACATACAGGCAATAGCAGTAGGCGATGGGACCGCCGGCCGTGAAACAGAGCAATTTGTAAAAAAGCTGAATTTAGGTCTGCCAGTATTTCTTGTCAACGAAGATGGCGCCTCAATATATTCTGCATCAGAAATAGCGCGAGAGGAATTCCCTAACGAAGACCTGACCATAAGAGGCGCTGTGAGCATAGGGCGTAGACTAATGGACCCGCTGGCAGAACTGGTGAAGCTGGAACCCAAGAGTATAGGCGTTGGGCAGTATCAGCACGATGTGAATCAGGTGCGATTGAAGGAACGCCTCGATCAGACCGTTATGAGCTGCGTGAACACTGTTGGCGTGAATATAAACACAGCAAGCAAGCGTTTGCTGGGTTATGTGAGCGGTATTGGTCCTACACTGGCGGCAAACATAATAGCCTACCGAGATGAAGCCGGCAAGTTTACATCACGTAAACAGCTTATGCAGGTGCCAAGGTTGGGCGCAAAAGTGTTTGAGCAATGTGCAGGCTTTTTGCGGATAAAAGATGGCGACAACCCGCTCGATGGAAGCGCTGTGCATCCGGAAGCCTATGAAGTAGTGGCGCGGATGGCCAAAGATTTTGGGGTAGATTTGAAGAAACTAATAGGTAACGAAGAGCTGGTAAACAGCATAGCGCCTGCAAAGTACATTACACCTCAATTGGGAGAGCATACCTTGCGCGACATAATTAAAGAACTGAAGAAGCCCGGTCTTGACCCACGCAGCGATGTTCAGCAATTTGAGTTCGCAAATATATACAGTATTGAGGATGTGAAAGTTGGTATGATTGCTCCGGGCGTAGTAACTAACATTACCCGTTTTGGCGCATTCATTGATATTGGCGTAAAGCAAGATGGTTTGGTGCATGTATCTGAGATATCCAACACTTACATAACAGATCCTGCTCAGGCGCTGAAATTGAACCAAAAAGTAATGGTGAAAGTGCTGGAAGTAGATGTACAACGTAAACGAATAGCGCTGTCCATAAAACAGACAATGGAAGCGCCCGCAAGAAAAGAAAAGCATAGTGCACCGGGAATTAAACTACCCGGAAATGTGCCGGCAAAAACGCCAAAGAAAGCGCAGGAGGCAGACAACAAACCATTGAGTATGAATGATGCGTTAAGTATGTTGAAGAATAAATTTGGGAAGTAGTAATATTAGAAAAATATCTGAAAGCTATGTTGGACTGCAATTTTGCTCTTCGGCATAGCTTTTTTGTTGCAAAATTATTTTTAGCAAAAAAAAATGAAAATATTTTTAACAAAACCCAAGATATTTATTAAGGCACACGTCTATTATATAAGTAGGATTACTACTTGGCCCTTGTGCGCGCTATCTTGCATAAGCTTTTAGGTTTAAGCGAGTTATTAAAATTTAGGGGACAAAAAATCTTACAATTGTGTTTATATTTTTTTAACTTTGGAACTTTCTAATTAATCGGCAAATGAAAAAAAACTATTTCGCTTTATTGTTTGCAATGGCAGCTGTTGCAGGCAAGGGTACTGCTCAGGTGCTTCCCTGTTATTCGGATGAGGTGCGTCAGAAACAATTGATAGCTCACCCTGAGATGCTTAAGTACGAAGCAGACTTCGAGCGTCAGGTGCAAGAGGGCTTGAAAAAGATAGATTACAGTAAGGCAAGAACTACTGAAGATCGCACTAACGACCCTAATTTTTGGTACGATATACCAGTAGTTGTACACGTTGTGCATAACTATGGCGTTGAGTATCTGCCGGACACTGCTATTTACGAAGATTTGGCTTTGTGGAATCTTACGTATGCTAAACTGAATCCAGATACAAGTCAGGTTATTACTCCATATAAAAAATGGATAGGCAACCCACGTATACGTCTTCATTTTGCTACGGTTGATCCATATGGCAATCCTACGCATGGCATCACGCATCAACTTTCTTACCTCACTTACACTGCAGGCGAGCAAGCTAAGTTTGGTAACTGGCCTCAGTCGTCGTATGTAAACATTTGGTGTATCAACGTTATACCAGCATCCGGTGGTTTCACCGCTGCGGCATACGCAACTCCACCTGCTTCTGCGGCTTCAAATCCACGCGGCGATGGTATTCTTTGCGATTGGGACTACATGAGAAATGAGACTCCAAACGGAAGTAAGACTATCAACCACGAGATGGGTCACATGTTCAATCTCGCGCACCCATGGGGTAACAACAACAGCGCAGCTAGCCCTAACTGCGGCGATGATGGCGTAGATGATACCCCGCCTACAAAAGGTCACGTAACTTGTGCGGTAAACGACTCAAGCTGTGCGGTTAACTATTTCAAAATTTACACTTCTTCTCGCGGTACCGATTCATTGGTTAACTACCCTGATACAACCAACGTACAAAACATCATGGACTATTCATATTGCATGAAGATGTTCACGATAGGTCAGTGCACTCGTATGCATCAGGCGTTAAATAGCGATGTAGGCGGACGTAACAACCTGTGGAATAAATTCAACCTTATTAAAACCGGCGTTCTTGCCGATTCGGTTACAGGTGAATTTGCTGCATTCCCAGATCTTAAGCCAATTCCTGATTTTGTTATCAATCCTAATTCAGGCCAGACTAACGGGTCTAACTACATGGATAGGTTTAATAACTTCATCTTCCCAACCAAAACTGTTCGTTTCTACAACAAGACCTGGAACGATACTGTTACTGCTCTTAACTGGAAATTTAGCAATGGCGCTCAAAAGCCTGACACTACTACCAGCGGCAAAACTTACAGCTATATAGACAACAGTTTCTCAGAGCCAGGATGGGGTAGTGTTACAATGAAAGCAACTGGTAACCATACCGGCGACTCTACTATCACCTTTGATCGCGCATTCTTCGTTGCTAATGTCGACGGCACTCCTGCTGAAAACATTATGCAGGATTTTAATCCAAGCGGCGACGTTGATAGCTGGCCAACATTCAACTATTACAACAACGAATTCAAATGGAAGTTAACTAACACCGCTGGCGTTTATGATAACAACTCATTGATGTATGAAGGTTACGATAGCAGAATCCTGGGTTCTATTCCAGCTGAGAATCCATATGTAGGTTGTCCAAAAGGAGACTTCGATGATTTCTTTACTACTCCAGTTAACTTTACTTCGTTCTCTGGTCCGGTTAACATGAACTTCTTGTATTCGAGCGCGTCAAGATCGAGCGTATCATTAAACATGAACGATGTACTTGAAATAGATTATTCTATTGGTAAATCACCAAACTGGACTAATCTGGTTAAATTGACAAAAGGCACTTTGCACAACAAGGGAGCTTTCTCAAATGCGTACACTCCAGGCGCTTGGAGCGATTGGGATGCAAAAACCATTTCTTTGCCTTCAGCAGTTAGAAGCGCTGACTATGTTGTTTTCCGTTTCCGTTACAAACCAGGCGTAGGTCAGGATGCTACTTACAGCAGCGGCAACAACTTCTACATGGACAGATTGCATTTCAGTTCATTCCCAGCAAGCGTAAGCAGCTACAAAATGGGCGATGCTAAAGTAGCGGTTGTTCCAAACCCAACTAATGGCGATGCCTATGTTATAGTTAAAGACGTAACAAATGATCAGGCTCAAATAGTTGTATC
Source organism: uncultured Bacteroidota bacterium (assembly GCA_903882805.1). Classification (GTDB taxonomy): domain Bacteria; phylum Bacteroidota; class Bacteroidia; order Chitinophagales; family Chitinophagaceae; genus Nemorincola. Next base: position 39,599 of record CAIRYK010000072.1, on the reverse strand, counting down.
TGACGTTACAGGTAAAGCAGTTTATACTACAAAGCAGCAGGTTTATGGTTCAGAAGCGCGTATTCTGATACCTCAGTCAGCCATCAGCGTTAAAGGTTTGTATCTGGTGCAGGTTACTACCGGCAATCAGACATCAACTCAAAAACTGGTTGTATATTAATCTGAATACAAAAATTCCTTGCAATGGCCATACAGTTTCTGTGTGGCCATTGTTGTTTTTGGTAGGTTCCTGCTGCGGTTTGGGCAAACGTCGGGCTTGTTTATTGCTTGATTGAAGGTCTGTTTATGATGAGCATTTACTTTAGCTTAGTGTTATAATATTACCGCTGGCTTTTTTTGATTTTTGAAAATATTTGGGTTTATCTTTGTTACAAACGGAATTTTGATGGATGAAAATAATATAGTTTCGCTAAAACAAGCTAACATTTATCAAGGCAATACACTCGTGCTTAATAATGTAAATCTTGAAGTAGATAAGGGTGAATTTATGTACATGATTGGCAAAACCGGCACAGGTAAATCCAGTCTGCTTAAAACTCTCTATGGCGATCTATATCTCAAAGAAGGTGAAGGGATTGTAGCTGGCTTCGACCTGAAAACGCTTACCTGGCAGAAAATACCATTGCTGCGCCGCAACCTTGGTATTGTGTTTCAAGACTTCCGTTTGCTGACAGACCGGGATGTTTACCACAATTTGGAGTTTGTGCTGAAGGCTACAGGCTGGAAAGATAAAGCCCTGATGAAGGAGAAGATAGAGAATGTGCTGGCTAAGGTCGGGTTGAAAAATAAGGGCACGAAAATGACCTACGAAATGTCGGGCGGCGAACAGCAGCGTGTGGATATAGCGCGTGCATTACTAAATAACCCCAAGCTAATATTGGCTGATGAACCTACAGGCAATCTGGACCCAGATACCACTGATGAAATAATGCAGTTGTTATTCAATATTTGCCGCGATTACCAGACAGCGTTTATAATGGCTACTCACGACTATACCATTATACAGAAGTATCCTTCGCGTGTAGTGCGTATAGAACATGGCATGGTAAAAGAAATTAGCGCTGATGTAGTATAAGTGTGTTTGCTTATTGTCTATCCTTTTTTGTTGCCTATTACCTTAAACACATGCTTGCCAAGGCTGGAAAGAAGTAGTGCAGGTAACAATGGCAGGAAGAATGGGTTGAGCTTCACCAGTCGCCTGTATGCGCGCATTTCGCCTTTACGCATTTTCCACCTGTTTTCGCTTATTCCCCCGCTGGTGGTATACATCCTGAATATCTGGGTGAGCGGAATGTTTATGAAAAATATTTTGTGTTTGTATCCCACACGTAGCCAGAGATCATAATCTTCTGTATACCGCATTGTTGGCTCAAAACGAAATGCAGTGTCATTTTTCAATATTGCGCAAGACGTAGCAATCATATTGGCAGGCAACAGTTTTATGAACGGTAACTTGTACACTACAATGTCCTCGGGCAACCGTTTACCTAAAATGTGCTCCATAGTAAATGGATGGTAAAATAAAGTTATATCTGGTTTAGCCTCCAATATTGTTTTTATTAGCATGAGCTTCTCTTGGTGCCAAACATCATCTGCATCCAGAAAAGCAAAGTAGTCGCCTGTAGCAGCGTCCATTGCGGTATTGCGTGCGGCGCTACTACCTACATTACCCACTTTGCGGATGTATTGTATTTTTTTTGCGTACTTGGATTTTATTATTTGCTCGGTATTATCTGAACTAGCATCGTCAACCACAATTATTTCATAATTGCCATATGTTTGTGCAAGTGCAGAGTCGATAGCCCGTTCTATAGTTTTTTCGGCATTGTAGGCCGGTATTATTATACTGAATTTTATACCTGTGGTCATGCTTGTTTTGTTTGCCTATCTATTGCAATGGTGTGTTATTGCCTGTTTGTTATTTATTGCTCAATTGATTGTAGATACTAACAAGTTTTTTCTCTTCTTCCTGCCAGCAATACACTTCGCGGGCCTTTAAGCAGTTTTGCTGCAATAAACTATAGTAGCGTTCATCGTCCAGCATTTTATTGAGCGCGGCAGCAATTGTTTCAGGCGTCGGCTGTTCTATCAACGACGCTATTTCGTATTCATTGTTTATACGTTCGTATTCAGGGTACTTAATACAAAGTTGCGGTACTCCGGAGTGCATGTAATCAAAAAAGCGATTAGCGAGGCTCAATCTATTGCTAAGGCTTGTGTCTTCGAATAGTGTAATACCTATGTACGCATCTTTTGTGTAAGCGGTTAGTTCGCCCGGCGGCACATACCCTCTAAAGCTTATTTTGTCCTCTACATTATGCTCGCGCGCCAGATCCTTAGATTGTTGGTAGAAATTACCTTCTCCGCATATTATCAGCTGGCAGTTTATATATTTCATAGCAGGAATCAGCTGCTCGAAGCAGCGGCCAACATTTACCCATCCCTGATACAATATATACTGCTCTTTTTTATTTGGTATTACAAAAGGCTTGAGTATAGTAGCATTGCGCACCACACCGTAGGTTACGCCATATCTTTTTTTGAACTCATCGGCATAGCAATCGCCTATAGTATAGCCTGTTGGGAATTTGGGTACAGCAAAATTGCCAATCCAGTTCCACATTTTGTGTACGGTTGGCCTGCTTATAACCTCCTTCAGATCGGTAAATATTTCATGTGCATCATACACCCTTTTTTTTCCTCTGATGGCAGAAGCAAAATACACAGGCATAATAGTGTCGAGGTCGATAGCGCACAAAATATCGGATTTACGAAATAGCAGTACAAAAAACAGATTTAGCCAATAGTGAAAGTACATTAATTTGCCCTGTTCTGTGATGATGGGCAGGCGAACTTGTTTGAAAGGGCGTTGTGTTAAAGGGAGACTTTTCTTGCGTTTAAAGCCAATAAGCGTAACATCGAAACCAGCATTTACCAACGATGTACAAATACGTATCATTCGTTGATCGTAATTGAGGTCGTTGGTTACTGTACAAATTATTCGTTTGGGATTCATCTGTTTTTCAACAACAGCCTTAAAAAACTAGGTTATTGTTAGTGTAAAGATAGTAGAATGGTTGTAACGTGGTAGCAACAGTATATATCGCTACAGGCTAAAATTCCGAAGGTATTGCGGTGTCATCAATATAGAAAGTAGACAACCCACGAGTACTATTCATAAACTGATATAAATAAAAAAGCCAGCCTGAGAACAGGCCAGCCCCTATAAACCCTATCAAAAGCTAAAATAGTATTTTTTTGGGAAACAAAATAATTTTGTAAGTTTTATTTCTTTTTGGTTTAAATCCATCTACCACAATCACTACTTTCTTACTTTCTGTTTCCGTTACAAAAGTAGCGAAAATTAAAGAAAATAGTATTTGGCTAAAATAAATGTGGATAACTTTAGAATAACTTTTTTATACATAGCAGTTACCATTTGTTGTTTTCGCTGCAATTGGTAACTGCTCTTTTATGGTTCTCCTGCTTTGGTATTTTTGGGATACAAAGAAGTGACATTCATATCAGCCACATCTCTGTATCCCAACTATCAAAAAGGAATATTACCTGGTTATAACAATTTTCTTGTACACATTACCCGATTGAGTGCCAATAACGGCATAGTAAATGCCAGAACCCAGCGACTGCGGTAAAGTAACGGTGTGATTAAGTATAGTTGCAGAATACACTTGGCGGCCATAAATATCAGTTATAGTCAGTATGTCTGTGTTTTCAGACCCTGTTATATAGAGATAGTCTTTTGCGGGATTGGGTATTATTTGTATTCTGTTTTCTGCTTGTTTCGCAAGATCTGTTGTAGCAAGTAATGTAATAGTAGTACAGAATGTATCGTTACAAACATCGCCATTTCTGCGTATTGATTTTACATAAAGGCACGCTGTATATGTGCCCGGACCTGTGTAAGCATGGTTGGGGTTGCGAAGTGTAGACGTATCGTTAAGTCCTGATGTAGGGTCGCCAAAATTCCACAGGTAAGACAACGTATCGCCATAGTTAGTTTTTGTATTGTCGGTAAAAAGCACATTATAGCCTATGTGTGTATTGCTGTCCGTAAAGAACGCGCTTAGCTTACCGCATTTCTGACTGATTAATGAAATATCGCTAACCACTATAGAACCGGTATCTGATTTATTGAACAGGAATTTTATGTGCCTTACTTTAGTCAAATCTATACCTGTAAAGCCCGCAAGTGCTATGGTAATAGTATTGAAAACCACTTTGGGTAATTGCGAAGTAGTAGCTCCCGGCTGGTAGAATAGCGCATAGCTGTTGTTGGCAACTTCTTGAGCGCTACTGTCGCCTAAAGAATCTATGAGCTGCACAGAAAAATTAAGATTAGGTAATGAGGTGATCTCTGAGAAGTTTTCTGAAACTCTGAATTTAAGGCTACGATAAGTTGAGAAATCCTGATAAGAAGTTGGTATATCATTTTGATACCAATCTGTAGTATCGTTCCAGTGTAGCTTCATTTGCATAAGTCCACGGGTTGTGGTAGAGCCCTTGTGCGGTTCGCGCGCTGCATAAGTGCTTATACTGCATGCAGGCGAAGTGAAGCCGCCGCCGCAGAGCGCTGGGCCAATAAGGCCTGATGTGGTAACGGTATCGCCGAGGTTGTTTTTAAGTGTGCTGGTTATTGTATCGGTCCTGTTTATATCCAGCCTGAGTGTGCGCCCAGCGTGATACGATACAAAAACGGCATCAGTATCGAGAGTAGACGATACCGGCGGGAAAATATCATCTACATTCAGTATGGGCGCAAAACTTGTATCGTGGCCAATGTAGGTTCTGAAAAATGCGCATCCATAGGCATTAAATGCTTTTTTCTGCATGCCGGTGTCATATCTTCTATTTCCTGGTCTTCCTAAGCCGCAATGCGGGTCTGTACTTCCGTATACGCCATTCCAGTCGTCGGCGGTACCAGCTATATAACTACCTGGCGTCCATACAGTATTAAAGAAGTTATGGTTAGCGCCCATCATAACAATGTTATGCTTAGGCGTTTCGTCGGTAGTATCTCTGTATCTGGCATCGTCATAAAAGTGCACGCCCTGCAGGTTCGAAACATCGCCATCGCAATAGGGAGCAATATTCATAAGCGCTGTTTTAGTCAGTACTTTGCGGTTGAAGTCTACAGGGGCAAGCGTCAGCACGGCCTTTATACCATAAGGGCTGCCCAGCGCGCGGTTGTGCAGCGCATGGTATACAACGCCTTCGCCGCCGCGGGAATGGCCCATAGTGCCAATATTTTGCAGGTCGAGCTTGCCTACGAACAAAGATCCGAATGGTCCGCCACCGGTGGTATTCCAGGTGTTCCATAAGTTTAGGTGGTATTGCATCAGTTCAGCACGGCCTTGCATGCCATAATCGCCCAGACTGTTGTCGCGTGCGTTAATACCGTTGCACGATACTGAAATCACTATATACCCGTGGCTGGCCATGGTTTGTGCAATATAGTCGTAGCCCTCGTAGCTTACAATCGATTCATATCCCGTTGGGCAAGGCCAAGTAAGGCTTGTTGTGCCGGGAGTAGATGTTCTGAAACAAGTGGAGTGCCTGCCATGCAAGAATACCAGTACCGGAAAAGGCCCGGGCGTGAGGGTGGTAGGGTAGTGCACCGAACCGCGCACCTCTACTGCATAACCAAACCCAGGAGGAGTATAGGCAACATCGCCCAAATCGTATTGCAGTTTGGTAACGGCATAAGCGCCCGGCAATCCCGGGTCGGGTGTTTGTGCATCAGCCACATTGGGCAACGTACTTAGCAACAATATTGCCAGCGTTATAGCGGCGCGAAGTATTTTAGAACAGCTCATTGTTATCCGTTTGTGGCTATTATTTTAAAAGTTTTTTACTGAATTGCCCTATGCTCCAGCATTGGGTGTTAGGCTGCTTACTGAGTTCTGCAAACGCTTGCTCGTCATTTTCATCTAGCAGTTGTCCGTATGTAACAAATGCTTTTACACCCTCGGGCAGCTGCGCATATTCAGATTCAGGTATCATAAAGGAAAGCTCGCCGCTCCCATCAGCACTGGTTGTTTGTTCGCTATGGGCAAATCGTCTGTCGCCTATATGTAATATGTATACATTGCCGCCTACATAAAATTCTTTAGTTGACTGAACCGTAAAAAAAACGGTTTCGCCTTTTTTATGTGCCGATTCAATTTTTATAACAGGTTTTGACACAGTTTGTGCGCAAACAGCTCCAAACCCAACCAGCGCGGGAATTAAAAAAATAAACAGATGTTTTTTCATGTTCGAAATTTCAGTAAGCCAAATGTAATAAAACTAATTGCTAAACAAAAATTTAACAAATGAATTACTAAGGTTGGTTTCCAATTACTTAGGTATCCAGTTTGTATGGTATTTGTGATGTGTCTTTGCGCAGCAGAAATACATTAGTGGCGCAAAGCGCTATTTCAAAACGGTATAACTGATTGACTATTAGTACTTATATGTTTTAGCCCTTTCGGTTATTTTGCTTTATATGGAACCTCAAATGTTCAAATTTTCAAATTCTAAACGGTATATTTGCACTTCCCATTAGATGAAGTAAGCAATGCAGTTAGCACAACGATTGAATTCTGTTACAGAACCGCAGACTATAATGATGGCTAAGCTTAGCCGTGAATTGAAAGCGAAAGGCATAAATGTAATAGACCTGAGTCTGGGCGAACCGGACTTTAAGACTCCGGAACATATATGCACTGCCGCTACTAATGCAATGGCAGAAGGATACACAAAGTATACACCGGTTGCCGGTATGCCCGATCTGCTTGATGCAATAAGCGTAAAACTTAAACGAGATAATAACCTTGACTACGCGCGCAATGAGATAATCGTATCAACCGGCGCCAAACAGTCGTTGGCCAATGCAGTACTCTGCCTTATAGATCCCGATGACGAAGTTATAATACCAACTCCTTTTTGGGTTACCTACGCGTCATTGGTTAATTTAGCAGGCGGTAAGGTAAAATATATCAATTGCGGAATAGACAACGACTTTAAGTTGCGCCCGGAGCAATTGGAAGCGGCGATAACGCCAAAAACAAAAATGTTTATTTTCTCCTCTCCCTGCAACCCTACCGGTAGTGTGTACTCAAAAGCAGAGTTGGCAGCCCTTGCAGAAGTATTTAAAAAGTATCCTCGCATAGTGGTGGTGAGCGATGAGATATATGAGTATATTAATTACAATGGAAAGCACGAAAGCATTGCTCAGTTTATCGAATTGCGCGACAGGGTATTAGTTGTAAACGGTATGTCGAAGGGTTTTGCGATGACCGGATGGCGTTTGGGCTACATGGCAGGACCAAAAGAAATTGTGCAGGCCTGCGATAAGCTACAGGCTCAGTTTACATCGGGCGCCAATTCTATTACTCAACGTGCCTCAATTACCGCATTGTTGAGCAGCTTGGAGCCATCTATGAAGATGGTTGTGGCTTTTAAAGAAAGACGCGATTATGTAGTAGGGGCTTTAGAGAAAATGAATGGCGTTAAAACAAACCATCCAGAGGGCGCTTTTTATGCTTTCCCCGATATCAGTTCTTTCTTTGGCAGCAGCTACAATGGGCATGTTATTAATAACGATAACGACCTGAGTATGTATTTGCTCAACGAAGCTCATGTAGCTACCGTTTGTGGTAGCGCCTTTGGCGAGGGCAATTGCATACGCCTTTCGTTTGCTACATCTATGCCTAATCTGGTTGAGGCTATGAGCAGAATGAGCGCTGCGCTTGATAAGTTGGTGAAAGCCTAAATAAGATACAAGTATAATATGTTGAGCCGAGTATCGATTGCCTTAGACGGCGATTAGTACTCGGTTCCTTTGTAAAACACCTTGAATATCGCTTGGCCAATCTGGTAGGTGACCACATCATAGTTGAGCGCCCAGCTGGTTAGGTCGGCATTGGTAACATCATATGTTTCGCCATCGCTAAAAAGACGAAGTGTGTTTGCGGTGTTTATATAAGCAACTGAATTGTATTGAATAGTCAGGTTGTTGGGGTAATAGTTTTCCATGTCGGTAGTCTCGCCCTTGTAAATTATTTTGAACATGCCGCCGGGATCCTTATAAGCTATGATGTTATCGCCCACCTGATAAGTTGGGTTCATAAAGCCAACTGTGTGTACACTGTCTCCGTAGAATACCTTAAAATAACCGTCGCCCGACACAAATGCCACCAGATTATCGCCCACCTTGAAAGATGAAGGTGGGAAATCATCTATAACATTGGTAGTGCCGTTATGAAAAATCTTAAACTTACGGTCGATATCTACATAAGCTACTGTGTTTCTACCTGCTTCGAATGTTGTAACCGGATAGTCTTCCTGAGCAATCTTTTGACCTCTGAAGAAAATTTTGAATTGATTTGCGAAGTTGTTGTAGGCAATAATATTGTCTGATACTTTCAATCGCGATAGAACACTATCTGGTATGTAGTTTTCTACCGGGTATATTTCACCATTGTAATAAGCTTTGTATTCTCCTTTATAGCTATCCAGATACAGTATTAAACTGTCTTGAACGAAATATTGGTCTACAACGCCTGCAAGATTTTTTGATACGCCTTTGTCAAACACATTCAGCGATTTCTGGTTAAGGTAAGCTACCAGATTATCTGTAGCATAATAATTGTTAGTGAAGCCAATATTTACTGGTCGTACACTACCATTATAGTATATTTTGAATGATCTTGAATTGTCGAGATAGGGTATTGTAGTGCGGCCTATTTTCATACTTGTGGGCGCCAGAAAATCAATTTTTCTAATCATACCTCTATCCCATGCCAATTAGTTGGTTTTGTATATCTACAAATGCAGCTAACGGCTGAGCTGTTGCACTATAGGCAAATGTTATGAACAGAAGCAGATTAGTTACTATAATACGCATGAAGGCTATTTTCGATTGTAATATAGACAAAATTAAACAAAAAAAAGCCAGCCTGAGAACAGGCCAGCCCCTATAAACCCTATCACTATGAAAACTTTTGCAAAATTATATATTCTCTTAGTAATAACAAACTATTTTAGAAAAATATTGGCGCCAGTTAGTACAAATAAAAAAGCCAGCCTGAGAACAGGCCAGCCCCTATAAACCCTATCACCATGAAAACATCTTTATGCTTAGAGTAGCTAGTAGTTAGTTTTGTGATACAAAGATACGAGCGATTTTAAGTCAAAACAAAATTTTTATTTGTTTTTTATAAGCTAATATTAGATAAATATTTTCGTAATAGTTAGCTGTCGATTAACACCGCGTGAATTCTGTATTATTTCTTTTTCTTTGGCGAAAACATAGCCAGCATTCTTCTGCCTTCCATTTTGGGCATAGACTCGAGTGCGCCATATTCAGCCATGCGTTCAGCAAATTTCAGCAATAGCAATTCTCCGCGTTCCTGAAACATGATTGCACGACCTTTAAACTGCACATAGCATTTTACTTTATTGCCATCCTGCAAAAATTTCTCAGCATGCTTCGCTTTAAAATCAAAGTCGTGGTCATCGGTATTTGGTGTAAACCTGATTTCCTTAACTTCCGATTGTTTGGCTTTGGCCTTTTGTTCTTTATCTTTCTTCTTTTTCTCGTAGAGAAACTTCTTATAGTCTATAAGGCGGCATACCGGCGGCACAGCATTAGGGGAGATCTCAACGAGATCCACTTCTTTTGCAATGGCCATTTTCAGCGCCTCTGCTACCGGATAAATACCGGGTTCTACGTCTTCACCTATTACCCGCACTTCGGGCGCGGTAATTTCGTTATTAAGGCGGTGTTCATTCTGTGGCACTCTCGGCCTGAAAAACGGTTTGCCTTTTGGTCTTTTCTGCATTAATGGGTTTTAAAATTTATTGGCAAATTTATAATACTTAGCTGTAAGCGCCGCAATCTAAATTGATATATTTTTCATAAAGCGCTATCCACAACCTTTGTCAAATATAAAGAGTTATAAATAAAAAGCCGATAAAAAAGTAAGAATTGTTTTTCAACACTTTTTTATCGGCGTTCTGTTTGCTATTTGCGTTTACCTTTTATCTGTTCTTTTACAATGTGCTGAATGTCAGCCATAAATTCAGCTACAGTTACCGAACCCTTGTCGCCTTCGCCATGCTTACGCACAGACACCGTACCGTCACTCATTTCTTTTTCGCCTACAATCAGCATGTAGGGCGTTTTCATCAATTCCGTATCTCTGATTTTTCTGCCTATTTTCTCGCTGCGGTCGTCTATTTCAGCACGTATGTCTACATTTTTCAGTAATGCAGCCACACTGTGTGCATATTCGCTGTACTTGTCGCTAATTGGCAAAATTTTGACTTGTAGCGGAGCCAGCCATAATGGTAAGTTGCCGCCGCAATGTTCCAGCAATACGGCAATAAATCGCTCCATTGAGCCAAATGGAGCGCGGTGTATCATTACCGGACGCTTACGTGTATTGTCGCTATCTACATACTCCAGTTCAAAACGCTCTGGTAGGTTATAATCCACTTGTATAGTGCCTAATTGCCATTTACGACCTATAGCATCGCGCACCATAAAGTCGAGTTTTGGTCCGTAGAATGCAGCTTCGCCATATTCTATCACAGTTTTCAGTCCCTTCTCGGTAGCGCTGTCTATAATTGCTTGTTCAGCTATTTCCCAGTTTTCTTCCGTGCCTATATATTTTGCGCGGTCTACCTGGTCGCGAAGCGAAATCTGCGCTGTATATTCAGTAAAGCCCAATGACTCGAAAACATAAAGAACGAGGTCAATTACTTTCTTGAATTCATCGTTTACCTGCTCTGGCATGCAGAACAAGTGAGCATCATCTTGAGTAAATCCGCGTACGCGAGTCAAGCCATGCAATTCGCCTGATTGCTCATAACGGTATACCGTGCCAAATTCAGCAAGACGCAATGGCAAATCCTTGTACGACCGCGGAGATGATTTATATATCTCGCAATGGTGCGGGCAGTTCATGGGTTTCAGCATAAACTCTTCGCCTTCCTGCGGAGTTGTAATGGGCCGGAAACTATCCTTACCGTATTTCTCCCAGTGACCAGATGTTACATACAGCTGTTTGCTACCTATATGCGGAGTAATAACAGGCAGGTATCCTGTTTCTATTTGCGCTTTCTGTAAAAATTGCTGCAGGCGCTCGCGCAGCATAGCTCCCTTGGGCAACCACAATGGCAGACCGCTGCCTACTTTTTCTGAGAAAGTAAACAATTCAAGTTCTTTACCCAGCTTGCGGTGATCGCGCTTTTTGGCTTCTTCCAGCAGCGCCAGGTATTCGTCAAGTTCTTTTTGGTTGGGGAATGTAATACCATAAATGCGGGTAAGCATTTTATTTTTTTCATTACCTCTCCAGTAGGCGCCAGCAATATTGGTCAGCTTCACTGCCTTTATAAAACTGGTGTTAGGTATATGCGGTCCACGGCATAGATCGGTAAAGTTTCCTTGCGTGTAGAAGGTTATACTTCCATCAGCAAGTCCTTCCAGTAACTCCAGTTTGTATTGATCTCCTTTATCGGCAAAATAAGCAATCGCATCGTCTTTGCTCACATCTTTGCGCACAAAAGAACTGTTGGCTTTGGCCAGTTCCTTCATTTTATCTTCAATCTTTTTCAGATCTTCGTCGCTAATTGTTTTGTCGCCAAGGTCAATATCGTAATAATAGCCATTTTCGATGGGTGGACCAATACCGAATTTCACGCCTGTATACAGCGATTCGAGGGCTTCAGCCATTAAATGCGCCGATGAATGCCAGAAAGTAGATTTAGCATTTTTGTCGTCCCACGTCAGTAAGCGTAGCGAAACATTTTCATTTATTGGGCGAGCTGTATCCCATACTTCGCCATTTATTTCTGCTGCAAGTACTTTTCTTGCCAGTCCTTCACTAATAGATTTTGCAACTTCTGCAGCGCTTGTCCCCTTGGGGTACTCCCGCACAGACCCATCTGGTAAGGTGATTTGTATCATATTTGTTGTTCAGTATTCAGGAAAATGATAGATAGTTTACAGGATTTGGTCAAGGTTATTAGCAATTCTATTCATAATACCATTATAGTAGCTTTACGAACAATTGCATTAACAGCCTTAAAAATTGGTATATCTTATTTTGTATCTCAGTGTATCTGGCCTATAAATGGGCGTATTGCCGTTGTGATTAGTTGTGTCAGGATATTGAGAAATTAGTTGATAGGATAAGGTGAAGCTGCTCTGAGAAAAATCAGTTATTGCCGCGTTGTAAATATTGATGCTGTTTGATGTAAACGGCGTATAAATCGCATCCCAAATAGAGTCCAGAACGATTAATGATCTTGTATAGCCAGTAAGTGTATCGAATACGCCGAGTACAGTATCTAATTTAAGTGGAGATTGTTCAAGGGTATCAAATTTAACTGGTTGTATTGTATCTGTGACGCCAAACATCATATTGAAGCCATCGTAAAGGTCAATCGAGTTCTGATTGTTTTTGAAACGCCATTTAAACGGGATAGACACCGGATCTCCGGGATTGCAGGTTGTAGCGCCGCTAAAAATCGCAGCGTGGTATTGAGAATCAAAAACAATATAATCGTCTTGATTGCATGCTGGCAATACAAAAGAAACATAGTCTATTGTGGTGTCCAATCCGCTGGGTAGGCGCAATTTTACTTCGCCGCTGGCAATTTTCCATTTGCCGGTACGCAACATATCTTCTTTCCCGGGTGTTATAGTGGGTGCGGGGCTACATGCAGCAAAAACTACTATTGCCGACAGAACCATAAAAACGTATCTCATCTCTGGTATGAATATTTAAAACCTAAAACTAAATAATAAAGTTGAAGCTAAAAAGCCGAAAAGCAAATTTAGTTCTTTTTTTCCATGGCGCATAAACAGCTCTGTAGGGTTGGCGTTTATCCGCGCTTGCCCAGTTCTATTACTTCGCACTGTTTCATGTCTTTGCCATCTATTACAAACCTTATAAGTGTGCGTACCTTATGCCATCCATGATTGCCGGCGGCGCCGGGATTCATATGGAGGCATTTTAGTTTGTCGTCAAACATTACTTTTAGTATATGCGAATGCCCGCAAATGAATAGATTGGGCGTTGCTGCAAGCAGATCTGTTCGTACAGCAGGAGCATACTTACCTGGGTATCCGCCAATATGCGTCATATACACATTAACCCCTTCGCATGTAAATCTTATTTTTTCAGGAAATTCACTTCTTATATCGTAGCCATCTATATTACCATACACACCGCGAAGCGGCCTGAATGCTTTTAGTTTATCTGAAACCTCCGATGTGCCAAAATCTCCTGCATGCCATATTTCGTCACACTTATCAAAATGTTGGAATACGGCGTCATCCAGATAATTGTGTGTGTCTGATATTAAACCAATTTTAAGCATGCTGTAGATGAAATAGTTTTACAATGATTGCATTGAGTATTACCAGCGAAAAAACTACATAGATAATAATCTTTGTTCTGCGGGGTATTTCTTTATAAAATTTCGCCAGTTCGCCCTTCCAGTCGCCCTTGAAAGCGCCTTGCTGCCGTGCATAAAATATGGAAAATACAATAGCGCCGAAGAAAATAATATTACTCACAGTTCTGGCTTGCACATAGTAAATAGAGCTGTATACAGGCAGTATAAGAAACACAATGCCGGTTATTATTTTAGCAATTGCCATTTTTCTACTTGCTGCAGCTTCTATATCGGTAACCTCTGTTGTTTCGTGTAGTCTTTGGGCGAGTAGTTCACTGTTTTCAATACCGCCCGGAATCACCATAATATTGCCTTGTTGGTCGCCTTGCAGAAAATAAGCGCCTTTATAGCTTTTTACGATTTTCTTAATCCGGTTTCTTGCCAACCGTTGCGGCGGACGACCAGCTACGGTTGCCGTGATAAAATCTTTATCTATAACAAGCAGATAGCTAACATTTCTTTTGATTTTTCGGGCTACTACTATTGCTGAATAAATTACTACAGGTACTGCAATTATAGGGAGTTGTTTGAGTATTTGCGCTGTGTTAATGTCTATATGTTGGTACAATGGCAAAAAGTACCATAATACAGTCATAATGTAGCCTACCAACATTATGAAGCCAATCGGCACAGTAGCCAGTTGCCATACGGTAAGCGGTTTTAGGGCGAAATGTTCATCTTCCATTCAGCGAAATTACACACTGGCATTGCTAATTATCGCACATTTTTCAAAAGTCCTTCGAATTTTGGAGCAAACAGGCTATTTTGTTTGGCACAGGATTTGCTTAGCATTTTTTAAACAACTTTTAATTCATGAAAATCCGTTCTACCCTCCTATTCGCGCCAGCGCTATTGTTGCTGGCAGTAGGCTGCAGTAAACTTAAAGAAGGAACGCTACCAGATACTAAAATACATAGCGGCAAAATACTGATGGGCTATTGCGGCAATTTTACTGTGCAATTTACAGACGGAAGTCCTCTTGGTCAGGTAGGGTGGGCGGTTCCCTACGACTCTGCCGGGAGAGTATATAACAATGTATTTAGAGTAGGGAACCCTTGCAGCTGGGGCAAAACAAAAGAAAGCGATATTATTCGTTTTCGTTTTACTCACCCTGTTGCACAACAATGCGTGCAATGTATGGCTTGGATTGCTACGCCCGATACAGCTTACGATATAGAAGTAATTGAATAGCCGGATAGGTTTTGTAAAGGTTTGCACTGGAATAATAACTACATAAATCAACTAAATTGCACCATCTTTGGGATGGTTGTAGCCCTGATATGTCATCGGGGCTATTTTTTAAATAGTATTTTCACTTATGCTGGTTATAAATCGCAGATTCAAATTGAAATTTGTTGCGTTTATTATTTGTTTTTTGTGGTGCAGCTCATTTGTTTTAGCGCAAACTGTTGGCGGCATAGGCGCGCGCCTTGCGCTGGATAGCTCAGCTGGCTATACGCTGCCTCGTATTCAGGGCTTGGTTCCCGGAAGTCCGGCTGCTGCAGTGTTGAAAGATAGTTTGTTTATTATTAGCGTTGCCGGCTACAACTGTAAGGATAAAAGTATTGAAGATGTAGTTGCGAAAATTCGCGGCGAAGTTGGAACTGCTGTTAAGGTAACTGTGGCCGACAACAAGGCTGGTAAGAAAGCCAAAGAATACGATCTGGTACGCGCTGCTATACAAATGCCGGCAAACAACGCTGTTCCAGCGCAAGATCCGCTAATAGGTTTTTATGAACAATGCGAGCGCGAAGCAAAGTTGCTTCGGAGGAAAGGACTTACCGTTGTCAAAACATATACATCGGACTGTGGTAGCTACTTCTTTAATTTTGATGCAGATGCTAATGTGTACCATGTGCGTTTATATGCGCTTATGCAGAAAAATGCCGCCAACGCTAAATTAACCGCCCGAATATTTGACGGAAACAACGAGGCTGTTTTCACAGAGTTGAACAAACCTGAAATAAAGGAATCGGGCGACTTGGTAACCGCTATTAGTGAAGGTGAAATGGCTTTTAAACGCGAATGTGTAGGCGTAGTGAATACCCGTCTTGAAGGCGATGGCGCAAAATGCAGAGGTATGTTTATAGTTATTTACAAATAGCTTTTTTGTAGGCCTCCCTTCAGTATTTTATCCTCGGTTATTGTCTTTTCTCGCGCTAAAATTTTGTATCATTGCCCGCGCATGTTGTTTTGTTAATACCAAATTGCAATAAAAAACTTTATGAAATTACATATTTTAGCTATAGCCGCGCATCCCGATGATATTGAGTTGGGCTGTGCAGGTACGCTTATCAAGCATGCCGAGGCCGGACAAGCAGTAGGTATAGTAGACCTTACGCAGGGCGAATTGGGTACGCGTGGTTCCGTGGCATTACGGTATCAGGAAGCGCAAATGGCAGCCCGCCTAATGGGTGTTTCTGTTCGCGAAAACGCCTGCATGGCCGATGGCTTTTTTCAAAACGACGAAGCCCACCAACGGAAGTTAATATCATATATACGTAAGTATCGTCCGGAAATTGTTTTGGCTAATGCATTGTCAGATAGGCACCCCGACCACGGTAAGGGTGGAAAGCTTATTGCTGATGCATGTTTTTTAGCAGGACTACGTAAGATTGTTACACTCCAAGAAGGCGCGCCGCAAGAACCCTGGCGGCCTAAACGCGTGTATCATATGATGCAGGATCGCATGTTAGAGCCCACATTTATCGTGGATATTTCATCTACATTTCTCAAGAAAATGGAAGCAATCAGGTGTTATAGGAGTCAGTTTCATGATCCGGAATCAGAAGAACCTATGACCTACATATCGAGCGAGCATTTTATTAATACTATAATGTACAGAGATGCGCTTATTGGCAAACGCATAGGCGTACAATATGCCGAAGGATTCTTTTCAGAAAACACACCAGGGGTGGCCAATTTGGATAGCCTGGTGCTGCCGGATATGCCATAATACCAAAAATCTATTGTAATTGCTGCATCAATTGGGGCGGTACATCGAGTCCCAATTGGCGCATGTGTTTTGCGTGTTGGGCTGCTTTGTCGCGTTGCTGCGTATCCAGATACAACAACAACAGATTATTGTTGGCTATTTTATTCGATGCATCTTTCTTTAGGTAGGTTTGCAGGTATTCTATTGCGCCGTTCAAGTCTTTACGTTCCATGGCTACCCGTGCCAGATAGAAATCACATTCGTAATAGCCTGATGTATTTTTTTCAGTCAGTAGAAATTGTTCTGATTTGGCAACCGAATCTTGCTTTTGCAACATAACGCCATAATAGAAATTTAAATACTTTTCCTTTGGGTTCAACTTGTACGCTTTTCTGAACAATCTATAAGACTCTTCCAGATTATCTTCTCTTGCAGCCAGCATCATATTAGCATATGCAGAGTGGGGAGATGTAGCGGCTGCTGCGGTCCAGAAAGTGAGCGGATCTTTAAAGCTACGTTGGTGCTGAAAATTCATAATTGCCAATGCGCCCACTATAATAATGCCTCCGCCCAGTATATCAGCGTCTCTGAACCGGTTTTTCAATGCTACTGTTTGTGTAAGCAGCAACAGTATACCTATCATAGGCAGGTACAACCTATGTTCAAAAGTTTGTTCATTGAGCTTTGTAGGCACCAGCAAGGCAGGGATTAGAAACAGCATAAATATACCCAGACTGGCAAATATTACTTTCAGGTCGCGCTTTTTGGTGAAATAGATGCCCATAACTACAAGCCATACCGATAGCAGTCCCCAAAAATGTACAGTGTCTTCCTGTATCGGGAACACGCTAAGGTTGAAGGGTAAGAAAATCTTGCCGGTATACTGAATTATCAATGGTAATCGATGAATAAAGTCGGCTACAACCTGACCGGGAGCCACATCGCCGGAGTGTTGTATGGCAAAATACCGTGCGACAAACCATATGCCAAATGATGCAAGCCAAACGCCATATTGGTTCATCATTGTTTTATCCTTCCAGTTTTTGCTGAGCAGGAAAACCAGCATTATAAACGCTACAGGCGTAACAAATACCGCCGTTTCTTTTGTGAAGTAAGCGAGCAATAGAAACAGAAAAGACAGTGCAAGATTCTTTGTTTTGCCGGTATTGCTGTATTCAATAGCCTGTAGGAAAAAAGACAGACTAAATAGCGCAAGTATTGTGTCGTTGCGTCCCGGTATCCATGAAACTGCCTGCGACAAAACAGGATGTACTGCAAATACCAAAGCCAAAACAAAAGCATGAACTTCTTTTACAGCGAGCTTGCTCAGTACTTTGAATAAGAGTACGACATTAATGATGTGAAACAGAACATTTACAATATGGTACATGGCGATATTCTCGCCGCTGTCGCTTATTTTGTAGTTGATAATCATGGAGTCCAGAAACAGCGGACGGTAATAGGGGTCTTTGATAGCATCAAAGACGCCGCGAGAAAACGAAGTAATCAGGTTGCCAATATCCTCGTTGTAGGCATGGAAGTCATTAACAAAAATGGTGTCATCCAGTTCAGTAAACTTGAAAAAAAATGTAGGAAAATAAACCACCAAAGCTGCAAGAGCAAGCCAAAGAGTGGCATATTTTATGCTAAATGCCTCTTGCACTTCCGGTTTGAAATCCGGTTGTTTAATAGCCTTTTTAGTAATTATTTTTTCTTGTTTGTTTGGTCTGTAGTTGCTCACCGTGTTTACAAAAATGACTTAATTTATATAAATGACTACGCGCCACCGTTGCTGGTGAGCGCGTAGATATACGTTTTGCTTAGTGCAGTTCTATATCATCGTGCTTGCCATGATCGTCCATTATAGCCAGCGCTTTGTCTACTTCCTCTTGTGTGCCATGGGCTACTACCACAAACTTGCCATCTTCCAGTGCATCATGATATTTCTTTGCATTTTCGTCTTTTACGCCTACTGTAGCCAAAACTGTTGCTATGCCTCCGCCAATGATACCAAAGTCGAAACCGGCGATTGCGCCAACCAAAGCGCCTGCGCCATAAAGCGCCCCAAGGCCAGGAATTGCGAATATTCCCACACCTGTTAGTACGCCAAGTGCGGTGCCAACTACAGTGCCTACTCCTAATCCGGCAGGATGTATCGGGTTTTTAGGCATGATGTGCATTTCTTCGTCTATTTCTTCTGTTTCAGCTTTGCCAATAATAGATAACTGAGACAGCGGGAAATGACCTTCTTTGAGTGTTCTAACAGCATCTACTGCCAACTCATGATCGTCGTATATACCAATTGTTGCGTTCATAAGAATGTTTGGTTTAAAAAGATTGGTTAAAAATAGTTGTTTAAAGCGCGAAATTCTATTTATAGGTTAAAAAATATTTGTTTGCCGCGTAAATTTGGTGTGTTACTAAGTCCTGCACATTTTGTGCTAACGTTCCTTAGTAGTCACTGCGTTGTGTATGTAAATTTTTATTAAACAATACGCTGTTTTTTGCTGCTGCAAATTTACTTTTTTGAAACTCATTCTCCACTGATATTAGACAGTATATTATATGCGTTCGGTTGAATATATTTTTATTAAAAATCCAAAAATTCGCTACGTTCAGTTACCGCTTACAATATCAATATCTGGCTCAAATCCCGTGCCCAAATGTTCGAAAATTGCAATTGTCGCCCTGCATTTTGAAATATAGTTTACCAGTTATCACTCGTTAACGCTATGTTTACTTTGAACAAATGATAACCGCAAGTGATACCATAACTATGTTGTCCAGCTTGCTTAGCGTTAAATGATTTGCAAGGTTTATTCGCGATAATTGTTGAAAACTATTATAGTTAAAATCAATTTTTGCACTGTAATCGTTGAGGTAATTGCATAAATTTGCATGATTCCATTAAAAACAACTGCTGTATGACATTCACTTACTACGGACATTCGTGTTTCTGCATAGAAACCGGCGGTATAAAAATATTATTTGATCCTTTTGTGCGAGGTAATGAACTCGCAAAAGACATAGACATTGCAGGTATTCAGGCCGACTACATATTAGTTAGTCATGGTCATGGAGACCATGTAGCCGACCTTGTAGATATTGCGCTACGTACAAATGCTATGGTTATTGGTGCATACGAAGTAATAGCCTGGGCGCAAAAACATGGTGTGCAGAATGTACATCCAATTAATTTCGGTTCGGCAAATTTTGGCTTCGGAAAGTTGCATTTTGTACCTGCAGCGCACAGTAGCTCTATGCCCGACGGTTCTTATGGCGGCAATCCCGGAGGTTTTGTAGTTAATGGCGGAGAAGGTAAATTTTATTACAGCGGCGATACTTGCCTGACAATGGATATGCAACTAATACCCCGCTATGCGCGCCTCGATTTTGCACTACTGCCTGTAGGTGGAAATTTTACGATGGATGCTGATGACGCTGTAATAGCAGCTCAATTTATTGAGTGCGACAAAATTATTGGTTTGCATTTCGATACGTTTGGTTACATACGTATCGATCACGAAGCAGCAAAAGAAAAATTCAGAGCCGTAGGCAAGGAGTTGATTTTACCTAAAATAGGGGAGTCTATCGAGTTATAGTGTTATTGCGGTTTGCTGCATTTTTACTACATTAATCAATATTAGTTCGTTTTGCAATAGCAGCGATAAATAAAATAATATAAAGTACCCACTTGGGTAAAAGTCTATGGCTAAAGTAATAGCAATTGCGAATCAGAAAGGCGGAGTAGGAAAAACCACAACAGCCATCAACCTTGCGGCAAGTCTTGCTGTGCTGGAATACAAAACGCTGCTTGTGGATGCCGATCCACAGGCAAATAGCACAACAGGCAATGGCTTTGATCTGAAAAATATACAGATAAGCCTTTACGACTGTATGGTAAATGAAACGCCTGTTGCTCAAGTGATTTTGGAAACCGATACTCCTAACCTGCATTTACTACCCAGCCACCTGGATCTGGTAGGCGCCGAGATAGAACTGATCAACCATCCGCAGCGTGAATATGTGCTACGCAACATGCTGGAGGCTGAAATGAACAATTATGACTTCATTATTATTGATTGTTCTCCCTCACTTGGTTTAATTACGGTTAATGCCCTTACTGCTGCCAACAGTGTAGCTATACCAGTACAATGCGAATATTTTGCATTAGAGGGACTGGGCAAATTGTTGAACACGATAAAAATTGTTCAGACGCGCATAAACTCAAACCTGAAAGTTGAAGGCATCTTAATGACCATGTACGATGGCCGTTTACGTCTAAGCAATCAGGTGGTTGAAGAAATAAAAAATCACTTCGGCGATCTTGTTTTCAATACCATTTTGCATCGCAATACCCGCCTTGGTGAGGCGCCCAGCTTTGGCATGCCGGCTCTGCTATACGATGCCGAGAGTACAGGAGCAGTCAACTACCTGAACCTTGCTAAGGAAATATTGCAGAAGAACAATATGACAAAAATTAAGAACGAAGACAAAATTTTTGAAACTGATGAGCACAGCGCCGACTAATAAAAAATTGTCATTGGGCAAGGGTATACGGGCGCTGCTCGATACCATTGATGAGGAAATAAAAACGCCCAACGCAGGCGTGCCAGCCGTGAAAGGTCAGACGGGTAACCCCGGATCAAACCCTAACACAAACGGATACTCGCCGGCGCGCATACCGCTCGACCAGATAGAAGTTAACCCTAAGCAGCCAAGAAGAGATTTTGATAAACAGGCCCTAACTGAACTGGCGGAGAGCATAAAACTCCACGACATTATACAGCCGGTAACTGTGGTAAAGGTGGGGCAAAACAAATACCAGCTCATATCGGGTGAGCGCAGGTTGCGTGCATCCAAGTTGGCCGGCATACCTGATATTCCTGCGTATGTGCGTACTGCCGACAGCCAGGAGATGCTGGAAATGGCCCTCATAGAAAATCTGCAGCGCGAAAATCTGAACGCAATTGAAATTGCGCTTAGTTACCGTCAGCTAATGGATGAATGCGGCCTCACGCAAGAGCAAGTAAGTGAACGCATGAAGAAAGAGCGTAGCACTGTGGCCAACTATCTGCGCCTGCTGAAACTGCCGCCCGATGTGCAAAAAAGCGTTCGAGACGGACAGTTAAGTATGGGACATGCACGTGCTATTATAGGCTTAGATCATGTAGAGCAGCAGCTCTATGTGTATCGCGAAACTATGCAGCGAGGACTAAGCGTAAGGCAGGTTGAGCAGATGGTGAAAGATATGGCCAACGAAAAGCCGCAAGCGCCCGCCGTAAAGCCTGCAAGCCTGAAACTGCCCCCAGCCTACAAACGGATTGAGGATAATATGGCGTCTCATTTCTCCACCAAAGTAAAACTGGATCGCAAAAAAACAGGCAAAGGAGCTATAGTTATCGAGTTTTATAACGATGAAGATCTGGAACGGATAATGGAGAAAATGAGTTTGTAAACCAATGATTTTTAATATTCAATAAACTGCTTCAGGATTTAACCAGAGGCAGTTTTTTTTTGTGGATGGATCGCAGCGTACTACCGGTTTTTTGCTGCTTATTCGCTAGTGTTTGTGGTTCAGCTTTGTAGTGAAAACCTATTTTTGCCTTTCATTCACATTTTTAAAACTATATTTGGCTAAAATGTTACCTCTGCCTTGAGGGTATTATGAGAAGACCTGCGTTTTTATTTGTCTGCACACTAATTATTGCTGTTATTTCCGCAGGTAATATCTTTGCTCAACACCGTGCCCGACCGGTGAAGACGGGAAAGAAACCACCGGCGTTTCCTCCTTATATAAAGTATAAAAATCGTCCGCCAAAAATAAACCCATACCTGGTCGATTCGCTCATGCATCCCATACCTATGGCCCGCGTGTTGTTTCACGACAACATAGATAAGGAGCAGCTAAAAGCCGATATGGTAGATGGCGTAAAAGATACGGCCATAATAGTGCGCGGCGATTCGCTGAAAACTGAACAATGGTCGCAGGTAATACTCGATAACGTGGACTCAATGCAGATACTCATCGAGAATATGCCGGCGAATGGCAGGGATGAGTTTACCGAAAACCAGCAGAAGATCAGGTACCTGAGGGCTGTGCGCGAAATGCTGCAGTTGTACAACCGCGACCCAAGTCCGGACATGGAGTTTTATCGCGGTCTCGTAGATAATATGCATGCTATGTTGGTAGCTGTGAATGAGAAGAAACTCATGGATTTCGCAGTGGAAAACACCAATATTTTTTCCATCATGAATGGTAAAAACCTTTTCGAACCCAGTTCTGATGTGCGTGCGTACCTTTATTCTGAGCTCGGTAAGGCCGATCCTAAGATGATGATAATGAGGCTTGAGGAGTTCGCTACCGATACCTTTGCTTCAGAAATCATAAAGCGCGCTGCCGTTTTTCTGCCCGATGTGGTGTTTAAATATGCGCTATCATCTAATCTTAAATTGCGAAATGCAGTCTATAATACTAAAGATCCGCTTGTACAGGCGATAGTAGCAATAGCTGTAGATTCTAAAGCTCCATTAAAAGCGTTTCCTTTTTTGAGCGATGTGTATTATGGACGCAAAACCATTGATCAAATAGATAGCATAGCCGACCAGAATGGTCCTTATTTTCAGAATCTGGTCAGGCTTAAGGTGCAAAACGATTCCATAGCGCAATCTACTTATGTGGATGAACTCTCGTATCGGTCTATAAAGTATGTACGCCAAATGAATGAGCTGCACGAGGCGAGAGATGAAGTACGCTTCAAATGTATAGATAGCCTGCCTTCTACATCGCTGTTTTTTATTATGGTTTATGGGCAAGACGAGATATACACCAGCACCTTCCTCGGAGTGTTCAAAAGGCTGGTGGAGCGCATGCAACCCTTGCGCGGCAATCAGTTGCTCGATTCCCTGCATGCCGATCACTTCCGCACTTTCATTCGTATGTGCGCCGGCTATAATACGCTTTCTGCGTTTTTGGGCACTATGGAAGACTCCAGCCGGGCTAAACTCATGACCAATTTCATAGGCGGACTGGAAAAGGGTAGGGAAGACGATCTGGAAGATGCTGTAGATGTGGCAGATGCGTTTGGCAGCATCCGCGATTCAGCGCTATCTGCTTTTCTACTTAAGAAGGTAAAGGAAAACTACGAAAACTCGTACTACACTCACCGCAGCAAGAAGGGAATGGTGATATACAGCCTGCTCGTGCGCTTGTTTGATGGCAACAAAGCGTCGAACAGCGATACCAATGCAGCCGTAACTTCATCGCGCCTGCATTTGCCGCCCATCAACAAAGTGCGCTACAAAGACCTTACAGATGATTCTGGCATTGTATACCAGCAGGTGTTTTTCTTTGGCGACAAAGACGGGCAAGACTCGTACGAGAGTTTTATGTCTGAATTCAGGCGCGATAGCAAATGGAAGATAGTGACAGGCGAATACTGGAATGTGATATCGAACACTGTAGGGAAGCCTACTGTAATTTATGCCAACCTGCCGCTGAAAGAGCCCGACGATGAAGAAGCGCTAAGCAGGCTTAGCAAGTTTTTGTTTGTAAACAACATTCACCCTACAGTTATGGTTCATCGCGGCCACAGCTATCACCTTAAGGCTACGCTTGCTCGGCTCAATCCGTTTGTAAAGATTGTAGTATTAGGTAGTTGCGGCGGTTACCACAATCTTGCAACGGTGCTCGATCGTACTCCAGATGCGCACATCATATCGTCTAAACAAACAGGTACGATGTATGTAAACGAGCCCATTATTAAATCTCTGAATACCCGACTTACCGAAGGCGCAGATGTAGACTGGATAGGTATGTGGCGCGAACTGGATGTATATTTTGCCAACAAACCGGAAGCTTTAGAGAAATTCTCGGACTATGTGCCTCCCTACAAAAACCTGGGAGCTATATTTATAAAAGCCTACAGGAAAATGATGGCAGCCGAATAGTTGCTATCATTTATAATGTCTATGAGGCGCCGCTTTGTCGGCGCCTTTTCCTTGTCTGGCCACTATTTATACGACTTGGTAGCTATTGTCTTTATTTTGTATCTGAGGTTGCTGTAAATTTACATAGAACATTGCCAATACGTGGTAGTTACTATTATCCTTTATTTTAAGCACATTTTATGAAAAAGAAATTTATCCTTTTACCCTTAGTTGGTTTGCTGTTTTGCCTTATTCTTTCTGGTTATAGTTCCGGGCCCGGATTGATAGGTGGTATTGAGGGCACCGGCGCCAGCGGACTGCCAGGTTGTAGTTGTCACAACACTACCGCTACGCCAGCCATTAGCGTCACTATTCAGTTGTTGAGCGGCGGTTCGCCGGTTACCTATTATTTTGGCGGCGACTCCTACACTGTGCGTATATCAGGCTTACAGACCAGTTCTGCGCTTACATTACCTAAGTTTGGTTTTCAGTTGGCCGCAGTTAAGTCATTGACTTCCATTGGCGTGGGGGCTTTTACCGCTATACCCGGTACCCACCTGAGTACTATTTCTACCATAACGCTGGCCGAGCAAAACTCCTCTATGACTGGCGTTGGCGGCGGTGGTGTAGGTACTACGTATACTGTAGATATACCCTGGACAGCGCCTCCAGCCGGTACAGGACTGGTTTCTATACATGGTGTGATAAATGCTGTAAACGGAAATGGATCAGCCGATGCGGGAGACAAATGGAACGTGAACAACATAGAGTTGCCCGAACGCAGACGTGTAGGGCCTATTACCGGCGTTACTACGCTGTGCGCAGGGTCTTCATCTACACTAAGCGATTCGGTAACGGGCGGCACATGGACCAGCAGCGACCCGGGCACAGCAAGTATTACGCTCACCGGGGGGTTGCTTACTGGCGTAGCCGCAGGCACAGCCATAATAACCTACAATGCCGGCCTATCGGGCACAGCTACAACGACTGTGACAATTTTGCCAGCGCCCGGAACGATATCGGGGTCGTCTGCAATTTGCGAGGGAACCACCGCTATTTTTACTAATCCTGTTCCAGGTGGCCTTTGGAGTAGCGGCACACCTACTGTTGCAACCATTGGTTCTACTTCTGGTTCTGCAGTTGCGGTTTCTGCAGGAACGACTGTCATTACCTACAGACTTACATCGGGCTGCTTTAGTACACATACGCTTACCGTTAATCCGCTTGCGGATGCAGGAACGATAAGCGGTTCGCCAAGTGTTTGCGTCGGTTTCAATACTACCTTGGTAAGTTCGTCGCCGGGCGGCACATGGTCTGCTTCCAATGCTTTTGCTACTATCGGTTCTTTGTCGGGATTGGTGACAGGGGTTTCTATGGGTTTAGATACTATTACTTATAGTGTTACCACCGCATGCGGCACAGCATCTACTGCACATACCATAGAAGTTGTGCACGCTATGATGTGCAGCACTGGATTGGGCGCTATTGCGCAAACTTCGGGTAATGAACTGGTTATAGCGCCAAACCCTGCTAAAGGACTGGTAACCATAAACATATCGTCGCCCGCAATAGAGCCTGCGCACGTAGTGGTTACTAATCTGTTCGGTCAGGTAGTGAAGGAATTTACTGTTTACACTAACCAGCGCAATGAAGTATTTTTATTCAATCAGCCGGCAGGTATTTACTATATAACAGCATCTTCAGCAAGTCGTAAGTACAATGCCAAGGTATTACTCCAGTAAATAGGGTTTATATAAATGATAATGCCTGCCTCGGTATTGGGGCAGGCATTATCATTTATATGTTTTTTAAATTACGCCTGTTCCAGCTTGGTGCCTGTTTGTGTAAAGGAGATGAGCCTTTTTTTATACATGGCGCCCAGCGTCATTTTAAATGTCTTTTTGCTCATACCAAAGAACGCATAAATAGCTTCGGGTTCGCTCTTGTCGTTATAGGGCAGATAGCTATTGTTTTCGTTCAGTAAGTTCAGAATTTTTTGTTCCTCACTCGGTATGCGCGCATAGCCTTTTGTTCCCGGCGATACATCTATCTTATTATCAGGCCTTATGTGTTTTACAAAGCCTTTTAGTTTTTCGCCTATTTGCAGATCTTTAAAAACTTCGTTGAAATGCAGCACGCCCATGTGCTTGCTATTGATAATTACTTTGTAGCCTATATCTGTTTTCTGATACACCACAAGGTCTACAGCTTCGCCTTCGGTTACTGTTAGTTCGTAGTTACTCAGGTATTTATCTATCTTCTCGGTTGCGGTTACTCTTCCTGTTTTTTCGTCTATAAACAACATTACCAGTCGTTTATCGCCCGATTTCATGCGCTTATCTTGCAGCGAAATAGGGCAAAACACATCCTTCATCAGTCCCCATTTCAGAAAAGCGCCGGCGCTGTTTACATCGGCTACTTCCATCATGGCTATTTCACCCACTATTGCTACCGGCGTCAGGTTGGTTGCAATCAGGCGGCCGTCGTTGTCGTGGTATATAAAAACGGTTATTTCATCATCAACTTTCAGTCCGTCAGGCACATAGCGCTTAGGCAGCAGTATTTCTTCTCTGTTGTCGCCATCCAGATACATACCGAAGTCTACTTCCTTTATTACCTTAAGCGTATTGTATTTCCCTACTTGTATCATTGTTATTATGCTAATATTTTCAGCAATATACAATCATTTCAGCTCAAAAATGTAAACGGGAGCTCACCAGAAGGCTTTAACCAACAATTTTGCCATTCTTAGGCCACCTGATTTATCTGGATTTTGGTTTGGCTTCGCGTTCAAAATAGTCGCGCCATATCTGTATCGGTATGTTGTTTCCCGGATGGTAGGATTCGTAACGGGCTATCAACTGTTGAATATCAGTATACTTTACCCAGAACATATCAGTGTATTTATCGGTATTATTGTTGGCTGCAAATCGGTTTCGCTGTGGCGCAATGCCGGTAATTTGTACGGTTGTTGTTCCTTTTGCCTCATCAAATAGCCAATTTTCTGCAATTTTCAGCGTATTGGTCCTGCCATCGGTATACCGCGATACTGTTATGCGCATTACCAGTTCTGCGCTATCGGCGTTTTCTGCTACAAGCGATGTGTCGTGCCAGCGGTCTAAACAAATATTAACTCCTGCAGCATCGAGGCTGTCGGTAAACAAAGCGTCGGTGTAGGCTATGAGTAGGCCATTTCTTACAGCCTCGATTATAATATCAGAAATAGTGCTATCCGAACTTTCGTCAATAAAACGTCCGCTGATAACTTCATCGGGATTTAGGCTTATTTGTCTGTAGGCTATTTTTTGCAGTTGTTTATTTCCACTATTGTTTTGCGCTAAGACAAGGTGAGGTGCGCCCACTATTAGGCATACCCAAAATAGAAACCTGATTTTAAATACACTCAACGACATGGAAAAGCTTTTGTAGGAGACAATTGAAAGGCTACTTTATGGTATCGGGTTTAGTGTCGTTCAGGAAATAGTCATCCCATATTTTCATGGCCATTGTATTTGTCGGGTTGAGTTGGTTGTATTTTTCGATGGTTTTTAGCGCATCAGCATATTTTACAAAAAACAAACCCTTAACGCCTAAGTAATTTCCGTTGATGCGAATGTCTTGAAGCGGTATAATACCAATTATATTAATGGTAGTAGCGCCATATACCGGCTCAAAAGTCCAGTCTTCAACTATTCGGTATTTATGTACCGTACTAACATCAAACTCGTTGGCAACGGTTTTCATTAGTTCAGCCCCTGTAACGGGGTCCACAACAACTATTGTATCTGGTCCCGGCGTCAGTATAGCCGATAATGCATCCTTAGTCAGTTTTTCGTTGTAAGTATAGTTGTCGATTTTATAGGCTAATAAACTACCGTTTTTTATTCCGTGTATCAGGAATTCGAATAGGGTTGTGTCGGCGCTATGGTCAAGTAAAAGATGGGTTAAAGTATCCGCGGGTCGCTTCAAATCTATCACCCGCGACACGGTTTTTTTCCACACAGTTTTATTCTCGCTTGTATGCGGCATAGCAACCGGCGCCGCTTTTTGCGCCAATACACCTACGGTGTTTAGTAGTAAAATACTTGTTGCAAATAAAGTTACTATGTTGAGCGTTTTCATGGCCTTTATTATTATCAGGTGTTGCATAAATGTAGGTAAAATGCTCTTTCAAACAATACTATTACATAATTGCCTGCAAAAATATGGGTGGCTGTATTGTTGCTCTATTTTAATTTTCAAAGGTTTATCACGCCATTCAGGTGAATTTTGAATTGCTATTTCGGGCTGTGCTTTTTCCATATTACTTTTACCGTATAATAATGTTATATGGTAAGAAAAGTATTGTTTATAGCAGCTGTGTTTGCGGCGCAAATTACAGTAGCCCAAACAGGCAGTAAGCAAATAACCCTCGAGGATTTGTGGAAGACCAACACCTTTGGCGTTAAGAATGTTCCGGGTTTCAATGCCATGAAGGATGGGCAACGATATACCCAAATAGATAGGGAGAATGGTCATACTTACATACGAGTTTATAATCTGGAAACCGGCAAGCAGGAGCGTACTTTGTTCGACAATACGGTGCACAAATTTGGCGGCGCTGAATTGGCCATTGAAGACTATACCTTTAGCAAAGACGAGCAAAAAATGCTGCTGCAAACAGAGGCCGAAAGCATTTATCGCCATTCGGCAGTGCATAGGGTATATGTGTTCGATATAGCAACAGGTTCCATCAAGTTGCTCGATTACGAAAAAGCTTTGCATGCTACTTTTTCGCCCGACGGCCAGAAGGTAGCCTTTGTAAAGAACAACAACCTGTATGTAAAAGACCTGCAGAAAGATGCTATTACCCAAATTACAAAAGATGGCGAGCGCAATAAAATTATCAACGGTAATTGCGATTGGGTGTATGAGGAAGAGTTTTCGTTCACTCGCGCTTTCGACTGGTCGAAAAATGGCGACTATATCGCCTATTACAGATTTGATGAGAGCATGGTGCCAGAATACACTATGGCAAAATATACCGGATTATATCCCGAGCAGGTTACTTATAAATATCCAAAGGCTGGCGAACGCAACTCTGTGGTGCAGATAAAAATATATGATGTTGCGAAGAAAACCACAGTTACCGCTAAAACAGGAAAGGAGACCGACCAATACATTCCCCGGATAAAATGGACCGACAATGCTACTTCGCTTTGTGTGTACAGGCTAAACCGCTTGCAAAATAAGCTCGATTTGTTGCTCACCAATGCTGCCGATGGTAAATCGGAGCCCATCTATACCGAAACAAATAAATGGTACATCAACATCAACGATCAGGTGTCTTTTTTGCCCAACGGGCATTCTATGATTATGCGCAGCGAGCGCAACGGCTATAACCATCTGTATAATTACGACTGGGAAACCGAAAAGCTCACCGACCTGACTACCGGCAACTACGATGTAGATGCACTGGTAGGGGTAGACCAGGCGAAGAAAGTTGTGTACTACACCTCGGCCGAAACATCGCCCATGCAGCGCAAGCTATATGCAGTAAACTGGGATGGCCGAAACAAACGTTGCCTTACCCCCGATAATGGTATGCACGGTATAACCCCATGCGAGGGATACAACTTTTTTATTGACCGATATGCAACATTGCAAAACGTGCCTGTGTACAAACTCATAGACGCTAAAGGCAAAACCATACGCACACTGGAAGACAATAAGAAGCTGGCTGATAAAATGAAGGATTATGCACTGGGCAAAATACAGTTTATGAAACTGCAAGGCGTAAACGAACAGCTAAATGCATGGATGATAATGCCGCCCGATTTTGACAAAAACAAAAAATATCCTGTACTCATGTACCAGTATAGCGGTCCCGGTTCGCAGCAAGTTACCGACAACTTTCCGCAGGGCAATTTCTTCTGGCATCAGATGCTGGCTGAAAAAGGCTACATTATTGTGTGTACCGATGGTACGGGCACGGGTTTTAGGGGCGAACGGTTTATGAAGAAAACCTACCTGCAATTGGGTAAGTACGAAACTGAAGATCAGATAGCAGCGGCCAGGGATCTGGCTAAGCTTCCCTATGTAGATAGAAGCAGAATAGGTATTTGGGGATGGAGCTATGGCGGCTTTATGAGCAGCGCTTGCCTTATGAAGGGCAACGATGTATTTAAAGCAGCTATATCAGTTGCTCCGGTTACCAACTGGCGCTATTACGACAATATTTATACCGAGCGCTACATGCGCACGCCACAGGAAAATGCGAAAGGCTACGACGACAATTCGCCCGAGAATATGGTGAGCCTGCTAAAAGGTAAGTTATTGCTGATACATGGCACCGGCGATGATAATGTACACTTCCAAAACTCAGTGATGCTCACCAATGCATTGATTAATGCCAATAAAGAGTTTGATAGTGAATATTATCCAGATCGTGCGCATGGTATTTCCGGTGGCAATGCGCGCTACCACCTCTACAACCGCATGACGGATTTTATATTGAAGAACCTGTAATGTGCAGGGTAAACTGATTTAGTATGTAGGGTAACATTTTTCGGGCTACGTAAATCTTTACGGTCCTTGAAATGTTACCCTTCTTTTACTCGTTACCTTTGTGCCACCTAAACAAAGCATTTACCTTTAAGCAAATGAATATTCAGGCCTATGTACACAATTCGCAACCGGTGCGCTACCTGTCGGGTATTGCACAGCGTATTGTGGTGCCGGGTCTAAAAGGAGCTACACTGCTGGATTTGAGTCATTTCTTCTATCGCGAATTGCACGCCACTCGTATGCAGGAGCGCGCAGCAGCAGTTACCTACAATTTTTTGATGGCTATGCCACCATCCTTTCTATTCTTGTGTTCGTTGTTGCCCTACCTGCCCTTTCGCAATGTCAATAAAGCCATCTTCAATCTCATAAAGCTGATTACTCCCAATCAGAGTACGTACGAGAGTATCAGGGACGTAGTTAAGGATTTCCTGACCATACAGAGCCACACAGCCTTATCTTATGGTATTATCACGGTATTGTTTTTCTCTTCCAACGGCGTTATAGGGCTTATGCGGTGCTTCGACAAGAGCGAGGCGCTGTATATAAAACGCACCGGCGCCCACAGGCGATGGATGGCGATTAAAATAACCATTGCACTGATATTGTTGACCATGTCTATGCTTACGCTGCTTATCCTGCAGAACAAAAATCTAAATCCATGGTTGCTGCATCAGTTTCATACAAAGTTGATAGCTAAGGTAGTTAGCTCTATTTTGCTCATCTTATTTGTCCTGGTTTCTGTTTCCTATATTTATACCTATGGACCATCGCTCACCCATAGGTTTAAATTTTTATCGGTTGGGTCGGTTTTTGCCACCATTGCGTCGTTCATTACCACGTCGGTGTTTTTTTACATGGTCAATAATTTTCTCAATTACAATAAGGTTTATGGCTCCATAGGCTCACTCATCGCGTTCATGGTATGGGTGTGGTTGCATACCAACATTGTTTTGTTGGGATTCGAGTTGAATGTCAGTCTATTATTGGGTAAATTGCATCGCAATAATGAAAAGTAAAATAGTTGCTTTTGTATTGGGGGCTATGCTTATAGCCATTGCGGCCTGTAAAAATGGAAATGAATTTCCTGAGCAAGTAACATTCACAGAGCATGTGGCGCCAATATTATATGCCAATTGCAGCATTTGTCACCGCAAGGGCGGTTCGTCGCATTTCTCGTTAGTTACCTACAGCGAGGCGCTGCAATATGCAAGCGGCATAGCCTATGTAACAAAAGACAAAGTAATGCCGCCCTGGCCTGCCGACCTGCACTATACCCAATTTGTAGGTCAGCGCTCGCTTACAGATAGGGAGATAAAGATACTGGAGAAATGGAATGAGCAGGGCGCACGCGAGGGCGACCCTACCAAACTGCCCAAATTGCCGGCCTATCCCGTGGGTTCTATTACTGGCATACCCGATATGCGTATTCCGGTTACGCCGTTTTTCCTGAAGAGTAATAGTTCCGACCGTTTTTTGTTGATAAAAGTACCTTACGAATTGCCTGCCGATACTTTTGCCAGTCTGATAGAATTTGTGCCGGGATCGCGTAATGTGGTGCACCATGTAAACGGCGATATGGTGAAGTACGAATTTGACCGTAAGAAAGATGTGTTTGCCGGCGATAGGATACTGGAAATGGCCGCCGATACATCTACGCTCAAACAGGCTTATGTGAAATTAGGACTACCCAACGACGATGGCAGCTATCCGGTATTGCAGAAGTCGGTGGTCAACTACTTGCCGGGCGCTACAGGGCAGCGGTATCCCGATGGATTGGGCGGCTATTACTTACCACGCAAGGGCGCTTTTTTACTCAACGATCTGCATTACGGCTTTACGAAGCAGGACGATATTTGGGATAGCTCCTACATCAATATTTTTTTCACGAAGTCGCCGCCCAAACGGCCGTTGCAGGAGTTTCAACTGGGCACGCTGGGCGTAGCTCCCGTTGAGCCCGACATGGTAATGTTGCCTAATACTGTAAAGCCCGTATCCAGCAGGTTTACGGTTCCTTACGATATTTCCATACTTACCATCAATCCGCATATGCACCTTTTAGGTAAGAGTTTTAAAGCCTATGCGCTAAAGCCTACCGGCGATACCATTAGGCTGATATCTATACCCCGTTGGGATTTTAACTGGCAATATTTTTACACGTTTAAGAAAATGGTGAAAATACCACAGGGAAGCACAATTGTGGCGGAGGGCATTTACGATAACACCACCAACAATTTGAATAATCCGTTTAATCCGCCGCAAGTTATTACCGACAGAAAAGGAAGTATGAAGGCTACAGATGAAATGTTTCAGTTCATTATCTCTTACTTGCCCTATCAGCCTGGCGACGAGAATATTAGTTTGGAGTAGGTTATAGAATTCAACAAATAACTGACTTTTTATAAAGTGGTATCACTTATTTTTACAAAAAACAGATACGATGAAAATGACAATTCTTGCGGGCGTGGCCCTTGTTGCCGCTATTTCTTTCAATTCAATGTCGGCGATTGCACAGTCTGACGTAAAACTGAATCCGGGCGATGATTTGCCTGCTATGGAGGTTAGCTTGAAAAATGTGACTGGCAAACCTACGTCGCTCAAGGAAGCAGCAGGCAAAAACGGTTTATTGGTTATGTTCTCCTGTAATACTTGTCCGTTTGTGGTTAAAAATGAGGAAGCTACTGCTAAAGCAATAGCCTATGCAAAATCGCACAATGTGGGAATGGTTATTATCAACTCAAACGAGGCAAAGCGCGAAGGCGACGATTCCTATAGCGCCATGACCAAGTACGCCAAACAACAAAAATATACTGTGCCTTACCTGTTAGACGAAAACTCACAGCTCGCCAACAAATTTGGCGCAAATCATACCCCCGAAATATTTTTATTCAATAGCAAAAACAAACTGGTATACAAGGGTGCAATGAATGACAACCCGTCTAATCCGGCCGAAGTGAAGCAGGTGTATATCGAAGACGCTATCAACGCTATGGTGGCAGGCAAGGAAGTGAACCCGAATGTTACAAAATCTATCGGCTGTAGCATCAAGCGTAAAGCATGATTATTGATACAGTCCTAAAAAGCAAAGCCTCGCAAATAAAAAATGCGAGGCTTTATATTGATTGCTATTATAAGTTATGGAGCGTTGGCTCACTTAGCATTCATCCATTCTATCATATACTTGGGGTCAAGTTGGTAGTAGGCGTATACGCTTTTTAGCTCCGCCTTGCCGTTGTTCACCCATATTATCGACGGCACGCCTTGTCCGGCAAGCTCAATAAATTCGGGTGTATGGCGGTATATAGTGTAAGGCACATTTTCGGCATGTGTTTCGTCAAAGAACGATTGCTCATGGTCTTTCGATCCGTCCAGCACCATGTGTAGCGGTATTTCTGGATGTTGTTTATGAATGATCTGCATAAGGTAGGCAGCCTTTTTACAATGCGGGCAGGTTAGGCTCATAAAGGCAATAATATGCTTGCCTTTGCGTAAATCTATTTTAGGAGCGTCATCATACTTATACAGCAATTCCAGATTCAGCGGCTTGTCGTACTTTGCCGGGGCGGTACCCACATAAACCGGGTTAACCAAAAACGGTAAAACAAATGCTACAGCTCCTACCACAAGGCTAATATAATCCTGATGTTTGTAGTGCTTTGCAGGGTAAATAAACATCAATCCAATTGTGGCCGCAATCATTATCACGTTTTTCCAAATAGCGGCGAGCGGCTTCATAGCTACCTTATCGCCAAAACAGCCGCAGTTGCCAGAGTTGCCCTGTTTGGCAATAACAACAAGTAAATACACAATAAAAACAGCAAGAATTGCTATGACAGCTTTGTAAGTGAATTTCTTCAGAAAAAGGTGGCATAATAAGAAAAGACCCAACAATAGTTCTAACCCTATCATGATACGTGCAATAATACCCGCAACCAACATATTACTAACCCCAAGATCCAGAAAAGTCCATTGAAAGCTATCGAACGAATTATCAGCCGGTCCCAGCGCAATGCCATGTATTTTGTGTCCAAACATATTGTAGGTTTCACCTACAAACTGAACGCCGCACTTAGTGTATGCCGAATAAAAAAAAGTTGCAGATAATGCCAGTAGTAGTATGATGCCCGCAGCCCGCTTGAAGTAAAACATCGGGCCAGATTGTCCCTGTGATAACGTGTCCATAATTGAAATGCAGCTCAAATTTAGGGCTTATTCAATTGTATAATTGATAAAGTTTTGAGAAGCTGTGTATGTCTGGCGTTCTGTTGATGGTTAAGAACGACTACCTGGGATAAATTTACAACCAGATAATAGGAAAGGCGCTTATATTTGAAGTGTTATTTTGCCTTACATGGTATGGCGTCAATAAATAGATATGATGAGGTCTGAGTATAAATTGAATTGCTTTTTTGGCGTGGTTGTGGTGTGCGGTTTATTGTTGTGTACAGTTGTAGCACATGGTCAGGCGAAAAAAGCGCCTACAAACAAAAAGCCGAAAAAGACCATTGTACATGCGCCAAAAATCATCTATGAATATATATTGCCCTACAAAGAAGGATTGGCGATAGCCAAAAAGGGAAATTATTTTGGGTTTGTGGATAAAGCAGGTAAAGAAGTAGCCCCGTGCATCTACGAATATGCGCACGATTTCAGCGAGGGATATGCTATTGTCAAGCGTGGCGGCAAATTTGGCTATATCAATAAGTCGGGCAAAGAAGTTATACCGTGTAAGTACGAAATGGCCAACGATTTTATTGGCGACAGGGCAGTAGTTGTTGTTAGCGGTAAATACTCCTTTATAGACAAAGACGGTAAAGAGCAAACAGCGTTTGAATATGACCATATCAATAATTTTTCAGAGGGCTTAGCTGCAGCCGTGAAAGATGATAAGCATGGTTTTCTTAACAAGAACGGCAAGTTAGTGACACCGCTGATATATGGAGCAGCTGAAGATTTTGTAAATGGACTGTCTTTGGTGCAAAACGATTTTAAGTTTGGGTTTATAGATACCAATGGTAAGGAAGTACTGCCGTGTGTTTATGACGATATCTCTGATTTCTCTTTCGGCTTAGCTGTGGTGGTTAAAGAAGAGTTGTTTGGCTATATAAATCATGGCGGCAAAGAGGTAATACCATGCCAATACGAAGATGCTAATAAATTTGTAGATGGGCTTGCCATTGTAGAGAAAAGGGGAAGGGTAGGGTGTATAGATACAAATGGCAAGGTTATCGTTAATTTCTACTACGATAAAATCAACAATTTTGCCGATGGCCGCGCGTTAGTTAAACGCAATAACAAATTCGGATTCATTGATCATACCGGCAAAGAAGTGATTTCTTGTATCTACGACGACGGCGGCAGTTTTTATAACGGTATAGCCCGCATGCGTATAGGCGGGCAGAATGTAAAGATCGACACGAAGGGACACTTTGTAAAATAATCAGTTCAGGTGGCTATTTCTTACTGTAGAGTGCCAACTTTTCGTTGTTGAGGTTATACACCCAATACCTTTTAGTGGTATCCGGGTTGCCGTTGGGTACATAAAGCTTTGTTCTGGCAGCATTCATTTTCATAACTGGCCATCCTGAAGTGTGCTCATAGTCGGCCACTGCAAAATTTGCTTTTAGTCTTTTTTCTGTAGTTTTTTCAGTCACAAAGAAGGGTATGTTTGTCATACCTGTACCTTCAATTTCAAACGCATCAGCCATCTGTCTGTATTCCGCAAAAAAAGTAGCAACATATATGCATTTAGAATCAGCAACTTTTATCGCAAACAAATCCTTATAAAACCAGTCGCCATTTACCGAATTAAGGATGTCGTAGCTGCGCAATCCGCTATCTGTAACCAGGCCAGCCAGCGCCTGATGGTGAACAATAGGCCGTCCCCAGTCTTCGGTCCGTTCCTTCCACGATATAATGTTTACTTTTTTATCGTCCGACCGCAAATAATGCACTCCCTTCGTACTGCATTTGGGGAGTTCGTTTATCAGTTCGGGGGCGTAGTGAGTATTTACATATTCTACATATTGGGTTACTCGTTCCCTAGCTGCAACCAGCGAGTCGCTCTGTTCGTAATTTTTGGCAAAGTCGTTAGCCCAATAGTTCATTTTATCCAGCAATCGGGCCAGTTGGTTATCTACTATTTGCTGTACCGGCTGTTTATATTTCACCGGTTTTACAGTTTGCGCCACAATGCAGGAACTACTGGCACAGCTAAAAAGCGACAATAAAAATGCGACTACAGTTCTTGCGCTCATTTCCTTTAGGTCTATTAGCGTTATTTCCTTTTGGCCACTGCAATCAGGCTGCCGCCAAACGGTAGCGATAATCCCATTTTGATCAAAACTTCATCAATTTTCATGACTGCTGTGAAAATAGCGTTGATGGCAGGATGTATAAATATTTCCATGCCTTGCGCTTTCAGGTCTTCATTTTTTTGTTTCTTATTCAGTAGGCGCGATACAGCCATTGCAGGGAAAAGCGCAAATACAAAAGATCCAATGTATTCAATTTCAAATCCTGCATTTTCCAGTTTTGTTCTCAGCTCGGTTTTAGAATACCGGCGCTTGTGGCAGGCATAGTCGTCAGCTATACTCCACATCCACATATATTGCGGCACGCTTATCAGGAAATGTCCACCTGGTTTCAGCGCTTTGTGTATGTTCTGCATTACCAGTTCGTCCTGATCTATATGCTCCAGTACATCAAAAGAACCAATAGCCTCAAACTCACTTTCAAAAGGTATTTTTGTAGCGTCCAGTTGTATGAACTTAGCGTTGGGTAAGCGTTTTTGGGCATATTTCAATCCTTCCAGATATATTTCCGCACCCCACATCTGGTATTCAGGAAACTCCTGCGAAAGTCCAGACAGTACAAACGCATTGCCACAACCGATTTCTAAAAATTTCTTGGTGTTATTTTTATTAACGTATTTTCTTACCAGTGTTTTTATAACATTGTTGCGCGATCTGAACCAAAAGCTCTTGCTCTCTGCACGAAACAAATCGTCAAATCCTTCGGCATGAAACCCATCATTTTCTTTCGCAAGTTCAGGAGCATAACATTGTATACCATCTATCGTGGTGAAATTTGCCATAAATTCTTAAGCGGACATTAATTTTGAAAGCTGCAAATATATCAAAAATTTATGAAAAGAATGGATGCCGCTCGCTATCAATAATCATGAAACATATACCCTGCAATGGTTTTGGTTTATTGCAGGGTACATGTCGCGTTATAGTTTTGTAGCGGCGCACCTATGCAGGCAATTAACTGCCGTTTTCTATATTAGTTCATTGCTGCAATACCCGGAAGTTCTTTGCCTTCAAAATATTCCAACATTGCTCCGCCGCCGGTAGACACATAGCTAACTTTGTCTGCCAGGTGGAACTTATTAACCGCTGCAACGCTGTCGCCGCCGCCTACCAGCGAGAAGGCTCCCTTAGCTGTTGCCGCTGCTACAGCTTCTGCTATTGCCTTAGTGCCGTGCTGGAATTTTTCCATCTCAAATACACCCATAGGACCATTCCACAGAATTGTTTTTGAAGCGCTAATAATTTTGCTGAAATGCTCTACAGCCATGTTCGATATATCCAGTCCCATCCATCCGGTAGGGATTTCATTACTTAATGCGGATGAACAGTTGGCGTCGGCCGCAAATTTATCGGCAATAATGCTGTCGGCAGGCAAGTGTATGCATACGCCTTTAGCTTCAGCTTTTTTCAGTAGGTCCAGCGCCATGTCCTGTTTATCGTCTTCGCACAGCGAATTGCCAATATGGCCGCCTGCTGCCTTGAAAAACGTATAAGCCATACCGCCGCCTATAATGATGTCGGTAGCACGGTCCAACAGGTTTTCAATAATCATTATTTTATCCGACACCTTTGCGCCGCCTATGATGGCTGTAAAAGGTTTCTGATTGTTGTGCATAACCTGTTCTGCTGCTTTCACTTCGCCTTCCATAAGCAGGCCAAACATTTTCTTGCCGGTAGCAAAATATTGCGCTATTACTGATGTAGATGCATGAGCGCGGTGTGCTGCGCCAAAAGCATCGTTTACATATACGTCGCCCAGTTTTGCCAGTTTTTCTGCAAATGCTGCGTCGCCTTTTTCTTCCTGCTTGTAAAAGCGCAAGTTTTCCAGCAGCAATACCTGACCATTTTTAAGCGCTGCCGCCTTAGCTGACGCTTCATCGCCTGCACAGTCATCGGCAAAATCTACTGTTACTCCCAACACTTCGGAAAGGTGCGCTACAATTGGTTTCAACGAAAAATCAGCAAGCGTTAGTCCGGGTTTCTTTTCTATGTCTTTAAGCGGACGGCCCCAATGGCTCATCAGGATAACGCAGCCGCCGTCAGCTAATACTTTTTTTATGGTTGGCAAAGCGCCGCGAATTCTTGTATCATCTGTTATTACGCCATTTTTAATTGGCACATTAAAATCTACGCGTATCAGCGCTTTCTCGTTTTCGAAATTATGGTTTTGGAATACGGACATAAAAAAAGTTTGAAGAATTTATTTTTTGCAAAAGTAGTCTAAATCTTGTTTTATCAGAATAGGTGAGCGATAACTATCGCCTCTTAGTCCGTTTTATGTTGGTTTGTGTCGCAGATTTTTATTTTGATCTAAATATTTAATTAATATTATATTTATTACGCTTTTTGCTGAGCGTTGTGTATTTGTTATCAATAGGTAGTAATCGTGAGAAAATATTAATTTCGCT